>JBEKDI010000024.1:0-56018 GCA_050014435.1 Verrucomicrobiota bacterium | reverse complement strand
GATGAACAGTTCGTCTTGTTTGGGGGTGCGTCGTCCAATTGCCATGATCATCTGACGCCCAAACCATTAAATCGTTCAATCAAATATACAGTGATGGAGTCTTTTTTAACGGGCTGCTAGCGCCGCTTCACCGGTCTATTTCACTGGCGCGCAAGGAATGCTGACCGAAGTCTTTTATCCATCCCCTGATCGGATCCAAAACATCGATATGGAATTCCTCGTCGAGGACACTGCCAAAACAATGGGGCCCAATGACGCTGAGGAAAAACTTCAAACCCAGCAAGACGTTGCTCTGGTGGACAAGCGCGCTTTGATCTGGCAATCGTCGACCATCGCCAACAATGGGACATGGAAAACCACCAAGACGATTTTCACGGACCCCTCCCGGCCAACAATCGTGCAAAGGGTGGTCTTCCAGACACTACAAAGTGGTAAAACCGTTCAGGACTTTAATCTTTTTGTCCTCAATCACCCCGGAATCGAAAACCAGGGCGGCAACGACAATTCCCGCACCCTCACCAATGGCAGCCGCATCATGTTGGTTGCTTCCAAACCAAACACCACCTCCTCCGCGCTGGGCGTTTCACTCCCTTGGAAAACCAACGGCACAAACGCCGAAGTCTCCAATGGATTTGTTGGGGTAAATGACGGCTGGACCGATCTGTTCGGCGGGGCTGATGACAGGACGATGGACTGGCAATTCGATGCCGCCTACGGCGGAAACGTCGCGCAAATGGGTTGGCTGGACTTCGGGACTAACAACGGTTCCAGTATTTCCTTTGACCTTGTCCTCGGTTTCGGCACAAACGAACAAGCGGCCATGGATAACGCCAGTGCCACATTAGCTTCCGACCTGAACCTCCTCCAAGCCAACTACGCCCAACAGTGGAATTCCTATTGCCAAAACTTGAATAATCAGGGCGGCACCGCCGGCGATCAATACTACCTCGCCGCCATGACCCTCAAATCCACCCAGGACAAAACCAACGGCGCGATGGTCGCCGGCCTTGGCGTTCCGTGGGGTCCAAGCAACGGCGATCAGGACAGCGGCGGCTATCATCTCGTTTGGGCCCGCGACCTCTTCAAATTCGCCAGCGCTTTAATTGCCACCGGTGACACCAATTCCGCCAACTCGGCAGTCAATTTCCTTTTCAACACCCAGATGCAAACCGTGAGCGGCAGCAATCCCTATTCAACCCCAGGCCGATTTCCGCAAAACACCTTCGATAGCGGCATGCCCTATTGGTCGAGCACACAAATGGACGAATCCTCCATGCCCATCATCCTTGCGTGGAAATTAAATCGGCTCGACTTATGGCCAAAGATAAAACTGGCCGCCGACTATGTCGCCAGCACTGGTCCATCGACGCTGGAGGAACGTTGGGAGGAAATGTCCGGTTATTCACCTTCCACCATCGCCGCCGAAATTGCCGGCCTCGTTTGCGCTGCCGATTTTGCCACCCGCTCTTCCGATACCAATGACGCCGCCAAATATCTACAGTTCGCCGACGCGTGGAGGAACAACGTCGCCAACTGGACTTTCACCACAAACGGGCCTTACGGAGATAACTGCTATTACATCCGAATCGATCAAAATCAGGAACCCTATGCCACCAATGTCCAGCTCACCTTTGGCAACGGCGTCGGGGCCTATGATCCGCGCGCCATCGTTGACGGGGGCTTCCTCGAATTGGTCCGCCTGGGCGACATGAGCCCGAGCAACTGGACCATATTGGAGACAATTCCCAAGTATGACAGCATTCTCAAGCAAACCATTCCCGGCAAAGGCGACGCATGGTTCCGTTACAACCACGACGGTTACGGAGAGCACAACGATGGTACCCCCTACAACGGCTCCGGGCGAGGCCGCCTTTGGCCGATCTTCACCGCCGAGCGCGGCATTTACCAAATATCCCTTTCCGGCAATGGAGCCGATGGCCAATCCTATCTCGCGGCTCTCAAGCAGTTTTCCTCTCAGGCTGGATTCATTCCCGAGCAGGTCTGGAATATCAGCACGAACACTACCGACTGGGAAACCGACACCCCCACCAACGACATCCCAGGTACCGCCACAGGCTCGATGCGCCCCCTAAGTTGGGCCATGGGGGAGTACATTAACCTGGTGGCAGCCATAAAAAACGGCCACAACGACGCCCCGGTCGTTGTTATCCAGCGCTACGCCTCCGACCAGCCCCAGGTCACCATCAACTTCAACGTCAACGCCCCAACCGCCTGGGGTCAGAAAGTTTTCCTTGTCGGCAACCATCCCCTGTTGGGCGCATGGAAGCCGCAGGCGGGCGTGCAATTGTCGCCCGTCCCGTACCCGGTCTGGTCGGTTACGGTGTCCCTTCCGGCATCCACAGAATTTCAATATAAGTACCTCAAGATTGACCAGTCAGAAAACATTACTTGGGAGAGCGTCACTAACCGAAACTTGTTGTCCCCCCCTAGCGGATCCGCTACTCAAACCGACATATTCCAATAGTGGGACGAGTTTTCGCTGCTAACGCTGCTGAAGAAGAGTGCTTGATGGAGGTCTAGGTTGTGGGCGGCACTGTTTGCGGACCCGGCGGTCCCGGACCCCGCTTGAACATCTGCAACAAACCTTCCAGGAAAGCGAAGAAAACGTCCACCGCGTATCCGACCAGGAAAGCAACGGCGAAAGGCGAAATGGTGACGCCCTGAGTGACATTAAACAAGCCGACGACCAGGCCGCCGATGCCAGCGATCAAAAAGCGGGAAATATGCCGGTCGCCACCGATCAAGGTGCGATTCTTGATTTGGTCTTCATAGGAACGCAGCAGATACGCCCCCGCCCCCAGCAGGGCATACAGGACGGGCAGCAGGCAGGTGGCGATCGCCCCGTACCAAACCGTCACCCTTTCTTGAACGCTGTTCCCAATATTTCTGACCAATTGATACTCATCGACCTTTTGAGTGAGCTCCTGGGAAAGCCGAACATTCAACCCGGGCGTGAGCTCGAGCCGCCTTCGACTGGCATCTTTATTCGTTTCGCCTCTCGAGTAAGAAACAGGTTTAAAATTTAATAGAAAGTACTGCAACTGCCTGGAGTAACCGTCAATTTCGCGCATGGTGGCAGCGAATTCCTGCAGGTCGCTTATAACATCCCTGGCGGCAAGCCCAACTGGAATTCCACCCGGCCCAAACCAGACATCCTCTTGCGAAAAATTGGACGCCTGTTTGGTTCCGGCGATGATGTTGGTGGAGGGTTGGGGGATTGACGCCGGACCCAGTTCGGCCCTCAGTTTCGAGGCCAGATCATTGGCCGTCTTCACATCGAGCCTGATTTTTTCCGAGATGGAGTTGCTGACAAAAGTAATCATCGAAATGATCACTATCATGCAGGCTATTCCGATTGCGATCAGCCCGTACATGCGCATTGTCTCCCGGGCTTCCTCCCGATGACGGCAAGCCTTCAAACTATCCACTGTCACGGGCCTGACAAGCGCGACCAGTTTGGTGAACGCCTTGAGAAGATTTGCCACCGCCTGGCCGCTGATACTCCCGCCATCGCTTGCAACCCTTGCCGACAAAATCGCATCACGAACGTCGTCTTCCGCGGGAATTCCGACTTCTGCGGCATAACCCAGCAGCATCTCGCCCTTCTCGATCGTGTCAGACACAAGGTTGATCGACTTAAGGGGAAAGGAAACGCCACCGGCTCCGGGACCAGCAGTCTGAGCCGCTGCAGAATTAGTTGGATCCGCCGTTTTATTCGAGGTTGTTTCTTCCATGAACGCGCCTTTTTGCAAGCCTCGTTTGTTATTCGACCGGTGGCGCCACCACCTGCACCAGTGGGTAGGAAGCGGCGGGCACATTGTGAGTCAGGTTCAGATTTGAGGGCTGGTAAATATTATCGTGTTGACAGCGGATGGCAACACTGTTCCCGAGTGTTGCATTGTTCGTGATGGTGCGTGATTTCGGAAAGAGCCATAACACATTCCACGACTCGTGAATCTGGTCTATCGCAAATTTGGGCTCCAGCAAGGCATATTGTGCCGCCACATTTGGGTCAAGTTGCAATCCAAGCTCTTGCGCTTTTCCGGCCATCCAACTGAAAGTTATATCGGAGAGGCCGGTTTCGGGGTAGCCCCCACCGACATCGCAGTGGACGCCGGAGAACCACGCCTGTTCAAGCACTTGGCCGGCGACGGGCGGCGCAGGCGGAGTCCAAAGAGTTTGCGGGAATTCCACCCGGCGCTCATCAACGGCCAAGGCTTGGTAAGCGTTCAAAACATCCGGATGCAAACTTGTGTCCAGAAAGCCACAACAACGGGATCAACCCCTCCGACGATGGCAGGGAGCCCCAGCGAGCCTACCGTGTCCCAAACTCCCACCATTTTGAGTTTGGCGTCATACAACGGGTAGTTGGCCGCAAACGCGGCCCGTTGAGCCGGGTTTCTGTAAGCCTGAAACGCCGCGTTGACAAGATCATCGTCAAATGCCCCAGTTGGCAAACCGCAGATTGCAATCATTCCTGCCAGACTGCGCGCCGTGTAAGCGCCCCGACTGAACCCGAATATAAAAATATCGTCACCCTGGTCATACACATGGGCAGTTTTGGTGTAGCCGTCTCTGATTTTCTGGAAAATACCCTCGCCGATTGCCGCGCCCGCAAGCTTTTCAAGTGGAGTTCCATCAGAACCCACGCCGTCATCGTAAAAAACAACCTGGTTCGAGGTAATAAGGGTCGCTTTAAACAGTTTATAGACGTTGGTGTCATTTGGCGGACTGTCCCAAGTGCCATCAGCGCAAAAAATAATTCGTTTGCTCATATATTATTGTTTCGATTTTTTCAGTTTTCGTGCTTCACAGTGTTTTGAGGTACTCCAGCAGCGCCTGTTTTTCCGCGTCGGTCAAATCGGTTCCGTAAACATGACCTTGATTGCCATTGCCTCTCACCGTCACGTCAACGAGGAAGCCGGCGTGTTCTGCCGCCGGGCCGCTGGCGATGAAGCCGATGCGCACCGGATCGTAAACGTCGTAGCCGCGATAAAACTTCGCTGGCCGCCGGTCCACAGGTTCGAGCAAGTCACGCACCGTCGGCACGGAACCATTGTGCAAATACGGCGCGCGCATCCAGAGGCCGTCAAGCGGAGGCGAACAATAACCGGAATTATGAATCAGGTTCGGACGAATGATGCCAAGATCTTTCACCGCCGTGTTGGCCTGGTCCGCCGCCGCTTGCGTCCAGGTGGCCATACGATTGGTGTCGGTGCCAATCTCGGCAGCAGGCATGACCTTGCAGGTGCGCGGGGCGCCGACGTCGTGGCAATCGGCGCAGTAGCGCGCGTAAACGGGCTTGCCTTTCGCGGCCAGTTCTGTGTCCACGGCGAAGGGATACTTGGGGGGCTGTGCGGCGCTGAGAAATTCTTCAAGAGACTCCATTCGCTTCAAAAACCAGGAGCGGCGTTCAAGTTTCCAATCCAGGAGGTCAATGGGATAAGTGAGCGGACTGGTTTTATCCGGCGCGGCGCCGAGGCCAAGGGCGGAGTCAATCAACACCGAACGCACCGCGGGCGACTCGCCGCACCAGTTGAGCAAATCGTTCGTGCCTTTGCGCGCCTGTAAATTCCAATTGCTCGGAAAATCCGCCTGTCCGACCGAGTCATCCACTGGCATCGAAGTCATGAAATACTTGGTCAGGTTCATCGGATCGTCGCGGCCATCGCCCCAGTTCGGCCAACCGGGGCGGTTCATCCATGTAAATTGCTGTGACTGCCGCTGCAGGGCGCTGCGTGTGAGCGGGATCAAGGCAAATCGGTAGATCAAGCGGTCTGCGATGGAGAGTTTGGTGTCCTGCTCGATTTCAGCGAGCAGCGTGCTGGCGTTGAAACGAGGATCGTTGCCGGCTTTGGTCAGGAACCGTAGCATGGCTTGACATTGACGGTATTGGCGGGACTGCACTCGACGACATGCGGCACTTCGTCCTCCTTGCTGCGCCAGGTGCCGGTGTGGCAGATGGCGCAATTGTTCGCCACGCGCGGAAAACCGATGACCTGCCTGGTGAATCCGACTGGCATTTCCCGGCCTTCCTCCCAAACCAGGCCAAATGATTTGTAACCGCCCGGCCCGGGCATCAAGTCGGGAAATACGCGCGGCAGCACCTCCCAAATCCAGTAGGGAATGCCCCGGCTGAATTCCGCGCCAATCGAGCCGTATTTGAACCGTTCGCCTTCATTGGCCCATTTCGGCTCCGGCTCCGCGCGCAACAATTTGTACCAGGCAAACCAGCCGGCCAGCGCGGCCAACACAATCAAAACCGCGGCAACCCGCAACCACTTTGTTCTTCTTTTCGAATTCATAGCAATTCCAGGGTGGTCAAAAAGTTTTCAGGAATTCCACGATGGCGTCCTTTTCCTCGCCGGACAGTTCGGTGCCGTATTCACGGCCCTCGTGGCCAAGATTTCCATTGCCCGGCAGGCTCGTGTCAAAAAGAAAGAACTTCCTCCCGTTTTCCCCGGCAACATCGGAAACGAAGCCCACGCGCTGCGGATCGTAAACATCATAGCCGCGATAAAACAATTTCGGACGCGCCCGGGAAGGCTCCAGCAAATCGCGCAGAGTCGGCACGGAGGCGTTATGCAGGTACGGCGCGCGCAACCAGATTCCGTCCAACGGCTGATTGGCGTAACCGAAAGTCTTGCGAAAATGCCGGAACCGCTCGTCGGGATAAGCTGAATAGAGCAGGTTCTGGTTGGCGCACAAATCGTAACTGTAAGAGTCGAGCCGGTGGCGGTCGGTCGCGACGGCTTCGATGGGCGTGACCTGTCCAACATATTTGCCGGTGAAATCTTTCCCGTTTGCTCCGTGGCACCAACGTCTCTTCTTCTCTTCTTTTTCCGTCTTATTCGCCGGTTGATTTTCTTCCAGTTTGCGGTCGCCCAGTTGGCCTTTTAAGGGGGAGGCTTTTCGACTCCATGAAGCCACACCCCACTCGCTGTAAATGTCTGCACTGCAAGATGCTCTTTGTTGCCGATTATCGAAATCGGGGACGCCAAAAATATTGTTCCGCCCCGGAGTGCCAAGCTGCCAGCAAGCTGACCACACAGGCGCGCAAAGGTTGCGCTGTGGACTGCGCAAGGGCTGCGCTCATTCATCATAGGCTCAATTTCGGCGGATGGTCCAAGTTACCTTAAAGGGTGATCGTACCCTGAACGGCTCCTGCCATTCAGCTCTGGGTGGACCGGCGTAACCGGCTGGCTTCATTTGACTGGGCCTTTTGGGGGCAATGCTTTGATCAAAGCCTCCATGTCGAGGACCGGTCCTACGGAAGCGGCCCGGCTATGGGATTCCATCTGGATGCGGCGCCCGGTCTTGACGGCCAGCAACCAAAACTGATCTGGCGTGATGTTGGGATCAGCTTGGGCGGCGAGGGCGTAGGCACTCGCCGCATAAGGCACTGTCCAGCTTGCGCCGCCAGGGCCGTAGAAGGCGTAGTCATTCACGCCCGTGGGGCTGGCGGTTGTGCGCGAGGCCATAGGAACATAGAGCGGCCCAAAATCGGGGTACGCGATGGTGTAGGCATTGAAGTCGTCGCGATCGGCAAGCATTGGAAAAGACCCAGGCCACGAACGGGAAATCGCGCCTCAGGGCTGCACCAGGCAACAAAGATGCCATCGGCTTCAGCCTCCTTGACCGCTTTAACGAACTCTGAATGGCGCGTTAGTAATGTCTGGTCCACAATGCCAATGCCAATCCCGTGGCCCGTAATCCCTTGTGCGTGCAGCTTGCGGATGCCCAGACCGGGATTCTTGCCCAGCTCAAGGACGCGCACCGCATCGAAGCCGGGCGGCAGGCGATCATCAGGCGGCCAAGTTGTCTGGCTGTCGAAAGTGGCGTGTTCCAGGTCTGCCGCCGAATTGCGCAAATCCAGGCGCGAAGCATCCCCCGAACGCAAATCCACCGAAAACGGATTCTCCGCATTAAACGCCGGCAGTTTGGTCAGCGGCGCGCTGTGGTTGGTGAAGTGTCTGTAATCGACCGCCTCCGGGTCACGGCAGATGTACGGAAGCTTCACCGTTGCCGGCAACGGTTTCAGTGGCGACTCACGCTGCTTCGAATCAATGTTCTGGCCGGGAGTGGGGAAGACGATCCAACCCGCCAAGCCAATCCCAAGGCACAGCGTTCCGGTTATGCGCAATGCGGATGGCGTTTTTGTTTTCATCTGGGATTTCCCATGTGATTTGTTGTTCATGGCGTAAATGATCTGCTTTTGGCTGTTTTCGTAATTACCTTCCCTCCGCCTGAATTTACAAGTCATTTCGCAATGTCCAAACGCCGTTTTTCGGTGCAATTGGCCTGCTCGCAACCGATTCTCACTTCCCAATCGGCCTCTTGGACCGGAGGCAAAGACACTTCCCCCCCTGCTGATGGATGTTTTCAGGTGATTCCTCTCACTTTTCATCCAGCTGACTGCTCTTGCGAGCAGTCTCTCGCTCTCAATCACCTGTAAAATGGACCGGAACAACTCTCGCGTCACGGCCACTTCCGCCATCTGGAAGACGATCTGCCGGGCATGGCGCACGACCTGTAGCCCCAAGAGGCTCTCTGGCAGTGTTGTCGAGGCATTCTGCACCGGCATGGGAGCGCATGCGGCGTTGAGGCAAGTACCCTATCGTTCCGTCAAGTTAGGGCGGGGATCGAGACTGACCTGTCTGCGAGGAAATAGAAGTCCCCGGCCGGGGACTGCCATCCATCAGGTGCCGGAAAAGGCAACTTCCTGGCCCCTGGCTAAATCACCCTCAGAATCACCGCCAGCCAAGAATAATTCATTCCGGCGCCTACGATCCTGGGTGCCTTGAGGCTAACGGCTATACTCTCGTCCCGGCGATTTCGCCGGGAGCTAGCGGCAGGCATTTATTAAGATCCCCACGCAGAGCCAACAACTTCGGCCCATACAAAACAAAACGTTGGCCGTACAACCACGCACTGAACTCCACCAGAGCAGCACTCTGCCGCAAGGCTTCACGTTCAAATTCGTTACCATTTGGTTACAGAATCCCCCAAGAAAATCCCGGTTGAACCAGGGGTTTGGTGGCAGCTCGCTCCACGCAAGAGCTTCGCCAGTCGGGAAGAAATCCTCCCGGGCAGGTTCCTGTCCAGACACCTCATGACGGTGGAGTTGTCTCCGCACGGGGACTACTGCCAGTTCACCGGCATGATTGGGAACCCGCAGGGAGCAGATTCGGGGGAAAGGTTATAAAGGTTTCATTGAACCGCGTCGATACGGTGGTATGGGTCTTTGATTAGGTTGAATACGTCCTTCACCTTCTTATCCAATTATCATTCTGGATGAATGATGAGGGCCGAATGTTACCATAGCATCCGGCCTTCTTTTATTGGCTTTCCTGTTGATGGTTGTTTCAATAAACCTCGCCCAGACGCCTGAATTCGGTACGCATTGGCACCAAGGCGTTGCTTTTTCCCCAAGGGTGTACCCAATTTGCCCGGTTGCGGCGGGAAAACGCCTTGGCGGTACAACCCTGCACGAATCCGGGGTGCTCTTTCGGAAGCCTGGCCCGGCGGAAACAGAACACAAGGAATTCCGCCAGCCTCCCGAAAGCGCGGCGCTGGTGGCGGCGGAATCAATGTCTGTGCAAGATGCCAGGGAACCCATGATCATTCATTGCAGCGGGGCACCCAATATTACGTGGTAGTAGGAAGCCGGGTTCGTCAGGCTCACGTTGGTATCGACCCAAGTGAAGGGCAGCGGCGGCGAATTGGTTTCAAAGATCGTGCTCCAATTCAGGAGATTGGTGGAATACAGGACCGCATAGTCAGGGCCAGCCATGCCGCTGACGGTCAGGCTGAAATTTCCGTTGGCCGGGTTTGCGGCGAACGCTGAGAGCGTCGGCGATATGATTGGATTTACAATCACGGAGAAAGTGTCCGTCGCGCTCAACGGCGGGGTTCCGTTGTCCTTCACAGAGAGGGAAATGGGGATGGTGGAACTGGCTTGCGAAACGGAAGGTCGCAGAGAGAAGGCGGCATTGGTGTTGTTGATCTGAGCCAGGCTGGCATTGGCAGGGGCGCTTGACAGGCTGAACGTCAGCGTTGGCGGCGGCTGGTTGCTGTCCGTGGCGCTGGCCGTAAAGGCCACCGTCTGGCCCACGTTCACGGTGTAATTGGAAATAGCCGCCAGCACAGGGGGCGTGTTGCTCAGAACTGGAATCACCAGCACGTCCATCGTGTAGGCGGGCAGGGTGACACTGAAGTTATTGCCGACACTGGAAATGCTGTTGCTGCTGGGCCCCGACGACGGCACTTCACTGGTGTAATCGGTCCCGCTCCAATTGTTGGTTCCAAACTGATAAACCGTTCCGGTGGCGTCCAGGTTTGCATTTGAGATCGTCAGGTTTACCGATTGGCTGATGTTCATGCTTTCATTGATGAGCAGGATTCCCAGGTTGCCATCCTGCCGCGCCGCAGCCTGCACCCGCAAGGTGGTGGTGTCCGATGTCGCTTTGACGAAGGCATCGCCGGGGTTGCACAAATGCCGAAGCATTTGCATGGCATAAACCACCGGGCCATTAGAACCGCTGCCGAGAAATGAATCGGAGTCGTAATCCAGCCAGTCGGCATTGGCAAAGGCAGGGTAGTTCAGCCAAGTGGACATGCAATCCGCCCAGAATAGCGCCTCGACAGGCCCGAGAATCGGGACGGTGCCGATGTTATTTGCCAGGGCGGCGCTGCCGGCGCCAAACTCGGTGACTGCAATCTGGACGTTGCCGGGGTTGGGGCAGTAATTGGTGATCCAATCTTCCAAGCCGGAATTCGTACCCGTGTGCGGGTAAGGACCGGTGCCATCTATCATCACCGGGATGGTCGAGCCCACTTGCGCCAAAAGGTCGGTGCCAGTTTCATCTGAAGAGCTGGGATACCAGTGGACAATGACAAAATCGATGTTGCTGCCGCATTGCGCCAATGCTTGCGGTGTCCAGTGCTGGCCGTTGTTGACGCCGTTGATGTAATCCCAACTGTAGTCGCCCGGCGGCGTGCTGGAATAGGCCCCCACCTTGATGGTGGGATCGACCGCCTTCATGGCAATGGAAAATGCCTTGACCGCCTGACCATACGCCGCCGGGGAGAGAAGCGCGTTGGTGTAACGGGGATAGGTCGTGTAGGGATACGCAACGGCGTAATCAAGTTCCCAATCGTTGCCGCCCCCATAATAACCGTCGCCGTAGGGCTCATTGCCTATCTCCCAATATTTGATGCCGACAGGTACGGGGTGATTCATGCGCAGAAAATTGGAGCCGTCGTCAGTGCCCAGCGGCGTGGACGCGCGCAGATGCGCCCAATAACCCGCGGTTTGCCAATTATTACCCTCGGCATCCACCCCAATGGTGACATCATTCGTGGTGCCGTAGATGTTCCTGCTGGCATTGCAATAGGCGACCCACGCCGCGGCTTCCTGCGGTGTGCCGTTCGTAGCGGGGACAGCCATCGCCGTCTTGCCCGCGTTCCACAAGAAACCGGAGCCCCAATCAACCGAGATCACTGCTTGCGCCTGCGCGTTGGAACACAGGTTGATAAAATCCGGCAGTGTCGTGCTCCCTGACAGGTAGCCTAAATTGGTGGTCTCGCCATCGATGGGGGAGGATAGATATGAGCTCCAATGGTAAATATCCGCATAGCTGCCGCCCGGATAGCGCAGGGCCGTGACGCCCGCCTGCTTGAGCGGGGCAGCCGTACCGGCCCCCCAGGCGTCCCAAACGGCCATGAACATTCCGAAAGCGTCGTTCTGCACCGTGCTGATTACATTGGTCGCGTTAATAGTAACGCTGACGGGAGGCAGCACCGTCAGCAGCGCCTCACTGCTCTTGTTGGTGCCATAGCTGTTGCTGACAATCACGTCGAAGTTGTACGAGCCTAAAGCATTCAGTGTCTCCATCAGGTTTGACCCCGTGGCGCCCGGAATATTGGTAAGGCTCCCGCCTGCCCCGCCGTCAGTCTGCCACTGGTAGTGGAGCGTCCCGGCGCCGGCCGCGCTTTCGGTCAACGTCACGGTTGTCCCCGGATAAACCGAACTCGCTGGCGACACCGTGGGTGTGCCGGCCACAGGCGCCTCCGTGCCGTTGAGTTGAATGTTATCCAGGTAAAAAGTGGACTCGCTCGTGCCGGCGGAGTCCTGAATGACAAATCCTGTGAAATTCGTGATGTTCGCCACGCCCAGAGACGACAATGTCACGGTGTATTGGACCCACGTATTGGCCACCGGCGTGGTCAAAGCAACGTCGATACCAGCGGACTGGACCTGAGAGCTTCCGACCTGCTCCAGACCATACATCTGAAGATGTTGCCCGCCGCTCGCGCCGCCGTTGAGCCAGAAACTGATGCTGGAGTAAGGCGAATCCGGCATTTCCGTGTTCACAATTTGAATCCCCTGCCAGGCGGTCATCGTCACGCTGATGGAATACGTGCAGCCGGTATAGACCGGTGAAGTATTGGTGTAATTCAGCGTGGCCCAGCCCCAATTCCCCCAGCCGTTGACGAGCGCATTGGAATAAATGATCATATTCTGTGCCTGAACCACAGGGCAAGAACATGCCAGCGCCACAAGGGCAACGGCCAAGATTCCGGGTTTGAAGAGATTTGTTTTCATGGCAGAAATTCGGCGGTTTCGCCGTCATTTATTAGCCGTTTTCGGACCGTCCTCCCGCCTTGGTTTGGGGCCGAGAAATTGCCGGACAACACGGCGGTGGCTCAGGTAACGAAACATCCCCCTTAATGGCTGATTCATAAAGAGCATCATAGTCGATAGCTGTGAGGCTTGCGAGTTAATTTGCATGTGATCATCCTTAAAACCCTCCTCCAACGACCTTCCCAAAAACCTTCCTCAATACCTTTTCCAAAACCTTCCGCGATCAGCTACCCCAAACACCTTTTCCCCCACCCCCCACCGCTGCGCTTTTTTGATTGGAGTGGGCAAGTTCTCGGTCAGGTGCCGATTCAGGCAGCCACCGTCAAGGAGGGCGGGCCGAGTTGCAGCAAGCACCTGCCCGCCCATTTGGACAAATGCTGTGGTCATCCGACGGCGCAACACCCAATTTTATCATAAAGCATGCAAGTTCTAGTCCCTATGGCTCCGCATTGCAGCCAGCAAGGACAGTTCTTTAGGCTTTCGGGCGCGCGGCGGCTGTTGTTGCGGCCAAGGTCTCGGCACGGACCAATCGGATTTCGGAAAAGGAACCTGATGGATGGGACGCTTGCCCAAAACCCAATGGAATTGGAAAGTATCTTAGCGCCGCCTCCCATACTCACCCCTCTTTTATCCTCGCATGGCCTCTGCCGAGCCGATGGCGGAAATGAAAAGTCAGACTGTTCGACCCACAAGCTCCGCTAATCTGCCGCAAGCAGCCTCTACGCTGCTTGTGCCGGGGACAACTTCAGTATTGCTTCTCGCATCTGCTTGCCGGGCTTGACCTTGACTGCGGAGTGGGAAGGTAGTGCCACATCCGATCCTGGCCGGTTGGAAATTCGCCCGATTCGCGCCCTGACTTCGAAAACACCGAAGTTGCGCAATTCCACGATATGCCCCTTCGCCACATCGGAGGAGCGCTCTCGCAAAACCAGAAAATCGAACACTTTCCCAGCATCCGGATCAATCCACTGACCTGGCAGGCGACCACCACCAGGGAGCTTACGGGCGACGACCCCAAAGAGCGCGCCCTGGATTACGTCCGGTCTCAGTGCCCGGATCTGGCCTGGCTGGACGCCTACCAAAGCTCAGCGCCTGGGCATCGTCGACGCCATGTGCATCGCGCTGTGACGTCTACCAGATCAACCGTCCGCGGGTGGCGCCCGGTGGAGGCAGATTGCGCGCCGCAGAGCACAGCCAGGAGGGCATCTTGGGAGACATCCTCGCCGGCCACGGGAGGCAAACCCACCTTGGCCAGCCGAAAACTCGCGAAACGGGCCAGCGCGGCAAGTTCGCCCGCGTCAGACTTTGCGCGAGTCGGCGACACGCGGCGGAGGCGGCGGGGTATTGGTCGTGGCCGATGAAATTCGCGTCCTCCACGGTAATGGAAGCAATCAATCCCGCTCGGCCCGGGCACGCCTGCTGCATGGTGCTGTCCAACATGGTTTTCGTTATGGGCTGGCTATGACGACGGATCTCAGATTCGCCAAGCGGGCTTGGATAATTTTTCGTACCGCAAAATGGAGCCGACGCTGAATTGACGAATTCCGGTCCAATCTCGCGCACAAATGCTTCGGGACGCCGCAACAGCAACGGAAGCTCCGCGAAAAGTTGAAAAGAATAAGCATTGCATAAATATAGTGTACAGATTAGATTGGTTCCCGTGATTAGGCAATAAAAAAAGTTTTTGCGAGGAAACATCGTGGGGTTTTGCCGGGCTATGCCCCGCGGCGAATCCCCAAAGTCGAGCAATGTGGAATTAAGTTTGGAACGACCTTTAACCACAAACGCGCATTAGGCCAGAAATTAAACACAATCCATTGATAACGAGTGTGGAACCTGCAATCAGAAATTGGTTGCTCGATCTGATACTGCTGACTGCTTCGGGACACGAACTGTCCGGGCCGGAAATGAGCCACATCGACCGCACTCTCTACAAAAACAGGGCCATCGCTGAGTTCAGGGCGGAGGCGATCTTGTCCAACTTGGATGGGGACGCCAACATACCTGTTTCAGAACTGGACCGTTTGTGCGAGTTGGCCGCCGAGGATTTATTTCACATTCGAACGCTGCGGCGCGCGTCTCGAGATGGTCAAATTGCGGTCGCGGACCTGCAGAAAACGCCCTGGCACCCCATTTACCAAAAGTATTTCGACGAGAGCCCGGGGCTCATGCATCTCGGTTTGGCGAGCGCTTTGGCCCGACGGGAACAGCTACTACAGCAGGGCCCGGCCACACTGAAGGCGCCTGCCAAAGCCATACTGGGCCAGCCCAGCCTGTCACAAGCTGAATTCGAACATTTTGTCGCCGGCATCGGCGACTGGTACGAAGCGCAAGTTATGGGACTGGCGATGTGGGGGGAATTAGCGGGAACGACAAGTCTTGACCTTTCAGAAAAAGCATTTGTTGACAAAGCTGAGGGCCAGCTATATGAAAACGTTCTGCTCGCCGTTCAAGCCGGCGATTTTGTGATCTCCTGCGAAGATGCCGAGAAACCGTGCCGTCGGATTGCCGGGGACGTTTATGAGATGAGGCGCCTATATCGCCTCTGGTCTTCGGGAAAAATCGCCAAATGAAAGCTGCGTCGCACACAGCTCTACCGCCAGCATCGGGAGTATTTCGAGCGGCCGCAAATCTTCAAGGATATGCTTGCCTACGGAGACACCATGGCGCAAAGGCGGCATGCCCCACAGAACTGATGGCCCAAAGAACATGAGGTCATCAAAACAAATTGGCTTCTTGATTCCACGGGCAATCCGAACCGCCTTGCTGTTGCTCGACGTCTTTCGAAGGTTGGTCCGGTGGGAAGGTCCGAAGGTCCTCCTGCTTGAAGTCAGCATCGACCGTCTTTCGTGGCGCGCTCGTGTTTTTGGACCCTTGCACGAGACAGCGGGAGGGTTCGTTGTTGTTGGGCTATGGGAACGGAAAAAGGGGTACAGAAAGGGAACAGACAAAAATCGGAAGTTGCGAAACTATGGCGCGTTTGCCGCTGAAGCCCTTCCAAATCAATGGCTTAAAATGGTGGGCCCGCCCGGATTTGAACCGGGGACCAACCCCGAATGCCTTCGGGGTTGCTCTAACCACCCATTTGCAGGCGTTGGCCCACATCATCAAGCAAATGGTGGGCCCGCCCGGACTTGAACCGGGGACCAAGCGATTATGAGTTTGAAAACCGGGGGTAGCAAGCAGTAATCGCCAGTTGTCGTCAGTTGTGACAAGTTGCGATAACACCAATGGTATCAATGGTTTACAATGATTTTTGAAGCCATCGCGTTTTTGGGTTGCAACTCGTCACAACCGACCACGACCGAAAAAGTGGCCCAGAAGTGGCCCAGAAAACTGGAGGCGTTCGCGAACCAGATCGTAAACGCGCCGCCGTTTATCTCCTGCCCAAGACGCACGGCACATTCTGATTCCTGTCAAGGATCACTTATTGGGGAACTGTGCCATTTGCGATCCCAACTGCGGACAATGACAGGTTGTGTGCCAGCCACGCCAATGCAGTCGCCACGATCCATATGCTCTCGGTCCGTAAATCTTGAGCATTATGAATGCGGCGAGAATTCCCGAAGTTCAGCCTGACGATTTAAAAAGCAGCGGAACCGAATTGCGTGTTCGTGAAGAAACGGCTCGCCCTCGTTTCATCCCCAAGACTCACGTCGCTTTCTGGCGTGTGCGTGTTGAGCGGAGAACTTACGAATACGAAGGAAAGACTTTAGAAGTGCCCGATTATTCGGTGCGGATGAAGTTTGGCGGAATCAGGAGGCGACTGGCTCTAGGCACGGCCTTGAAGGAAGAAGCCGCATTAAAGGCGCGTGACATATACTTGTCACTTGTCGCCAAGGGTTGGTCGGCCACCCTGGCGGACCTTGTCCCCAAGTCCGCTGTCGAGGCCGTGCAGAGCGAACTCGGCCCAACTGTTGGAGAATTCATTGCCGAGGTTGAAAGAACGTCGAATCTCAAGACGAAGACATTCCGTCGCTATGCCCAATACTTCCGAATGTTGGCGGCACATATTCAGGGAGTGAAGACTGACGCGTCGCGTTACAATTATTACGGTGGCGGCCTGTCCCGTTGGCACGAGAGAGTGGACGCCATTCCGCTTTCAGCCATCACACCCGCTGCCGTGGCCGATTGGAAAATTGCTTATTTGAGACGTGCGGGCAGTGATTCGCGCCGAAAGCTTGAGGTGAATCGTTCGTTCAATAGCGCGTTGCGCCACTGCAAGAGCCTTTTCAGCTCGCACATCATCAACAAGCCCAACTTCACGGTGAGAGTCCCCAGGTTCAAAGTGCCTGACGGCCAGCTCGGAGAACGGCAGGCGTATTGGTTCGAGACGGTGGATTTTGAGCGGGCAGGCTCGATGAAGTTCCAAACCCCCGCCGGTGTCACCTACGAAAAACTTGTGACAAACGCTCGGAATGAACTGCGAACCGGGAATCCCGAAGCCTACAAGTTGTTTCTCCTTTGCCTCTGCGCCGGGCTTCGCCGCGCCGAGGCGGATGTTTGCCTGTGGTCCCAACTGAATGCCGAAGACAGTTCCATTCGCATTGAAGCCAACGAATTCATCGAACCCAAACACGGTTCAGGCGGGACAGTCTATGTTGATCCCTCGCTGATGAAGGAATTGTTGAGCTTCAAAAGTGAGCAAGGGGAATCCTTTGTTGTCAATTCAACACGCAGTTGGAAACCGGTCATGTACCAACGCTATCGGTGTGAGCCGCACTGGCGAACTTTAATCGACTGGCTGGAGGACAATGGCATTTCGGCCAGGAAAAAAGTTCACGAACTGCGGAAACTCTTCGGCGACGCCATCGTCAAACAAAACGGCATTTTTGCCGGCAGCGCGCAATTGCGGCACTCGACGATTCAGATGACCGCGAGCCATTATGCTGATCCGCGCCAGCGCGCGGCGCTGCCGGTTGGCAATCTTTTTTCAGACATTATCGAAAGCAAATCACCAGAGAACCGTGATCAAAATCCCCCGTCATCCATCCAAACACAAACCGGAAAAGGGGTGAGATATACCCACTAATTTACCAAAGAAGGTTGCCGCGCTGGCCCGTGCGGCGGTTGGCGGCGCTCATTTCGCTCCGCCAACCGCCCGCACGCGCCGCGACGTTTTGGATCATGGGCGGTCCGTGCCGCTTCCCGTCGCGCTGGCGGAGACGACTATGCGTTCGTTCCGCCTGCTACGCCGTCCAGCCGCACCGACCGCCTTTGCATTTTTGATTGTGTTAAAAAAAAACAGCCCGGCTTTCTTAAAAGAAAAAGGGGTCATTTTCAGAGCTTTCCGTATGGAAACCTTCACTTTGGCTCATATATTGCGTTTGCATAACGAACCGTCTGACGATACGATACGCAAATGAAAAAAGAGCCTAAAAACTCTCAACAACTCCGCCGGATTGGCGCAGCAGAAGCTTTTATTGACGCGCGCATGGCTTTGGGTCGCGTCGCGTTTTCACTGACTGATTTGACGAAAGAAACGGGGTTATCGGCAATTGCTGCAAAGCGTCAGTTATCAAGGCTTCGTGATAAAGTGGTCAGGGTTTCTCCAAGGCAGCCGTTTTTTCTAATCGTTGGGCCGGAGCATCGCGCGATGGGCGCCCCCCCGGCAATCTGGTGGCTACAAGATTATTTTGCCTGGCTTGGCCGCCCATATTATCTGGCGCTCCAATCTGCGGCCAGTTCGTTTGGTTCAAATCCCCAAGCGTTGCAGGTGACACAAGTGATGACTGACCGGCCTTGCCGGACAATTAAGTTGGGGCGGATTCTGGTCAGGTTTTTCGTCAAGTGCGGGATTGCACAAACGCCAACGCAACAACTGGCGCAGGCAGCGTCTCCTCTTTGCATCAGCACACCGGAGGCAACGGCATTTGACCTTATCCGGTATGCGACCAGCATTGGTGGAATCGAGCGCGCGGCTGAAACCATCGGCCCGTTATTGCCAGTCTTGCGCGCCCGCGAACTCAAACGGGTGCTGGAGGCGGAAAATGAGCCAGCCATCGCCCAGCGGCTGGGTTTTGTCGTCGAAGCTGGCGGAGCGAAAAAACTGGCTCAAGTCATTTACGATTGGCTTCCCGACAAATTGGTGACAGTACCTCTGTCTCCATTAAAGGGTGAACGCAAAAACATTCCCGTTGTTGAACGCTGGCAGGTTCTCAATAATTCCGGCGAACTGAAATTATGACACCGATCACGCGCCAGGATATTTTTGCCCATCAAGTTGTTGTGCCGTGGTCGGCGCAGCATCAAGTTGAGCAGGACCTTTTGTTGTGCCGGGCAATGGTGGCGCTTTTCGATGATGCCTTTTTGGGCAGCCAAATCGCCATGCGTGGCGGCACGCTCCTGCATAAAGTTCATCTCGCGCCAGCATCCCGCTACAGTGAAGACATTGATTTGGTGGTGGTGGGAACCCGCCCGGAAGAGCATATCCGCCGGGCTGTCCGGCGGGTTTTGACGGGCGTGTTGGGAACGCCGAAGGCGTCCGTGTGGGACACCATCAAATTGGCGTTGCGAAACACCGTCAAGCCATCGCGGGTTTTGCGAATGACCTATTCAATTCCTTCGATTATCGAATCTGGCCGGATGTTGGACATCGTGGTCGAGGCGAATGTGACCGAGCGCAAGCCGCATCTTTCCGTGGTGGAAATCCCGTTTAGTTTTCCGTTCCGGGATAAATCCGTCCAAACGCAAATCAAGGGCTACGATATTCATGAGATGCTGGGCACCAAGATGCGGGCGATGTTCCAGCGCAAGCGCGGGCGGGATTTGTTCGATTTGTATTGGGCGCTGACCAAGTCCAACAGCATCGTTGATCCGTCCGCGATTATTGAATCGTTTCAGTATTACATGAAACAAGAGGGGACCAAGGCGGGCCGCGCGGAGTTTGTTGGAATTCTTGAAACGCACCTCAAAGACCGTGGATTTTGTTCAGATATGGAACCGTTGCTGCGTGGCGGAATCAATTACGACCCGCAGTCCGCTGGCCGTTATATTAAAACCAATCTGTTAAGCCTGTTGCCAGAGTGATTCGCTCACTCCCTGGGTTCTTGGGGTTGCTTGTCTGACGATTTCATTTCAGTCACGACAATATCAAGAATCACCGGCTGCCCATCCGCAATCAACGAGCGCTGGCTGCCTGGCAATTTTGTCAGGAGTGATAATTCCATCCGCTGCATTGCCGTCTCAATGCGGCGTAATGACTGGCCGCTGACCAGGATTTCGTGCGTCACGAAAACCAGCCGGAGAGTCTGGTCCGCGCCGTCGCGTTTGAGTTCGGCGAAAACGAATTCGTCATGGGGCAGCAGCATCGAATGATCCGCCGAGATTTCAACGCGAACGCCGCGTGCTTGCGGTTCATTCGCCCAACATTCGGGTGATTTTGCGCTCATATTTTTGTTTGATTTGGTGACGATGCCGGCGGGCCAGTGTAAGCCGGACAAAATTGTCGGCGGCGCGACGGCCAAACCGCATCATATAGCCGTGCAGCCGATTCCAAAGGCGGTTACTGCGACGAGGAACAAAGCCAATTGCAAATTCCATCGCCAGTGGGCGATGACCAGGGCGCATGACATTGTCGCGTAGCTGCTGCTTGTCCGGCGTGAAGATGCGGATGCCGCGCCGTCCGCGTGAAATAGTCACATACCACTGCTGTGCGTTGGTTGCCGCCCTGATGGTCGAATCGGAAAACAGAACGTGATCCACCGTCTTGCCTTGCGAGCCGTAGGACGTGACCGCATAGCCGGGCAGAAATTCGCGAAACGATTTGTCCAAGACCCGGCCATCTGACAGTTCGACCGCTCCATCGGCGCGGACTGATTTAACCGCGACAAGCTCACCATTTGTGACCCGGCCGCCAGTCGCAAGTTTGCGATTGGCCTTGAGGTGCAGCCGGTCACCTGTTGAAAGAACGATTTCACGCGTTTGGCAAACCGTAATCCGGTCCAGCAGTTTGTTCGAGACAGTGACGAACTTTCCGTCCACCTCCACGAGAACGCCCAGCTTGACGATGCCCGCCAGTTTTCCCTTCGCACCCGGTTTGGCCTCGCGGACTTTCTGGTTGAACACGACGACGGCCTCCGGCGGGTAAAACCGTTCGTCGCGTTTTTGTGCGTTGGTGAGATCGAGTTTGTCGAGCGCCTGAATCGTTGTGTCATTTGCGCCAATCAATCCTTTTGCTTTGAGCGCATTCCGCACGCGTGAATTGACGCGGTGAACCTCGGCCCAAGTCTGTGAAACAACCACCGCCGAAGCATTTTGTTCCGCGAGCCGGACATATTCACCGGCCAGTTTGTCGGCCTGTTCGCCCAGGCCGCACTCGACGACCGCGCCCATTTTATCGAGGCGTTTGAACGATTCCGCGAGCTTGCCTGCCGCTGCCGCTTCGACGGCTTTGCGATACTGCTGAATATGGGCGCGTTCTGCAGCGGTGCGGGCGAGTGACGGGTCCTGGCGGCGAATCGTGTGTAATTCAACGGGCTTGATGCCGGAATGCCGCTCAATTGCGAGCAGCGCGTCCGATGCTTCAACCGCGCCATGTTGCCGCGTGTCACCAGACAAAATCACGCGGGCATTGTGCTCGCGGGCCAGGCGCAGGAGTTCGAGCATTTGCCGGCCGCCAATTTGTCCGGCCTCGTCCACGACAATCAGCGCGCCGGAAACCATTTCGCGCTTGAGCAGAAAATTTGCGACCGTTGATGGCGACGGAAGCCCGGCCTTTTCCATGTCCACCACTTGCTGGCGCTGCGGCGCGAGAACAACCACGCGCCGTCCGGTTAGTTGAACCGCCTTGACGAGATCACGGAGAACAAAACTCTTACCTGTGCCGGCACCACCACGGAAAATTGAAATTCTGTCGGTCGAGCCGAGCAGGCTGGCAAGCGCTTTGCGCTGCTCATCATCCAATTTTGGATTCAATGGCTGCGGATTCACCACCAATGAATGACAGTCGGCGACGCCCTGTTTCGCGGTCTGAACGATTTCCCATTCGCGCAGCAGAACTTCACGCAGGGTCACTTCGCCTGGGCGCGCCTCGTCCCGGACATATCCGCGACGCCGGGTGAATTCCTTGAGATCGGAAACCGGGAAGCCTTCACCGCGCGCCCGGCCCAACGCCTCCTGCCACAACTGACATTCCAGCACGACCGAGTTTCGGTCAAACAAATGTTCCTCCGCCCATTGAACCGCTTCACCGAGATTGACTCGCTTTTCCTCCTTCGCGTCATGCTTCGGCTGCTCTGAAAGCTGGCGCAATGAAGCCCGCTCGGATTGGCTCAACTGCGCCTCCCACAGTTTCCGCAGTTCATCCCGGCCCAAATCTTTCTGTTTCCGCGTTCGCTTTTCCGTGGCGAGCTTTGCCCGGAGTTCCGCGATGTTCACGCCGCCAAGTTCCGGGTGGTCCGCCAGCAGCTTCGCCAGCGCCTTGTCAATCTCCGCATCCCGCTTGGAAAAGCGCCGGCAAATTTCCTCAGACACCCCCTCGATTTCAAAATCGCCGCGTGGCCGGTTGCGAATCCGATACCCGAAAGCCTTCAAGTCACGGGCGAATTCGTGGTAGTAAATGTTTTCTGCGAATTTCCTTGCCCGCAGCAGTTCGTAATTCTCAAGAGCTTTCCACCGATTTTCCACGGCGTCGAAAGTCGCGTTGAAAACGATGCAATGCGTGTGCAGATGCGGATCGAGCGCGCGTGAGGTGTCGTGGGTGAATTGCGCGGCAACGAAATTCCCGGTAAGCCGCTCGCTTCGCACGCCACCCACGCGAACACGAGTTGCCGCGAAAGCCTCGAAGTCCTTCAAGGCTGCCTGCACCGCCCGCGCATGAGCCTCGAAAATCCGCTCGTCATTGCCGAGAAACCCCACAAGGGAAACCGACTTTGGCGGTGAAAAAGTGAAATCGTAGAAAATCCGCCGATTGGCCGTGTTTTTGTCGCTTTCAATCCTCATGGTGTTTTGGCGCTGTGTCAGCTTCTCGCCTGTGCCCGGATGCTGATTCTCGCATAACCGCAGAAAATCATCGGCGCGGACTTTCCCGGCCAATCCGAGCCGCTCCGCCCCCACGCCAACCCATTCGCCGGACACACGCTGCCCTTCGTCGTAGTAATCCCCGACGCAAAGGTGTTCCTCGAAGTATTCCCGCGCGTTTTTCAGGTTGTATTGCGTCTTTGCCGTTACCACACCCCGGACATTACACGGACTGTGCGCGGTTTTTGCGTGTCTGGCACACCATTGCGCCCTCGGATTATGATGAACTGCTTGCATGAGCAGGACCGTGACTCTGAAGCCGGGCAGCCAACTGTGGGGCATTTACCACACCGACCGGGAATATGCCCGCGAGTTGGGTGATCCACTTCGCACGGTCGTTGAAGCACCCAACAAAATCATCGCCGAGGAAACCGCCGCGCAACTTGGCTTTGGTGATCCGTGGGCGCATCCGATCAGTTCCGAACAAATAAGACATGCACAGTGGCTTCACAAACGCCGCCCTGGACACAATCAAGAACTCGCGCACAAAACTCTCACGCGGCATCCGCATCTGATTATGCAAACACCCACCACCGCTCAATTACGCACCGCCATCGAAGTCCTCACAAAGCTTGGCGAACGTGTCAACACCCACGCCGAACATTCCGTGATGCAACTGCCGGAATCGCAACTTGGCGCTCACTACGCCGGGCGCATCGAAGTGGGGGCAATTGAACAAACCACCCGCATTGAGGCTGTTGCCACGCAACTGAAGAATTGGCGCGACGAGTTGTTGCAACACGAAAGGAAGTGTGTTGCTCATCATGTTTAAGACAGGACAAGCCTTACTCCTTCGCCAGCGAAGGATTCTGCGTCCGCGAAGTGGTCGCGGGTTGGACGCGGAATGTCCGCGCCATAGACCGGCCAACGGGCCGAGGCCATGTCCAGTCCGCAACCGCGTCCAGTCCAAAAACAGTCCGCATCCGCGCCACGCCCGTGGCCGCGTCCAGTCCGTGAACATATACTGGCCATGCCCGCATCCTCGTCCGCAGCCAGTCCATATCCGTGACCGTGTCCAAGCCGCGAATGTCCGCACCCAGCCCGCGTCCGTGAAAAATCCGTGTCCGTGTCCAGTCCGCAGCCGCACACAGTCCATGACCGCATCCAGTCCGCGTTCGTGGACAGTCCGCGACCGCGTTGAATCCGGCAAATGTCCGGGTCACGGTTGCATCGCGTCCGCACTGCGGACGATTCATCTCCAGACATTATCCGCGCATGTCCGCATTTGATCCAAATAATGTCCGCAAAGCGGTGTCGGATTTTAAGCCGCGTCACCAACAGAAGTTCGAGAACCTGCTGCCGGCCAGGGATGTCATCGTCGAGTTGCGGCAGAGACGGGCTTCGTTCCGTGCCATCGCTGAACTGCTCACGCAACACTGTCTGCCAACGGGCAAGACGGCCATTGCTGATTTCTGCCACGAAGTGCTGGGCGAAAAAATTCGGCCACACCGCCGCATTCCCAGGAAACGGCTTCCCGCCGACGAACCGCAAGGTGAAACTAAGTTCGTTCTCCCTGCGCCAGCCACCACTGCAACCGGCGAACCGCCCAACCCCGAGGTTGCCGCAGATCGTCCACGCGGACCGCGCATAGCCCAAATCCGCAAACTCACCCCGCAAAACAATGAAAAGATTGATTCTCATCCTTAATGGCAAAGGCGGTGTCGGCAAAAGCTTCTTCGCCGTCAACTTCGTCCAGTATCTCAAAGACAAGGGAATTGCCCATGTCGCGATTGACAGCGACAACGAGAACTCAACCTTGAAACGGTTTCATCCCGACACCTGCTTCCTGGACTTGTCCAAACGACGCGCGCTCGACGGCATCTTCGCCGCGTTGGAAAAGGCAAATCTTGTCGTTGTGGACTGCCGCGCCGCGTCCACCGACCTGTTTATTGAATTCTTCACCGAAATTGACTTGTTCGCCGTGCTGTCCGCGCTCGGCGCAAAGCTCACGCTCGTCATGCCGGTGAACCACGAATCGGACAGCGTGGAACAAATCCAGCGGCTCACGGACGAGTTTGGAGACAGGTGCGGTTACGTCGTCGTCCGCAACGCCGCGCACAGCGACAGTTTCACGATCTTTGAAACGTGTGAGGTTCGTGCGCTGCTCAAAGACAAGTTCGCCGCGCGGGAAATCGGCATGAGTCGGATGCAGGACTGGTTGGTTGAGTCGCTTAACGCCGAGAATCTGACCGCCACAGCGGCGGCGAAACATCCCGCGTTCAGCCTGCTCGACCGGCAACGACTCCAAACGTGGCAGCGCAGGTTTTACACTGAAGTCGAATCTGCCGCCAACCTGTTACTGCCTTCAAAATGATGTCCAAGCCAAGCACAGAACAGCCGGACTTCGACGAGGACTTCACCAAGGCCGTTGCCGAGTGGCGCGATAAACATCGCCTGCGAGAAGACGACGCGGTGATGCTCCTCGTCGAATTGTTCCGTATCCACCAGCGGCATTGGGATGAACTTCGCCGCCGGGAAATTCCGTCCTTCGAGCAATTTCGCGCGGACATCGCGAAACTCGTCGGCGCGGCGCAGACATTTCAGCAACAGACAACCGCTTTGCTGGAACTACTGCGAAGTCAGCCGCCGGCCCACCGTGCCGAAAGAATCACCCGCGCCGCCGCGATCTTCGCCGCGCTCGCCGCGGTGCTGGCCGGTTATCTCATCGGGAGGGCTTGGTGATGAAGCTTGGTTTCATTCCGTTCGGCCCGATAATGCCGCCGCCAGACCTCATACTCGCGTTGAGGTATCCGCAATACTTCCTGATAGCGGGCGGAATTCTTCTGGCGCTCATCGCGATTTGGCTCTTGTTCGTTCCGCGAAATCGCAAAGGCTGCGTCGCGCGGCTCGGCGGTCTCAAATGGAAGCGAAATCAGTTTTGTCGCGGCTGGCTCATCACCGGCGACACTGGTTCTGGCAAGACGAGTTCTGGCATCAATCAACTCGCTCATCAAGTTTTTCAAAATGAGCCGAAGTGGGGCGGCCTTTGCATTGACGAAAAAGGCGTGTATTGGGAAACGCTCTCTGCGATGGCACGGCATTACAACCGCGAGCACGACCTGATTCACCTGCGAATCCGGGCGGACGACACAGACGCACAGTGGACGCCGCCCAATCGCTACAACCTGACTGGCGACCGCAGTATTCCGTTCTCCACCTACGCCAAGTTCATCGTGGACACCGCCACAAGTCTCGGCCAGGGTGGAGACAAAGGCTTTTTCAAAAGCCAGGCACAAACGCACATTGCGCACTCACTCGAAATGCTTTTTGAATTGAACCGCCCCGTGACTTTGCTCAATGCGTATGAATTGTTGTCCAATCGGGACCTGCTCGAAGAAGAAATGGAAAACCTCGAAAATCTCCTCGAAACACCACGCCGGGCCGCCGTTTACGCCCACTTTGCCGACCGTTTTCTCGCCCAGCCTCCTGAACAATTTGGCGGCGTCCGCGAAACCATCGGCAACTACCTGCAATACTTCCTTACGCCAGAGGTTGCCGAGGTGTTTTGCACGGGCGAAAGCGCTTTTGATTTTTCGGCCATTGACCAGGGCAAAATTATTCTCACGACGATGCCACAAAAGTTTCAGACCGAACGGCGTTATGTGAATACATTCCTGAAGCTGCTTTATTACAATCATGCCTTGCGCCGTTTCGACAAATCCAAGGCCAACCGAGCGAAAGACAACTTGCTCATCCTCTGGGCTGACGAAGCGCAACGTTTCATGACGGCCAGCGAAGACGGAACGAGCGATTACAACTGCGTGGATGTGATCCGCGAGGCGGGCGCCACCGTGGTCGCCGCTGCGCAAAGCACGACTTCGCTTATTCCACCGCTCGGCAACGACAAATCAAAAGTCCTGACCCTGAACCTTCGCAATCGGATAATTTTCCGCTCCGCCGATGAAGCCGATGCGGTTCAAGCCGCTGACTTCATTGGCAAAAAACGGGTTGTAAAACGTTCATGGGGTTACAGCGCCGGCAAACGAAACGTGAACTACAACGAAACCGAAGAACACAAAATCAAACCGCACAAGCTCCGCAATCTCCGCGACCACGAGTGCGTGCTGGTCCACTGTGAGCGAGGATTTCGTCGCGTGACCCTCCCCCCGCTTGAATTTGATGGTACCGTCTCACAATGGTTTTCGCAGTGGAAACGATCATTCTGGAAATAAGCCGCGATTTTGGCATCCCGCAGTCGCCGGTGGAAGAACAGCAAATCCACGCGAAACCTAAACCGGGTTCAAACGCCGGGGCCGTGAAGTCTCGTTGGCTTGGGCGGCGGCAGACGCCCTGATAGCCATACTTCAATCGGTTTTGCTCGATTGCGTTTTTTGGACATTGTGAATCGCCCGCTTTAAAACATCCCCAAGGTTGACCTCTAGGACGGTGGCCATGCGCAGGAGCGAATCCAGCGTCGGATTCCAGGGCGTTTCATCCCAAACAGGATTGGTGGGGGCCGATTCAAACGTGCTGACAAAGGATTGGCTCAAACCCGCCTTTGCCGCCAGCATGTTCATGGAAAGGCGGCGTTTGCGGCGCTCCGCGCTCAAGAGGCGGGCGACTTCGGCCTTGACGCGCTTGCGGGCTAAATCTTCCACGCCCAATTTTTAGCGGAAATAGGGCTTGACATTGCATATCATTAAAATGATAACATGGCATCATGTTCGCCAGCATAAGGTTTCAAGCCTTGGAAACGGGCATCGGACCCAGGCAAAGAGGCATGCGTAAGCCAGCCAGCCAAGCGGGAATCAAAACCTGTATTGCGAGGAAAACCGCCGTCGCACCATCAGCGCGGTCAATCCCCAATCGTCTCAACTTTCAGCCGACCGGCTTCCCTGCCGACGACAAATCAGCCGAAACATTCCCGGACAAGTCCGTTGTTCAATTCTTTGGATACAGATCATCGGTTTTGACGCAGAGCACGGACGCCAAAAGAAAAAGCTCCTTGTCTTTAACACATCGCAAACGGGCCTCAATCTGCGACAACGTGGCCCGGCTAATATCAAGACCCTTGACCTGGCAGCGGCCCGCCAGTTCTTCCTGCGTCAAACCAAGCCTGTTTCGCAAACGCCGGATTTGCGGGCCAACAACGTTGGCAGGTGTTTTTGTTCGGGCCATGCTCAGAAATTCAAAGCTTGACCTTAAAAGGAAAAAAGATGTTGGATTGCTAAGATTTCATAGCACTATGAGAATTTGCTCAACGCTTTATCGGCGGCGCGGAAAGCCGGAACGGGCAATGGCCGAGATCAGGCGAATGCTGCTGCGGAAGATTTCCGCCCGACTTGAAAAAAAGCGGGGGGCGGCGGATTTGTTGAAAGAATCGGCCCCGCCAAAGCGTATATCAATTAGAGGGAACGATTTTTGAGCCACTTTGCCCCATTCGTCATTTTCGGATTAGGTTTCGGCGCGGGACGCTGTCCCGGCACTGATGACCACGCTACGGAAATGAGCCGCCCCCTGTGCCGACTACGCTTTCCGTTTCAGACGGCCCTTCCGTTCGGCCAACTTGTTCGCCTCAGCCCGCGCGACTGTGCGCCTTGCGCGTTTGAGGAGAAGCCCAAGGTCCGCTCCGATGCCGTCCTCCATCCGAAGCATCAACTCCATTGTCGGATTGCGAAGCCCCCTTTCAACCAGGCTCAACATGGATTCGGAGACGCCCGAACGCTGGGCGAGGGCGTACTTGGAGAGCTTTCGGCGTTCGCGCTCTCGCTGCAAACGCCGAATAATCTCTTTTCGGATGGCCTCGTAATGTCCGATTCCGGGCATGACGAAGGCTTGCAGCAAAAGACCCTTGACGCATACATTGCTATGGTCAAGTATCGCCGGGGCTGGAGCAGTGAATCAGATTTACGGGCGAACACATTGTTGCAGATATTTCACACAATTGAAACAAAGCACTATTGACATTTAAGCGGCGCAGGCAGAGGCTCGCGTCTGGAACCGAGGAACCCCAAACATGAGGACCATAAGCCCACAAGTGGGCCGAAACGGAAGCGACGAATTCCCCGTTCGTCTGAACGGGATTGCCAGCGCAGGAGTTTGTACGGGCGTCGCCAGGTTCTCGAAGGAAGACCGGCCAAAACCCTGCGGCGTTGGCGGTTGGATTGACAAAATCAGCCGTACTTGGGCGCGCGGCTCGGCAAATACGCTGGCGCTGGCTCGATTGCTCCACCAAGCCCGGCAAAATATGAAGCATGGACAATGGAGCGATCTTTGGCGTTCCCCGCGTCTTCCATTTTCAAAGCGCAAGGCAGAAATGCTCGTGTCCATAGGCCAAGTCCTGGGAGGACTAAATGCGAAGAATTCTGCGCGTTTGCCCACGGCTTGGAACACCCTCTATTACATCGCGCAGCTTGGTCAAGAGTCAGCCATGCGGTTGCTTGGAGAAGGGCGAATTCATCCCCGCATGGCTTTGCGCGAGGCGCGGAAACTGGCCGAACAATACGGGCCGAAAACCGTTCACAAAAGTCGCGCTCCTTCGACACTCAAACGGCGATTGAATCGTTTTTCCGATTTTGTACTAACGCGCTCCGCAGGATGGACAGCGGACGACCGCGAATTTGTTCATGCCGAATTGCAACGACTTCTCAAAAATCTCATAAAACAAACGCTCTAATAAAGGATCAATACCGATGATATGAACTCAACTCCCAACAAAAAACTGACTATGAGCCGAACCACAATCGCGCCTGAGCGCAGTTCGGCGGGACCTCTAACATTGCAGCCACGATGCAAACCAATCACTCCGGGCCAGTCCCGGCGCGGCGTTTGGGCCGTTCTTCTCCCAATCCTGTTCTTGTCCTTTCACTTGGCGGCGCAACCAGCCCCCGGCGGCACGAACTCATACACAGGCCTGTTGGATTCTTGGTCTTTTAGGGATATTACCAACTGGACCGATGACTACGGGGATGCCTCAATGTCGGTCACGAATGTGAGTGCTACAAATTTTGGAGGGGGGAATGCCCTGGTCGTGGACAGCGCCAATAATGCCTGGTTGCAATTCGCCGTATCCCAGGACGGTTATACGAATATGACCGTTGACCAAGGGACGGTTATGTTCTGGTTTGCCAGTGACTGGTCCAGCGCAAGTCTCGGAGGAACAGGGCCAGGCGTCCCCTACGGAGCTTTAATCGAAACCGGCTCCTATACGTCCGATGCCAGCGTGGGATGGTGGAGCATTTACGTTGATTCCAACGCTGACAATATCTATTTTTCGGCGCAAAACAATAGCGGCTTGCAAACCAATTACCTTTCCGCGCCGATTGCATGGACAAATGGCGCATTTCATTTAATTGCGGTCACTTATACCGCCACAAATTCCCAACTTTTCCTCGATGGAACGAACGCAGTGAATGGTTCTGGCGTCACCATTTATCCAAATGATACAATCCTCAACAATGGGTTCTGGATTGGAAGCGCCAGTAACGGAATTGCTCAATGTCACGGCGCGATTAGCGATCTGACCACCTACAACTACCCGCTCGACTCAAATACTATTAACGCGACTTTCACCCTCACTTCGATCTTTTATGGTGCGATTCCGAACATACAACAAGCCCCCTCGGAACCCGAAACTACTCCGACATTTCAGGCAATTACCGGCCCAGGATACCTCACCCTCGTGAGCAGCAACAGCGGATGTGGCAATAACAGCAACGTCTGGATTACGAACACGACGGCAACGGTAGGAACCAACGGCGTTAATTTGACTTTCACTATCGCTGGCGGCTCAAATGGGCTTCCATACGATGTATTTGCAACCCCGGCGTTGACGCAACCCTTGACCAACGGAATTTGGACATGGATGGGGCAGGGTTATCAATGCTGCACCTACACGATACCCGGCCTGACCAACGGGGCGGTGTTCTTACTACTCGGCACTCCTCTTGACAGTGATGGCGACGGTCTTACGGACGCATACGAACGACTTGTCAGCCACACCAATCCTTATGTCGCTGATAGTAGCGGGGACGGAATGCTGGACGGTTGGAAAGTCCTTTGGGGAATGAACCCACTGCTCAACAATCCTGCGCAGACCGGAGAACGAGCTAATTATATCTTTGACGGCGTTGGGCGTCTCCAAAGCGCGACCGACCCGGCATTCACCGAAATTTTCGGCTTTGACGCCGAAGGAAATATTCAAAGCGACCAGCAATAACCGAGGATAACCAATGAAAAAACTACTCCCATTGACTTTAAGTTTGTGTTTCATCACATGCGCCCTCAAAGCGCAAACCGATCCTGGATGGACACAAAACACCAACTTCCTTGCACCATCGCAGGAGACTGGCGGTGTTACGCCTCTTTTCCAGCCATTGCTCACCCCCATAACGCAGACCGCGTCCGCAATTGCTGAGGAGATCACGCCGGACATACAGACGTTAGCTGACAACCTGGGCGGTGACCCCACGCGGATTTTCAACTACGTGCATGACCAAATTCGATACGTGCATTATTTTGGCTCGAAAAAAGGCGCAGAGTTGACCCTCTTGGAACGCAGCGGCAATGACTTTGACCAGTGCGCGCTTCTGTCGGCCCTGCTCCAAGCCTCGGGATATTCGCCCACATACCAATACGCCATGTTAAAAATGCCGTACGACAATCCAACCAACCACCAAGACTTGCATCATTGGCTGGGCCTGAGCTTTTACAATACCAACTGGACGACGAACACGCTGACTTATTTCAGCTATTTGGCTGGCACACGCGGCACTCCAGTTTGGTACACCTTTCCGCCCGACACAAATACCATTGCCCTTCCAAGGGTATGGGTTGCTTTGACCATTGGTGGAACCAATTATTATTTGGACCCTGCATTCAAGGTAAGCGAGCCGGTGACTGGTCAAAATCTGACCTCCGCGATGGGGCTGAACACGAGTACACTGTGGAGCGCCGCAGGCGGGACTGACACTGGTTATTCAGTCAGCGGACTAAACGAATCGGCCTTGAGAGGATCGTTGCAGACCTGCAACAGCAATTTGCTTACCTACCTCTCGAACAACATTCCCGACGCTTCGATTGCTCAAGTCATTGGGGGACAACAAATCGTTTCTTCAGTCGGACTGCCATTAAGCACTTCGCTGGCATTTCCCATGTACACCAACAGCAGCTATCAACTTTTAAACTGGACAAATCAGCCAACGAACTTCATGGGCACTTTTTCCATTACGTTTGCCGGGACGAACCAGACTTGGTATACTCCACAACTCCAAGGCCAAAGACTTTCATTGACTTTTGATAGCAATGCGCTGGCGCAACTTTGGTTGGACGATTCACTGGTGTTGCAAACGACGAATACCGGCCCGGCAAATACCAATACACTCAATGTCATCTTGAGCGCCACACATCCGTATGGCGGCTGGAATACTAGCCAACAGATTCCAATTGACGTGCCGTCGAAAGGATTTGATAGAAGTTCAACCAATGCTTATCAGCGCACCAACTCAAGCTACGCCATCATGTACGGATTTGAGGCCAGTCCTCAGTGGTTGCAAAAGCGGCAGCAAAAATTAGACGCCTACCAGGCACAGGGCTTGGCGAATTCGTCACGCCAGGTTACTACCGAAACGCTGAATGTGATGGGCTTGGGCTGGATGGTTCAAACCGAGTTAGCACAAGAATTGTTGTGTCAGGAATGGAATCAACTCAATGAGAACCAACACCGCTTCGGACGCATGGGGCAGGAACAGGGCCGGGGCTACTACGTGGATGTTTATTTGCAATTGGACGGCACACTCCCCAGCACCGGCTATGCCACCCAGGACCAGATTAACAACAACGAAGTGTTTGACGTGAAAAGTTACGTCGCCAGCGCGATGGAACACGGCATTATTGAGCAATTGCAGAACAGTAACCTCGTTGCGGCATCCACAGTGAAGATGCTCGAAATCGCCAACACGAATTCGCAGACCATCTATCTGGCCTACAACGGCGATTGGAGCACCGTGCAAAGCGGCTTAACCGGGTACAGCACCAGCACTCTAAGCACTTTAAGTGGCCTTATCAGCAGCGGCTTCACCCTGCTTTTGCCTCAAAACGGTTCTAACCATATCGCCGGGGCTGGAACTTGGGCAGGGAACGGATATGTGCAATTAGGGGTGGGGAGCGGCGGCAGTCGGTCAATGGGGATGATTATTAACGGTGCTTACAACGGCGGCTATGTTTCCAACCCGAATTCCACCGTGAATCCCCCATTCGTCGCTCAAACAGGTGACAATCAGCCCACTTTTTTCAACCCACAATCATCCACGCTGCAACTCTCCGGTCAAACAGGGGCCGACCCTGTGAACCTTGTTGATGGCAGCTTCGAGCTTACATCCAGTGACTTGACCGTGGGACAAAAAGAGCCGCGCGGCTTGAACTTAACCCGGTATTATTCATCCGCTCGGCTCAATTCTAATCCAGCGGGCATGGCCCCAGGTTGGTTGCATAGTTATTATTGCAATGTATTACCCATCAGCGACCCGGAAGGTGGATTGGGCACTGAAACTGTCCAACAAATGGCTCCGATGATAGTAGCCACTTACGCAGCCCTTAATCTTTACACTAACAACGGAACCCTTGACCCGAAAAACTGGACTGTCACGGCTCTCATCGCCAAATGGGGTATTGACCAACTCATTAACAATGCAGTTTCGGTGAACTTGGGGAACAGTATTGTTCAATTCTCGAAACAACCCGACGGCAGCTACACGCCGCCCGCCAATTGCACAATGACGCTCACCCAATCAGGAGGCGCATTTGTTCTTCAAGAACGGCACGGCCGCACCTTCAAATTTGGCACAAACAACCTCCTGACCAACATTGTAGATCAGTACAGCCAGAGCATGAAGCTCGCCTACAATTCTAACAATCTGGTGACGAATGTTACCGACTGGAAAAGTCGTAGCCTCACGTTCACCTATTCAGGAGGGACTTTGACTTCTGTGGCTGACAGCACAGGTCGCTCTGTTTCCTACGGATACACGGGTGGCGAATTGACTTCCTACACCGACCCGGAACAGAAAACCACAAGCTATTCCTATGACACGATTAATGAACTGATTGCAACATTCGACGCCGCAAGCCATCTAGTCGAAAGCAATTATTACGACGGCCTCGGCCACATCACTACACAGCTTACGCAAGGCGATACCAATAAAACATGGCAGGTTTACGCCTCTGGTTTTCAGACGGTGGAAATTGACCCTGCTGGAGATCAGCGTGTGTTTACGTACGATAACAAATCGAGGTTAATTGCCTTTCAAGATGGAATGGGGAATATCACCCAAACGTCCTATGACGGCCAGGACCATGTTGTCCAAACCATCTCGCCACTCGGCGAAACTAACCAATTTATATACGATGGCAATAACAACTTAATTGAAACCATTGACCCGTTGGGATTTAGCAATGTGTACGTCTTTGATTCGCAGAACCGGCTCCTAACATCATTTGATGGCCGGGGAATTCCAAGTCACTTCGGCTACAACAGTCAGTTTAGCCTGACTGGGTCCACCAACGGGAATGGGGACTGGATTGTGTACGCCTTTAATGCGGATGGAACACTTTACAGTCGCACAGAATCCGGAGGAACGACGAGTTATACTTACGATGGTTACGGAACACTCGCCAGCATCAACTACCAAAGTCCACTTGGCGGTGAAAGTTTTGTAAACAGTACTCTCGGCGACCCGACTAGCCATACCGACGTGCGCGGATTCGTCACGACGTTTGGTTACAACAATCGCCGTCAATTAACAAATACAATTGCCCCAACGAATCTAACAAGCAAAGTAACGTTTGATGCAAATGGCAATGTTTCAACAATCACCGATGCGCGCGGCTTTGTTACTAGCAATAATTGGAGTGCTACTCGCCACTTGCTTTCCACTACCTTTCCGACAACTCCCCAAGGAACGCCCGTTGTCATGAATGGTTACGACGCGCGCGATTGGCTTGCGAGCACACAGAATCCTCTTGGGAAGAATACTTACTACACTAATGACGCGGCCGAGCGTCTTGTTGCGAGCACCGACCCGTTGCAACGGGCAACTTATGTCACTTATGATAACGACAATCACAAGATCACCGCAACCGATGCTGCTTTGGAACAAACTACGCAAACGTGGGATAAGCGGGGCAATCTAATCCGGGTGGTTGACGCCGCGACAAATATCGTTGGGAAAGCCTACGATGGCGCAAACAATCTCCTTTTTCTCACCAACCGCAATGGAATGCTTTGGCAATTTCAATATGATAGCGCTAACCGGCTCACCAACACGATCAGCCCGCTTAATCACAGCGCCAGCGAGGTCTATAACAATCGGGGATTATTGCAATCGGCTACCGACCCTCTCTTGCAGATGACCACCTTCGGATATGATGCTCGCGGCAGAATGACAAGCAAGACCGACAACCTCGGTACGAGAAATTATCAATATGATGGCAATAACAACCTCACACTTGTGACGAACCTATCTGGGGGTGCGAGCCTGACATGGTCCTATGACGCATACAACCACGCTACAAGCTATACCGATGCCGCAGGACATCTCATCCAATATCGCTATGATCAAAACGGGAATGTTACAAACTTGATTTATCCAGGGAATAGGATTGTCAAGTACTACTACGATAGTAACAATCGTCTGACAAACGTCAGCGATTGGGCGGGCAGGCAAACAATTTATACGTACGATTTGGCTGGTCGGCAGACCAGCATTACACGACCTAACAACACCGTGCGTTCGATGGGGTACGATGATGACGGTGAGTTGACAAATATCGTCGATCAAACCACTGCAAAGTTTCCCATCGCATTCTATACGCTTCATTTTAATTCTGCGGGTCGAACCGATTGGGAATTTAAAGGCCCGTTGCCTCACGCTTTTACACCCGCAACAAGAACGATGACTTTTGATAATGACAACCGTCTGGCGACCTTTAACGGGAACAGTGTCACGATTGATGCCGATGGAAATTTAACGTATGGTCCTGGTACGAACAACACGTTTGGCACATACACTTACGACGCTCGCAATGAACTGAAGAGCGCGGCTGGCTTGAGCTACGGTTATGACCCATCGGGAAACCGCACGTCAATCACCAACGGTGCGACCGTTGCCACGTTCGTTGTGAATCCCCAAGGTTCCCAAACGTTGATGCGAATTAAAGGCACGACCACCAATTATTATATTTATGGGGCTGGACTGGTTTACGAAATTGACGAAACGCCGACGACGACCAATACAGCTTTTTACCACACCGATTGCCGTGGTAGCACGATTGCATTGACCGACAATAACGGGAACCCTACTGATTTGGTGGAATACAGCCCTTATGGAACAACGACCTATCGTTACGGCACGAACGACACGCCGTTTCTCTACAACGGCCAATTTGGCGTGCAAACTGACCCGAATGGGCTTTTATTTATGCGGGCGAGATATTACAACCCCTACATTTCCCGTTTCCTAAATCCAGACCCATCTGGCTTCGGGGGTGGGTTGAATTTTTACTTGTTCTGTGACGGTAATCCGATCAGCGAAGAAGACCCGTTCGGGTTGGGGTATTGGTCTGACGTGGGTCAGGTATGGGTTGGCTATGGTCAGGCAGTCAGCGGAACGGTAACAGGACTCTACAACGTTGGTGCTCACCCTATAAATACCGCCGTCGGGCTTTACAATGTCGCAGCTAATCCGGTGCAGGCGTATAATGCGGCAAGTCAGGCACTCGCTAACACTTGGAATTCCGGGCTTCAAGGGCAGGGACAAATTGTTGGCAGCGTGCTCATCGCCGCTGCCACTGCTGGTTCTGGCTTTGCTACCGCCTCCACAAGAGCCGCCGCAATTGTGGCGGCAGAACCGGCGTTGACCGAGGGAATGAGCACTTTACAAATTCTTTCCACTTATGACCAAGGCGCACAGGCGCTAAACACGGCTGACTATTTGGCCTATGGCGCGGAGTTGACCTCACCGCTTTACAAAGGATTGCTCATGCAGCAAGGGGTGGATTTGGCGGGAGACGCATATTCTATAACCACACCACTCTGGCAACGCATCGGGACGTCGGTAACATTGGCGGGCACCGGACTTACACCAAGCGCCGCGATTGTCCCTGGACTTGTTGGGGCGGGGGCAGAGGCCACAGGTTGGCTGGGCAATGCGGGTGTGCTAGGGCAATCTACCAGCAGTACCGGCAAATAAATCCAATGACATTCTCCTACATCACTGCCGAATATCGTTGCACTAAGTGCCCTGGGGAGCGATCTGAGCACGGAATTACTCTATCAATCCTCTACGTCGCTGTCGCGTTTATTTCGGCGGTTCCGTTAACCTTTGTGTTCCTCCGAACGCCTTGGAGTTTTCCCTGGTATTACTTCTTCTGCATTTTTGGGGGTGAACTTCTCGCGTTGTTTATTGTAGGTCTGCCATTGAGTTTATTATTTATCGGCGGGTCAATCGTTCGCCGCTGCCCGAACTGCGGAGCACCGATGACACTCAGAGGGCGACATTTTACCAAGTCGCAAAAACCTCGTTGGACTGACTGTGTGTTGCTGCTTCTTTTTTGTGTGCTAAATGTCGTAGTATGGATCAAACTATACCATCACACTTGAGTCGTGCCGGACGGATGTATTTGGCAAAGGTGACTGAGATGTATCCGTGCGGCGAATTGCTTAGTTGGGCCAAAGCAATGTGGCAAGGGGCAGGTAACGTTGGGTGCCCAAGAAGGAACGCTTTCTGACAACCTAGCGAGTGCTTGGCCAACGCCGTTGGGTGCGGGAGGAGTCGGCGCATTGGGCGGCGTTGCCAATGGCCTTACTCCGAACGGAAAATGACGATTGTTGAATTATTTCCTTGGTTGTTGGCGGTTTGTGTCACGCTAATCTCAGTGGCAATAATGAGGGGATTGCGTGTGCCAAACGAATGGTCATTGAGTTTTGGACTCGCTTTAGGAATAACTTCGTGGCTATTGTATGTGTTTGGCGGAAGATCGCTTCTTTCACGGTTGAACAAGCGGCAGACAGAGAAAGAGAAAGCGGAAAGAGATAGACGGGTATATCAACCATTCAATTCCAATGGGTCAGCCCCCGTAGGTGAGCATTCTTATTACGAATGCCTTGTCTGCGGGACCACGCTTCCAACGTCGGTAAAGAAGCAAGTTAGCTGCAAGTGCCGCAATATCACTGTTGACGCCTCTGGTCGTCCAACGGTTCAAAATCACGAAAGAGTAAAGGTTTTCTGGTTCCTCGACGTTTTCAGTGGATCAGTAGCATGGAACATGGAGTTTACCCGCTACGAAATAGAGCATCGTGAGCAGATTTTTCGTGGTTCGATAGCCCCGTGCTTTTCGCTTGGTGGCTGAAAAGAGACTGTTCAAGCCTTCCATGAAGGCGGTGGTCAGCCCTTTCTTCCAATGGGCCAGAATGCCCTCGATGTGACGCCCGACCATCTCGGACGCAGCGACCATGGGTTGCAGCAGATTGTGGCCGCCTTTGGCTGCCGTGGTTTTGACCCAGTCGCACCAGGCGACAAAATCCTTCCGGGCTTGGGTGACACTGGGCGCCCGGTAAATGTCCTGCAGGATCAGCCGCATTTGATACGCCGTCGCCGTCAACAAGTGTTTCCAATCCATCTGCTCCAGCCGGGCCAGTTCCTTTTCGGTGTGGTTCTCCGGGTTCTTGCGGAAAATCCACCGGCTCCCGGCCAGTTGCTGGCGCTTCATCTCGTCGGACTGCGCCTCCAAACGCCGCACCTTTTCCACCCCCTCGTTGACCGCCGCAATGACGTGAAATTTGTCAAACACGATGACCGCGTTGACCAGGTGGTCCTTCACGCCCCGGATGTAGGCCGGGCTCATGTCGATGGCCACCTGCGTGATCGCCTTGGGATGCCCGTTGTGCGCCGCCAATTCCTCGGCGAAAGAGGACCAGACTTCGGCTCCCTTGCCCTCCACTCCGCAGAGCACCCGCTTCTCCACCAAGTCCGCAAACACGGTCACATAATTGTGCCCCTTGCGGCGGTTCATTTCATCGGCCCCAAACCATGAAGGCCGACAGTGTTCCAAAGAACAGCGCGAAAGCGACCACGCCGCGCCATTGCGGACCGTAAATGTATTGCCGGGGCAAATTCATGCGCTTTTGCCAAAACGATTGGCTATTCGAGATGAAATTATGTAATCAGGAAGTGTGAGAACACAATGAGAAACCAAAAGCGGCAATTTTCTTGAGGCAATTCCCGCTGGCATGTTGGGCAAGATTGAAGTACAGTAATTTTCACTTTTTAGGTATGTAAAACGACTCAAAATTTTAGCGTAACTTCGGTTACGGTCTGGCTCCAAAACTGCGAATTTTCGTCCAAGACCGCTCCGAGCCGTACGCCCGTCAATCGGGCGCGGCTCTGCGTTCTCTTGGACAAGGCGCTTCGCAGTGCCCGGAGCCGGGGGGCGTGGGGTCCGCGCCTCTTTATTTCCGTGCCTCAGTTTTCGCTTTAAAGGAAAGCACACATGACGGCACAGATTGAACAAAGCTCACAAGACGGTGCAAAACCAAGAATACTGGTGATCGAAGACGAACCCGCCCTATCGCGGGTTTTATCGCTCGTCTTCAAGGGCGGCGGATTTGACGTTTGCATTGCGGCGACTGGAGCCGACGGCTTGCGACTCACCGAAGAACAGAATTACGACCTCATTCTTTCCGACATTGATTTGCCCGACATTAGCGGATTTGAGATTTGCCGCCGGGTCAAACTGAATCCCAAATTGCAGGCTGTCCCGATCATGCTAATGTCCGGGCGGCTGGCGGAAGGAAACGAGGCGCGGGCGTTGAAGCTCGGAGCGGTGGACTACCTGAGCAAACCATTCCCGGCTGCAATGGTTCTCAGCAGGGTGTCCGCCCACATCGGGAGGGCGAAAAATGCGCCGTGATACGCGGGAAGACAACAACGAAGAATACGTTCGGCAGTTGAACGATGCCGCAGAACGTGATGCCGAAATGAGCCGCATCAAGGCCCGCTTGTGGCGGCGCATTTCAGCGGCGATGAAGGAAATCCCGCACATGGCCACGAAGGGGCCATCTCACCTTGGCACAACCACCCCCGTTTCATCGTCGCCCAAGGCATAAGGCGGTGCAATAGCGTTGTGGGATGTGGCACCTGTGCTCAACATGATGGGCCGCGCCGTGACCAACGCACGATTTGCGCGGCTCCACAGGCTTCCGGTCGCCCTGTTTGCCCTTTCGACCTCGCCCGTTCCGCCGCGCAAATCGCGCGCTCGTCACGGACGCAATTGGATTGTGCCGCAGGCGCGGCCGGCTTCCGTCAGCGGACGGCGGGCGGCGTTTCGCTCCGGCTCTGTTCCGCTAAACGCTCCTCTCCGCTCTCCGCTCCACTTTCCCGCCCGCCGTCCGCAGACCGAAGCCCGATTGAACGATTGACGGCGATTTGCGCCGGGCCAAAACCACGGCCAATTTCCCAATAGGTCGCCGTCATCAGCATGTTGATGATGCAGGCGGATGCGCGCCGGGCTGTATCCAGCAACTCGAACACATCTGTCAATACGTTGCCGCAGTCAGCGACCTTGGGTTGAAGCGTTGTTCCGGTTTTTTGGTTGTGGCTCGGTTCGTTCACGGGGCTTTTCGGTCCTCCCTGTTTTTTGCTGGACGGCAATTCGCTGAATTGGGCCATTCGGCTTGTCGCTGTATCTGCGATGAAAACCACCGGGAATGGTAGGGCGGCGGCGGAAAGTTCAAGGATACTACGGGTCGTGGCTTCCGTTCCTCCTTGAGCTTTCCGCCGCCGCCGGGAGTTTGCCTCTAGGTTTTCATCGCGGGGAATGTCGCTGGGCGACGGGATGTTGGCTCACCCGCACTGGTTTGCATTTGAATCTTTCTTTGCAAACTTTCGCGGGAGGGTTGCAGACGGAGGCGAGATTTGTTACAAATGTCCTCTGCAATCGAATTTGCAGCAATGTATGAAATAACGGCAAATCCATAGTCTTTGCGTCGCAACGGCCAGTCCCACGAGAAAACCGCGAATTTTTAAAGGACGAGAGAGCCGCCGAAGCACGCGCCCAATCGGGCGCGGCTTGGCGAGCTTCTCTCATAGGCGCTTCGCGGTGCCTCTCGTGGGGGCGCGTTGAGTTCGCGCCCCTTCCATGTCCTGCCAGCGGTGAACAACTCCTGGCTGGTTATTCAGATCGGCGCGTGTTGAATGAACTCGGAAGGCGGGGAGTGCCGTTGAAACGAATGTGCGAGTCGTGAGCACAATCATTCAAGAAACATTTTATCGAAACGGACAGATCCGCGAGCGAGTGCCCACGCGAAATGGCCGCAGGCGTGGCGTTGTTCGCGTCTGGCATAAAAACGGGGTTCTGGCCAGCGAGGAACTCTATCAAAACGGCTTGCTTCACGGCGTCTGCCGCCAGTGGAATGAAGCCGGACGGTTGCTTGGCAAATACCGGATGGTTCATGGCACCGGCGTTCAGCGCACCTGGCATGAGAATGGCCGGTTGCAATTGGAGTTTTCCACGGTGAACGGCGATTTTTCAGGACGCTATCGCCTATGGCTGCACGACGGAGCGTTGATGTCCGAGCAAATTCATCTGCACGGAACTCCCGTCACCGCCGAGGAATACCGCGCCGCCCGCTCCAAAGACAAATCACTGCCCAAGCTGACCGGCAAAGCCGGAAAACCGCTGCCGAACACGGTCGCCACAGAAAGGCACATCCATGAAGTTTTTGTCCGGTCACTTTTGGCGCAGAAAAACCACGCCGAAACACGCGGTTGGCTGCAAGGCGGCGGCAAGGCTGCGCGTTCACTCGGACGATTCAAGCGCGAGAGCGATGCGCTGGAATTTGTTGAGGCGCTATACAATGCAGGCGCGACCGGGGTGATCGCGCCCGGCATCTACGCCGGCAAAGCCAGGGATCAATATGCCGATTGTCTGTTGGTGAAACTTCCGGGCATCGCCGCCAGGCGGAAAGCCATCCGCAAAGTTTGTCTGCAATTGTCGAAGCGCAAACTTGGCGCGTTCCAGCCGGACAAGGACATCGGCGAGTCGCATCTTTATCTTTCGCTGGCCTGATTCACCGTACAATAAGGCAGTCGCGCTTTTCGTCGAAAGTCAGCGCGCCGCCGGTCGGACGCTCTTGCAACAGGCATTCCGACACGGCATCGCCGACCAGCTTTTCCACCGCGTCGCGCATCGGACGCGCTCCCAGCTTCGGATGAAAACCTTTGCGCACTAGAAACGGCAAAACGGTTTTGTCCAATTCCAGATTGTGGCCGCGTCCCCGCAGGAATTCGATTTCACGCGCCAGGAATTTCTCCGCAATTTCCAACTGGTGTTCGTAGCTTAAACGGCGGAACACAAGTTTTTCATTCACGCGCGCAAAAATCTCCGGGCGCAGGGATTGCTGTGCCCGCGTCAGGACGTGGCGTTCCAGCGTGGCTTCGTTGGAATGTTGCAGGCTCATCAATTCCGCCGAGCCGATGTTCGACGTGAGCCAGATGTAGTAGCCGCTGAAGTCCAGCGTCTGGCCGGTGGCCACCGTGATCCGCGCCGCGTCCAGCAGTTGCAGCAGGATGTCCAGCACGCGCGGATGCGCTTTTTCCGCCTCATCAAACAGCAGCGACCCTTCCGCCGCGCGTTCGCGCATCGCGCCGAGATAGCCGGTTTCGCCGAGGCGCGCGCCCAGCAGCAAACCGAGCGCTTCCTGATTTTGAAATTCGCTCATGTCGAAGCGAAACAATTGTCCCGGCCCAAAAATTTGATTTGTCGTGACGATTACCGTTTCCGTTTTGCCGACGCCCGTTGGGCCAAGCAGCAGAAAACTTCCGCGCGGACGGCCGGGCTTTGTCAGGCCGAATTCGCCGCGTTGCACCGCCGAGGCGATGCGCGGCAGGACTTGGGACTGGCCGCGGATTTCGTGTGGCAGCAGCGTATTCAGTTTCTGGAGCTTGGCCAGCTTCGTCGAGTCGGTAGTTTTATTCATCCCCCATTTTTAGCAGGAGGCCGTTTCAAGTTGTGTGCCACACACGCCAACGATGTTTTTCTTCTGGCAAAGTGCGCGTGTGATGCAGCGAACAAGTCGCTGCGCCAGCAAATAAATAATAAAACAATGCGTATGAAGATCATCAAACACATCCTTCCGAAAATCCGTTCGCGGTTGCCGTCGCTCCTCATGACCGCCGCCGTCCTCGCCCTTAACACCATCCCGGCTTGGGCGCAGTCCACCACGTTCAGTTCCACCGACCTCAAGACCGGCATCAGCAACAGCCTTGCCGTCATCATGATGTTCGGCTTCGTCCTCGGCATCTCCGCCGTCATCTACGGCGGCTTCGCCATCCGTCGCGGTGACGTTGACCAGGGCAAGATGTCCATCATCGGCGGCGCGATCATCGCGGCAGCGCCAGCGGTGGTCTATGCCTTCTACAAAATCTTCGGCCTCGATTCCAACAGCGCCGTTGGTGTCGGCACCTTCTGACAAGGCGAAGTCCTGACCCAATAATCAACCGACCGCCCACGAGCATGAAAACCGAACTGCGATTCACCGATACCAACGCCGCGTCCGATTCCAAGGGCCGCACATGGGGTCTGGAAGGCGGCTTGTTCTGGTGGCTCGTGGGCGGTGTCGGTGTGGCCATCACCGTTTTCTTTGTCCTACTGGTGATGATGAATACTTCGTTGCTTACGGCCTTCCTCACCGCGCTCGTGCCGGTCGGTATCTGCCTTGCCTACATCTTCGGATTCCGGCAGGGCAAGCCGCCCGGCTACGACCGCGATTGTTTTGAACATTGGTTTTCCAGCGGCGGGTTTGCTCCGGAGGTGCAGACCATCCGCTCACCCAAACATCCGCTGGTGGTGAACAGAACATGAATGCCGACGCCCAAAATCGTTTCGAATTGCTGCGGCGGACGTTGCTCGGCCAGATTCAATCCGCCGAGGTCAATCTGCGTGTCGGGCTGCACCAGCACGGCGTGGACGCCCTCGTACGCGCCCATTTGGAACGGGCACTCGCCCACATCCGCGAAGCCTACATCGCGGTCAATGAGCAGGCCAAAATCCGCTCGGTTCAGGAACTGGCCGGCCAGCTAACGCGCATTGAACAGATGCAAGCCGACCTGCGCGCCAAACAAAGGCCCGCTGACGAATCCTCAACCTCAATCCACTCCCATGTTTGAACGTGCTCCCAACGGTTTTTTTGTCCGCAATCTGATTGTCTTCAATCTGCTCCGGCGCGGCGGTTACGTGGCGAAGGGGTTTGTCTTTGAAGCGCCCGACCTCTCCAACAGCCAGGTTGCCGACCTCAATGATTTTCAGGATCAACTCTGTCTCCTGCTTGCCTCGCTTCACGAGAATCAGCGGCTGCAAGTGCAATACTTCTGCGATTCGGATTACAAGGCGGAATTGCTGCGCTACCAACAGGAGACGGAGAAGTTTTCCAATGTCTGGACCAGACGCGCCCGCAACGAACGCTTCGCGCGCTACTGGCAGGCCATGTCCGAACGCAAACTCCGCCGTCAGCGCGTCATCTTCTACATCTCGCGCTCGCTGGAAAATGTGCCGAATTCATTCCAGTCCGCCCCCGCCCGGCGTGACTACTACCACACACTGCTTGACCAGCTTGAAACCGAGTTCAACCACGTCCACCGGCTCTTGTTGGAAATCTTTGGCTCCAGCGGCGCGCGCATCCTGCCGATGACCGACCTCGACCATTTCCGGCATTACAAACGGTTTCTCAATCCGTCGCTCAATGACCGTTTCGATTATGACCCGGCGGAAGGCTTTGAACCCGAGCTTTCGATTCAGGAAAACTGCTGGCACAGCGAAGGCAGCGGCCAGTCCGACTTTGGCTTCTTCCTCGACGGCCATTATCACTCGCTCATTGTCCTGACCCGTTGGCCGCGCACGACGTATCCTGGCATCATCCAGCGGCTCACCAATCTGCGGCTGCTCGATTATACCGTTACCGTGAATGTTGATCCGCTCCCGATTTCCGAGGAAATCAACAAGGAGGAAAAGGAGCACGACCGCGTCGCCGGTGATTACGCCAGCGAAAAGAAAATCTCGCTGCTCACCGTGATGGAGAAGAAACAAAAAAAGATTCACGCGCTCATGCAAGGGCAAACCATCCCGTTCAAGGCATTCTTCGCCATCCGTGTCTGGGACAAAAGCAAGGACGGCCTCAACGCCAAGTCCGGGGCGATCAAGAACGCCATCAACTCGATGAACGCGGCGCAATACTTCGAGAGCAACCTGCCCAGCACCTCGAAGAGCCTTTTCTTCCAGACCTGGCCGGGCTGGACGTGGGGACGTTACGAACATCGCAAACTTTATTCTGAACACCGTTTCCTGGCGGACATGCTGCCGGTGTCCAGCACCTTCACCGGCCACTTGGCCACGGCGGAGGCGATTTACGACGGGCCGCACGATAATCTCGTGGGCATCGAGACCTTCTCCGGCTCGGTGGACAATAAATCTCCGCAGCACGCCGTTCTCCTTGGCATGTCGGGCGCAGGCAAGTCCGTGACCGTTTGCGACCTGCTCTCGCAGACCGAAGGATATTTTGGTTACACCGTCATCATCGAAGAAGGGCTTTCCTATGGCATCTACACCGCGACGGTCGAAGACGGTGCGCGGCCCATCATCATTCATCCTGACGGCGACTTGACCATCAATTATCTCGACACCAAGGGCCTGCCCCTCACGCCCGACCATTTGTCGGCGGCAACCGCGCTCGTGGCACGGATGATCGGCACTTCGAGTCAGGAGGACAAACAAATGCTCCGTCAGGCGCAAATCGCAAAATACTTGAATTTGCTTTACGAAGATTCGTTTCAAGACTGGCAGAAGAAGCGCCACGACCAGTTGCTCGATATCACCAGGCACGCGATGGCGTTGCAGAATTTTCGCGCCGAAAAAATGCCGCCGGGTGCGACGACCCTCGAAACTTTTGCGGACTTCCGCGACTGGAAAGCAGCCCATCCGACCGAAGCGGAGGAATATCAACACCAATTCGATGAAGCGGCGGTGTTGAAATTCATGAAAGACCCCCGGACCAGCAAGGAAGTCCGCAACCTCGCCTTTGCCCACTTTACGCCGGATGAATTCCCGACGCACCGGATGCTTCAGGAGTTGATGATGCTCGACCCGATGGGCGGCGAACGCGACCAGATCATGGAAATCGCCACGCTGATTCTGCCCTGGTGTCGCGACGGCAACTACGGCTGCCTGTTCGACGGCACGAGCAATCTCTCGCTCACCGGCAAAATCGCGCACTTCGAGTTGGGCTATATCCCGGAGTCTGCGAAGGAACTGAAAGCCGCCGCCGGTTTCCTCATCACCAACCACGCGCGCAAGCATATCATGACGCTGCCCCGCGCCATTCGGAAACGGAACATCTACGAGGAGGTCGCCCGCTTCCTCGACATTCCCGGCGGGCAGGAAATCGTCCAGGAATCCTACGCCCAGCTTCGCAAGTTCAATTGCTGGAACATCTCCATCGTGCAGCAGTATGCGCGCTTCAAACAATCGCGCATCCGCTCCGCCGTGTTCGGCAACTCGCGCCAGTTTTTCATCATGCGCCAGAACGACCGCGCGGATCTGGATGACATGGGCAAGGACATCGCGCTGCCCGAAGTGACGCAGCACGCCATCATGAACTACCCGCTGCCCGACCATCAAACCGGCCAGAAGTATTCGCCGTTCACTTATCTGCACACCGACGCGACCCGCAACCTCTGCGGCACGGTCCACAACGTCGCGTCGCCGGAGATGCTCTATTGCAGTTCGTCCAGCGGCGAACATTTCGACAAACGCGCCCGCGAACTGCGCCAAAGTCCCAACATCGTCGAGGGCATCATTGCCCACGCCAACCAACCTGCTTGATACATTTATGAAAAACTCAATCCATCACCTTGTTCAATTCATTCCACTTGCCTGCGTCGTGTGCCTGTTCACAGGCTGCGCCGCTTTCACCCGAACCACCACCGATGTGGCGTTGGGGGCGGGCGGTGCGGCCATCGGCGGGGTTCTTTCCAAAGGCAATCCCGTCGCCGTCGTGGGCGGTGCGGCGGGCGGCGTTCTGCTGGGCGAGGGGCTGCACTACGCCAACGGCAAACTGAACGACCAGTCTTACCAGATCGGCTACGACAAGGGCCGCAGCGACGCCGTCAAACAACAATACTGGCTTTACGTCGGCATGCAGCAGGCCAGGGCGGGGGACGAAGGCCGGGTCCGGCTCTACCAGGTGCATCTGCCCGAACAAGTCATTGACGGCGTGATTTTCAAACCGACAACCCAAAATCTCCGCATTGAGGAGTAGGAAGACAAGGCTTTTGCCCGTTAAACCACAAAAACAAAAAGGAAAACAAACATGAAAAAAATAATCGCAGCAACCCTCATCGCCATGCCGCTGGCGTTCTCCGCCCGCGCGCAGTGGGTTGTCTATGACCCGACGATGAATGTGCAGCAGATCATTGATGAAGCAGAGAGCATCGCCAAATACGTCACGATGATTAACAACCAGGTGCAGCAAATTAACACGCTCACCAGCCAGTTGAACGAGTTCAAGAATTATGAATCGCTGTTCGGCAATCCGTCAAAAGTGGTGCTTTCCATGGTTGCCCCCCTGGCCGCCGACTTGCAGGGCGTTGAGCCAGGGGTGAACCTCGAAAACCTCGTTGCCAAGGCCAACGGTAGTTCTGCGATGACCTACAACGATTCTGGCATCTACGCCACGGTTGGCACCAGCTTCCAGACGCCCAGAGGCCAGACCATCCAACGACCCACCAACCAATACCAACACTTTTCGGCCATCATCAATACGGCGAGCAACTATGTCACGGTGGCCGACAACGCGGCCCAACGGAGAGCAACCATCAAGACCAATATCGCGCAGACCACCCAGCAGCTCCAGAACGCCACCACGGATGCCGAGGTGCAAAAGTTGCATGGCGTGCTCACCAGTCTTAACGGCGACCTGGCCAGCACGGATGACGAAGTAAATCAAGCGGCGACGTCCGCAATGGTGCAGGACATCCAGAACCGGAACGACCAGCAGAAACAAATTCAGGCGTTGACCGAGCAGCAGAATGCCGAGTTCACGGAGGCAATCAGCAATTACACGGCGAAGTTCCAGTTGTTGAACGCGCCGACAGTGTTCCCGACGCCGTAACCACCATCCATAACCGTCAACTCTGCGTTCATCATGGCCACGTTCGACAGCATCTTTCCTACATTCCTCGCCAAGTGTGGTGATCTTCACACGTTGTTGTTGAGCGTGGCCTTCGCGCTTTTCATTGTCGGCGTCATTGTCACCGTGAAGCAACATTCTTCGCACAAATCCATTCTGAATTTGCTCCTGCGCCTGTTGTTGCTCACATCCTTGCTCGTGTTCCTGCCCGCTTGGGGCAATACCCTGCAAAATTTGCTGCAAACTTCAATCCTCTCCGGTCTGGGCGTTGACCCGTCCAACGTCCATCAGCAATTCAATCAGCTCCTGATCATAAAGCGCGACCCGGCCACGCCATCGTCCTGGTGGAATGTCATGTCTCAGCTCAACAGTTTTACCACCGACCTGATCGTCTCGGCCGTCCTTTTGCTCGTCGGCTGGACGGCTTCCTTGATGATGTTCTGGGCTTACATCTTCCAGACGATCATCCTCAATCTCGGCTACGCGCTTTCGCCCTTGCTTATCGGATTCATGGCAATCCCAGCGTTGAAACACACTGGCAACCGCTACCTCATGAATCTGGTCGGCGTTTTGTTGTGGCCGTTGGGTTGGGCGCTCGCCGCGCTCGTCACCCAGGGCATTCTCGATTTCTTGAGCGACCCCAGCCTTCAATACATTGACCCCACTTCCACGCTGCCCGACCTGCAAAAAACCATCGGCGTCGCCGCCGTTGGCTTTTGGATCATTTTCAGCACCGTTGCCGCGCCGGTCATCATTCAAAACGTCATCGCCCATGGCATTCAGCCCGGAGGTGCGTTGCTCGCGGGCGGCGTTAGCAGTTTTCTCCAGACCGCCGCCACGACTGCGGGCGCTGCCGCCAGCGCAGCACCCATCGGTATTCCCGCCGTGACCGCTGGCGCGGCGGGCCTGGCCGCGCTGTTAAGCACCATGTCGTCCGCCGCCAACATGGGCAGCGCCGGGGCCATCATCATCGCCGGGTCCGGCCTGCCGCCGCGCTCCGCTCGCGGACGGCCCGGCGACGACATCACCGGTGACAAGGCCGTCCGCGACCTCATCGCCAGATCCAAACCAAATTACTACTGACTCATGGAATCATTAAATGCCACCCCGACCGTTCCCGCGCCCACCGTGCCCGTGCGGAAACACTTCGATCTGACCCGGCTTTTGGTCCAGCGCGACCGGCTGCCGTGGTTCTGGTTTTTCTTCACCGTCGCCGTCTTGCTGCTCTCGGCGATGGACCGCTACCACATCGTCTCACAGTTCAAACAGCGCGAGCGCGTTGTCATCATTGACCCGGCCGGCACCTACTATTTGAGTCCGCTGCTCCAGTTTTCGGAGGCCAGGGATTTGCAAATCCAACAGGCCGAACTCGCAACGATGGCATTCCTCGAACGCAATCCCAAGGATTTCGACAATGCTGATTTGCTCAAATTGTTGTTTCTCAAATCGGCGCTCGGCAAGGCGCAGGATGAACGCATCAAAGAGTCGGTCGAGTTTCGGGCCAAGCAATTGCACCAGAAAGCCGAGATTGGCCGCATTGACATTCTCGCCACGCGCGACAACGAAGTTCTGGCCGCTGTCACCGGCCAGATCATCCGCAGCGGCATCTTCCAAGACAAGGCGTTCGCCGAGGCGTTTCCGTTCACGCTCCGGCTTCGCCTCATCCGTAACCCCAACATGGCCTTGAACGGACGCTTCCCCACCGCCGTGGGCGACTTCAAATATGAAATCAATCGTTAGCCTGTTATCGGTCACCGTCGCGGCGCTCACCGCCCATGTTGCCCTGGCGCAACCCGCCAGGGAAATCGTGAAGGATTTTCTGGATGAAAATGTTTTGATCGTTGTGCCGGTGGCCACCAACCGCGTCACCACCATCAGTTTCCCCAGCGCCATCACTGCCATTGACGGCGCGGGCGTCACGGTGGACGGAAAAACGCCGGGTCTGTTTCAATTGGCCCACACCAAAGGCTCCGCCTTTCTTTCCGTGCGCGCCCTGTCCCCAAAGGCATCCGCCAATCTCAACATCCGCTGGAACGAGCATACCTACGTTTTTGAACTGACTGAAAGCACCCACCCCGTGCTTTCACTCAATCTGGCAGCGCCACCAACGCCGGAGGAGGCTGGTGTCGGCCATGCGCCCAAAGTCAGTCCGCTAAAACTGCTGGCGGCGCTCGACAAGGCCAAGGTGTTTCCGTTGCTCAAAGCCCAGCAGCCCGAAAGTGTTGCCAACGTGGACTTCACCACCTACGACGGCAAGCCGCTGGTCAGCGATTTCAATGACTACGAAATCCAGATCGAGGAAGCCTTCCGCTTCAACGCCGAGGATACGCTGGTTTTTCGTCTCGTCATCACCAACAAGGTTGACGCGCCCTTGATTTATCAGCCGGACAGTTTCGTCTTGCGCGCCGGCAACCGCCTCTATCCCCAATCCATCAGCGACGGCGACGGCACGGTCCCGCCCAAAGGCCGAAACATTGTTTATTTCGCCGTCAGTGGCACGCCGGACGGCGGGCGCAACGAATTGTCTTTGCGCAATGCCTTCACAGTTTTGGTGACGCGCCTTTCGCCGCCACCGCCGCCGCCTGTCACTGTTACCAATGCTCCCAGCGTGCATCCCATCCGTTCACCCATGAACCAACCATGAAACCGCGCGACTTTCTCAATTTTTTCAAAACCAAGAGCGGCAAGCTCGTTGCCTTTGGCGCAGTGTTCGCCACCGCGCTGATCATTTTCAGCGTCGTTCGCAAACATCACACGTCCGCCGAAGATGCGGTCAGCGTTACGGCGCTGGCTACCAACGCCACGGACAAACCGCAGGTGGTGCGGTCTGTGGTGCGACCGATGCAGGCTTTTAATCCGCCGTCACCCAAGTCGCAGCCAACGGATTTGCCGTCATCGTTGTCGCCATCTCCGTCGTCATCGCCGCCTGCCTTGACGAAACCATCGCCGCTGCCGGTGGTTCCCGCGAACCAGACCCCCACGCTTTCGCCCATCAGTTTGTTTGCCGACAGTTCGGCAGGAATTGCCCAGCCAAAAAAGTTGAGCGCGGTGTTTGCCCCGTTCGGTCGGTTGATTCCCTGTGAAACCGTGGTGACGGTTGACTCAGCTTCCATTCAGACACCCATCATCGGTCTTGTCACCGAGAACGTGTATTTCGGGGGCAAATTGGTGATCCCGGCCGGCACGGAGATTCATGGGACGGCGCAAACCGACCACCAACGCGAACGCATCGCCAGCGGCAACACCTGGACGTTTATCTGGCAGAACGGGTTGGAAATGCAAATCAAGGCCATCGCCCTTGATCGTGAGTTTGAAAACAACACCAACCAGACCGGCTGGGCCATCACTGACGGCAGCGCCGGCTTGCGCGGCGAGGTCATCAAGTCCGACAACCTGGCCGACATTAAACTTTTTGCCGCCACGTTCCTGTCCGGCGCGGCCAGCGCGTTGACGGAAAAGCAGCAGACCGTCTTCGGCCCCATCAACAGTCCCACGCTTAACAACGCGCCCTTCACGGGCGCGCAGGCGGTGTTGCAAACCTATGCCCAACAAATCTTCGATTCGATTCAAAAGAACGGGTTCTACGTTCGTGTGCCGAGCGGAAAACAGTTTTATCTCTATGTCCTGCAAACCATTGACGCCGCCGACGCCTCGCTCGGCGGCACCGCCATTCCCGTTACCCAGGAAAAAGACGAACCATCCCAATCAAGACCATGAAAACGTATTATCTCATTCCACTGCTGTTTCTCTCCGCGTGTTCCACGACACCGAAGTTGACGTTGCGCCCACAACAGCCATCAACGACGGACGCCGCCGGCCTTCGTTGTCCTGAAGTCCTCCATGCCTACCACATCGGACGCTACGCCGATCCGAATGACAGTTTGATCATGCACGAGCAGCATGTCGTCTATCGCGTCGAGGAAAATACGCGCTGGAATTTTCATCCCGGCGCCGTTGGCGGCAGCACGACGCTGCCGCGCGACGCGGCCTTCGCCCCGGCTCCGCTCAACGACGCCATCCTGGCTGAAGTCAATTCGCAGCGCGTTGCCACCGCCCAAATCATGATTCAGGCCCGAACCCTTTCGGCGGCGCTGGCGCAATTCCAAACCGCGTTGCAGCAGACCAGGACCAACCTTCAGGAAACGCTGATTCTGCGGGCCTCAGTGAACGCAATGAAGCAGCGCCTCGACGCGCTCGAATCGGCGCAGGGACAGCCGCCGCCATTTTCAAGCTCCACGACCACAAACGAACCGCCTGATCCATTGAGTCCTTGAAACATTTTGCCGGAGCGGGGCGGTTTGACCGCCTCGTTCCGGCGAACACGGCAAATGCCGCGCCATTAAAACAAAAAAACAAGTCATTATGATAAAATCAAAAACATCCGCGCCAACGAGCGCAGGCGGCAATGCCGCCTCCGCAGAACAGCCCACTTTCCGGAGCAACCCTGAAGTGGATGCCAAGATTGATGCCCATATCAAAGAAAACCCGAAGTATTGGAGTTACGTCCAAGCCATGCCGCGCGAACGCCTCGAACGCAGCATGGTCCTGAACGAAGTGCGTGAACTCGACCGCCAGCAGCGCATCCGGGAAGGTGTCCTAAAACAGATCAATCGGAATCCAGAATTGAAGCGGGCTTACGACCTTCTGGTCAAAGACCTCCCGGAAGACCAGAAGGAAGGGGTTATCGCTCAACTCGGTCGCACGGCCAGGCGCGCGGTCGCCCGCCTGCAAGGCCAGCAACAGGCAAAAACGGAGGCTGTCACTGTGTAAAACCGCCGTCGCGCCCCGGTTTGGTTTTCCGGGCCAGGGCCGCGACGGTTACGCTTTGCAGCCGCTTGTCAAATCCGTCTCCAAGAGCATGTCCGGCTTGAGAAAATTTAGCATGAAACTTGCTGCAATTTATCTGACGGTAGGCGCCAAGAATCGAAAAACCGTTGGAGAATGGTATGCAACATCCCGTGGTTCATTTCGTCCGTGCGACCAAACTCTTGAATCACCTGATTCAAAAGCCAGCGGAGTGTTTTTTTGTCGGTTTTCCCTGCTTCCCGCTCATCACTGGGATATTTGTGCGCCGCAGCAGACTCCCAGTGACTGCCACTCCAGTTGTGATCCTCCCAGTGGGCCATGCGGCGCGGCGCGAGCCAGTTCGCGGACCACCACGCTTCGAGGAGCATCCCGACCCATAACCCCTCAACCACGGCGCGACACTCGTTGGTTCAAATCAGCCTGGGCCTTCCTGTTGTTCACTGCCATGAAGCCCACCCATAACCATTGAAGGGGAGTATGCGACGCGACGCAAATCTCATTGGACGCAAGGTTGCCCGGCTTCGTTATCAACAAGGGCTGTCCCAGGACCTGCTGGTGGCGAAGTTGCAGGTGCTCAAATGCGGCATCACCCGCGATGTGCTCTGCAACATCGAATTGCAGCGATATGTGGCCACGGACAAACACGTTTACTTTCTCGCAAAGGCATTGAAAGTGGAAATCGCGGAACTCTTTCGACCGTGAGCCGGCGCGCGACAGGAACAAGAAAATCATGGCAATCCGGAGAAACCGTGTAGAATCAGACCAGCAGCTTGACCTTTTCTCAACCCAGAGGCCGACTAATGACAACACTGACACAATACGGACGAATGGCCGAGATACACTGGCACGAACACCGTCCGAAGATGGTGCGCGACTTGGAACGGAAAGGACTCCTGCACCAGATGCTGCTGGAGGCGGAGGAAAAGACGAAGGACGAAATGGTCACGCTGCGCATGGAATTGATGCAGCAGGGATCAACGGCACAACAGGCCCAGGCCCAGGCGTGGGAAATGGTGCGGGAGAAATACATCCTCCTGCCGCCAGAAGAGTCCTAACGGACGGCCACCGCCGCCATCACGAAGAACCGCCAAAAAATCTCAACGCCTACCGCATCACCGAGGCTGACCGCTTGGGCGAGGGCGGGCCAAAATTAAAGTTCCAAAAAAACATCGCGGCAATCGAAACGCTGCGGCAACTCGATGCCGGGGAACGGCTGGCGACGCCGGAGGAAAAAGCCACGCTGGTAAAATACGTCGGCTGGGGCGCGATGCCCCAGGTGTTCGACGTGGACAACACCGACTGGCGCAAGGAGCAATTCCGGCTTTCGGAAATTCTTTCGGACGAAGAACACCGTTCCGTCCGCGCCACCACCCTCAACGCCCATTACACCGCGCCGACCGTCATCGGTGCGATGTATCGCGCCGCCGAGCGCTTTGGCTTCAAGGGCGGGCGCGTGCTCGAACCCGCCTGCGGTATCGGCCACTTCGTCGGCCTCATGCCCGAAGACATGCTCCGCCGCTCGACCGTCACCGGCATTGAAATTGATCCGTTGACGGCACGCATTGCCAAAGCTCTTTATCCCGACGCGGACATTCGCGCCCAGCCATTTGAGCAGACCAAGCTCGCCGATGGATTTTATGATATGGCGATTTCCAATGTCCCGTTCGGCGATTACACCGTCCACGACCCGCGCTGGAACAGCTACAAGTTTTCCATCCACGATTATTTCTTTGCGGCAGCTTTGGAAAAAGTTCGTCCCGGCGGTCTGATGATGTTCATCACGTCGCGGGGCACGATGGATAAACTCGATTCGACGCTGCGTGAACTGCTCTCCGCGCGCACGGAATTGTTGGGCGCGATCCGCCTGCCGAATGACGCCTTCAAGAAGAACGCCGGCACGGAAGTCACGACCGACATCGTGATGCTCCGCAAGCTGCGCCCTGGTGAAACGCCCGCCGGCCCGGCGTGGAAGGAAACTGCCAGCCATGCCAACGATGTCGGCGAGGCATTTACCATCAACGAATACTTTGCCAACCGCCCGGAAATGATGCTCGGTCAAATGCGCCTCACCGGCGGAATGTATGGCGGCAACGAACCGACGCTGGAACCGGACGGCCGCAATTTGGCGGAGGCACTCGTCCAGGTGGTTGCACAACTTCCGCAGGGCGTTTACGAGGCGCAGTCACACAAGATCGCCGAGCCGACGCTCAAAGAATCCATTCCCGCGCCCGATTTCATCAAACCCAACGCCTATTGTCTGCACGATGGCATGGTCTGTATCCGCGAGGAAAATGTTCTGCGTCCGCTCACCGATTTGACTGCCGAGACCCGCTCGCGCATCCGGCATTTGATTCCGGTGCGGGATGCGGTGCGGGATTGCCTGCGGGCGCAGATGGACGGCAGCGCCGAGGAACACGTCGTTGAAACGCGGCAACAACTCAATCTGACTTACGACCGTTTTGTCGGGCGCTTTGGTCCGGTGAATCTTCGCGCCAACCAGCGCGCCTTCGACGGCGACCCCGATTTGCCGTTGCTGCTTTCGCTGGAGCACTACAACGATGAGACAAAGCGGGCGACCAAGGCCGCCATTTTCACCGAACGAACGATTCATCATCGCCAGCCGGTTGAATCGGTCGGCACGCCGAAGGAGGCGTTGCTCGTCACCTTGAACGAGCGCGGTTGCGTTGACCTCGACCACATGGCCGACCTGCTTAACAAACCGGTGCAGGAATTTTTGCCAGACTTGAAAGGCGTCATTTTTCTGAATCCCCAAACAAATCAATGGGAAACCGACGACCAGTATCTCTCCGGCAACGTGCGGGAGAAACTTTCTGTTGCGGATGCAGCGTCAGTGACCGACCCGCGCTTTGCCGAGAACGTCGAGGCATTGAAATCCATCCAACCGGCAGACCTCGCCGCCACGGAAATTGACGTGCGGCTCGGCGCTGCCTGGCTGCCACCGGAAGATGTGCAGCAGTTCGCGAATACGCTGCTAAATATTCCGTCCGGTGTCGAGATTGGCCACATTCACGCGCTGGGCGCGTGGCATATCAGCGCGAATTGGGAGGCGAAAGGCGCGACCGCGAACACGACGGATTGGGGCACTGACCGTTACACGGCGCTCGAATTGATTGAAGACGCGCTGAATCTCAAAACTCCCACCGTGTATGACACCGTGGACAAAAAGCCCGTCGTCAACGCGCAGTCAACGGAGGCCGCGCGCGAAAAACAGGAACGCATCAAGGAGCGTTTCAAAGAGTGGGTCTGGTCGGATGATTCACGGCGGGAACGGCTTTGCCGCCTCTACAACGACACGTTCAATCACACGCGCGTCCGCACGTTCAACGGCGA
>JBEKDI010000023.1:0-57844 GCA_050014435.1 Verrucomicrobiota bacterium | reverse complement strand
AAATCTCTCACCGAGCGCAATCTCCTCACGGACGAACTCGAGTCCGCCATCGCCAAGGCCGAGACGATCACTGCGCTGGAGGACGTTTTTCAACCTTACCGGCCCAAACGCCGCACCCGCGCCACCATCGCCAAGGAGCTGGGGCTGGAACCGCTGGCCGACCTGCTCTTCAACCAGCAATCCACGGCGGACCCGGACGCCGAGGCCAAGGCTTACGTCAACGCGGACAAAGGGCCGGCTGACGTGGCGGCCGCCCTGGCCGGCGCCCGCGACATTTTGGCCGAGCGCATAAGTGATGATGCCCAGGCGAGGGCCAAACTGCGCGAGTTGTTTTGGAGCAAAGGTCTGGTAAAATCAAAAGTGGCTTCCGGAAAGGAAGAGGCTGCGGCCAAGTTCAAGGATTACTTCAATTGGAGCGAACCGGTCGCTAAAATCCCCAGCCATCGGATGCTGGCCATTCGTCGTGGCGAAAGCGAAGGGCTGCTGATGATGCGGATCAATCCTCCGGAGGAAGACGCGTTGGCCTTGATCGAACCTCTTTTTGTCACCGGCAAAGGCCCCGCCGCCGAACAGGTGCGTCTGGCGGTGCAGGACAGTTACAAGCGGTTGCTCGGCCAGGCGATCGAAGTGGAAATTCGGATTGAATCCAAGAAGCGCGCCGACACGGAAGCGATCCGGGTGTTTTCGGAGAATCTGCGCGAACTGTTGTTGTCCTCACCGCTGGGCCGCAAGAACGTGCTGGCGATTGATCCGGGGTTCCGCACCGGTTGCAAAGTCGTCTGCCTGGACCGACAAGGCAAGCTGCTGGACAACGACGTCATTTACCCCACTGCCGCCTCGCCGGGCGAAGCGCGCGAGGCCGCCGAGGCGTTGCTCGGCATGATTCGCAAATTTCAAATCGAAGCCATCGCCATCGGCAATGGCACGGCCAGCCGCGAAACGGAGGCCTTCGTCAAGACGCTTAGACTGCCTTCCTCCATTCCCGTGGTCATGGTCAACGAGAGCGGCGCTTCGATTTACTCGGCGTCGGAGGTGGCGCGCGAAGAATTCCCGAATCACGACCTCACCGTGCGCGGCGCGGTGTCCATTGGCCGCCGGCTCATGGATCCGCTGGCGGAATTGGTGAAGCTCGATCCGAAATCCATTGGCGTGGGCCAGTATCAACATGACGTGGATCAGCCCGCCCTCAAACGGACCCTCGACGATGTCGTGATGAGTTGCGTCAACGGCGTGGGCGTGGAACTCAACACCGCCAGCAAGCAGTTGCTCGCTTATGTTTCCGGCCTTGGCCCGGCCCTCGCGGAAAACATCGTGGCCTACCGCAACGAACACGGCCAATTCAAGTCCCGCGCTGGATTGAAGGAGGTTCCGCGTTTGGGACCGAAAGCGTTCGAGCAAGCGGCGGGGTTTTTGCGCATCCGCGACGGCGCGCAGCCCCTGGACGCCAGCGCGGTGCATCCCGAGAGTTATCCGATCGTGGACCAGATGGCCCGGGACGTGAGCTGTTCCGTCCATGACATGATGCGGGACGCGGGACGCCGGCAGAAAATCCAACTCCCGAAATATGTCACCACCGACGTTGGCTTGCCGACCCTCACCGACATCCTGGCAGAACTGGCCAAACCGGGCCGTGACCCGCGCCAGCAATTTGAAGTGTTCGCCTTCCAAGCTGGCGTGGAGAAAATGGAAGACTTGAAACCGGGCATGAAGCTGCCGGGCATCGTCACCAACGTGACGGCCTTCGGCGCCTTCGTGGACATCGGCGTCCACCAGGATGGACTGGTCCACATTAGCCAGCTCTGCGATCGTTTCGTCAAAGATCCTGCTGAGGTGGTCAAGGTGCAACAGAAAGTCATGGTCACTGTGACGGAAGTGGACTTGCTCAGGAAACGCATTGCCCTCTCGATGAAAGCGGCGCCAGTCATCGGCGCGGCCGCCACCGGCAAGGCCTCCCCCGGGCCCAGCCGACCACAAGCGAAGGTTCCGCAAGCAAAACCCCAAGCGTCGGACTGGTTCACAGAGGCGCTGAATCGCAGCAAAAAGGCGTGATGGAATTCCGATAGCGCCACCGGTTGGCTGTGACCCAGTATCTTCTCAGCTTTCGTAAATAAAAAGATGATCAGAATCGCGGTTTTATCCCGGATTCGCCGGGTCCGCCAGATGCCGGAGGATCAATCTTGATCAGATTAAGCTCCTTTGGTATTTCGTTATTCTGCGGTTTCGGTTTTTTTAATTTGGCCAGAGGCGTATCAGCACCGATCAGAAACTGAATCACAAAATCTTCCATGAATTTGGTTTGCAATTCGAGCATATCCTGGTCGAATCCTCCCTTTGAATTCCGATGCCCATCAATTTCGAGATAGAGATACCGTTTGGCACCTGGGAATTTACTCTGAGCATCATTCAACAAATTAAGGAGGATCCGCGCTGTTTCGTCAAAGTCTTCAAGGGCAAGAACTCGGTGGGCAATTGCAATTGTGTCATCGGGCGTTTTCATTTTACAGCCTTCAGCATGTTGGTCGAAATTATACGCGATAATTCTCGTTCAGCAACTACACGGATTTACTTCTGGCCCGCGAAATGCAAGGACCGTCAAGAAGCGTTGACCGGGCCAGATGCGGGCGAGGTATCGAGCAGCGAAATCCGAGCACCCAAGCCGCCAACGCTGTGATCCGAAGCGGGAGGCAACAAGAAGATGAATGTCAAGGCGAGTTCACTGGCAGACTTGCGCGGTCACAGACCCTCTCCACGCATTAAAGATTGCTTCGTTACTGGATGCTGGTGGCCGATAACTGCATAATTCTTAGGGCGACATTTTCAACCACAGATGGCGGATACGAATGTTGCGGCCGGTTACATGTCCAATTCGTGAGTGCATCGACCAGGCCTGCGCGACACCAGTGTTTTTGTCTGACGTGAACTGCATCAGTTGTTCGGTGCGTGACCAATCCTCACCATCGAAACTAAGACTGCCTTCGAGTTCTTGAATCCAACGGTTGATCCGCTTTAGCCAAACGCTCGGATCACCTTCTTGGATGTAACCGACCATTGCGGCAAGGCTGTGGTTGGCTCCGTGAAGGCCCAGTTTGAATCGCTGAATGCCGCCGGATTTTGCCTCGCCTACTGTCACATATTCACGTTCCCGCCGACGGTCGTTGCGTGGCGCAGGGAGTCGCTTGCCTTCGAAGACGATGATGGGGTCGTATTTGGTGCAGTATCGCTCGCCGACAAACTGTGCATTTCTCGGCAGCGCTGAGAAATCAACACGGCGATTGGCAGTTTGCTTCTCTTCATGGTGGAAGTAAACCATTGCGAATCGCTCGCTCGCGGCCACGTTTAGGTATTTGCACAACTGTGCGTTGAGTCGTTCCTCCGATGTTTCTGCTACGCGGTCGGGGTCGTGCCGCCATTCTGGAAGTTCCGCCTGAACAAAACGCAATGTTTGTTCATCAAGGGCATTGCGTTGCAATCCCTTTGTTAGCCGTCCTCGACATGTCCCTCGATTGGAAATTCGTCGGCTCATCAATAACCCTGGCCGCGTAAGTCAGTAAGAGTTTCGTCGGCATCCTGGATGGCGGTCGAGCGTATCCAATAACGGAGACGATCCGGCTTCACGATTAGGATTGTGTTTGCTTCGTAAAAACGGAGCACGCGGACGGCACGGAGGGCTTCACCTTGGTTTGAATAGATCAAGTTCCGCAGGTTTGGCTTCCAGTCATTCGGCCATTGAAGCTCTGGTCTGTCGCCGAAACACAAAGCTTGGCAGGCAAGTCCGTCGAAATTGAATGTGCGAACGGCGCGTAGATTGGTGTAAACGCTGCCAAGAAGTTTGACAAACAGAGAAGAATATTCTGCAAGCTGTGATAACGACACAGGATCGCGAAGCAGTTTTGAATTTTGGCCGAGGCGCACGTATTCGGCCATGTGTTCAATGATATCCTCGCAAAGAACTTTTTCCCAAAAACTCAACTGCCAGCCCTTGTCCACTGATGGCCACGGCAGAGAGTCGATGTCACGCTTAAGAATGGAAGTGGCTTTTCCAGTGAAAGCGCGCGTTCCAAGCAATGCGCAAAAGGCGCTTAACGCACTGCGGTTGGCGGAAAATTGTTCGTGAAACGACTTCAATTGAGCGGCTTCACTTTGGGGAGCGTGAATGCTAACGACTTGGTGACCAAACGCAAGAAAGCCACGCTCTAAGTAGGCGCAAGGCAACGAGTCAATTTCACGGACTAAGAAGAGAGGCGACGTGTATCGGTCTTCGGTTCTGCTGGCCTCAAGATAGCGTTCCTCAACTTTGGAAAGCTCTTGTCGGTTAATGCCGTCCTTAGTAATAGCAGTTGAAGGTAGATAATCTTTGCCTGTTAGCCAAGGGACCAAGGTTTGGCGATTGCCTACGATAAAGCCTTCGCCGGCTGACCATCCCTTGCCCCGAATGTAATCGATAAGCGAAGGCATGTCCGCCAATCTCCCAGTGAGTTGCTGAAGTCGCCCGCCTCCAAGAAGATTGGCTCGCCATACCCAATCATGCTGTTCCGCGACGCATTGGGGAACTGCGTGTTTGTCATAATGATCCAGTTCAAATCCCAACCGCTCATGCACACTGAGAGTGCGTCGAAAGGTAAGGTGATCGATTGAATGTTCGGGCCTCGGCTTTCTTCGAGTGGCTAGAACCGCAATCGTCTTGGGATCCTTGCCGTCATATAATTTGCGGATGGAACAGAAGTCCAGCACCGCATCAACACGGTTATTGGTAATGAACTCTCGGCGGAACTGACTCACATTGGCATTGTAGAGGAAACCATGAGGCTGGATGAGGCACATGCGACCTCCATGTTTTAGCAACGTCATCGCCTCGTGCGCGACGCGGTAGGCCATTTGATTATCTGGCACTTCGTCTGAGTCAACCGCGCTGTCGCCATCCTTCTTTTTGGCTGCTTCGCTGAGTTTTGAAAGGAAGGGCGGATTGCCTACAATAATAGAGAAGCCATCCTTCCCGCCAAGCCTGCGCACGGCGTCGAGATGGCTGAAAAAGTCACCGGACAAAAGGCTTGAGCCTTTGAGCTTATCAAAACGCAGATCGCGCCAGATAACGTTGGGCTGAAGTGCATCACACACCGCTAGGGCCAGGCTAAACGCGGCCAACTGCACCGCTTCCTCCTGCAATTCCACACCGAAGATGCTTCGCTTTAGAATCTCTTTGAGCGTTGCAACATCAGGCCGCCGCCAGTCGTGTTGGCTCTGCCAATGATGCACTAGACGGCGGAATGCGCCCACGAGGAACACACCGGAGCCGCATGTCGGGTCGAGCACCATCTCCTTGCCTGTGAGTCGTTCGTAAGGCAAAACATAATCCAAAATTAGCGTGGCGAGAAACGGTGGAGTAAAGACGGCACCCTTACCCGGCTGGGCAAAACGCTGATAAAGATGGCTAAGCACTTCCACTGGAATGTGCTCGAATGAATGGGTGGCCCACAAATAGCGCTGTGCCTTGATTGTGCGCGCTTCGACCAGTTCCGCGAATCTCCTCAACTCACCAGTGGTGAGCCGGTGTTGGCTGCTTTCGCCCAGACAGAACACATCTCCATTGAACTTGTTTTCCAATGCATCAAGCAGCGAACGAATATTGTCTGGAGATCCCTCCTGGAGCACTTCAAAGAAAGTGCCGCAGCCCTTGCAGAAGCGACCAAACCACGCGTCGGGAAACACGTTCCGGTCTTCAAGATATTTGATGAGTACCACCAGCAAGAGGAGGCGACGGAGCAGCGGTTTTTTTCCCCCTTCAAGTTCAAGGTCTGTTTCGACCACGGCGCGGATGAGTCGCCGGTGTGCGGCTTTATCAGCTTCGACGAGTTTGGCGTTCTGGGCATCTTCCCAAAACGTCCCGTTGCTCAGCCGGGCCGCCGAGAATCGCTCGTGCAGACTTTGTAGCGCGTCGGAAATCTGACCGGCAGTTTCGATGGTTTCCGCTGGATTGTAGTCAAGGATGTCGCCCTGCTTCCAAAAATCCGGTCCGCGTGCGCAGCTCAATACGTCAACTCGCGTCTGCCAGCCTACATATAGCAGAGGCGCACCGCCATTCCACCACAGCTTTTGGTGAATGCCTGCCAATTCACGTTCGCTGAAACGGCTGTCATGATTGTCGATGACGCAGGCTGCAACTTGTGACGAGCGGCCATCCGAGAAGCGTCGAAAGAATACGTAATCGATGTCACCGATAGTGTCTGCACGCCGAAGTGCCACTTCTTCGTCCAAGTTGAGGCGTGGCCGCTTTCCTCGCACCGGAACCAATCCCGGGAATGATTTCCCGGATTCTGGCCCAAGATTGAGTGCATTTAGAGCTGATGCCATGTTAACTGCCAAAGGTTTAGCTGGTTTCTTGCCAGGACACAAGGCCGGCGTCAGCGCGTCAATTCCAAGCGCACAGAACCATGACCAAATCCAGCGCAAAAACCCGATTGGCCCCTCGTTCCCGGCAATATCCTGCAACGTAAACGCGCCCCTCCTCCTCAAGTTGGAAGACGAGGGAGACGTTCACGGTTCGCGGGCTGCCCGGTGTCTTTCCGCCCAGATAAATGAACTGGACCGGCTCGTTTTTCAGCATCCCTCCAATGAACATCCTTTCCAGGGGGTCATTTGAGGCCAAGACCGGGTTCCTGGGACGAGCGAGCCAATAAAACAGCCTTTCAGGTGGGAAGAGCTTTGGGTCTAGGCCGATCTTCATCAAATCCCCGGGTTTGAAATTCCTTATATTTTTCATGCCGGCAGTTTATCAAGCCTGGTTGGACATCCGCTGTCCAAGTCGAAGGTTTATTTGAGGAAACCCTCGACGGAATTCGTCATGGTTTTTGGACAACTCTACGTATTTTGGTGCGATGGTGTGACGCGTCTGCCTGCGCCAGTGTAAGGGGTGTGGGGCAGGTCAAATTCTTCCAGGAAAGTTGCTTCGTGGGACACGAAGCATGAATGTGGCCAGTCTTCCGGCTTGTTTCCTGGGCATTCCCTTGCCAGCCTCGTAGGCATGACACGATACCTTGCCGGCCAGCACAGCCTGACGCGGCTTGCTTGTATTGCGGTCCTTTTCGCTCTGTGGCAGCTCCCGGTGTTTGCTCAGACGCTGCATGATGACTTCCTGGCCTGCTCCGTCGGCAGCGATGGCGGCCCCGCGTGGGAACCGCAGAGTGCCACATGGGAAACTGCGGACGGCACTTATTTGGGTGATAACGGCATCTCGCTATGGCGCGCGGTGCCGTTTGCGGCGGCGATGACGTTTGCCTGCGATGTCACCGTGCTCGAATTGCGCAAAGGCGATTGGCTGACGGTGGGCCTCGGCATCGCGGCGGACGACAAGAACTATTGGGCGCTCAACCTGGTCGCCGCACCGGAAAGCCAGGGCCGTCAGCACGGGACCGAGCTGCAGGAGTCCGTGGATGGGCATTGGCTAGCGGCGGACGGCGCGCCCACGCGCCTGAAGCGGTTGCCCAGCATTGGCGAGGCATTCAACTGGCGCCCTAACCATACTTATCGGATGGAAATCAAACTCTCCACGGCCACCATCACCGGGCGAATCCTCGATGGGTCCAATGAAGTGGTGAGGATCGGCTTCGAACTCACGAAGGAAGTCAAAGCCGTGAATACCGGCCGGCCCATCCTGCGGGTCAGCGGAATGCGAGCGCGCTTCGGCAATGCCGTGGCAGATGTGACGCAAACCGCGCCGGAACCAATCGTTGCCGCACCCCAAATTCCGGCTTGGACCACCCGACCGGGCCGCGCAATTGCTCACGGCAGCGGCTTCTTCCGCACCGCCGAAGTGGACGGGCGCTGGTGGTTGGTTGATCCCGAAGGCAAGCCCTTCTTCGCCGTCGGCACCGACCATGTGAACTATCTCGCACACTTCTGCGAAAAGATGGGTTATGCTCCCTACAGCCGCAACGTGCAGGCCAAGTTCGGCAGCGAGGAAGCCTGGGCCATCAGCGCCATCGAGCGCCTCAAGGCGTGGGGCTTCAACGAGCTTCCCGTCGGGCACAGCCCGTCGCTGCGGCATCACGGCCTGCCTCACATGCTCTTCGGTTCGTTTGGGGCCAGTTTTGCGCGCCGTGAATGGATTTGCCAGCCGGACACTTGGACGGGTTTCCCTGATGTATTCAGTCCGCACTGGGAAAGCCATTGCCGCATTGCCGCACGCGAGACCCTCCGAGACAGCCGCGGCGATCCCTGGTGCATCGGCACGTTCATCGACAACGAGTTGGAGTGGTATGGCAAGAAGGGCCAACTCGTCGATGAAGTCTTCCAGCGCGGCCCGCAACAGTCGGCGAAACACGCGCTCTGGAAATGGCTGCTCAAGGAATACGGCACCCTGACGGACGTCAATAACAGCCTTGCCACGCGTTACGCTGATGAAGCCGACTTCCTCGCTTCCACGAACATGCCCAAGCCCTCTGCCTCGCTGACGCATGTGCGCGACGGATTCCTAGCGCTCATCGCGGAACAATACTTCGGCGTCGCGGCCAAGGCGTTGCGCGAGGCCGACCCCGATCATCTTGTGCTGGGCTGCCGCTTCGCCGGACGTGTGCCAGTGCCTGTCCTCGCCGCCGCCGGCAAATACAACGACATCTTCAGTTTCAACACTTACCCGCGCGTCGATTTTGAGAACGTCTGGTCGCCCGACGGCACGGGTGGCGTGGTCGAGCGCGTGCCCCGCGAGTTGAGCGAGTATTTCGCCGTGGCGCGCAAGCCAATTCTCATCACGGAATGGAGCTTTCCTGCGCTCGACAGCGGCCTGCCCTGCCAGCACGGCGCGGGCATGAGAGTTGACACGCAGGAACAGAAAGCCTCCTGCTACCGCATCTTCGTCAATGCGATGGCCGATCTGCCGTTCCTAATTGGCTACGACTACTTCATGTGGGTGGATGAACCGGCATCCGGCATCAGCACCAGCTTCCCGGAGGACAGCAATTACGGCTTGGTCAACGAAAAGGACGAAACCTACGAAGTTCTCGTCAAAGCCGCGACCGAAGTGAATCGCGCCGCCGAACGCCGCCATGCCCGCAGCGCCGTTTCCGGAAATCTCGAATTGCGCGCCAAGGGTAACGCTATCGAGGTCGCCAACACCAACGCTATTCCCGCGCACGGCCTGGCGAGAATTTCCTCGGAAGGCCGCAGCCGCATCGAAGAAATCTCGCTCTCCGCCGGACAAACGAAGCGCTTTCCGCTGGCGGCACGCGCCATCGCATGCGTGGAACTGCAAAACTGGGACGACACCAAACAGCGCGCCATAAGCGGCAATCCTCTCGGCCCGCTCGAAGTTGCCAACATTTCCGCCACCACACTTGCCGGCGTGCCCGTCCTGTTTGAAGGCGTGCAGCCTGCCGCCGTGTGGCTGCATCAGCTCCCACCAGACCGGACCGCGAAGTTTCAGCCGCCCAACGCCGAATGGACGACCCCCGACCACCTCGACCTCAAGACTGAAGGCGTCACCTGGTCCTGTGGCCGCAAAGACGGAAACCTGTTTGATCGCATCCAGACGGGTGATCTGGCTTTGGGCCGGCTCGTGTTTGCCATCCATCAACAGACCGACGTCGGCGAGCGGTGGACGGAGTGCGATCGTATCGTGTCACTCCAACTCCAGGAGCAGCCCGACGCGTGGCTCGTCGAAGCGGTGGTGGGTTACGGCGAGGCGGGTTCGGCGAATGGCTTTCGCGCGGCGGTGCGGCTGGCGGTCTTCAAGCACGATGGCCTTGTGCTTGCCCGTCCGCTCTGGGTGGAGAACAGCGGGGCGCAGAACTGGAAGCTGGTCGAGGTCTATTGGTTCTGTCGTCCCTCCATCGGCGGCTCGCCCGATGATGATGTGGCCGGCGGTGTGGACGTGCCCGACTATTATCGTGACGCGCAATTCTGGACCGACTACAAGCTGGGCGGCTGCTTCGGCGCACTGGGTCAGAGCGACGGCTGGCTGGTAAACTATTGGAAAAGTTCAGCCACGGAATTCCATCCCGACGCGCGGTTCCAAGTGGAGCGGGAGTTGCAACCCGGCGCCCGCTGGACTGGAAACACCACGCCGTATCTTTGGATCTTCGCCGGCCACGACGTCGCTCAATGGAGGACGGTTGCGGACCTGGCTCGGCTTGCCAGATCTTCGCTCTTGATTAGCACAGGCGGGAAGTGATGTCTCTCGGAAGTTGCGAATGATGAGTTAGATGGGATCCCTGATTCATCTTGGCTGCCATCTCAATCCGCTAGGTGCGGCCATCTCCGTGATTGACTCCAAACTCACGCCGGGTTGCCCGCAACGCTTAGTTCGACATTGAACAGCACCGTCTCTGGCTGGATTCGGCAATGGAGGACCGATACATGCTGTATACCGCCAATCGGCTCCTCTCCGTTTTTCTATGGCTTAATCGGACAATCGCGCTATGATCCCAACTGCTTTGTCCTGCCCGAAAATCTGTTCTCGATTTTGGGCCAGTATTGAATTGCTGTTTATGAAAAAACGCTGTTGGTTCGAGCTGGAAATTGCGGCGCGTTTGGCCATCAATCGCGACACGGTTTACAAACCGGTTGACCGCGATGCGACGCTCGACAGCGACGCTTGGGCTAAGGTTGGTCAAGATGGTATCAACGACCGGCGCCGCTTCTGAGGATATTCCATGTCTGGTTTCCGACAAAGTCCAATCCAACAGATTCGTAATGACCTTCGAGAGAAATACAAAGGCGGCTTTACGATCCTCAAAGAGCTGCTCCAGAACGCCGATGACGCTGGTGCAGGCACTCCTGGGGCGAGTGCCTCGGAGTTGGTCCTGCTTTTGACGCCCGGCATCCCACACTCACGCCACATTTTATTGCAAACTCCTGGCTTGTGTCTCGTGAACGATGGCGACTTCACCTTAGGTGACGCGATCAGCATCTCCTCCTATGGATCAAGCATTCGAGGCGGCCAAGCGGCCACCGTGGGCAGATTTGGCCTCGGCTTGAAAAGCGTCTTTCATTGGGCTGAAGCCTTTTTCTACTTCTCGCCGGCGAGATTCGCGGACGAAGGCGAAACATGCCCACCTTCTGATGTTCTGAACCCCTGGGTCAACCGGGAGACTGGCCAAGGTTTGCACAGGGATTGGGACCAGCAGTGGTCAGAGACCAAGGAGCACGACCATGCCCAGTTCGAGGCGATTGCCCGCTCCATGCTAAATTCCGAACGGTGGTTTGGATTATGGATTCCGTTTCGAGTAAAGAGTTTGCTCACCAACATTGAACCCCTCATCCCAGAGTGGCCTCTGGGAGGCGACGCTCAAGGGGCTTCCTACGAGACCCTCTTTGGTGCGGACTGGGAACAACGGGTTAGTGAGATTTTACCCCTTTTACGGCGATTGCATCGGATTCGTTTCTGCTGTCAAAAGGCAGGAATTATTAATGAGCTTTTTGGGCTCGCTGTCGACGAATCCTCTAGACGCATGAGTTTTCTTGCGGGTAATGGCCACGAGTTCCAGCCCGGCGTGGCCGGTTTGAATGGAAAGATCTCTGTTCGAAAAGGAGAAGGGGCTCCACAGGCCGTTTCTTTCGCAGGTAGCGAGATGCTGCCGGGAACGGCCAGTGCGGCTCTGTGGCAGGAGAACAAATTCTGGCCACGGCCCTTTGTTCAGACTGAGAACGGTGGCGAGGAGGCCAAGGCGGAGAAAGCGGCAGAGCATGGCGCGGTGGCTTTTGTGCGGCAGAGGGCCTTTGAGGGGCAGGTCCGGATTCAGCCGGCTGTCTTTCTGCCACTTGGCGACGGAGAAACCCGATCGGTCAACGGCGGAGCGAGCTATGCCATTTTCCTCCACGGCCATTTTTTTGTGGACTCCGGCCGCCGCGACATTGAGCGGTTTGATGGCATAGCCGCCGACACGTCTATAGAATCCCTCAGATCCGAGGAGGAGTTACGGAAGTTCTGGAACCGCACGCTCATGCGGGATGTAGTCGCGCCGCTCGTGCTGCCGAGCCTCGACGCGTTTGTGAAACAGGAAGGAATGGAGCTCGGCGACATCGAGACGTTGGTTGAGGTGATGGCAGAATCAAAGACGCTGACATTGCTCAATCCCTGGATGTGCTGCGGGCAGCGGTTTATGCTTCGCCTGCTGCAGTCCGGGAGCGTTTGGGAGCGACAGACCTGGAAGGACAATCCCTCTCGTTGGATCGAGCTGCCTCCACCTGAATTCCCGGAAAACGAGCTATTTAGCCTCATGCCCGCGCTGGCTGACTTGAGCCGCCAGGTCACGGTTTCCTTGAAGGGCCAACCATACTTGGCGGACGACAAACAGAGACCCGACTTACCCAACGACGAGGAACTGGCAAGGCTCCTGGGGAATGTGCCTGACTCGGTCTTCTCCAATCCTCAACAACTGGCCTACTTGTTGAAGCTGATTCCACAAGACACGAGCAAGCGAAAATCGGACTCCGTGCTCACTGCCGCGTTAGTCCTTTTGGCCAACCGGTTGATCAGCCGCCCAATTCCTAGCGAAGCGGGCTTGGCAAAGCTTTGGACACAGTTCTTCCAGAGCATAGCCGCAACGGCGTTCGTTGGCCTGCCAGCGAAGTCAACGGAGGCCTTTCCAGAAATCTCACAGGCTCTCGCGGATTCAAAATTGCCAGTGGCACTGCTCTGGCAGGATTTTCGGGATGCCGGAGGGAACGGCTCAATCACTTGGTCCGCCTTGGTGCCAGTCCTCAAACGGATCGCCGAACTGGGCCTCAAAACCGAGGACGCATTCAACCAACGGTCTCGCCTTGTGGTGAGATTGCTGGAGACTTCCACGGGCAAGCCGGCCGACTGGACCGACCAAATCAGCAACTTTGCCGTGTTTGCCGCCCGTGAACCGGACAAGACGGCCTCCGCAATCACTTTCAGTGACCTGCAAGCCGTCAGCACCTCTGGGCGTCTTTTCTCTGGCTCAGAACCGTTCGCGAAGGACCTGTCGAAGGCTGCGCCTGAGTTGAAGCCGATTTTGGTTCAGCCTGCGCTCGCCAACGTGCTTGGTCTTCAAGCACCGGAATGCAATGCTCTCGCATGCGTCAAATTGCTGCGGAATGTCGCTCGCCTTGCTTCGGATTTCTCCAGTCGCAAGCCGCTGTTCGAACGGTTGGTGCAAATGGCTCGTCCAAATGATACCGACTCCTGGGGGGTCCTTCGCTGCCTGCTTCACGGCGACGCAAGTGCTTGGGAGTCGACAGCGACACTGTTTGATGAAACCGCTGCGGCACCAGTGCTACTGCGGCTGCTAGAGAAGGCGCTGGCTGAGGCCGACAAGGAATGGCGACGCGTTGCGTCCTCGGTGGCGGGCCAACTTGGGCTCACCGCCCTGCAGCGGCAGCATTTGAACCTGCTCCAAGTCTCAGACGGGAACATTGAGGCGCTAATCCGCGAGGTCGGGCCAACAGAAGTGGATTGCTCCGATCTCGCGACGGAGGACTGCGACTATATCCTACTGCACTTCGACAATGCGGAAGTGCTTCGCGGATTGAACATCCACGAAACGGTGGATAATCATCGTATCCGAATCGGTCCCCACGCCTATGTCGACGATGGGACTTTCCAGGATCTGCCAGTTCAGTATAATATGGTGGTATCACGCTTGCACGATCGCCCCGGCTACGCCCGCTTTCGGAATACTGATGGATTCCGAATACTGAACTGGGAAGCGGTCGTTGAAATTGGACTCGCTCAACCGACACCGGCGCAATGGTGGAAAGTCATCCTTACGGCTATCGGTCAACTCGGAACACTCCGCGCAGCCTTGCGGGAGCAAGTCCGTTGCGTGGCGTGGTTGCCGCTGGCCAACAATTCCGCTGCCAAACCTTCGCAATTGCTCGACCTCCCCGGTGCGGAAGCAGAGATTGACGCGCTCCCGGCCGAAGTGGTGGCCGATTATTTGCCCCTGCTTCGCTTGAATGAATCCTTTCGCCAGCACGAACGGTTCAGCACGTTCCGCTACGCCGTGCTACCGCCTGTTAAGGAAACACTCACCACGTTGGTGAATCTGCTGAGCCCTCATTTAGGCTGGTCCACCGGCCTCTCCGACGAATGGACTCCTGAGCGAGTAACTGACTGGATGTTGGCACTAGGCAATATTCCCCGACAAGATCTGCAACTTCCTGCACTGCTCAAGGCTTTGCACCCTCAGCCGCAACTCAAGGATTGCTTCCCAGGATTCCTGAAGAATCTCGCCGGACGGTTGTCGGCGAACCAATATGCAGCCATCCTCAAAAATCTCGCTGCTGGACACGAACAAGCGGACGCGGAAAAGCAACCTGTCTTCGAGCGCGTCGTTCTGCGGTATCTCCAGACTATTGGGGCAGTTGGGGTGGAGTTCTCCCGCAGTGTGCTGAACGTAAGCGGCGTGAAGTTGCTTAGCGCGGCTGGGTCATGGCAAGTGCCGGGAAAGTTGACTCTCGTCCGTAACGGGGTCTACGCCGAGAACATCGTCAGTCCCAAGCTCGCGCCGGGTTTGACGCACTTGAGAAGTGTCCCGCCTGTGGACCGGCAACGACAGGAGAGATTGCCTTTCCCGTGGCCCGGTGAACTGCCTCAGCGATCAGCGGCCACCGTGGAGTTATTGCGCGGATATTTTGAGCCTTGGCGAGCCTACCTCCCAAGCTCAGATCCAATCGGCTTTCTTTTGAGTGTTATGGGAGGCGGCGATGGCATGGCAGCCGCAGCCGGGCAGTTCCTGTCAGTGCATTCTATAGAAGGCATCCGAGATTGGGTGGACAAAAACGAAAAACAAAAGCGTCTCGTTTTCAGTCGGCGCATCAACAACTGGACTTTCTTGCTAGAAAAGGTCGAACGAGGCGAATCGTTGACAGTCCCATCACTCCTTGGGGCAATGTTCCAAGCCAAAAGGAACAAGGGACTTTGCTCTATCTTCGTCGGCGATGAAGACACAGCCTTTCAGACCTTCCAGCTCGAGCCGGGGAAGGTCATCTGTCAAGGTCGGCTGCTCGATTTCAACCACGATTTCGATGCCATCTCGCAGGAAGAGCTGTTGGCAGTGCTTGAAGGCTCAATGCAGATAGTTCTTGGCTTTGCTGATGCAGACGTTGACATTGGGCCTTTATGGGAAACCGCCAAAAAAGCCACGCAGCTTCATGTCCGCGTGGCCCAAAACATGGTGCTTGATGGGGCCATTGCCTTCCTACAGCAGGTAGGCGCGCAAAGACATCAACTAATCAAACAGGCTTTGGCCCAATGGCATGAAGCCCAGCGCATCGAAGCGGAGGAGGAAGTGCAGGGATTTGCTGGCGTCCGATCCGAGGAACGCAGACGGAAAGTTAAACGCACGCTCCGCGACCTCCTTTCGAGCAATTCGGAAGTGCAAGGAGCTACGCTCGAGGCGGTTCGCGACAAGATTGATGAATTTGGATACGCAACTTCATCGGTTCCATTCGAGCTCTGGCAAAATGCCGATGATGCCATCGCTCAACTGGAACGATTGGGGCGCGACCCAACGGATGCGGTCGTTCTGGGATTCGTTGTGGTCCAATCTGAGAGCGACTTCCTTTTTTGTCATTGGGGCAGGCTGGTTAACGAGTTCCAACGGCCCGGCGGCCGGAATTGTCGGGATGACGGATTCGACCGCGACATGGTGAATATGTTGGTTCCGGCGATTTCTGATAAAGGGGATCTCGCCCAGCGCGGAGGGCCGGTCGTTACGGGCAAATTTGGTCTTGGCTTCAAAAGCGTTTTCCTAATCAGCGACGCGCCTGAGATCCTAAGTGGAAACGTAGATTTTGTGGCGCGGGGCGGCATCTACCCGGATCGCTTGACCGACAGTCAACACGACTATTTGCGACGGGAATTGGAGTGCATTGCGCCGAACTATGCCCGGCGAGGAACGATCATCCGCCTGCCTCTGCGGAACGACGCCCAGATTAAGCCACAGGAGGTTATTGGCCTCTTTCGCAAGTTGGGGCCGCTGCTAGTAGTCTTTTCTAGACAATTGAAACGGCTGCGAGTTCGGCCGCAGGACGAACAGGAAAGCGAGATGCTGTGGCAACCGAGAATAGTTGCGGAGGGTATCGAGGTCGGAGACTTAGAAAAACTCAACGGCAAAGCCACCAGTGCCCTGCTATTCTCACGGAAAATCGACAGCGATCGCCTTCAGTTCTTGCTCACGTTGAATGCCGACGGCTTTATTGCGCTTCCGGACGAAGTGCCGGGCTTCTGGATTACCGCCCCGACCCGAACCACGCCTGGTTACGGGTTTGCGGTAAACGGCCCATTCGAACCAGACGTAGGCCGCGTGCAACTGGCTCTTAACTCGGCCCGAAACGAGGAACTGGCTGGTGAATTTGCAAGCATGCTACTAGATCGCTTGCAGGCTGTTGCACAATTAGCGGAGAACGATTGGGAAGCGTTGAGGCAAAGCCTCAAGTTGGCGTCTGGCCTATCGCGCCATGACTTCTGGCTGAGTTTCTGGGACGTGCTGGTGCGGAGGTTTGCGGACAGGTGCCCGAAGTTCGACACCAGCACCGTTGCCAAACTCACCCGCCGTATTCTGTGGGACTCGGAAACAGACGGACTCCGTTGCTTTTATTGTAACTTCAATGCGCTACCAGCCGGTCTTTGGAATGGCTACCGCACGCTGACGCGCCTCGCGGACCTGCACTATTCAGCAATTGGCGCGCTCGACCGCGAGGCGGTTTTCGAAGTTGTCAGCGGCTGGCCCGCCTTCAAAAAAAAGGTGCCGATTGGGCACATCTGCTCCAACAGCCAAGTCGTTTCAACATTGGAAAGGCTGGACGTGCGTATGGAGGCAGTGCAGGCAATATGCCTAGCGAACGCAATCGAATGGGAACTTGGGGAAGGTCGCCGGGCCGACTCTGAGCTTGCGGAACGCCTGGGACTGCTCATCACACCAGAATTTCTCAAGAACTTGCGCGAAGGCAAGCCGGGCGACCGAAATGAGAAGGAGCACAAGGCCCTGAATGAGCTACTGGGTGAGGCCCAATTCCAGGCAGCAGACGGTTCTTGGCATAAGGCAACACAACTGGTCGTGGCGGTGGGGGAAGGAGTCGTTCCGGATGAAAAGCTACGCGCTGGCTTTGCGCCACAGGAATATCGATTGAATCGGGCCTACATTAATTCCGGTCTCGATTTCTATCTCGCGTGTCGGCCACGTCTGGATGCAGATGTCCAAACAATGACGAGGTGGGTGTTGCAGGCCAGCGTTGAAAATATTCAAGTCGCAGCATTGTCATATTTACTGAAGGGAGAATCGAAGGAACGCCTTGCTGACGAGTTGCGCCGGCAGAGAGAAGACAACAATTGGCTTTGGCGGCTTACAGAAACTGCGTGGTTTCAGGTTCGCTTTACTTCTGATGAACAGCATCAGATTCGTGCTTACGTTCTTAGGTTATTCGACGACGAACTCCGTCAACAAACGCTCACGCTACCACCCCCTCCTCCTCAGATCCAAGCAGAGCCGGTTCGCGTATGGACAGTGGCGGACCTTTTGAAGTGGTGGCACCTGCAAGGGGAACCGATTGGGGACTATACGTTGGAAGGAGAGGCAAACTGGGACTTGTTTCACGGCGGGACTGTGTCGGGCGAGAAAGAGCGCCAAGCCGAATTGAAGCGCCTGCTTCTGTCGCCCGGTCATCCTGACGGCAAAGCCCTCTGGTATCGCCTCTTCGCTTACGCCTGTCTCGTCTCGGCGGGTCGAACCATGACCGAACTGCGCAGATTTTGGAAATACCAACTGAATCCCCGTCAATTCTGGGAACGAACGAGTGAGGGCGATTTTTCAGTAAACACGCAGGAGATTTTCGAGCAGGCCGTGACTACGAGCTTCACTGACATGGCAGCAGGTGGTGAGCAGGCTTACTTCTGGCGTCGAGTGTTTTACGATGTTCGCAAGATGCATCGGATGGTCAAGAATGATTTTCCGGCAGTGCTCTTGGATTTGGTGAATCAGGGACACGGAGAGCATCTGCGTCAATTCCTCCGCACCGGCCACCTGCCTGGACCAGACCAGCCGCCTTGGGTGGGCACTTTTGGGCAGAGCGCAGACACACCTCTTGGGTTCATTATACGTGAATTGGTTCGGCTTGAAGTCATCACGGACAAGGCGGTGCGTCCCTACGCCTTTTATGTCTGCCGCCCGGTGTTGCGGGCGCTAGCGAAAATTGGATGGATTCCGGATGCAGACTCATGGTTCTGCGGCGAGGATTGGCTTAACAGACTTCGCGAAGAGCCAGAGCACGAGGCGATGCTCCTGCCATATTACGACATCCCGTTATTGCACATGGGAATCACGCACCGGGGTGACAAAATGCCCAGACGACCGGAATAAAGACCATGCCCGCGACCACCCTTACTCCTAACACCCGGGTCATTCACCGCGCTCACCCGGAATATGGCTTCGGGTTGGTGCGCTACGTGGAGGAGGACGCCTTTGGCGAGGTCCGATTGCAGGTTGCCTTCGATCACCTCGACGGCTTGGAGAATGTAGCGCCGGACCAGATTGAAGTTGTCGGCGACCCTCTGGCGGACGTAACGGCAGGGCGTTGGGGTGAAATTGGCGCATTCCGCCGCAAACTTGCCGCTGGGCTGGTTATTGGAGAAAACAACCTCAATGGAGGATTCACCAAGGCCGCAGTGCAACCTCTGCCCCATCAGGCATTTCTGCTGGACAAGGTTCTTTCCGCCGACCGGTTTGGCCATGTGCTTGCAGATGACGTGGGGTTGGGCAAGACGATTGAAGCCGGGTTACTCATTACATGCTTAATGCGACGCGAGCCTCCGCAAAGAATCATGATTGTCTGCCCGGCCGGCCTCGCGATCCAGTGGCAGGACGAGATGGACGAGCATTTCGGACTCCCCTTCTCCATCATGGGGGAGAATTTCGACGGCAAGCTGGCGGCAAGTTGGCGCACTCAACCGCTTATAATCGCCCCCCTCGACCGACTTAAGCGGGAAGAATATCGCGAATTGCTACAGCAAGTCGGCGGGTTTGATCTTGTTGTGTGTGACGAGGCGCACCGGCTTACGGCACAACGGCGCTTCCTCTCTCAGAAGTTGGAGAAGACCGCCAACTACCGTTTGTTTGAGTTTTTGGTCCACAGCCGGCTAATCCGGCAAGTCGAGAACAACGACAAGACACCGCGCTCTCCGAGGTTGCTATTGCTCACCGCTACACCGCACCAGGGCGACGATGAACGGTTCATCCATTTGCTCAACTTGGCGCGACCCGATCTATTCAAGACGGATCGGAGGTGCGTTGAACAGCTCACCACTGCCGCCTTGGTCGAAACCCTGACCCGCACTCCCAAGTCACGGGCGGTGGACTGGGAGGGCAAGCTGCTTTTCAAGGGGCATCAGACCGTGACGCTCGACGTTCACTGGACCGTCGAAGAGACCGAGGCATCGCGCCTGTTGACAGAATATATCCTCAAGAGCCTCGATTTTGTGCGGGGTTCAGATCATGGAACTCAATTGGTGGTGCAGTTGGTAATGCACACGTTCCACAAAATTGCTGCAAGCAGTTGGGCAGCTCTCGAACATGCCATGCAGAGGCGGTTGGACGCCTTGGACGGAAAGGTCAGCAAACTCAGCGAACTGCTGGGCGATGGCGAAGAAGATGAGGACGGAGACGGCCCGTCAACGGATGTCGTCATGCCAGCCAAGGCATTCTTCGAGAACGAGCGCCAATTGTTGGATTCATTGCTCGCACGCTTACGCGGATTGGCAGTGGACTCAAAGTGGAAACGGTGCGCCGATTTGATGACAGACTTGGAAAAAGCTGAAGCGAACGTGAAGGTTCTCGTGTTCACCCAATATCGGGTAACGCAGGAACTGCTTCGTAAACGACTGGGGTCCCTGTTCCCCGGTGCGGTCGTCGAAGTCATCCACGGGGAAGTGGAAATGCGGCTTCGGCAGCTAACTCGCCTGCGTTTCGAGAGGCAGTCTCGGTTTTTGGTGTCCACCGAAGCCGGTGGTGAAGGCGTCAACCTACAGCGCGCCTGCCATGTGATGCTGAACTACGATTTGCCGTGGAATCCGATGCGGCTCCAACAGCGCATTGGGCGCCTTGACCGCTACGGGCAGAAGCGAGTAGTGCAAGTCTTCAACCTGAGGGTGCCCGATTCGTGGGACCAGCACATCTCCGCGCGTATACTTGAGCGCCTGGATGTGATTCAGCGCACTATGGCCCTTGCCGGTCCTGGGGTGTTGGAGGATTACCGCGAGATGATTCTTGGCCAGGTTGCCGAACAGGTTGATGCTTCGCGCCTGTTTGCGGAATCCCAAGCGGGCCGCGGGGTTAGCGAGGCGGAGGTAGATGAGTGGGTCCGCGGTGCGGTGCAGTCTGTGGAACGATGGCGTGGCCTGTTTGGCTCCGAACTTGGCTTGTCCGACGACGCCAGCCGGCTGAAACCATCGCTCACCAGCGAACACTTTAAAGCGGCCTACCGGTTCGCCTGCGAGCATCAGGGCATCCGCTTACGCGAAACGCGCAATAGTGCAAACCAATTTGTGCCAGAGGTCTTCAACTTCGATTTGCCGGCCGCCTTTCGCGACCCGGTGTTCCGACCGTCGCGCACGGTTCACGTTGTCTTTGATCGCGAGGTGTATGCCGCCGTGCGCGGCCAGGATCTAGGAACGGTGCGCGGGCAACCCATTCGGCCTCTCCTGACTGGTTTTGGGGAACCTTTCACGGATTGGCTGTTCCAAACCGCCTTGCATGCTCGGCGAGCTGAAAGTGCATTTGCCATCAAAACCGGGACCGACTGGAAACGTGGTTCGGGTTGGCTATTCGTTTTCGCGCTCCGTTGGCTTGGCAAGCGACGACGGCTTTCAGTGCCTGATTCCTTGGCAGTCGTTTTCGCGCCGAGCGCCGGGGAAATCGCCGGACTTTCTCCTGCCGAGGCAATGACTCTCACTACTGAACCGAGTGATGCCTCTTTGCCACCGGACGCGCCCAGCGCCGAAACATTGGCCGGTGCCCTCAAGTTGGCCCAACATTTCTTGAAAGGCTACGCGGCAACCCGCGACGCTACTGCCAGAAGCGCGGCGGGTCTCTCCCTCTTGTCGGTCGCAGCAATCGTCGCTGAAAGGTCTTGATTCTTGGATGGCTGCTGCATTAGGGCAATTGGCTCCTCTCTGTTTTTCTCTGGCTTAATCGGACAACCACGCTATGATCGCAACCACATTGTCCCGTCCGAAAGCCTGTTCTCGAAGCCGGGACAGCAGTTGATCTGTTGTTTATGAAAGAACGCTGGTTGTCCGTGCTGGAGATTGCGGCGCACTTGGGCGTCAATCGCGACACGATCTACAAGTGGATCGAACGCAAAAAAATGCCCGCCCACAAGGTGGGCAGGCTCTGGAAATTCCTGGCGTCCGACGTGGACCTCTGGGTCAAGCGTGGGCATGCCGCTCAAAGGGAGGAGGACCAATAGGCCCCTTAAGATGAAGGTCGACTTTCCATCTAATCTGTCAACCGGTCAGCTTGTTCGGGTGCGAACCAGGCACTGGTTGGTCGAAGATGTCCTGTCCTCCTCAACAGGATCGTGGCTGCGGCTTTCATGCGTCGATGACGACGCACAGGGTGACTCGCTGGAAATCATCTGGGAAACCGAGCTTGACGGTCAGGTGCTCGACGCCGAAGCGTGGGCGAGAATCGGACAGAAGGGTTTTGATGACACACGTCATTTCGCTGCCTATTTCAACACCCTGCGGTGGCACTGCATCACCGCCACCGACCCCAGGCTCTTTCAATCTCCTTTCCGCGCCGGCATCCGGATTGACGCTTATCAATTGGAGCCTTTGAAAAAGGCGCTCCAGCTTCCGCGCGTAAACCTTTTTATCGCCGATGACGTCGGCCTCGGCAAAACCATTGAGGCCGGACTAATCGCCACCGAGTTGCTTCTTCGCCGGCGCGTCCGTGATGTCGTCGTGGTCTGTCCGCCCTCGATGCTCAAACAGTGGCAGGATGAACTGGACGCCCGCTTTGGCCTGCGCTTTGAAATCCTGGATCGGGATTATGTTGAACGAATTCGCCGGGAGCGTGGTTATGCGGTGAATCCTTGGGACACCTTCCCCCACTTCCTCATTTCACAACGGCTGTTAATTGACGAAACCTACGCCGCGCCAATGCGGGTCTGGCTCGACAATCTGCGGCCCAGCAGCTTGTTGATCCTCGACGAAGCGCACCATGCCGCCCCGGCCAGCGGTGCGAAATACGCCATCGATTCCAAGATCACTAGGGCCATCCGCGACTTGGCGCCGCGCTTCGAGCATCGCCTATTCCTTTCTGCCACGCCGCACAATGGTCATTCCAACAGTTTCAGCGCCCTACTTGAACTACTCGACGATAAACGCTTCATGCGCGGCGTGCCCGTGCTGAAATCATCCAAGGATGCTGTCATGGTCCGCCGCCTCAAAGAAGATGTGCGCGTCGTCGCTGGTGGCTTTCCAATCCGCCGCGTCGTCCAGGTAGATCTGAAGGGCCTTTCTCCCGACGCACCCGAACTGCGCCTTGCCGAATGGCTTGACGCCTACGCTACGGTCCGCCGCGAGCGTTTCGCCGCGTCCACCAAACGCGAACAAACTCAGGGAGCGCTTATCCTCTCCACCCTACAACAGCGCCTGTTTTCTTCCGTGGAAGCCTTCCAACGCACGCTTGCAGCCCATCGCCGGGCGATGGAAAAGGTTTGGGCCGGCGAAACCGCAGTGCGCAACAACTATTCCCCCAACGACCTCGTGCAACTGACCGCCGGCTTCGACAACGATGATGAGCGCAGCCAACTCCCCTCTGAGCAACAGGAATCGGAGGCGGCAAGCGCCATTGAGCAAGCCAGCGCGTTCGCATCCGGAAATCTTGCGTCTGCGAATGTTTCTCGTGAGCGTCAGCTTCTCGGCGATATGGCGAAACTCTCTGAGCAGCACCGTTACCGTCCAGATGCACGGATTAGCTGGTTGATCGAGTGGCTTCGCGCAAATTGCTGTCCAGGCATCCGGCTGCCCGGCAGCACCTCCCCGCAGCCTGGCGCGGCATGGTCGCCACTCCGACTTATCATCTTTACCGAATACGAGGACACCGCCCGCTACCTTCGCACCCAGCTTGAAGCTGCGGTCTCTGGCACGGATCGCGCCGAGGCGCGGATTGCTGTTTTCCACGGCCCGACACCGCCCGACAAGCGCGAAGACTTGAAGCGGGCTTTCAACGAGCCACCCGAGAGGCAACCGTTGCGCATTCTTATTGCGACCGATGCCGCCCGGGAAGGTCTCAATTTGCAGGCGCATTGCTGGAATCTGTTCCATTACGACCTGCCTTGGAATCCTTCCCGTTTGGAGCAGCGCAACGGTCGAATCGACCGCAAACTCCAGCCCAACGGCGAGGTCTTCTGCCACTACTTCGTTTACACGCAACGGCCTGAGGACAGAGTCCTCCGCGCGCTCGTTCGCAAGACGGAGACCATCCGCCTTGAACTCGGCAGCCTCTCGGAGGTAATCGAAAAACGGCTACGCACTGGCATTCGCCGTGCCGAGGCAGAAGCCGCGGCAGCAGAAATCGAGGCATTGGAGGACGATCCCGAGAAACGCGCTGCTCGCGAAGCCGAGTTGGAGGAAGCCGCACAGGATCGCCAAGCCCGTCTCCGCGCAGATATCGATACCTTGCGTAATCGTATCAATGACGCCCGCCGCTGGATCGGTCTTGATGAAGTCCAACTCCGCGATGCGCTTAATTGTTCCTTGGGTTTTCTCGAGACTGAACCATTGCGCGAAGAACCGGCGCCCCATGGCGAACCCGCCCGTTACATCTTTCCCAACCTGCAAGCCCGCCACGGTGCGGACCCACGCTGGGCCGCGACTCTCGATACTTTGCGCCCACCTCCCGAACACGAGCAATCACTCTATGAATGGCGACGCGAAGCCCCGCTACGTCCCGTTGTGTTCACACCACCGACCGGCTTGGATGCTGACACTGTGCAACTTCATCTCTCGCACCGTGTGGTGCAGCGGCTGCTTGGCCGTTTCTTGGCCCAAGGTTTTGTTTACAACGACCTTTCCCGTGCTTGTCTTGCCCAATCCGACGACGCGATTCCTCGTGTGGTGTTGCTTGGCCGTCTTGCGCTTTATGGCGCAGGTGCGGCCCGGCTCCACGAGGAATTGATCACGGTCACCGCCAGGTGGAGCGATCCGGCTGATCGCAAGACACCCCTCATACCTTATGGCCGCGAAGCTGAAGCCCGCACCATGAGCCTCCTTCAGGAATCGCTCAAACCTGCCACCACCCCGCGCACAGTTCCGGCCACTGTCACGCAACGTCTCCAAGCAAGCATGGCGCAAGACATCCGCGAACTGTTGCCACACCTGGAGAAACGGGGACAGTCCGCGCGCGCCGACGCGGAGGAACTGCTAACGGAGCGCGGCAAAGCAGAGTCTGAGTCGCTCAAGAAAATTCTCGAAGACCAGCGCCGTCGGGTGATCGCCAAATTCACGGCCACGGAAACCGAGCAACTTGTCCTCGGTTTCAGCGACGATGAAAAACGCCAAATCGCGGCCGATCGCCGCCATTGGGAACGCTGGCTCTCAAGCGTCGATGGCGACATCCTGCGCGAACCGAAACGCGTCGCTGAGTTTTATCAGACCAAATCCTTCCGCCTCGAACCCGTGGGCCTCGCCTATCTCTGGCCCGTCACTGGCTGATTAATCATGCTCAAGCGAAAATTCACCATTGAAGAGGTTGCGCAGGCGTCGAAGGCTGCCATCGCCAGGCTTCTGCCAGATCTTCCTCCCGAAATCGGCGGACGGCTAAAACCCCAGCGCGTTGCTGTGCGGCACGGCAGCGAAACTCGGATGTTCCTGTATTACATCTGGGACAAAGCCCAGCCTTCCATCCTCGACTACCGGCACTTCAGCTACGGCGTTATTTACGATCCCACCTGCCGTTATCATACCTGGAAGCGGGATATGGGTGGCCCTTGCAACCTCCTGGGTCGTTTCTACATGAACCGTCATCGCATTTATGACAAAGCAGATTCCGTGGTGTCCGCGCTCTGGAAAGAGATGGCCAATGCAGAAAAGGCCCTTTACGGTTACATGAAGCATCAAAATGACCAGATGATTGGGCTGTTTCGTTATTTTGACGCGAATTCGGTGGAGGAACTGGAGGAGCACATCTATCAAGCGTTCCTTGAACTCATGCCCTATTGGCATCCGAAATATGCCGCTGTAATTGATAGCTACGGAGCCAAGCTTACCCCGGCCCAAGTTGAGGCGGTCATTGCTGGGCGGAAGAAGTTTCAGCCTTCTGGCGCTCGCCACTACCAGCCGGACTACCGATATAACCGCCATGTGCCAACTCGGCTTCGAGAAGCCGTTTTTGAACGAGACGGCCAGCGGTGCCTCTACCCCGGGTGCAACGCGGCGGATACGCTCCACGCCGACCACATCCTGCCAGTTGCAAAAGGCGGGACGACTGTGTTCGAGAATCTTCAGACACTTTGCGAGATCCACAATCTAACCAAGGGCGACCGTGAGTCGATCGACTACCGGAAACTCGCACACCGCGCTAAGTAACCATGTCCTTCACCCCAAAAGATCCTGCCCTGACCGACCATCTCGCGTGGTTGGGTTATGTCCAGCCGGAAGGTCTCGTGGTGTCAGCGCTGGCATTGAAGGATGCCCAGGCCATCATTGACCGGGGCCAGCTTGGCGATCTCCAGCGCAGATTTGCTGAACATGTCTCCGATTTGCCAATTTCCGATGGCGATGCCACTGAGACTCAGCCCGGCATCAAGAATCTCCCCCGTTTCCTCACGGAATCTCTCGGTTGGCAAACCGAGTTTATCTTTGGCCTCGACCCAACACGACCGCTGCCTGATTCGTTGACGATCTCGCTGCCGGAGTTCCACGAAATGCTCCAGCCCACTTACGCCGTCAAGAACCCGAGTCCGAAGGAAGGCGCGTCGCCCTGGCTGCTCCTCGTCCAATCCCAGCCAGCCACGGTGGATCTCGAAAAGCCTGCCGCCAGTTCTGACCGCAACTGGCACGCATCGCCCGCGAAGAAGTTCGAGCGCCTTCTGCGTGAAACCGGCGTCCCCATCGGCCTGCTTACCAACGGCACGCGATTCCGCCTGATCTACGCTCCGCCCAAAGAAAACTCCGGTGCGCTCACATTTCCTGTCGGCGCCATGACCGAAGTTTCCGGCCGGCTCATCCTCGGCGGATTCCATCTGCTCCTCAGTTCATGGACTTTGTTTAATGCGCCCAGCGATGCCCGCTTGCCCGCGTTGCTCCAGCGCAGCCGCGATTACCAGGCCAGCGTCTCGGAAATTCTCGCTGAGCAGGTCCTCCACGCCCTCTACGAACTTTTGCGCGGTTTCGAGGCTGCGGACAAACAAATCCTGGGCAAACTTCTCCGGGAACTCGCCGCCAAAAATTCCGCCGACATTTATGGTGGCCTTGTCACCGTCCTGCTCCGGCTCGTGTTCAGCCTTTTCGCCGAGGACCGTGGGCTGCTGCCAGGCAGCGGCCTTTACGTGCGGCACTACGCCGTGCATGGGTTGTTCGAGCGCCTGCGGGCCGATGAACAGCGTTATCCAGACACCATGGACCTCCGTTTCGGTGCCTGGGCACAACTCCTCGCCCTGTTCCGCGTCATCTATGGCGGCTGCCAGCATCCAGAATTGAAGATGCCCGCCCGTGCCGGTCACCTCTTCGATCCTGACCGCTACCCCTTCCTGGAAGGCCGTGCCTCGCGCTCCGATCCCATCGGCGCACTCCCGCTTGTCAGCGATGGTGTGATTTATCGTATCCTGGAAAAACTCTGCATCCTCGATGGCGAACGCGTCAGCTACCGCACGCTCGATGTGGAAGAAATCGGCTCGGTGTATCAGACCATCATGGGCTTCAACGTTGAAATTGCCTCTGGGACGGCTATTGCGCTCAAGGGCAAGCGCAAGCACGGCGGTGTGCCCGCGGCTCCTGTCATCACGCTTGAACAACTCCTCGCGCAACCAGCCAAAAACCGCGCCAAGTGGCTAAAGGAGAAGGCCGACACTGAGCTTACCGGTGAAGCAGATAAGAAACTGAAAACGGCCACGACGGTGGACGACCTTCTTATCGCGTTTGGAAAGAGAATGGACACCAACGCCACGCCCGCTCCCGTGGGCAATGGGGGCCTTATGCTGCAACCCACCGACGAACGTCGGCGCAGCGGTTCCCACTACACGCCGCGTTCTTTTACCGAACCGATCGTCCGCAAGACGCTTGAACCGATCCTCAAACGCTTTGGCGACCAGCCGAAACCTGAGCAGATTCTCGAACTCAAAATCTGCGACATCGCCATCGGCTCAGGAGCGTTTCAAGTCGAAACCTGCCGCCAGCTTGCCGATGTGTTGGTGCGAGCATGGCGGACGCACGGTGGCCGTCCGCAAATCCCACCCGATGAGACCGAGGAACTCCTCGCCATGCGCACCATCGCCCAACATTGCCTATACGGCGTGGACCGCAACCCAATGGCGGTGGATTTGGCAAAACTTTCTCTCTGGCTTGCTACCCTGGCCAAAGACCATCCTTTCACCTTCCTCGACCACGCCATCCGCTGTGGCGATTCACTCGTCGGCCTCTCCCGCCGTCAAATCGAGACTTTCACCTGGAAAACCGGGTTCACCACCGGCCAGCTTTGGGAACAGGAAGTCCGCAAACGCGTCAAAGGCGCCCTACGCGAACGGCAGAATCTGCTCGGCCTGGGTGACGACTTTGGCACGCCCCAACTCAAGAGCGAGAAATTGGAGCTAGCCGATCAGTTTTTGGACTCGGTGCGCTTCATTGGCGATGCCGCAGTGGCTGCGTTCTTTGTGGCCGACAAGGACAAGGCCCGCGAAACGAAACGAGCGGAACTGGTTGAGCAAATCTCCGATTATCTGGGCAAAGGCGACATCAAGCTGCGCCCTACCGACGATGTCAAAACCCTCCGCAGCAGGCAATTCCCGGTTACGCCGTTCCATTGGGAGATTGAATTTCCAGAAGTTTTCGACCGCGAGAATTCCGGCTTCGATGCAATTGTTGGAAATCCTCCATTTCTCGGGGGCAACAAAATCTCCGGTTCGTTTGGAGCGTCATACTTGGCTTGGCTAATCACCATCAATCCCGATGCGGATGGCAACAGCGATATAATTGTATATTTCTTTCGTGAAGCACTGCGTCTTTTGAGGCCGACTGGCGCAGCCGGACTTATTGCAACAAATACCATCGGCCAAGGCGACACACGACGCGCAAGCCTCAATTACATACTCAAAAATGGAGGCACGATTTTTGATGCCCGAAAGAGATGTCCGTGGCCGGGTGCGGCGGCGGTAATTGTCAGCACCGTGCATTTCGTGCGTCGGTCTGAGTTTTGTCCGAAGCCCATCCTCTTGGATGGCCAGCAGGTCGAAGCCATTTCGACCTTTCTCTTGCCGAACGCTCAAAACGACGACCCGCTGCCTTTGAAAGCAAACGGGAATCTTTGCTTTCGGGGGGCTACGGTCGTTGGGGATGGCTTCATCCTCGAACCGGACGAAGCCCAGATGCTATTGGCACAAGATCGGAAAAATGCCGAGGTGGTGCTTCCCTATGTTGGCGGACAGGAAATCAATGAAAGTCCCACTAGTCAGCATGAGCGATACGTCATAAATTTTGGGACGCGTTCTCTTGATGAAGCGAGATCTTGGCCCGCGCTCCTTCGCATTGCAGAAGAGCGTGTGAAACCTGAGCGTGATACGCATGAAAGCAATGCGATAGCAATCAGACAAAAGAAGTATTGGTGGCGCTTTCGTAGCGACACTCCGGTGCTTCGTGAAGCAGTCCAACATTTTAGCCGGTGCTTGGCTGCATGTCGCATCGGTAGGCACATCAGTCTGTCGTTTCAGCCCCCGCAGCAGATATTCGCGGACTCCACCAATGTATTCGCCTTTGAGAGCTCGGCTTCATTTTGCATTTTGCAGGGCAGAGTTCACGAAGTCTGGGCACGCCTTTTAGGTTCGTCTCTTAAAGACGACTTGCGATACAATCCGAGCGACTGCTTCGAGACGTTCCCTTTCCCCTCCGGATTGGAGACGAACGCGCCGCTGGAGCAGGCGGGGCGGGATTATTACGACTTCCGCACGACGCTCATGCAGGATCTCTGGCTCGGACTCACGGAAATCTACAACCTATTTCACTCGCCCGATGACGAGGCCCTGGCGCGGTTGGAAGCCCTCTACCGCAAACGCGCCGCCACCAGCGATTGGCGCACCGCCGAGAAAGTCCCCGCCGACCGCTCGCCGCTACAAACTTACGCCAACCCCACCGCCGCGCTCGCGGGCGTCCAGCGCCTGCGCGTCCTGCACGCCACGATGGACGCCGCCGTCCTCACCGCCTACGGCTGGGCCGACCTGCTCCCCAAATGCACCTGCGAGTTCCTGCTCGATTACGAGGACGATGAGTCCGAGTCCGGCGCAGAAGAATCCACCGGCCGCAAAAAGAAGAAACCCTGGCGCTACCGCTGGCCCGACGAAGTCCGCGACGAAGTCCTCGCCCGCCTCCTCAAACTCAACGCCGAGCGCGCCGAAGAGGAACGGCTGGCTGGTGAGGCCGTCGCCAAGCCCGCCAAGAAATCCCAAACCAAGATTTCAAAGGCTGGGAAAACGCAACTTGCTTTGGGCATTGCAACACCTGACACGGCCGTGCGGAAGTTGCCAACGGATTTCCGCCTGCCCGCAGCGCAACCGTTGCTCTACACCACGAATCTCGTCGTCGCCTTGTTGTCCGAAGCGGGCGGCAGTTTATCGTGGCCGCGATTGCTCGACGCTTTCGTGCTCGCAACAACTCCAAAACTGTTGCAACGTTTTGCCCCAGCCGAAGATGCAACAAGAGCAAATGCATGGGCGGTGCGATGGAATGAGAATGTGCCGGACGGCTTATTGCTGCTGAGCTTGAACCAACTCGGCGGGCGGAATCTGACGGTCACAGAGGCCAGTGAAGGCAGGGTGTTTCAATTGCTCGACGGCCCGCGCCCTCCGGCAACGGAAGACGTCCGTTACGATGCCTGGCTGGCCTTGCGTGTGGCGGTGACGTTGACACCCGACGCAGTGCCGATTCCCGAGCGCGCCAAGTGGAGCAAGGAGGCAAATAAATTGGTTTTGGCTTAACGACCGTATGGAAAACAGTCGCCAACCTGGATTGCCTGGACTCGCGGTCGAACCGGAAGGTGATTCGCTTTCACTCGCGCCGGCGAAGGGGCGTGGAGAACCGGCGATCTGGGTATCGAAGCTCGCAGTCTATAAGGATTGGCCGCCATCGAAGGTCACTTTGCTCCGGCAGGTGATCGAGTTGCATCGCGGGTTGAATATTCTTCGCGCGTTGCCAACCGGCTCAACAGACGAGGCCTCGCGCCTGGCGGGGCACGGCGCTGGGAAAACAACCTTTTGCCGTCTCATTCGTTACGTTCTTGGCGAAGAACCGGCGGGCAGCAAAAGTTTCCGCGAAGGGTTCAGGGCGAAATTCGAAAACGGATGGGTGCTCGCGGAAGTCTTTGTCGCGGGTCAACGGTGGCTTGTCGGGCGTTCTTTGAGTCAAAGCGGTTACAATCCTTTCGCGAAGTTGAACGGGACCCTAGACGACGAATTTCCTGAATCACCTTCACGGCTTGGTTTCAAAGAATATGAAAAGGCAATTGATGATGCTGTCTTCAGCGGAATGAAATTCCGCACGCTGGCCGACTCGCAGAAAACCTTGGATTGGCCGCGGCTGCTCCCGTGGTTGTCGCGGGATCAGGAGGCGCACTTCAGCGGTTTGCTGGAATGGCGCCGGGAGCAGGACAGCGATTCCAACAGCCCCTATGTTTCAGCCGACGACAAGGCGAACCTCATTCGCTTGACGCTTGGTCTGGTTGACGAGGAGGAACAAGAACTTTTGGCCGCTTTCGCGCGGAAGGCTGAAGCCCACGAACAGAAGACACGCGACCGTCCAAAGCTGGAATTCACCGTCGGACGGGAAAAAGCGTCTTTAGAGGACATTTTGAAGATGAAAGTCGAAAGTCCTGACGCGCCGTTGTTGCAGCAAGAAGTGGACAATAAGGTCACCAAATTGCGGAATGAAGCTGACCAGGCATTGGCCTCGGCAAAGCAGAACGAGGAAATTGACAGGCTTATGGCGGTGGTCAGTCAACGGCGCGCAGATTGGGGCGTCGCCAATGCGATGGTTGAGGAATTGGAGGAGGCAGTTGAATTGGCCGACGCACGGTTGCGGGGGGTCACGCCTCCGCCGAAGAAACAACCCGCGGAGAAAGACCCCTATCGCGAAGCGCTCAGAGGACTTGGGCCGTTTCCCGGCTATTGTTCCCACCCCATGGACAAGGCTTGGAAGGCGGAATGTCCCATTGCGCATGAACGCCCCGAGGAGGATGAGGTTACAGACGCCACGAAAATGATTGCCGCCGAATCGAAACCGCAGGCCGCAAATATCGCGGGGTTGAGATCTGCATTAGAACGGCGCCGTCAAATCGCCGCGCCCAAGAAGCAGGCATTGGAAACGGCAATCGGGGCATTGGCGTTGGCGCGCGAAAGCCACCAAAAGGGACTCGAAAAACTGAAAGTTCCCGGACTGGAGGCCGCAAAGATTGAGGCGTTGCTGGCCAGCTATCGAAAAGCCTGCGCAGACTTGGCGCAATGGGACCAGGAAATAAAGGACCTGAAGCGCGAGAAGGAGGAATTGGACGCAAAACTCGGTGAACTGACGGCGCATCACAAAAAATTGCTGGATCAATTCGGCCGGATATTCAACCACATCGCCCGGCAGATGCTTGGCAACGCCGTGACAGGCTGCGTGCGCTTCTCCGGCAAGACGATTGTGCCGGAGCTTGATTACCACGGGCCAAGAGATAGCGCCGCGCTGAAGGTCGTGCGGTGGTTGATATTTGATTTGGCCGCGCTCGCGTTAGGCATGACAAACACGGCCGCCCATCATCCGCGTTTTCTGATCCACGACAGCCCACGCGAGGCCGATCTGGCGGCAGGAATTTACGTGTCGCTTTTTACCGCAGCCCGTGAACTGGAAGAAGCCTCTGGCCCGTCGCCAGGTTTTCAATACATCGTCACCACAACCGAATCGCCGCCAGCGGAATTAAATCAGAAACCGTGGGTTCTGGATCCGGTTCTTGATGCGTCGAGCGAGGCTGGGCGGTTGTTGGGGGTGGACGTTTAGCACTACCCAAAAAGGAATGGACATATCACCTAGCAACGAATCCGACGAACCCGCCACGAAGCGGATTTGCGCCCGTTGCGTAGACGAACCTTTTTTGAAGGCTCTTATCGGCGCTGCTGGGGTTGAGGCCTATTGCTCATACTGTGAGGCTGAATCAAGAACTATCACGATAGAGGAACTGGCGGATCATGTTGAAACGGCATTTGATCATCACTATGAACGAACTCCGACAGAACCGGAAGGATTGGAGGCCGCGATGCTCAGTGAAAACGAAGGTAGCTACAGTTGGAAGCGGCATGGAGAGCAAGTCCTGTGGGCCATAGCCAATGCAGCCGGCATCAAGGAGGAAGCTGCCGGGGACGTCGTTTCTGTGCTCGAAGAACGCCACTCCGACCATGAATCGGCCAAAATGGGGGAAGAATGTCCGTTCGATAAGAACTCATACTATGCCGAAAAGAATCCTGGCTGCGACGAGTTCAGCGCCAAATGGAGCGAATTTGAAAACGGACTTAAGACAGAGGCTCGTTTTTTCTCCCGTTCTGCGCAGGTGACACTCGACGAGATCTTTGCCGATCTTCCAAATCTGAGGACCAGCAAAGCTTCGCCGGCAGTGATGAGCGTCGGACCAGAGGCGGAGATCAAATCTCTGTATCGCGCACGCGTATTTGCGGCAGAGGATGAGAAACTCGAGGAGGCGCTAAAATACCCGTGGGAGCATTTGGGACCTCCGCCGATGCTTGCTGCAACGGCTGGCCGAATGAACGCTCGCGGAATCTCGGTTTTCTACGGGGCAATTGAGTCGGCGACGGCATTAGCCGAAGTGCGTCCACCAGTCGGCAGCAAGGTCGCTATTGCGAAGTTTACAATCGAACGCTCGCTGAAGTTGCTCGACGTTGAGGCTTTGAAATCCGTGGCAATAACCGGCAGCATTTTCGATCCCGGTTTTATGGGGCTAATTCAGCGGGCCAATTTTCTGGAAATACTCAGCGGTCGAATTTCACGCCCAGTCATGCCAAACGAGGAAGCATTCGAATATCTCGCAACGCAGGCTGTGGCGGATTATCTCGCAACAGAGGCAAAATTAGATGGGATCATTTTCCCGTCGGTGCAAGTTGGACATGCATCATCGAACGTTGTTTTGTTTCACCACTCATCCCGAGTTACAGAGGTCGAACTCCCGAAAGGAACAGATTTAACCGCCATCCTAGAGCAGCATGACTCAGACGGTGTCTCCCCTGACTACCATGTCTGGGAAGTAGTGCCACGCACGCCAGCGACGGCGGCGCCTTCTGAGCCGGATCCGTTTAATCTGGATCTTACGCCCGTGAATTACGAGTTGTTCGATCCGAGGATACCAAGCCTGAAGATAGATTTTGCGAGCGTCACCGTGCATCATATTAAAGCGGTGAATTTCAATGCGGACGAATATCCTGTTAAACGCTATCACACCGTGGAACCCGAATGAGCGCTACATCACCTGAGATCAGAGACAAACTCGTTGAGGCCCTGAAGCTCGACCTTGTGGGGCCATGGCCGACGCATCCGTTTGAGCACGAGTTGCTGCCGGAAAGCCCAACTCGATGGTATCTCACCGGATACCTCGTGCCAGAATCCGCGCCCGTTGAACACCGCAGCGATGCCGAAGCAAAGGATGAACTGGACGCCGGCGGCGAAGGCGGCATGGATGATGGCGGGACGCCAGACAAAGCGGCCGCGCCCAGCCTGTTGCCAAGTTCCATGGGCTTGAGTGTGCTCGTGCCCGGTGGCATCACGAAACTCCACGCCGAAGTGACTTGGGGTGACTACCACTGGGAAGATCCCTCGAAAGAGGCCGAGGAACCCGCAGACGAGGGGCTCGGACTGAAGGAAGAGATCAAGCCCGAGTCCTACGAGATTCCTGAATCTTCCGCAGCGGTGCTGCAGGAAGAAGCCCCCGCCAAGACCGGAACAGCCACGCCGCCGCCCAAAGGCTATCGCCGTTCGCCACGCCTTGAACTGGTTGAAGTCGAATTGCCGAGTGCGGACGGAAAGCCGGTTCACTTCCCGGTGCCGAACAGTGGTGGATTACGTTTGGTCGCCACCGCCCGGCCGATTTCTCAGGACAGCCACAGCCGATTGCCCAAAGGCACGCGCGCCGTTTGCGTGTTCCTGGTTATTGGCCGGCCTCCAGCCGAACATGCTTATCAGGCCAACGCCTTTCAGGCTCGTTTACAAATCAAGTCCGATGGCGGGTTTGTGCCACGACCCGATCTGCGCGGAGGTGACCAGGGAGCACGCGCGCACGATTGGGATGAACAGGTTGCCGATCTCCAATATCGCCGCGCGTTCGATTTTGTTTCCGGAATTGGTTGCGCGGCTGAACCAGTGGGCCTGCTCGAAGGAGGCGTGTGTCACGTCGTGCAGACCTGTTGGATTCCATCCTCCGGAGTCGAGTTTGTCGGCCATTTGGAAGCTGCGGCGTTGCTAGGTGTTGAACTTGGGATGGATGCTCTGGCGAGCCTCGCCAATGTGGATGATGCCAGAGCCAAATTGGGAGGGCTCGTCGAACATTATCGCACATGGATTAATAAGCAGGCCAGCGATGTCGCAGCGGAAAGTGGAATGGAATCCAATCGGGTGAAAGCGGCCACAGAATTGATCCGTCGCGCCCGCCTCGCTGCCGACCGAATGGCTGCTGGCATTGAGTTACTCGCAGTCGAGGACGTGCGTGAAGCCTTTTGCACCGCCAACCGGACAATGGCGCGGCAGGCGCGGCAGCGTGAAGCGCAGAAATACAACACCACTCCCCAATTGGTGCCTCCACCCACATGGCGTGCGTTCCAGCTTGGGTTTATACTTCTCAATTTGCGCGGGCTGCATGATCCAATGCATGCAGATCGCGAGTTGGTGGACTTGCTCTTTTTCCCGACCGGCGGTGGCAAAACCGAAGCCTATCTTGGTCTCGCGGCCTTCTCGCTAGTTCTGCGCCGGCTGCGCAATCCTGGCCGCCGAGGCGCAGGGGTGAACGTGCTCATGCGTTACACGCTGCGCTTGCTCACGCTCGATCAACTAGGCCGTGCATCGGCGCTTATCTGTGCGCTAGAACTGGAACGGGAGGAACGGAATGCCCGTTGTGACACACGCTTGGGTGACTGGCCGTTCGAGATTGGCCTATGGGTCGGCTCGGCGGCCACACCCAATCGCATGGGCGGACCAGGCGACAAAGGACCGAGTGTCGACAAGACTGCGTATCGCCGCTTCCGTGCATTTCGCAGCGATTCGAAGAGGAACCCATCTCCTATCCCGCTCGAAAACTGCCCATGGTGCGGTAAGAAATTCGAGACGCAATCATTTCGGCTGGTTCCGTCCGAAACGAATCCACAAGACCTGCGTATCACCTGTGCAAACGCCTTGTGTGCTTTCACTGGTGATCGGCGATTGCCCATTGTCGCCGTTGATGAACCAATTTATCGGCGGTTGCCTGGATTTCTCATTGCCACAGTGGACAAATTTGCGGCATTGCCGTGGATTGGGCCGTCGGGAAAGTTGTTCGGTCACGTTGAACGGTTCGACAATGATGGCTTTTACAGTGCCGCCGAGCCAGGCAGAGGACAGTCACTGGGCGGACCATTGCTTCCGCCTGAACTCATAATCCAGGACGAATTGCATCTCATTTCCGGACCACTCGGCACGATTGCCGGGGTTTATGAGACCGCGATAGGCCACTTGGCGGAGCGTGATCTCGGAGAAGGTCGGCGTCTGAGGCCCAAGATCATCGCCAGCACCGCCACCGTGCGGCAGGCCGAGACGCAGATACGTGGGATATTCGCTCGACCGCACTCAATGGTCTTCCCTCCATCTGGGCCAAATAGGCGCGATTCGTTCTTTGCCAAGACCCACTCCCCGGATCAAAGTCCAGTGCGCCTCTATCTCGGTGTCGGTGCGCAGGGCCGCAGTCTTAAGGTCGTATTGCTGCGCACCGCGCTGGCACTGCTCTCGGCCGGGCAAACCCTCTACAAGAAAGCGGGAGGCAAATCGCAGAATAATCCTGTTGACCCCTATATGACCTTGCTCGGCTACTTCAACAGCCTGCGTGAACTGGGCGGGTCACGTCGCATCGTCGAGGATGAAGTCACGAGTCAACTTCGTCGCTACAAGTCGCGCAAACGGCGCGATCCGGTGGATGAACTTTTCTCCAAACGCGAAATTGGTGAGCCGTTGGAGCTGACTTCGCGCGTTTTGACCAATCAAGTCTCGGAAGCCAAGCGGCGGCTCGCGCAGACCTTTGCCGAGGAGGACCGCGTGGACATTGCGCTGGCCACGAATATGATTTCTGTTGGTTTGGATATCACCCGCCTTGGCCTCATGGTCGTGCTGGGCCAGCCCAAGATGTCCGCGGAATACATCCAGGCCACAAGCCGCGTCGGCCGTGATCCTGCCCGTCCCGGCCTGGTCGTCACACTGCTTAATGTCCATAAACCCCGCGACCGCTCGCATTACGAGCGCTTCGGATTTTATCACGAAACTTTTTATCGAACCGTAGAGGCCACGAGCGTTACTCCTTTTTCACCCCGCGCACTCGACCGAGCCCTCGCCGCCGCCTTGGTCTCTTACGCTCGTCATCACGCCATCGCATTTGGTGCGCCTACCGGCGCAGCCATTATTCTCACCCAACGCTCCGTCTTGGATGCCGTCGCCGATGCATTTGCTGAACGCGCAGTTTCACACCGTTTCCTCACCCTGCAAGAACAGGTGGCCTTACGTGCGCGTGTGCGAGATCGCTGCATCGACCTCCTCGACACATGGTATAAACTCGCGGATGCCGAGCGGCTCAAGGGTGCCCAGATGCAATACGGCACGGAATTGCGGAACCAACCCGCATTGTTGCACGGCTTTCTCGATGAAGCGCTCGCGGGGCTGCCGGATGATTATCGGAAATTCCGCGCCAATCGCTCCATGCGGGACATTGAGGCGAGTGTGGATTTATTCCCCCAAACTCTAACCGACTGACCTCCCATGAGCAAAAACGAAATCCGCTCCAGCCAGCTTCTGACAACCTTCGGTCCAGGCGCGATGATGGACTTGCCCGATGGCTCGGTGATCGTAGGAGGATTGGACAACTGGCGCTTTTCACCGGGTGTTCAACCGCTCGTTGAGGAACCTCGTCTTGTTGCCAAACTGCGGGCGCGTTTGGAAAAGCCTACTTTGGTGCTCAAGACGCCACCACCTTCCACTGATGACCCCACGGCAGGCAAACCAGGGATTGTCGTGTGGCGGTTTCCTCGCTGGTTTCTCGTGCAGAATTCCGAACCACTGGTCGGCGGCAATGGAAATCGCCGCCGGCTTGTGCCCGAATCCCAACTAGTGAACGGGAAATACCGTGATGGAAATGCGAATTACGACGTCGTCCCTGTCCGTTTTGTGCGCGCGTGTGAACACGGCCATGTGGCTGACATTGAATGGCAAGCATTCGTTCATGGTTATGCGGGCGGCTGTGGTGGAAGTCTGCATTTGGAGGAACGAAGCACTACGGGCGCTTTAGTGGACGTCTGGGCAACCTGTTCCTGCGGTGAAAAGCGGTCGCTTGCGCATGCTGCCGTCAAAGGCAGTAAAGCGCTTGGCCGTTGCGATGGAGCACGCCCGTGGCTGGGATCTTTCAGCCACGAACCGTGCGACCAACTCAGCCGCCTTCTCATTCGCAGCGCCAGTAACGCATACTTCTCCCAAATTCTCTCAGTCATTTCCATTCCCGATCGAAAAGCGCCGCTGGATGAAATTGTGAAGTCTCTTTGGGACGACGGCTTGAACCTGGTCGCCACAAATCAGGCCCTGCTGCCTGTCATCCGGCAAATTCCAAAACTTGCGACGCGCCTCGCAGGCGTCTCTGATGCCGATGTTCTGGCCAGTGTGACGCGCGTTGCCCAAGGCGTCGCCCAATCTGCGGAACGCCCTGTTAAGGAAGTCGAGTTTGAGGCCTTCGCAGATGCCGCCGAGGAGCTTGGGAGCGACCAACCCGATGGCGACTTCTTCGCCCGGGCGCTGCCCAAGCCCACATGGGATGCTCCGTGGATGTCGCCGATCGAACGTGTTGTGTTGGTGCATCGTCTTCGCGAAGTCGTTGCCCAGGTCGGTTTCACCCGCTTCGAGTCGCTCGGCACTGACATAAATGGTGAATTGCCTGATGAACTGACGCTGAACGTCAAGGCGGCGCCACTGGCCCGTGATGCGGATTGGGTGCCAGCCATTGAAAACCGCGGCGAGGGCGTCTTTCTATTGTTCGATGCGTCCATGGTTCCGGACTGGCTGCAACGATCCGTTGTTCAAACCCGATCGAAGATGTTGGCGGAGGGATTTGCGGCTTGGGCAAACACTCATCCGAACAGTTCACGCGAGTTTCCCGGCATTCCCTATTATCTGCTGCATACTTTCTCACACCTGCTGATGACCGCTATCTCGTTAGATTGCGGCTATCCGGCCTCTTCGCTACGCGAACGTATCTATGCCTTGCCTGCCGAGGGCACATTGCCCAATCGTTACGGCATCCTGATTTTCACTGGTTCTTCTGACGCGGAGGGGACCCTGGGTGGCTTGGTGGAGGCCGCCCGCCGCATAAAGGACTTTGTCCGCAATGCCCTGGAAATGGCCTCGCTCTGCTCAAACGATCCGATCTGTGCGCACCATCAACCGGGTGAGCACGACCATGCACCTTTGCTTGGAGCGGCATGTCATGGCTGCTTGCTCGTGCCCGAAACTTCATGCGAGCAGCGCAATGAATTTCTCGACCGTGCCCTGGTTGTATGCACAGTTGAAAGCTGTGAGGCTGAATTTTTCGCCATGCCGTGAACGCCGCCGACACAATCCTGGCCTCACTCTCAGACGCAGCACTGAATGCACTGGCGACGGCAGTCGAGGCGGGATGGCTTTGTGGCGGGTCTCCGGAATCGGCGTTCACCTCCATTGTTGGCGAAAACGGCACGACCGTGTCGGGCTGGGTAACCAGCCTGGAGAAAGCAGCATTCACGCCGGCCCAAATTGCACGTCTGCTTCATTCCATCGTAGCTGGTCGCCATCGAGATCGGGTTTTAGTCCCAGATTTGGTCGTCTCCGGCCCGGATGTGCCGGGTGTGCCGACAGCCGACACCTACGCAGTTGTCCAATCTCTCTTTCAGGAGGCGCAAAATGAAATTGTCTTGGCTGGATACGCTTTTCACAACGGCAAGCTGCTTTTTGAGCGTTTGGCGGAGCAGAAGAAATTACGGCCGCAGTTGCGTATCATTTTTCATGTGGATGTTCCTCGCAGGGCTGGAGACACCACATCCGCTGATGACATCATTCTCAGATATGCCGCGGAGTTTCGTAATCGCCATTGGCCTTGGCAGCCATTTCCCGAAGTCTATTTCGATCCCCGAGCACTTAACACCGACTCCCATGCCCGCGCCAGTCTTCACGCCAAAATCGTGGTCGTGGATCGCTCCAAGCTCTTCCTGACCTCCGCCAACTTCACCGAGGCAGCACATCAACGAAACATCGAGATGGGCCTTTTGTCGCGCACGGCTTACTTGGCTGAGCAGGTTGCCGTGTATTTCGAGGGCCTCCGCCAGTCCGGCCACCTCCAGCGTTTACCCAACAACTCTAGAAAAGGAAAAGGATGAATAGATCCGAGCAAGCCATAAGAGCCGCGTATAACAGTGCTGCAACACCTTGGAAAACTCTCTGGCGCAAAAACATCGTTCGCCAGCTCGCCGAGGCTGGGCGCAGATTTGTGCAGTCGGTCTCCCCACTTCGAGTAGATCCGCAAATCGCCGAACTGCACCGTCCTGATGTGCGTGCTGGGCTACTTATGACAGATCCCGCCGTGCCCCCAATCGTGAGTTCACTGGCAGCTTCCGCAGTTTTCCGAGAAATTGCACGGGCTTCCTGCGATACTCACCAGATCAGGCCCCCGTCGCGGGCCCAACTCGAAAAACTATTGAGTCCGCTGGTGGCCGAATCGCTCAGAACAGCCGAAGCCAATGCTGAAATAGCTTCGGTTCAGGATCACGAAATTTATCATGGCTTAGCCGATGTGTTCAGCGAAGAGCTTTTTCAGCTCGGCACTTCCGGGGCCGCCTGCGAAGAGGGTGCGCTTCTGAACCAAGCCCTTCTAATATACCATTTGAGACGTTGGAGAATTCCCTTCGAGCGCTTAATTCCAACTCTGGTTGAAATGAGCGCGGGGGGCTCAGGTTTCGCCGGTCACCTCATATCCATTCAAAACAATCACCGGGCTTCGGCAAACACAGATGATTTCGCTCCCCCCGTAGTTGCCTTCGCCCCAGGGTATTTGCCAGAACCCTTGCAAGCGCGTAGCAGCGTTTTGCGCGCTGTGCAGCAGGAAGCAACGAGCATAGTGGCAGAAAACGGCTATTTTCACCGCACACTTAATCGCCAAAGGCAAGTGGCACCGCAGCTCTTAGCTCAAGCTGGTTTTGCCACTCAGGAAGTGGTCGAGTTAATGCGGGGATTGCTTTATCCGCAGTATGAACATACTGCCCTGCTTTTTATGTCACTGGCAGGCATGGACTTTCTCTTGAGATCCCATCCGCCTGGACAAGTGGCTCCAGATACACCCCTGGGGAGAATAATTCGAGATCAGCCCAATCTATCTACGGAACTCCGTGGTGATCTTGAAACAATTTGTAGCACAGATGGATGGAACCTTCGTAATCGCTGCATGCACGGCTCCTTCCTCGAGATCCAGGCCCGGCGCGAAGATCTATTGCGGCACTCCGGTATACTTGCACATCTCGGTGTTCCGGCACTTGACCTCTCAGAAGACGGTAGCCTGCCAGTGAGCGTCTCCGCCCTGGCCTTGCGGACGCTTAACAACTTGGCTCAGGAATTAGAACCTGCAGCACAACTGTATAATCCATCCTGGACCGCCCACTACCTCCTCTCGGCTCAGGAGATACAGTTCGCAAATACCGTGCCTTGTGATTTATTGCGCACTCTTGAAGAGGGCGAGGCATGGCGAGTGCATATTAGAGACTATCTCCGAACAGTAACACCCTGCCTAAGTATTCCCTTGCAAATAGGCATGACAAGTTGGCTAACACCAAATCACGAACTCGACTCAATGCCGGGCTTTTATTTCTTGATGCTGCTTTTTGAACCTTTTGTGAGGCTTACTCTTCATTTCGGCGGCAATGACATTCTCCAAAAGGGGCGTTCCACCAGGGGCGGTTCGCCTCACTACCGTGTCCAATACAAAATGCTGGATGGGAACGGCCTGATCACAATTGGAAATATAGCTTGGCTAACAAGGCATCTAGAGCCCACCGAGAGAGCTTTTGCAGAGGAAGTGCTCAGACTGGCTGTGAAGTGCCGCGATGCTGTCGCCCACGGTGCAGTTTTCGATTACACGGAAGATACGCGAAGGATCTACGGGCATCTCATTGTCAAGGGAATGCAGCTCGTGATTGAAGCTGGCTTGCACCACTTTCGCGCAAGCGGGGGGCGTGTTGCATGAAGGATCGTCTGAGCCTACACGACAAGGGCGGCTGCGGCGGCAAGGGTCTCCATCAGTTCGCTGCAACAGGCAGCGCAGCTATCCGGCTCAAGAAAATACGGTGTGCTGCTACGATTACGCCGAGTTGGTCAAACGGGACAAGCTTAGCCTTGACCTCTTTTGGCTCAAAGACCAGAGCGTGGCCGACACCGATTCGCTCCCGGCCCCCCGTCATCCTCGCAAGCGAAATTGCGGATGAACTGGAAACTGCCTTTGATTTCTTCAGCAAAATCGCCAAGAAACCTCCACAATCATCGACCTGACTCCATCCTTCAACTCCGGTAAACGTGCCCCTCATTTAATTCCAGAGATGATTTCCTTTCCGCCTGACACCTTGGATGCAGTGGTAACCACCTGCACAAGTAAATCTTGGTTTGGAATGCACTCGACAAGTTGAATAGACGGCCAATGATTTTTAACAAATGCTTCAATCAACCCTCTCCTCATTCGCTCGCATTTATCCCAGTCATGATGCCACCATAAATGGGGCACTATTGGGTCAAGAATAACCCACGCATTGTCGGGCAATGCCTCATCCCAAGCTGCTTGATGCACACGTTCGAAGGTTTCTGCAATTAAAGTTAATGGAACGGGAGGTGCGTTTTGCAATCCAAGTGCAAGGAGAAACGTTGCAAAGTAAATAGAGTCCTTGTCGCGACCATCTTTCACCAGCTCTCTAAAAGTGCGCAGCCACGGTTGAGTGTCCGACTCACGTATCTGATAAGAATACGGCGCTACAATATGTGCTGCTGCTATGACAGCGCACCGAGGACGTTCGGGCGTAGCCAACAGCCATTCAACTACACTCGTAACATGAAATGTTAGTGCTCCAACCGACCGATCTGATAAAACACCTTCATGTTTTGCTATCCAGTCAAACGTTCCAAACACTGCTGGCTTCCCCCAGGATTCTAACGCTCTTCGAAGCAACGATTCGGAATCGCTCTCTAAAATGGCTTGAACTATCTGCATGATTAAAGCGTCATCTAGTTTTTCATGTGAAATAAGTGACTCAAAAAGCTCTCGCTTGCGGTCTCCCGCTGCGATCCATAACTCAGGGGATGTTCCTAATTCTGGTTTGGCACGAAAAAGAGTGGGCAAGAACTGCGGTTGTTCGGAAGTGATTTCGCGCGCGATCACTGGATTAACCGCTTCAATCATGCCAGCTATAACGTCCTCACCAAGCTGGTTGATCGGCAAACGAAATAACTTAGAAATGGTATGCCGGGCAGATTGTGGATCAAGACGGCAAAGATCACGTCCTCTCTCCCGCAGTCGAAGGCCATCGGAACTAAAGGCTTCAGGATGATCTGTGGTGGCGATTGCTGCAAGCAATTCCCCTTCGTCAAAGCGGTTAAATTCATTCAGGCTTTGCTTTGCCCCAAACAATGTAGTCTTTAGAAGATTACCCGAATTTGGGTTTGGAAACAATTCCTCCACCTTTCCCAGCAATTCAGATAGCAGATTTGGTGAAGCGCTCAAAAGGTTATCTATAATCATTGCAAATCGCCCAAAGGATTTGCGATCGGCTCCTTCAGCCAATCCCCATAACAATTGCCGAAACTGGCCTCCATTCGCAGTGAGCGCATCTTGGGCGGCTCTGTCAATCCACGAAGTGTGCGGGCCTTCGTTCGTTACCAGTAAACTTATTTCCTGTGATTGCTTCGCTACTATAGCCGTCGTTATCTCTCGAATGAGTGAAGGATGAGCACATTGAATATCAAAAGGTTTACCGCCAAATCCTCTGGCTGACAATGCCCCCGTGCAAAAGCTAAATACTTTACTTAACTGAGGCCACTGCTGCGACCACACACTAAAAATCGCGCTCTCATATCCCCGAGAACTGTGGGCACTGATTAAAATGTTATCTTTGCCCCGCCCATATAGGGTTTCGACGATCTCCAATATCTGGTTGGGCAATGAATTGCTTGGCGCAAGAACTTCCTGCACGACTTCGCTCAGATCGACCTCAATAGGCTTCGAATACTTTCCTCGAGTCACGGAGCCGTGAGGACGGATAAACAATGATGCCAGCGCCCCTAAAAAGGAGATTTCCGCCATTATATTTCCGGGAATTAACAGCGTATGAGTCCAGACACATCCGGGCCGAGGCATTTCCGCTGCATACCATGTTTTGGCAAGGGCATACATATCGACCGATTCCAGAGGGTAACCGGTCACATATTCTTCAAAGCCACTGACTACGTTACTGCCCGATAGATCGCTCATCCTTAACATTAATCTTGCCAGTTCATCCGGAAGTTTAACGGAGCCATCCAAGAGCCGATGGCCTTCCGCATATCCGTGCAAGGTTTGTTGAACTACAGTGCTTTTCATCGCAGTCTCTGCACAGTCATTCTCACCGCATCAACCACAAAAGTGGCTCAGTGATGTCGTGAGCGTTTTTGACACCTTGCCCCACAATTTCGATGCGTGTTGCCGGAAGTTTATTTTGCAAGGGCGTCATATCTCCCGCGTCATATTTGCCTCCCTGGGCGCTCACACCATAAAAAGCGACTTCAAACTTGATGGGGTTTGAGGCCAAGAACTGATTCAGCAACGGCAACTGTTGGGCGATCCAATCGTCCGGGCTGATTTCTGAAGGCGCGACCAAATCCCAAGCCGAAATCACAATCGCAAGTCGAAAAGGAGCTTGAAAATGCTCGTGCCGCATCATGAATTGAAGGAGATCCACCAGTTGAACCTGCGTCGGTGCTTTTTCGATGTCCCAGGGCGTCGATGGAGGCTTTACAGCAGATGGCACTAACATTTCCTCAGCAACCTCTTCATCGATTAACGCGGCCAGATCATCCACCTCCGCGATACGCAACGGTAGTGTAATAGACTCGGGATGAATAAACAAAATGCCGCCGTTTGCCGAGCTCAAGCATTTGTCGTAGCTCGTCGTAAGCTGGCGGCTTACCCACTGTTGTTTGAACGATTCGCCGGACACATCGGGAAACGTCAAATGGGCCTCATCATTTCCCGTCCTGCTCTTTAGGCGCATTGAAACGAAAGTCTCACTGTCCGTCGGATTCCGCCCAACGACCTCATAAGCCAACCAAGCGCCGCGAATCTTGTCCAAATATCCGCTGTCGCCGTCCAGCTTCTTCAAAACCAGGGCGGACGGGGACTGTTTCTGCTGAATCGCATACCACAGCGCGGCCAGAAAGCTGGTTTTGCCGGTGCCGGGTAGGCCAATCAATAGAAAATTGTGGGACGTTGAACCGTTCATAGGTTGCCACTTTGTGCGTTATGCCGTTTTGCGAAAAGCTCACTCTCACGTTGCCCTCCATTATCTACTGGAGGTGCAAGGCGCATATTCTGCCCTTGAGGCCAATTTACAATCCAATCTCCCAGCAATTCTTTAACCCCATAACCCATTTTCAGGTTTGGAAACCTAGTTGGCCTGGCGGCTGTTCGATGAAATTTGAAATTGGGTATTCGGTCACAGAATGATGCTTTGAAGTCCTCCTCAACATTCCTAATAAACTCGTTGATGGAACTCTTATCCTTAGCGGCCTCGAAGTAATCACATTTCGCCCAAACCACCGTGACAAAACATTTGCTTTCCACCATGTCACTATCCAAACATGACTGAAGGAGCGATTTGGCCTCCTGAACCATTCCCCATCGCTTCAACGGCTGGACTGCCTTTTCACAGTCTAAAAAAACCAAAAAGTGGCTCGCGCGCCGCAAAAAAGTCAGCTTTTTGCATTCATCGGTCGAACTCCGCGCATGTTCAAACATCTCGCCTGAAACATCCGTGAAAAGAAAATCGATGTGACTCGCTGCTGCGGTCTGATCCTGAACTTTGACATGGAGATATTGAGGGTGCGGGCCGTCATAAGCGGTTCTGGGCGTCTCAGGTTCCTCGTTTTCTGAGTCTACCCTGGAAAGGTGGCAACGTCTTTCAAACGCGGGAAGCGTATCACAGCCCGCGAATTGACTTCCTCTAACAGTACCTGACTGGAAAAGTTCATAAAGGCTCGTCAACAGGGTCGTTTTCCCACAGTCTACCGCACCTGCAATAACAATCAGCCGAACGGGCCGACCAGATGCCATTGTTTGAGCCTGCGATTCATCCAATTCGGTCCCCGCCGGCAGTGTAATTAATTCAGGAACCACAATGGCGACCGACTGGGGGGGGGCCGTGGCCCCGGAAGGAGGAACGGGAAGCTGATCAGGTGTTTTGATATCTGGACTGGTGGTGATCGGCATAGCTTTAATTCAATTTTGCCCAGAACGATACAAATAGACACTCGACAAAAATCTGATACGCCAGCAGATGCGGAGCAATTTTGCCACCGTGTTGAATCTTCGCGGAATTTGCGAATGCTTGAACCCAGGCATCCCCGTCCGCTAAATCCACGGACATTTTGATTCCATGCGATACCGGACATAGGTTCAGCAATCTGGTCGGACAATAGTTTTTGACGAAATTCTGTCGCCAATCCTTCGGCAACTCAGCAATCGCATCTTTCACCAACACATGAACAGGCGGTCTTGCTTTTGCGCACTTTACTACTCTGTCAAGCAGCGCCGCTGCTGCTGCAGGCCCGGGAACAATTCGCGTAAGGTCAGCCAACTCTTTACCTGCCAAGAGTGTCGCTTGTGGAACTGGACACTCCGACCATCTTTTATTGAGATCGCGACTCGATTCGCCAAAAACCCACCAAAGCACGTTTGATTCCTCGGCAACGACGGCAAGATCTCGCTGAATTTGCACAATCTCAGGTGAAGGTCCGCCCCCTTCAGGAGGCGTGGTTAGGGGAATCTGATTTCGCCTTATAGAGCGACGACTTAAGTGTTGCGTTGCACGCTCAGGTATCTCATTGACGCAAGGAGCGCTACGAAGATTCTGCGCCGCGCAAGAAACAAGGGCCATAGTGGCCAAATCGCCTAACTCGATGGAAGTCCCCTCCATGACGGACACTAATTTTGCACCCGCAAGAACCGACAACTCTTGATTGTTATCCCGCATCCGAAACGCTGCGTCAGCGGCCTGAAACGGAGATCGAAAGTTCCCAATGAACTGTTCAGTTACATCATAAAACCCAAAGAATAATTCCACGAGCGAAACGATTTCGTCACGACCAGCTTCAAACGCTTCAACGCCCGCCCATCGCTTGAGCAGCACGTCGTTTTGCAGTTCGATCCCTGCCAACCGATACCATTCCGAAAAATCCTTATGCATTTTCATGTCCTTTGTTTCTTTGTTGGTTCAAATGGGTTTTCCTCTGGCGTTCCTCCGCCATATTCTGTCTCGACCAGAGTCCACAGGCCGGAGAGGTTCCCATTTTCACGTGCACCTTTGAAAACAGCTTCGGCTAATTCTTCGCGCGACAGGGCAGAGGCATTACCCTTAACAAAATGCAGATTCTTTGCAATCTCCTTCTGTTTATGGATGGGCAATTTCAAAAAGCGATACGCTAATCTTTTGGATGGGTTAAACACGGCTGTTTTGCTTCCTACGAAAGGAGGGTTTTCGACTTCTAGAGCATATAATTTATCCAATGGCTGGTTCGCGGCGGCGATAATCTCGCTTGCCGTTGACCACTCTTGCTCACGTTCTTCTCCAAATGCAATGAGGTTCTCTCTGGGTGCAAAAATCAAATCTTCTACACGTTCCAATTTGAAAATATATTGGTAAAATGACGCAGACGAACTGGTTGCTTCTCCCCACAGCGCCGTGCAGTTCTCCTGCTTGACAATCTGCGTTATGAAGTAAAGCAATGCAACGCCCACTCCTCGGACCTTATGGGTTGAATCCTCCTTAGGGCGGACAATAAACGGATGCGCTCCCAAATAATCGAGAATGATCTTGTTGCACCATGTTCTCCTGAAATGGCTAAATCCGATGATCTCAGAATCAGGAAACCAAACACCTCGAAGAACGATAAAGCCACCGACTTCAATTTTTGGATTGCTCGCGATGTGATCGTTAAAATCTGTTAAACTGTTGGCGTAAATGCCGAGTGCGGACGACGCCTCGAAGCGCTTGATGGCAAGCTGTGCAAACGCAACGGAATCGACACGGAGCGGATTCTGGTCGTCGCCAAGGGATTTTCGCCATGTTTCTGCGAAGCCAAAATCGGCGGGCTGAGCAAAGGACCCCTTTGCCTTTTCTCGCTTGCCGTTGAATTCGACAGGTATTTCCATTTCAATCTCGCCTGTAAAAGCCGCCATTTGCCTTTTTTTCGAGGGAATCGTAACACGCCGTGAGCCAGTGCCAACAGAATTTCAGCGGAATCCGGTTGAACGCCTGAAATCAGCTTCTGGCGCAAAGGAGCGGCCGCAGACTGCCAACTTTGCTTTTCCGCCTGTCTGCCCTGGCAAAGTCGCAAACCGCCGGCGCCAGGGGGCGTGACTCAGCCAATTCAATCCGCGCCGACACCTCGCCATTCCAGCTCTGCCAGTGAACCGCTCCACCTGCTGGCGCCCTCACTGCGCTCCGCTTCACGTCCTGAATTGTCCGAGACACGCGGTTTTGCGGAGCACGGACTGAGGGCGGCAGGGAGCGAAGCCAGAGCAAAAGCTCCTGCTCTCAGGACGCAGGGCACCCCCTTTCGGAGCCCTTGGAAAAGACGGTCACCTTGGGTAAAAGTCCTCTTGGAGGGCAAATTTGCGGGGGAACTCCACAGTAGTCTCAAGCGGCGGCCAGAAGGCTTGCGGATCATACGTTTTGTCAACGGCAACCCGGCGTCGCTGGCCGTGCGTGGGGCATGCGAAAAGAACGCCGCGTGACCAGCGCCTGCCCCGACTTGAACAGGCCGACGATGCTGTGATTTTTGGTCGTCTCCAGCGCCTCCTCCAGCGTCAACGGCGGAAAAATGGTGGTCAGCCGTTTGGCCAGCATCGACTTCCCCGTCCCCGGTGGCCCAATCAACAGCACATCATTGACCATATTTACTGGTTTCCCTTCCACTGCTCAAGCAAGAGGCGGATTTCATCGACACGAGGGTGTCCGATGGCCTCGCAGATATTCAGCGCCGCCTCGGCACGGGCAATAGCCTGGACGAGATCGCCCAGTTGGTTCAAAACGAGCGCGGAGTCATACAGATCTGTGGCTTCGCCGCGCCGGTCACCCATCGCACGGTGAATCACCAGCGCCTGATCGTAAAACGCGAGTGCCTTGCTCATCTCGCCCAAGTCGGCATAGGAATTGCCAAGACCACCCAGGGCGTTGGCTTTGCCATGCTGGTCATCCAATTTACGCGTGATGACCAATTGTCGTTCGTAAAACTCGATGGCCTTGGATGCCTCTGACGAGGCCAAGTAGGCGAGGCCAAGATTGCCAAGAATCTTTCCTTCGCCTTGCTGGTAGCCCATCTCGCGGGTGATCACCAGCGCCTGATCCAGACACTCAATGGCGCGCCTCGGTTCGCCCAAGTCTGAATAGGCGATCCCAAGGTTGCCCAGTGCCCAGCCTTCCGCCGACCTGTTTTTTGTGATGCGGGCAGCTCCGCGCTGGGCTTCCAACCAGCGGATGCTTTGGCGGGGATGGAAGCGCAAAATTAGGCCGGTAAAAACGACCGCGTCCACAAGCGTTATGAGTAGGGCCGCGGCGGCTTCGTCGCGCTTCGGCACCAACCACTCGTAGGCAGCTTCGATGTGAATGCGCTCACGGTCGAAGAGTTCCAAGCCCCGCAGCACATCGTCGCGGCCTTTGTGATAAAGTTGATTGGCCACTCGTCCGACCCTTTCGTAATGTCTGGCGTAACGCATCATGGCGGTGTCGCGTTCCGCATCGTTCATTTTTCCATTGCAAAACCGGCGCACCAAGTCGTGCAGGCGAAACCGTATTCTCGCTTCATCAGTCTCTACCAAGCTCCCCTTCAGCAGCGTCTGCATTATGTCACGTGACACTTTTGTCTCCATTCCCCAAATTGCGGCGGCGGCGGGCAGATCAAAACTGGCTGGAAAAATAGACAGCAACAACCAGCAGCCGCGCAAAGGTTCCTCCAGCAGGGCGTAACTGACTTGGAAGGCGGCTTCCACTTGTCCGAGCTTCATGTCCTCTTTGCGGAGCCGGGCCACCAATTCTTTCACCGGATGCAGAGTTTTATCGCTGACCACACCGGCAAAGATCTCCAGGGCTAGCGGCAAATGGCCACAGATCTCGGCGGCAGTGGCTTCATGACCCTTGATACGCGGGGAAATCTTGAGCAACAGTTCCCGAGACTTCTCCGGCGGCAGACAGTCGATGTTTCGCGTCACCAGTCCAGGCAACGAGAATTGGTTGCGGGATGTGACCAGAAGCAGGCAGTTGGGCGGCGGTAAGAGCAGTTGGACCTGTCCAGCATTGGCGGCATTGTCCAAAAACAGAAGAACGCGCCCAGCTTCGTTGAGCACGGAGTTGTAAATCGGCGTCAAATCTTCTGTCGTTTCTGGCAATTTGGCTTCTGGTTGAAAGCAGTGGATGATGCTTTGAATGGCCTCAGCCGGCGGCATCGGTTTACGGCCCATTGGGTCAAAACCGCGCAAGTTCAGGCAAATCTGAGCGTCCGGGTATTTGTCCTTGAGCCGATGGGCGAGCACCGTGGCCAGCGCCGTTTTGCCAACGCCGCCCATCCCCTGAATTCCCACTCCCGACGCCGAAATCGCGACGCCGATGTTGCCCTGTTTCGCCAGAGCCGTTTCCAGATAGCCCAATTCTTCCTCGCGTCCCGTGAATGCCGCCGGTGCCGCCGGCAATTGGTGAACAGCCGAAATAGCCTTGGGCGCCTGCCCTGCCGCAGGTGGAATGATACCGCGCTGTTCAAGTTCTTCGACGAGGGCACCTGGAACGCGGGATATCATTTCTTGAGTTTCTTGATGAGCCTTGGCGCTGGCTTGCGCATGTTCGATGAGAAGACTCTCGATCCTCAAGAGTTTTGGATCAATCCAATTTGTCAATGCGACAGAGGTGAGGCGCGCATCGAGTTGATCAAGGCGCGAAAGCCGGGCCGCAAACTTCTCCTGCCCTGCAACGAGTTCGCGAACTCCATCCTTCAGCGCAGCCAGCATGTCCGTGGTGAGGATTGCCTCCAGGGTGTGGCTGTGTTTTACGTGCTCCTTGAATTCCAGGCAGTAGGTTTGGAAAAACGTGAGGCACCCCGGCTCACCATCTTCGAGAGGAAATCCATCGGCGAGATAATCCCGAAAGTTGGCAGGCTGGTTCTCCTTGCCGATGACGCGGTCCGCCCATTCTTGAAACGCGGCATGGATCGACCTTCCGGCGGTAGTGTCAATTTGAGGGCGGAGGAGCATGTCCATTTCGTGTTCATCAAGCACGAATTCATCGTGAAACGATTCGAAATCACGGCCTTCCTCGCAAGCACGAAGCAGCCGATTGATCCAGTCCGCCTTGGGTTGGTCCGCCGTCTGGCGAATCTGCACCAATGGTTGATCGAAGAGCGTGCGGCTCCTCACATGTTCCAGCAGAGCAGGCACTAACGGCAGCTTCGGCTCCAACTTATGGCCGAGGGCATGGCCAAAAATGAAAGCAGCGGCTCGACAAGACTGGAGGCTGGCGTCGCGAAGATCCTGATTGTGCGGGAGTTTGCCTTGGGCCAGCCGAACCTTGTCCATGATCAGCCTTTTGAAACCGTGGGAAAGCGACGCCGCTTCGCCTCCAGCATCATGGAAAAGGAGGTCTTGGAGCGTGTGATGCGTAAAGGCAGCCACCACCGCTGCGCCGGCCGTTAATGGCTCGATGGGCATAACCGGGAAATCTTCTCATCAACAGCCGTGGTTGGCGAGACGGAAGCCTCGGGCTGTCGAAGATTCTTGTCCCTTCAGGCACCTTCTGTTCACGCTGGCTCGATTTGCATTTTTTCCTTCATTTTTCCCGACTGATTTATGAGCTGGTGTCCGGCGAGTTCGCGCGTTTTGGTTTAACGGCTCATGGATTGGTGCTACCCGGATGCCAGGGTGCTACCCTTTTGGGCGGGAACCCTGCGAAATCGATAAATATTTAAATCGGCAAAATGCGGCAAAGGCGGTCAAAAAATCAGCATAAAGCGTTGAAAATGCGTATTTTGCGTTATAGCTGTCAAAAGTACGGATATTCCGGGTACTAGGGTCCAACGGTTTAGCAAATCTCGGCCTCTGTAAAATCAAGCAAGGACATGAGTGGCTTTGCAATCATGGCCGGAATCCGATCATTCAACCCCCTTTGATGGGATACATGCTCTCGAAGAAGGGGTTCACTCAAGTGCGGCGCGAATAATGCTTGGGTCTTGTGCCGTCGGTGGTGGGACGCTTGTGGCACGTGACGCTGCCGTCGGCCGCTTTGTACCGGTAAATCCCGGTTTCGACCTGCTTGTATCGGGGCGGTGTTTTCTCCGCCTTTTGGGCCTTTGGCGGCGGCTGGGGAACCTCCGCCGCCTTCGGCTCAAGTAATGCCAATTCACTCACAAAAACATTTTAGGTCCGTGGGGACGGGCCTGCTTATGAGTAAAGCTTGTCAGTCGTGCCGTGATGGGTGGCGTGATGGCCCCAAAATCAGCCGATTTTGGCGATTTCCCAACAACCGGAAGACGCCCTGAAATCCGCCTATGTCCTTGGACATAGGCCATTTATGAATGGCGCGCCCGGCGGGAATCGAACCCACGACCCACTGCTTAGAAGACACTCCCTGCTATGTGGGACCAGCAGATGCAGTCACCTCAAGGTAAGCTCACCCTTAAGCAATTAGCATGTCACCGACCTAAAATGAGCCATGGCAGATGCGCCACAAAGGGAACCCACGGAAGCCGACAAGGATGCCGGCCGCGTCCTCATTACAGTGGACGAAGTGGCTTGGCGTCTCCGATGCGCACCTGATACGGTGCTGCTCAAGATAAAGCACGACGGCCTTCCGTGTTCCCGATTTAATGCGCGTCTTTTCCGGTTTCATTGGCCGACGGTTTTGGAGTGGACGAAGAAGAGGCGTTAGCCTTACGTTCAAGTGCCTCTCTGAGCACGCGTTTCCATTCTCGCGTTTTCATGTATTCTTCCAGGCGTTCGGGGGTGATCTGCCAGTGGTCAAGGGACACGCTTTTCGGCACCAGCAGGTCAGCATAATCTTTCAGGAGAGTTCGAACCGAGTTACCCAAGTCCCGAATCACCAGGTAGTCGTTTTCGTAAATGGCGCGGAGGTGAGTGGCGCAATTGTGTCGAGCGCCGTCTCGGATTCGATCCTCTACGGCCATTCCAATGCGGTCGAATACCCAGGTGCTCAAATCAGCGTATCCCACGGGCGGGATGACGCACCCGAGCTTCTTGCAGAACCGCAACCACTCCACAGCCATCGGCTGCAGGCTGATGACGCGTTCGTCTCCCTTTTTCGCGATGTCGGTGGTGACACTGATTTGTGCATTGTCGAGATCGATGAAATGCCATCCAAACCATTTTTCTTTGGGCAGCTTCCGCTCTCTGGCTCGTTCGGAAAGAATTTCATAAGGGCGCATGCAGCCGAAAAACCCCAGAACCGGGACGATAAGGTAAAGCTTCGTGGCTTCTTCAGCCAAACACCCCGCCAGCGTCTGCATCGTCTGCGCGTTGGTGTAGATTTTCTTGATTCGAGCCGGTTGAGCCACAGGTTCCATCCTGTCAACAATGTTTATGGCCGCAAATCCGAGATCGATGGCGCAATCCCAGAGTCCGTGGAAAAGACTCATCCACGTCCGTTTGGTCGACAGGCCCCATGGTTTTCCAAATTCCCTGCCAGGTTTCTTGATTTTTTGGACATGTAGCCACTTTTCGAGTTGACTCGCCGTAAACTCGTGGATTGGCTTCTTTTCCTGACCCTCGGCGAATTTCAGCAGATCCGCCTTTGCATGCATGATATACCGCTCGCTTTTCCCCGTCGCGCGCTTGCGCTCTGCCCAGCGTTCGACCACCTCGTCGTAAGGTGTGGGCGTGATCTTATCGCTGTTTTGGGCGTCCTGCTCGTTCTTCAACTGCTGGTATTCTTCCCACACGCCGCTTAACGTCAGTTCCGCCTCTTCGATTTTTTGGCAAACGGCCTGAATCGTCAATCGGTCAGCTTCGGGAGTATGCGCCCACCAAACCCCTGCCGCCTTAACATCTCTCTCGAACTTTTTTATCGCATCATTTGCATCCTTGGGCGTCTTGAAGTATCCCCGTTTCCGGCTCCCGTTGACCAAGCCGAACTCAACTTCGATGACCTTTTGCCCTCTGAGTGCGATGGTGCGTTGCGTTAACATAGGCACCCTCTGATTGTCGTCATTTGTCGTCCAGCTTATCGTCATTTGTCGTCACGTCAAGCCTCGATTTTTCCCCGTCAACTCTCGACAAGTCACGCTTCCGGGTTTCGCGAGTTTCCGACGTAAGTGATTGAAAATAGGAGTTTTCCATCTTAGAAAGATGGTCGGGGCGGTGAGATTTGAACTCACGACCTTCTGAACCCCATTCAGACGCGCTAAGAGGAAGAACATTCATAGACTTGACACACCTCCAGTCCCCTCCAAGTACCCCGGAGCTTGGAGCGACGTCTGAACCAAATTCAGAAGTCCCACCGTATCGGTGGCGGCCTCATGCATGGAGGTTGAACTGTTTGAGGGAAAAGTCAAGCCAACGTCAATAAACCAAATATGCCAAAAGGCGAGCCTCGAAACTCCCCCGTCCAGAAGAACCATTCACTCAAAAGTCGACACTGGAAAGTCCGGTGTCCAGCATAGCATTGTCCTCCCACCCAAAAGCGGGACTAGACGTTGCAAACTTACAACGTCACGCAGATCAAGCGGCTTCCCACTCCCAAACACGCTTCGCCCCACGCGCCAGGTGGTCCAATTCCTTCTCTGAAAATGCGCCGACGATATCCACGAATATCCGGTTTCCTTTGCGGGTGACCAGGCACCGGGGATCGAGGTGGGTGTGCATGCGTTGCTCGATCTCCAACCTGTAGTCATCCATCGCCACCTTTGATTCCCCCTTCCCCATCGTCAGTGTTGCCAGCCTTTTGGTTTGTTCCTTATAATTTACAACCCCAGCCTGCAGCAGCAAATACATGCGGCGGTCGTGTCCGTAAAGTGATTTCCAAGTTCCCGCCCGGACATATTCGACCAGAGCCGCTAAATCCTCAGGGGAGGCGTGGTCAAGTTGGTCCAAATGGAGCAGCAGGTGACGCGCGTTCAGTTCCCGCTTGCGGGCTCCAACCGACCGGGCCGCATTTATTCGGGCATTTTCGAGTGTCAGATTCTTGCGTTTCATCAGGCCTTTGCCTTCCCGGTTGATACCGCGAAGCTTGCTTCGTTCGTTTTGTTTCTCATGCGTCAATGCCCCGGAGCTTGCTCCGGGGTTGTTTACTGACGCAGCCTATACTGTACACGATACTTTTTCAAAGCAAAAAGAATATGCTATGATTGACAGAGATGTTTTTAGGCTGACTTTTGGTATGCGAATGGAATTTGAGGAACTTGATGGGCGGCCCTGTGACCTCGGTGTGATGATCCGCCGCCCATTGGAATGCCAGAGCCGGTTTGAGTGGCAGATGCAAGTTCTAATCCCTACGGTTCCACGCAAACCATAGGCGCAAGAGAAAGACGGAAGCTTGATTTGATGATGCGCTTCCGAGTATGTTTCCGAGCGTGTTCGACCTTGTTGAGATCATTCGCCAGCACGAGCGAGATGCTTTGGAATTCAAACGCGACCTTTCCTCGCCGGAAAAGGTAATGCGAACGCTGGTCGCATTTGCAAATGGCGCGGGCGGACGGTTGCTCATTGGGGTCGAAGACGGGTCCCGCAAAATCCTCGGGGTGCTGGATGAGGTCAAGACCGAGGAACAACTGGCAATTTTCATCTCGGATATTTGAAAGCTGAATCGTGACTGCCATGCCGGACTCCGCCCCACCGCGCCAGCCACGCGCCAGCCGGACACACCGACAGCCACCGCTGCCGGGATTGGCCGAGGCGCGGGATCAAGCGTCTTCTCTGCTCAACCTTTGTGTCACTTTCGACCAAATAAATGGCTTCGCGGAATTTGCCTGGACAGCGCCGGGTTCCATGGAAGCCGCCGCTGTTGGCCGGGTGCGTTGCACGGGCGTGGACCAGTTAACTTGGGAGGTGGAAAAGAATGGCCAACGAGATGCGGCTGTTTCTTCCCATCACCTCAATTCAGTTCGTTCGGCGCTGAAACGCTGGCTCAACCAGTTCCCCACTCGCCGCGATACGTTCACGGCATTTTGGATCAGAACGCAACCCGGCACAAACAAACCTGTCCGTGTTCAGGAGCTGCCCTTTGGTCCAAATGAAGCGGCCTACCGCTGGATTGAGGACACCATCGTGGCGATGGCTCAGGCGCTACGGTTACAGTTCTCCCCGCTGGGGCGAATAATGAGGGAGCTGCCTCCTGAAGCCTTTGCAGACTTTGAAACGCACGAACGCAGGTTGATGCGAAGGGAACAAAAGCGCGAGGCAGAAATGGCCCGGCGGCGGGAGAACATGGAACGGCTCGCGGAGATGCGGCGCCATCTTGAGCAACGAAAAGCGGAGGCGCGCCTGGCGCTGGAGGCAAAGAAAGCTGCTGAAGCCAGGGCCACGCTCAAGTCCTCCACCCCGGATTCGCCATCACCCCGCCAGCAGCGGGATTTGCCTCCACTCCCGGTGCGTTTTGAAATGCCGGCACTCGCGCTGCAAGAAACCGCATTCCCCCTGACGGATTTGCGCAACTTCTTTCTCTGCGAACGCGCGGATCTTTGGTGGGTCTCAAATCAATCGGACGATTTGCTCTGTTTGCCGCATTGCCGCATTGAGCGGCTGGAATATCAGATCCGCACCGCTTTGCGTGTGCTTGGCCCCTTGCGTGGTCGCGCCCTGCTTTCCGATGAAGTGGGTCTGGGCAAAACAATTGAGGCGGGCCTCGTGATCAAGGAGTTACTGACGCGCGGCATGGTCAAACGATTTCTCGTGCTCACCGTTCCGTCACTGGTGGACCAGTGGGAGGAGGAGTTGGCCGATAAATTCGGTCTGGCCACGGTCACCACCAACCACGCCGGATCGCGCGGGGACCCTCAAGAATTCTGGCGCGAAAACCCCGGCATTGTCGCCAGTCTTCACACCCTCAAACAGCCCGCCCAACTGGAGATCGCCCGGCAGGTGCATTGGGACATTCTGATTGTGGATGAGGCGCACTATCTGCGCAACCGCGAGTCGCAGGCCTGGCAGGCTGTCAATGCGCTGCCACGCCATTTTTTGCTGCTGCTCACCGCCACCCCGGTGCAAAATTCCCTCGAAGAACTCTACAACCTTGTCACCCTGCTCCAGCCGGGGCAGTTGCCCTCGCCCAAGGAATTTCGCGCGCGCTTCCTCGACCCCAAACGACCGCGCCAGCCCCGCGCACCCGAGGAACTGCGCCGGTTGCTTGGCCAAGTCATGATCCGCAACACCCGCGCCACAGCCGGCCTGAAACTTCCGCCGCGCCGGGCCGAGACTGTCCTTTTTGAACCGGAAGAAAGCGAGCGGGCGTTCTGGGAGCAATGGGACGGCGAATTGCGCGCGCGGCTTTCACAACTCCCCGCCAGCCAATCCAATCTCTGGGGCCGTTTGCTCTTGCAAACCGCCGGCAGCAGTCCGGCAGCGTGGCGAACTGCGCTCGAAAAATTTCCGGATACCCATGCTGCCGACATCTGGCGTGAACAGGCGCCTCTCGAAAAAAGCTGGCGCCGGAAATGCGAATTGATTCCACCTCTGGCCCAAGGCGAAGGCGGCGTGGTCGTCTTTACCCAGTTTCTGGAAACGCAGGCGGCGTTGGCGGAATCTCTGCGCCGCGCCAAGGTGGAAACTTTTGTCATCAACGGCTCCACTCCGGCCCCCGAACGCCAGCCCATCACCGAGGAATTTCGCAAGCGCGGGGGCGCGCTGCTGCTCACCCACAGCGGCACCGAGGGCCGCAACCTGCAATTTTCCCATCGCCTCGTGAACTTCGATCTGCCGTGGAATCCAATGGAGATCGAGCAGCGCATCGGACGTTTGCATCGCCTTGGACAGCAACACCCGGTTCATATCTACAATTTTGTTCAAGCCGGAACGTTGCAGGAACACCTGCTGGCGATTCTCCAGGAAAAACTCAACCTGTTTGAACTGGTCGTCGGCGAAACCGGTTTGGTGCTGGGCGAACGCTTCGGCAGCGATGAGTT
>JBEKDI010000022.1:0-62181 GCA_050014435.1 Verrucomicrobiota bacterium | reverse complement strand
GCCGGTTCGAATCATTTGGGACCTCCGTGGATGATGGGTTGTGGTTTCAATTTCACCCTCATCTTCATCAGAAACGGAGGCCCTTTTCAGCTTTTTTCAGAAGCTAATTTGGACACTAGTGTTGGCGCGCCAGGCCGGCGTCAGGCCGGTGTCAGTCCTTGAGATTTGCACTTTTTGCCGGCCGGTGTCACCCATTAGGGCGTTGTGTCAACAGATAAAACGCTGCTGTCCTCAATTTTCTACATTGAGCCTTCCTGGGCCGCTAAATGCGTCTTTACAGGCCGCATTCAATCCCTTCATTTCGTTCGCGTGATTCCGTTTCGCTTCCTGGCGAAGCGATCCGTTCAGTCACCCATCAGGTTCTAGCGCGAGATTGGCGGCTTTCCCTGTCTTTTCCTTAAAAGCCGTCTTTCTCCCCTCTTTGGCCCCGCGCCCAACTCGGTGTTCCGAGTCCAGAAAACGTTCAGTGCCGGGCCGTGTTCATTCAGTTTTCAAGAAGAGTGGTTCCTGGGCCGCACGGGCCGGACCAGTCCAACACCTTGTTGACTCACGGCGCGGTCGAATCGCCTCTAAATCCATCTCCACAGCCATTTTCGTTGCTGGAGCGGGAGAGCGGGCGCATCCAATCAGTCCTGGCGGGCTTGTTGCCACACACTTGTGCTGGCTTGCCCCCGCTCTCCCTAAATCTATTTCTTGACTCCGGGAAACATCCGCCCGGCGTCGTAGTGGGTGTTCCGGCTCATCATGTGCCAGGCGGCCTTGGCCAGTTTGCAGGCCAGCGCCTTGGTCGCCACGATCCCGTTGACCTGCGCCTTCTTGCGGTCGTAGAACCTCCGGCAGGCCGCGTCGTGGCGCTGGGCGAGGTTGGCCGCCTCCACAAAGGCCCAAGCCAGATATTTGTTGCCGCACTTGCCGTTGTTTTCCCCTTTCTTGTTGCCGTTGGACAGGCGCCGGCTGTCCACGCACCGGCAGTAGCTGGCGTAGTCTCCCGGGCTGGCGAAACGCTTGGGATCGACCGTCTCCAGCGTGATCGTCATGCCCAAAATCTTACCCACCCCAGGCATCGTCTGCAGCACCTGATAGTCCGGCAGACTCTTGACTGTGGCCAGAATCGCCGCCTCGATGGTCTTAATGCTCTGGCCCAATTGCTCCACCAGTTGCAAATCCAGCCGCGTGATCAATTGGTCGGCCGGATGCTCAAATAACTTCTCCGCGTCTTGGGGCTCCAGCCCCTTGATCGTATCCGTCTTACCAAGCCCGTGTAGGCAAAGTTCCGACGGGGTTGTAGTCTGTGGTCAATGTCAGGATCTTTTGGTTTGGGCCGCTTTCCACGCGGTCGGTGTCAACTCGGCAACGCGATTGGCCGGCCACCCCCCCGTTTTGGCAGCACATCTTTGAGATAGGCGCGCAGGTTAATATCCAATCGTCGGCAGGTTTCGACGATGGAAGCAATGGCCGCGATTTTAGGGCCGGCTTCCGCGCTGCCAATATGCAGCCAGTTCCGGCGTCCCAGCGCCAGCGGACGCATGGCCCCCTCGCACCAGTTGTTGTCGATTTCCACCTCGCCGTTATTCAAAAAGACCTCCAGACGGCTCCATTGGTTGAGGGTGTAGTCGCACGCTTCGGCCAGCTTGCCTCCGGGCGGGATTTGTCCGCGGATTTCCACCAACCGCGCTTGCAACGCCGCCATGACCGGCGCGCTCTGTTCCTGGCGCAGGGTGTGTCGGGCCGCAGGCCCCAAGTTCTCTTGCCGGGCTTTTTCCTCCACCGCGTAAAGCTGGCCCATGGTGGCAACGATCTCCACTGGCAGCGGGTTTTGCGGCGAGAGTTTGTTGGCCTCGACAAAACCGCGCCGGGCGTGGGCCAGGCAGCCCGCAAAGTGGATGTCTTCCCCCAGTTTGTCATAGGCCGCGCAGCCGTCGCATTGCAACGTGCCGCGAAAGCCGGTGAGGAACCTCTCCGGGCCTTCGCGCCCCCGCCCCATTTGAAAGTCGAATACGACCGGCCCGCCGGGCCGGCTGTATTCCCACATATAGGCCCGGTGGTTGCGTCCGGGTGTTTCACCCGTTTGCACCGGCACCGGGGTTTCATCGGCTTGCAGATAGGAAGTGTGGCGAAGTTCATCGGCCTGGGCCCGCACCACCGCTCTGAGCAAGTCGCCTGCCGCCAGAAGGGCCGAGGTCAGGGTGGCCCGGCTCAGGTCAATGCCGTGGTTTTCGGCCAGGACCGCGCATTGCCGATAGACCGGCTGGTGTTGCTGGAACTTTTTGGCCAGCGCCTCGATGATAAATTCGTCGGAAAGCTTGCTCTTGGGCACGATCTTGGCCGGGGCGGGGGCGGTGGCCACGCCTTGCTCCTCCCGGCAATGGGAACCGCGTCTTTCCCGCTTGGTCACGCGCACATGAAAGGTGGCCGGTTCACACACCAGTTCCTCGCTGGTGTCGTAGCCGATGACCGGGCGCTCGGCTCCGCATTGGGCGCAGAGGCAGTCCTTGGGATGGCAGGGAATAATCACTTCACGCCGCTCCAAATGCTCCGGCAGCTTCTCCCGTCCGGGATGCTGGGCGCGGGGTTTCCGGTCCCGGGGCGGAGACTTCTCTTTTTCCTCCGTCGGCAGGCCGGCTTCCTGTTCAATTTCAGCGGCGGTGACGCTGGCCTCGTCGAAAAGCATCGCGGTTTGCGCCGGGGAAATGGTTTCGCCTTTGGGCCCCCAGAGCTGGAGGTTGAGCAGGCGGATTTTCTGGTCCTGCAGTTCGATGATTTGATCCTTGGTGCGGACGACCTGGGCCAGACGCCCGACTTCGCCCTGCAAGTCCTGGACGAACTGGCGGGCTTCTGCGGACAGTGAATCGAGCGCAATCATTTAAGACGCGGGTGTTATACGCGGCCCCCGGTCAGTAGTCAATACTATTTATTACTTTTTTTCAACTTTTTTATTCAGGCCGCCTTTCTCCACCATGGCCGCAGCCGCGTCTGCTCCAAATCAATCCCGGTCAGCAACAGCGTCAACTCCTGGGCCGCCATGCGCAACGCTCCCGGTTCGGTGGTCTTGGGCCAGGCAAAAGAGCCTTGGCTCAGGCGCTTGGCGCAGACCCATGTTCCCGTCCCGTCGAAGTAGAGCAGCTTGACCCGGTTTTTCCTCCGATTGGTGAAAACATAAAGATGACCGCTCAGCGGATCCTCTTGGAACTGGTGGGCCACCAGATCGCCCAACCCCTCGAAACTCTGGCGCAGATCCGTTGCGCCCGCCGCCAGATAAATCCGCGTGGCCGGACTGAGCGGGATCATGCGGTGGGAAGCAGTTGCAACAAGGCGGCCAGTTCCCCGGTGGAAAAGCCGGAGCGAACCTCCAGACTCAAGCCCCCGGGCCATTGCAGACGATAGGCGGGTCCGGTGGACGGAGCCGGCAACAAATTGGGCACGGCCACGAATGAAGGACGGTTCTCCCCTTTGACCGCCGCCTTCCGCAGCCAGGCGGCCAGCGTCGAGACGCCGATCCCAGCATCGCGGGCAAATTCCCTTTGGGTCAATTGGCTCCGCTGATAGGCTTGAAGGATTTTCTCCCGCTGCGCGGGAGTCGAGTGTTTATGAACAGGCAACGAGTTTTCCATCGCCCTACTGTGCCACCGCCGCCGCGGTGCGCCTAGATGGGTTTAGCTATACGGATACCCTTGATCCGTCCCGTGCCCAAGTCCCGGCCGGTCATGCGCGTATGCAGACTCTTGAGGCTCAGCACCAAACTGGTGCGCTTCTGCACCAAGCCCATCCGCCGCCGCAACAAATCCCGCACCGGACGCAAGGCCCGGTCGCATATATTACCAGTGGGCAAAATGTTCAGGCGCAACATCTCCGCCAGCCGTGGTCCTGCAATCCGTCCACCAGCCAATACCAGTTGTAAGTCGATTCCACCGCGATTCTCTCCAGGCGTTTCTTAAACGGTTTGAGCGCCTGAACCACGCTCTCCAAGTCGCACGGCAGCTTCTTCTCAAAGACCCGCTTGCCCTCCAGATCCACCCTCGCGCAAAACAAATTGTTGCTATGCAGATCGATTCCAGCCATTAACTTCGTTGTCATACGGTTTCCTTTCGGTTCGTTGTTTTCTTTACTCGGACAACAACGTTCTACCGGAAGGAAACCTCCCTTCCCACTTCGCCCTTAATGTTTATCAGTCCTCACTATTGACAGTTTTTGGCGCGTTCATTCGTAGAACCCCACAACAATCGGGGATACCAGGCCAGCGGCACAGAAACGGCGCGTCCATCGGCCAAATCAACAACCAAACTATCCTCAGTCAATCGGACTGCCGTTGCTCTGCTGGCTGTGTCCAAGCTCACGGCGTCGGCTTCTTCAGAAACGGGGTGAACAGTTCTATGGGCAGCGGAATGATGGTCGCGGTGTTGCGGTCGCCGGAAATTTCATTGATGGTCTGCAGGTAGCGCAGTTGCAGCGCAATGGGTTGGGTGGCGATCATGGCGGCGGCTTGCACCAGCTTTTCCGCGGCCTGAAATTCACCTTCGGCGTTGATGACTTTGGCCCGCCGTTCCCGTTCCGTTTCCGCCTGGCTCGCCATGGCCCGCTTCATGGTGTCGGGCAGCGTCACGTCGCGCACTTCCACGGCGGTGACTTTCACTCCCCACGGGCCGGTGTGGCCGTCGATGATTTCCTGGAGGGTGCGATTAATCATTTCGCGATGGGCCAGCAATTCGTCCAGTTCACTCTGCCCCAAAACGCTGCGCAGCGTCGTTTGGGCGATGAGCGAGGTGGCCTGCAAAAAATTCTCCACCTTCACCACCGCCGCCTCCGGGTCAACGATTTTGAAATAAACGACGGCATCCACTGTGACGGGCACGTTGTCGCGGGTCATGACCTCCTGCTTGGCGACGTTGATGGTGATGACGCGCAAATCCATCCGCACCATGCGGTCCACCACCGGGATGAGGAACACCAGGCCCGGCCCCTTGGCCCCGATGAGTTTGCCGAGGCGAAAGACCACGGCGCGCTCGTATTCGCGCAGGATGCGCATGGCGGAGGGGAGGACGATGGAGAGAATGATGATGGCCGGCACAAGCCAGACCAGGAAGTTGACCGCGAAGTGCATTTGATTATTTTCCATAAGTGTTTCAGGATTTAGGTTTGACGTGCAGGGTTAGCCCTTCGATTCCGACAATTTCCGCCGCCGCCCCCTTGGCCAGCGGGATTTGGCTGACAGCCTTCCAATATTCACCGTCGATCATGACCTGGCCGCCGGCCTGGTCGATGGCGGTCAGGGCCGCCGCGGTTTTGCCCAGCATGGTTTGCGGCCCGGTTTTGGCGGGCAGGAACTGGGCGCGCAGCCCGGCCCCGATGATAAAGAGGAAAAAGGCCGCCGTCAGGACCGTGGCCGGAATGATCACGCCGAGGGACAACTGAAAGGCCGGATTACGGTCGAAGAGCATGATCGACCCCAGGAAAAAGGCGATGATTCCCCCGCCGGTCAAAACGCCGTGGGTCACGGCAAATACGTCAATGACAAACAAGGCCACCGCCAGGAGGATCAAGGCCAGGCCGGCGATGTTAATGGGCAGAATAGTGCTCATATAGAGGGCAAGTATCAGGGCCACCGCCCCCGCCACTCCCGGCAGGATGGCCCCCGGATTGCTCAACTCGCCGATGATCCCGTAAATGGCCACGAGCATCAGGACAAACATGACTTCAGGATGCCACAGCATCTGGAAGATCTTCTCGCGCACCGCCATGGGGATTTCCACGACTTGCGCCCCTGCGGTGTGCAAGATGGTTTGGCCGACGTGGCGCTGGTCCAGTTGTTTCAGCAGGCTGGGCATGTCCGGAGCGATGATGTCAATTACTTTCAAACGCAGGGCCGCCTCGGCGTTGGTGCAGGCGCTTTGCAGCACTGCGGCCTTGGCCCATGCCACGTTGTGCCCGCGTTTGCTGGCGATGGTGTCGATGTAACTGGAGGCGTAGTTCTCCATTTTTGTGCGATGCACGTCGTTGCTGCCGCCTTCATCGCCGCCGGTGAACGAAACCGGATGGGCGGCTCCAATGGTGGTATCGGGGGCCATGGCGGCCACATCAGCCGCCAGGGTGATGAAAGTCCCGGCACTGGCCGCGGTGGAACCGGCCGGGGCGACATATACGACAGTGGGAACAGCGTCACTGAGGAGTTTCTCGACGATTTCCTTGGTGGAATCGAGCAAGCCGCCCGGAGTGTCCAGTTGAATGATGAGGCAGGCGTCCTGAGCGGCGGCGGCCTCATCAACGGCGCGGCTGATGTAGGTGGCGGTGGCGGGCCCAATCGCCCCGTCAATTTTGACCAGGCCAACCTGCCCGGCCCCGAGCATGTGCGGCGACATCAGGGCCATCGCCGCCAGGCCTGCTGCCATGCGCTTGCCAAGAATGCTTAAGGCCATAAATTATTGCCCCCACATGATCGCGGGACGCCCCGCTGACCGGATATACTATGCCATGTTCAGAACGTTTCAACAAGAAGTTCAGTCAAACCTAAATCATGTCTCCATGGCTGGGTTTGTTTAGGACTATTACCGTTCATTACGCATTTGTGGCCGATTTGCCTTACCAGAGCTCCACCGGGCCTTTGGGCACCGGAATTTCCTCCCGTCCAGCCACCGATGGCTCGCGCATGAACGAGGCCTCCAGCGGAGGAGGACGGAACTTGGGCTTGAGCTGGCCTGTCTCGTCCAGGAATTGACGGCGCCAAAAACAATAATTTTCGAGAATTTTCTCGAAATCGGCAACGGTTGACAATTTCACGATTTGTTTGGTGAAGGCGCTGGCCGGGCCGAATCGCTTCGCATACCACGGCCCAATCTTGCGGAACATGCGGCAGCCATGTTCCTCGCCGAAGACTTCGACCATCAGGGCCATGTGCCGGCGCATGACGCGGATGCGTTCCTCCAAGTCAGGCTCGGGCAACAGGCCCTCGCCGCGCAGGTAATGAGCGGTGTGCAGGAATATCCATGGATTATAAAATGCCCCGCGCCCGATGCTCACTCCGGCGCAGCCTGTTTCCGCCAGCATCATGCGCGCGGCTTGCGGGCTGGTGACGTCGCCGTTGCCAATGACCGGAATCCGTTGCGCAGCCTGCACGACGGCGCGGATGCCGGCCAGGTTGACCGAACCGCCAAAGCCCTGCTCGCGCGTCCGCCCATGCACAAAAATGGCCGCCGCGCCCGCGTCCTCCAGCGCCCGCGCCAGATCGGGCGCGGTGAGATTCTGAGCGTCCCAACCCAGGCGCATTTTTGCCGTCACGGGAATTTTCACGGCCTGCACCATGCCGCGCACTAAGGCGGCGGTTTTGGCAAATTCCGTCATCATGGCCGAGCCTCCGCCGACGCGGCAGACCTTGCGCACGGGGCAGCCCATGTTGATGTCGATGGCGGCAATGCCGATGGACTCGAGATAAACGGCCGCATCGCGCATTTCTTCCGCGACCGAGCCGAATAATTGGACGGCCAGGGGACGGTCGGCCGGGCTGGTTTCGATGAGCTTGAGGGCCTTGGGATTTTTTTCCAGCAGGGAACGGGCGTTGACCAGATCGGTCGTGGCCAGGTCCAGCCCGCCGATTTCGCGCAAAGTGAGCCGGAACGGCAGGTTGGTGTAACCGGCCAGCGGCGAGAGGAATAAATTGGACTTCAATTGGAGCGCGCCAATCTGCATTGTTCCATTTAAGCATGAAACGCGATTTTATGCAGCCTGATTCAACTTGCCATTTGATGGCCAGCGGAGAATGTTAAACGCTATGGATTCAGAGACATCCAGGAAACGCACCATATTTGTGGTCGAAGACGAACCGACACTTCGTGCTTTGGTGCGGCGGGTGCTCGAACGCGGCGGTTATGAAGTGATTGAAGCGGCGTCCGGCCTTTCGGCCCTGGAGCTGTGGAAGGAAAAGAAAACGCACGTGGATTTGCTCCTGACTGACATGGTCATGCCCGACGGCATCTCCGGCCGTCAACTGGCCGAAAAACTGAAGGCCGACAATCCTCATCTTAAAGTTGTTTATACCACCGGTTACAGCCCGGAGTTGATGGGCCAGGAAGTCGCGTTGCGCGAGGGTGTCAATTTTCTGCAAAAGCCCTATCCTCCCCAAAAACTTGTGGAGACCGTTCGCAAGGGTTTGGAGACTGAATAAGGCGGCCTCCGGCCATCTTCATCCATGCCCGCCTTCCGCCGCAATTCCCATTCCGCCAGCACCCCTGCATCGATCCTGATCCTGGGCGTGGGCGCTTTTGCCTACAGCACGGCCCGCATTCTCAAGGATGACGGGGCCCAGGTTGCGACGTACCTTACCCGCGACTACGGCCACTACGCGCCGTCGCTGGCCGGGCCGACCTGGAACGGCGGGCAGTATCCCAATCCCTGCCAGCTTCTGAAGGAGCACAAGTTCAATTTGATCATTCCCATGTCCATTGATTGGGCTCAGGCGCCCTGGCAGGAGGAATTGCTGGCCGGGCGGACGCCGATTTTTAGCCCCACCGGCGAAGGCATGAGGATCGAGCGCGAGCGCGATTTCGCCCGCCAGCTTTGTCAGCGATTCAACATTCCGTTCCCAAAGGCGCACGTAGCGGCCAACCGCCTCGAAGCGGAGGAAATCCTGCGCCGGCAACCGGTGCCCTACGTCATCAAAAACCCGCTGTGTTCTCCGACCAGCCCGGTGCATACGATCCTCTGCGAGAAGATCGAGGACACGCGCTCGTGGCTCAAGCATATCGATTACGCGGAGGGGGTTTTTCTTCAGGAATACATGGGCAGGGCTGAAGCCGGCCACATCGCGCTGGTCAGCGGTGGCGAGATTCATCCGATCGTGACCAACCAGGAATACAAGCGGGCGTTCACGGGTGACATGGGCCTTGTGGCCGGAGCGCCCATGGCGGGGTTGGTCGAGCAGGACCCGGGCGACAAGTACGGCCTCGCGCACCAATTGCTGGAGCCGTTGCGCCCCTGGTTCCGGGCAGTGAAGTATCACGGCCCGATCCAGGTGACCGCTGCCCGCCGCGGCGGCCGATGGCACGTGCTGGAATACAACATCCGCATCGGCGTCACCTCGGGCGCCATGCTGCTGCGCATGCTGGCCAACCCCACTGAAACGCTGCTGCGCACGGGCCGGAACCAGAAGCTCCTGCCCCGATTCAGGCGCGGCATGAAGTACGGCTGCTCGATCACCCTCGCGGGTTACGGTTATCCCTACGTGCAGTTGCTCGGCCCGTCGCTTCCGGTTGAAACCACCGGCCCGCTCGACAAGGGCTGCGACCTTTGGTGGAACGAGGTCGCCTGCGGCGAGGACGGCCAACTCGTTACCACCGGCCATCGCATCGCCGATGTGACTGCGTTCGGCGCGTCAATGGCTGCCGCGATCAAGAAGGCCTCGGCCAACATTCGCAAAATCCGGAGCCTGGGCAGTTATTATCGGACGGACATTGGCCAGACACTCTGGCCGCCGGGGCATGACTGACGCCGCGGCGAACCAGCGAACAAACAGCTTTTATACCATGAGCACCGCCATACAATCGGAATTGGCCCAAGAAGAGCCGCCGGCCGCAAGCTTGGGCGACATTCGTCCCCGTCCCCCTGCCTGGATCGAGATCGACGTGGCGCGGCTGCGCCGCAATTACCAGGTCATCAACCAGGACAAACTCAAAGCGCTGAAGATTCTGGCCGTGGTGAAGGACGAGGCCTACGGCCATGGCGCGCTGATTGTGGCCAGGACCGCGCTGGCGGCGGGGGCATCGTTCCTTGGTTTGGCCGCGCTCGAAGAAGCCATGCGTCTGCGCGATCACGGCCTGCGCGCGCGCATGCTGCTCTTTGGCGAGCGCCAGGAAGCGGAACTCCCGTGGTGCGTTGAGCACGACTTGACAGTGTGCGTCAATGACCGGCGGATGGCCGAGAAACTGGGGCAGATCGCCGCCCGCGCGGGCCGGCGCGTGCCGGTCCATCTCAAGATCAACACCGGCATGAACCGTTACGGGGTGCGCTGGTCCGAAGCGCTGGCGCTGGCCGAGGCGGTGAGCGCGATCAAATCCCTCGAACTCGAAGGAGTGATGAGCCATTTTTCGATGTCCGATGAGATGGACAAAACTTTCGCGCTGCAACAACTGGCCCGATTCAACGAAGTGCTCTCCGCCATGGCGGCGCGGGGCATTGCTGTCAAGTACCGCCACCTGTGCAACAGCGGCGGATTTCTCGACCTGCCCCAGGCGCATTTCGACATGGTGCGCATCGGCATGCTGCAACACGGGGTTTTCCCGTCGCAGGTCTGCCGCCGCATTGCCGGCATCGAACCCACCATGACCGTCAAGGCGCGGGTCGCCGCCATCCAGCGCCTGGAAAAGGACGACGTGGTGGGCTACGGCATGAAATACAAGGCGCCATCCGCCCGGCGCATTGCCGTCATTCCGGTCGGGTATGGGGACGGCTTCCCGCGCGTGCGCAACCAGGGTTGCGTGTTGATTGGCGGACGGCGCGCGCCTTTGGTCGGCGGCGTGGCCATGGATGCGTTCATGGTGGACACCACCGGGTTGCCCGAAGTGCGGCTGCGGGACGAGGTGGTGCTGATGGGACGCCAGGGCGCGGAAGAGATTTCCGCCGACGAGGTGGCACAGTGGAAGAATTCGGTTTCTTACGACGTGCTGACCGGCTGGCGGTCGCGGCTCCCGCGCATTCACGTCAACGGGGACCCGGACCCATGAAGCTGCTCTTCTCCGAGCACAAGTCCGATTACGGCCATTACATTTTTCCCTACGCCGTCTGGGCCGTCCCCGAGGAGGGGGAAACCGCGGCCGATTTTTTTCTCCAGGGCTTCCTTCCGTCATCGCGGGACATGGACAGGTTCTATCTGTGCCGCAACGTGCGCGTCGATCTTCGACGGCACCGTCCTTCCTCCGAAAACCGGCGCATTCTGCGCAAAGGCGCGGACTTCCAGGCCACGCTCGTGCCGCGCGCCGGTTTCGACTACAACGCCCAACGCCGCGAGTTTTGCCAGGCTTACGCGGACATCAAATTCGGCCAGGGCATCATGACCCGCGAGCGGCTGGACGCGCTGTTCAACGGGAAGATCACCTCACACTTGCTGGTGTTCACCGATATTCAGTCCGGGCAGGAAGTGGGCATCGTCACGCTGTTCCTTGAGGCGGACCGCCTGGCCTACTACTACTACGCGTTCTACGACATGGCTTATCACAGCCGGAACCTGGGGATGTTCATGATGACGTCGGCAGTGGCGTTCTTCAAGGAGCGCGGCTGCCAGCACCTGCACCTTGGCAGTTGTTATTCGCGCAACGCGCTTTATAAAACGCAGTTTGCCGGGGCTGAATTCTTCAATGGCGTCCGCTGGTCCGATGACATGGAGGAACTGAAATATCTCATCCAGCGCGACAGCGCCGAGGTAAGCCGGCACCTGCTCGAAACCGAGGAATACCGCACACTCTTCTATGGCGGCGACCTGGCCGAAGCCGTCGCAGCCAGCCAGTTCCAAGTCCGCCCTCCAAAGCAAACCGGGGACCGGTAAGTGCCGGCAATTCCTGCGCAGGCCGAAGAAAGTTACGGGAGTATGTAGATAACGCAAATCTCGGTTTTTTTGGCGGGAGTATATACTTAACGCAAATCTCGTCCTCCAAATCCAAATAATGGCGCGGGATTTTTAGTATTTATGCCAATTTGCGTTATCCACATACTCCCGGAAAGTTATTCACATGGACAGCCAATGTCCAACCGGCGGGTCCAGGATGGCGGGAAACGGACATTTTATGACAAAGAAGGAACAATTCATGGCCTTCATCCTGGTCGGCGCCACGGCGCGCGATATCCACGCCGAAACCAACGATGCACAATTGATTTTGCACCTGGCCGGCCAGATTCCCGGCGACGCCATCCCGGTCAACGTCATGAACGCGGCCAAGGTGTTCATGGCCTTTTGCAGCCAGGACGGCAAGCGCCCGCATAGCTGGATGTTGAAAAAAGAATGAAGGCAAAAGGCTGCGCGGGGCGCATCTCAGTATCTTGCAAGAGTATTGACTGGGCAGGATTTTCGTTCCATCGCCCCGCACGAGCGGGGAGAGGCAAAGGAAGAGAACCAGCCTCCTCTCCCCGGGCCCCCTCCTCCACAAGTGTGTGGAGGAGAGGGAGATAGCTGGAATCTGCAGGAAACCGAGATGCGCCCGGCTGAGCGGAAAAGGGAAAAAATGATTGCCTTGGGGCGGGTTTTGTGCAATGCTGTACCCCGCTTGAAAGCACGCCGACATTGGGAATTCGCCTTGGCGATTGGCGCTTTCTGGCAAAGGAGAACACTGTGTCTTGTCATTCAAACCAAACCAGGATTATGAAACCATTTAATTCGCTGCAAGTTGGGCGTATGGCAGGAAGCCTTGCCGTTGCGCTGGCCCTCATTTCGTCCGCCACAAAAGCCCGCGCCTATGTTTATGCCACGGACATTCAGATAAATGGCGGCTTAACCATCGCCAACGCCGACCTGAACTACGCCGCCTCCATCACCTACCGTCTCAATCAGGCCGCCGACAGGGGCGTCACGGTCAACATCCTGCAAGGGAGCACCGTGGTGAAGTCGATTCCCGGCGGAACGAACATGGGCCTCAATTCGGTCTCTTGGACCCCCACCAACACGGGGACCTATTCTGTCAGCGTTACGGCGGGAGCCACCGGGTTCCCTGTTTGGACAAAAATCAGCCTTGATTCGAGCAACAATGTGGCTGTTGACCCGGAAGGTATCGCGGTTGACAACAATACTAACAGTCCGTATTACGGGCGCGTCATGGTGGGCTGCGCATCGTCAGGGACACAAAATGGCGTCACACAGGATTGCGGCATCTACAAAATGAACGCCGATGGTTCTCCTGCTGACGAAGGCAGCTTTGGCTACGGAGGATACACCACCGCTGACAGCGGAGATACTGCCACGGGAGAAATGTACAGCGCCAACGGTTATAATCCCTGGCGGCTGAGAATCGGGGACGATGACCGGCTTTATATGGAGGATTGGAGCAGTTATGGCGCGGTTGTTGCATTCGATATGAAAGTCACGACCAACCAAATCGTGATCAACGAATCTGGTTATCTTGACAACCCATTCTATGATTCGTTCACTTACGGCTTGGGAAACTTTGATATTACATTTGCCACTACAACCAACGCCGCCGTCTGGCTGTGCTGCGACGATCCCCTTGATTTTGGTCTTTGGTACTGGCATATGACGAACGGCGCGGCCGTCACAACCAACACTGTTGGGACGTGGGCTGTGGAAGCAAGTTCAACCTCCGACCTTTCCTTGCCCGCTTATTCGGCGCCGTTGTTCGGCACGGGGGGCGGCATGGTGGACACCAATCTCGATATTTTCATTTCACAATTTCACGAAGGCGCCAGCCCCAATTACGCAACCATGCTTTACAACAATTGGAACGGAGGCTCTCTGTGGCCGGTCAACCCCACTGGCGACGAATATGGCCAGTCCACCGGACAAGTCCATTGGGGCGCCGGAGCCAACGACACCACATTCGAGTGCGTACAAGATACGGTGATCAATAATCGACAGCATCCAACGATGGTGGCGCTGCCAATGACGGCCGGCTCGGATGACCATCCAGGGATTCGCGTGCTCAACGCTACCAATGGTTCTGTGATACATGCGACAAACGGCGCGACGGTCCAGACTCTGACTAATCTGGATTACCCTAATCAATATACGTGCGCGGCGTGGGACAATGTTGGCAATCTTTATGGCGCTTCTTCATCGGCCTTCTTCTGGCGGGTCTGGTCGCCTCCGGGAACCAATCTGGCCACAACCCTGGCAACGGTGCAAGTCGAGTTTCCAACAGCGCCTGACATTTCCAAGATCCAAGTCATTGGCACCAACGTTACCATCAACTTTTCCGCAGGGCTCAGTGATCCCGCTTCGGCATTCACTCTCATAAGCTCTCCCACCGTGAACGGCTCTTACGCGCCCGTCAATGGCGCGACCATTTCGGGCAGTGGTGGCTCTTATCAAGCCCAAACCACTGTGAATGGTTCGACTCTGTTTTATCGCTTGGGACGTTAAGGAAGAAAAGGCTGAAGTATCCGAATTTGGTTCGGGCGCCGTTCATCATTTCATCCTTTAGCCTTCAGCCTTCAGCATTTAGCCTTCAGGCCGTGCGCAGCATGCAGAACATCGCCCTGATTGGTTTCATGGGCACCGGCAAATCCTCCGTCGGCCGCTTGGCCGCCGAGTTGCTGCAATTCGAGTTTGTCGATACCGATGACCTCATCGAAGCCCAATGCGGCGTAACCATCGAGGAAATCTTCAAGCAGCAGGGAGAGTCCGCGTTTCGCCAATTGGAAAGGCAGGCGGTCGAGAACCTGAGCCAGCGACAAAAGATGGTCATCGCCACCGGCGGCGGTCTGGTTGCCGATCCGGCGAATCTGGCGAGCTTGAAAACCCATTCCCTGATTGTTTGCCTGTGGGCCTCTCCCGAAACCATCTGGGAACGGGTGCAGTCGCAGACCCACCGGCCCTTGCTGCAGACCGCCGATCCCTTGGGCAAAATTCGCGAGCTTCTGGCCTTGCGCGATCCCTTTTACCGGCAGGCCGACGTGCTCATCCAAACCGGGCAGCGTTCGCCCAAGGAAGTCGTCCAGCAGGTGCTGCATCAATTCCAGTTCGCGCGACAGTGAGGGAGGCGCGATGACGGAAGACGGACGCACAGCCATTCGGGAACGCGCCCGCGCCCTGGGCTTTGACGCCTGCCGGTTTACCACAGCCCGCCCGCCTGATCACGCCGCCGAGTTCCAACGCTGGCTCGACGCCGGTTGCCACGGCGAAATGGGGTATCTCCAGCACACTGCCCGGAAACGAATGGACCCTGAGCTTGTGCTGGCCGATGCCAGGACGATCATCACCCTTGCCGCCAGTTACGATATTGAAGGGGGAGCGCCCGCGCCCCCCTCGGCCACAAGCGGCCAGGTCGCCCGTTACGCCCAATTCTCCGACTACCACGCCGTGCTCGGTGAACGCCTCAAAACCCTGGTCCAATTCATTGATCAGAGCGGTCCCGACGGGAGCCGCTCGTTGTGGTACGTCGATACGGGCCCTTTGCTCGAACGCGATCTGGCGCAACGCGCCGGACTCGGCTTCGTCGGCAAGCATTCCAACCTCATCAGCCGCGAGCTGGGCAATTGGATTTTCCTGGCCGAAATCATCACCACGCTTGAAATCGAGCCGGATGCGCCGGAAACAAATCATTGCGGGTCCTGCCGGCGCTGTCTGGACGCCTGTTCGACTGCCGCCATCACCGCCCCGTTCCAACTCGATGCGCGCCGGTGCATTTCCTACCTGACCATCGAATTGAAGGGGCCAATCCCGGAGGAAATCCGGCCTGCCATCGGCACCCGGATATACGGGTGCGACGATTGCCTGGCCGTCTGCCCCTGGAATCGCTTCGCGCGGGAAGGCGCGCTGATGCGCCCGCATTATCGCGCCGAACTGGGGGCTCCGGACTTGGTTGAGCTGCTTTCGCTTGACGAGGCGGGATTCAAGAGGCGCTTTGCCGGCACACCCATTCTGCGGGCGAAACGGCGGGGTTTTCTGCGCAACGTCTGCGTGGCGCTGGGGAATTGCGGCGATTCCAGCGCGCTGCCCGCCTTGACCCGGGCGGCGGCGGACGCCGATCCGATCATTGCCGAACACGCACGATGGGCAATAAGAAGGCTGAAGGAAGAAACCTGAACAGCCAGCATTCAGCTCTTCCTTCAGCCTTTTCTTCGCTTGCCAAAGGGGACGCATTGGGCGTACGTTTGGGCCAAGCGGGAGCGCGGTTAGCTCAGTGGTAGAGCATCACCTTGACACGGTAGCAATCTTCATAGGTATTGTGCTAGATTTACTGTGCTAATGTGCTAGCTTAAAACACCGTTTTCGAAGGATTTTTGGGCCGATTCGCATGGCGGTTTCGGATTGGTCCGGGGGGCAAGGACTTCCGCCGCAGTAAATCTTGCGGTATCAACTGGAGTCGACCGCAACTTCCACGTTTCGTGAAAAGCTCAAACCGTTTGGCTCCGGATTGGAATGAGGCGCGGAAATGCTTCAGCACTCCTGTTCATCGATGGGGACGAGTTCTAGACAATAGGTTTTTGTCCTTGATATTCAATCTGTCGGAGAGCATTGCGTATCGAATGATGGCGGGAAAGCCAATTCAACCTCAGCATCGCACCGGCAGAATAGACGGTGCGGCAAGAAGCGATTTCTATGAGAGTGCTTCCAGACCCGGAAATAGCGCTGCGTGACGCCGCTGATTTCATTTTTGACAGCAGCATTTGTCGTCGTGCTCTCTCGGACGGCACTCCGCCTGAGTTTGCTGTCCTGGTCCGCGACATCATCGGGGCGATCCACCGGCTGACAGCGAGTTGCCAACTGCCGGAGTTTACAGACCACGGGCTGCCGCACCTGTGTAGCCTGGTTGATAGAATCTGTCGTTGGACTCCCCCACCTGGGCGTTCCACGCCACAAACCGTCATTGCTGGGCTGACGTCCGACGAGTGCGCGGTTCTCTTATTGGCAACTCTCCTGCACGACATAGGGATGTTATCGCAGAGGTCTGAGGACCTGCCAGATCCGCAGGACCCAAGATGGGCGAGGGGCAACAGAGAGATCGCAAACTGGGTTCGATTGACCCACATCCCTCGCCTCTCCGGCCTCGTCCACCGCCTCTTCGAAGATAGCTATCCAGATTTCTTTCTTCCGGGATCATCGCTCTTGCGATCTATCAGTGTGGCACAAGCTCACGGGAGCTGGCCCTGGCAATCCGAGTTCCAGTCACTGCCTGGGAGAGATTCAGGGTTGGCCGCAATCGTGGCGGTCGCGGACTTGCTCGATGAGGATGCGAACCGCTGCGATACAAAGACTCTGGTTCAGCATCGGCACGGCTCTCTGCTAAATGTCGCACATTGGCTTCGCCATAGCCTGAGTGCGAACCGCGTACTGGTCGAAGCCGGTGTGATCCGCGTCCGGCACGCTCGCCCGCCGGGGACGGCATCTCAGTTGGCACCCGTTTTTGCCGCCCTACGAAACCACTACCGGCTTACCCTCCTATATAGCGAATCCCTCGAACGCGTTGGTGCTGGGCTTCTGGCTCCGATTCAATTCGATCCGCCAACCGGTGTCCCGACGGTTGAGGCTTCGGGTCTTGAGGACTGGCACATGGTTGAGGGCTTCAACACGCAATCCGCACTTGTTTTCCATCTCCTCTCGTCTTTTATGTCCCAAGCGCTTTTGGACAACCAGAGGCTTGGCGACGACGTCATCAACCGCCTTCGGAGCCAAGGCCTTGAGCCGGTCGATCTGGTATCCTTCCAGGCAATTCGTGGAAATCGAGAGAGAAGGTCGCCTGATGAACTTGCGTTCAGGGCTTTGATCGGAGGCGCATAGACATGAGCGAAAACGGTTCGCCAGATTCCTTTCGTGAGGGGACATTAGCCCAGAAGCAAAGGGCATCATTTGGTTACCTCCATCGGAAAGCTGTATCCGCTCATAATGAAGGGGATGGGCTTTTAGCTAGTCACCTCGCCCTCGTTGCCCTGAACGAAGCAACCAGCCTTCTAAAGAGCAAGAACTGCCACCTTTCCCTGCACGAACTTCGGTGGGCATATATATTTGCGCACTATTGGCTCATTGACGGCTATCTCCTCGATCAAGATATAAAGCAGGCGCTCGACCATGCACCCCAAACGACTGACATGGACAAACGGCTTCTTGATTTACTAAGAGCTTACAATGACTTGATTCGAGAACCACTGTGGTCAGATCGCAACAGGTTTTCGTCGTTCCAAACCGTGCGCCTCGATTGGATGGCGGATGAACCGGCGCCTGAGGATCTGGCTGTACTCGAGCATTTGATTGAGTTGCTCTGGTGGCGAGGTCCCCAAGAAGAATGTTGGGAAAACGTCCGCAAGGCTTGGGCGACAGCCTCGAGCGTACCATCTAAATGCAAGAACCTCCTCGAATACCTTGGACACCGTTTACGGTTCCAGTCCTCCCTAACGGCGCCCGGATCGTTGTACCCCCCACTAGATGCTAAAGGCGCAACCAAGTGGGGAGGGGAATTTCCAAATTTGGAGCTCTGGACCCTGAATCTGCTCGGAAACCATGCCGATTTGGATGCGGCCGTAACGCGGCACCTGGCATTTGTCTCAGATGATCCGGCCTTGGTTCGCCAGTTGCTGGATTTCCAGCAGATGAATTACTTCCATGCGAAGGACTTGGATCCTCAGGCTGTCCGTCTAACACGCCGGAGGCTCTTCGATAACCCGCGTCTTCGGTTTGATGAGGCTCGCGAGCAAGTACTTTCAGGAGCTCTGGGAGCGATATTCCAGAAGGATGAGAAAGGACAGGCATACCTCCGTTTTAGCGCAATCCGTCTCGGAATGTTATGCGAGATTTCGGCTCTTCGCCTGTGGGATTACGGAATGTGGCTCGACGCCGTCAGGGCCCAATCCAGTGCTGCTCTTGAGTTGTGTCGTTGGGGAGAGAGTTATGTCGGCTTCGCGGCCCATGGTCTAAGGCTGGCGGTTTTGTCGCTTTCATACACTCCACCACGGAAGCAAATCCAGCAGGGTCTTGACGCCCTTGAGTTCGCAAACGAGGGGGTAAGAGAGGACCTCGTTCGGAGCATCCTTCTTAGCTATCCGCTGCAAGCGTACGATGTTCTCAGTTTGCTCAACGATCTCTCCGATGCTATTCCGGCAGATCTCTGGGTCGAGACCGCCAATTGGTGCCGACGGTATTCGGACGAGGGCTGGAGCACCAAATCGCATGGGAGCCGGCTTCTTCCTTTTGAGTTCTGGAGGGACATTTTCCCGGTCCTTGGCTCAGGGAGCTTGGTTTGGGCAAAACTGGCACCCTTGGCGTTGGCCGAAGCGCGGAATCCCCTCAATTGGGATGCTCGCAACCGTAAATTCTTTGTGAATTACATGGTCTACGCCCCCGTTGAACTGGCCAAGGCTGCCGCCAGTGCGCTTATCGATCTGACAGTTGCAGGCCCCGCCTTTGTGGACGATAAGTTCAGGCTGCTTTGCCAAACCTGCCAGCGTCGCAAAGAGCTGCAAGGCGAATTGCTTCCTGGTCTGGCCCACGTCGCTCAGACCCCATTTCAGAAGTGGCGGGTGGCAAAGCTCTCCGACCGCGAACCACCGGCTAACGAGGAACGTGTCGTAAAAGATGAGATGCGCAGGTCTATTGAAGACTTCATCAAGCGAATATCTCCAGGCGGGACTCCCCAACATCCTCCACAAATCGACTGGGAACGGCTCTCGCTCCTGCGCTGGACTGAACAGGACGCGGACTGGCTGCCGTTACTCCTGCAGACAATAGAAAGTCCGAGCACGGCAAGATCGGGCATTCCCGCCGCATTGTACGTTTTAGAAACGATTGTTGCCAACGGACCCACGCAATTCGTCGAGCAGGTCCGCCACTCGTTCGTTAGTTGGCTCCATTCACTCCCATTATGGCGGGAAGATGATCACGCTCCGCCCGGCGGCCCTCTGTCGGTGGTCAACTTTGAACAAAACAACGAAAGGGGCGTTGAAAACGCTCTCGCATCGCTTGCATATCAGCTAAGGATCCGTTTGGGCGTAGAGCTTGACGATGAGATCTCACGTTGGGCGTTAGACGCTTCGGTCAGGTTTGAGACCACGCCAGTATTCGCTCTAACACGTCTGATGCCAGCGCTCGCAAGTTCGACGCGGATCGGGATTGGGCCCGGTCTCGAATCAGATAGGGCTAGGTTGATCCACCGTGGCGAATTACTTGAAGCATGCCGTGCCACGCTCTTCTCCTTGTGGCAATGTTATCGCGAGAACCCGTCAACCGTTGATGAACTGTTTTATGGACTTGATGGTATTTATGTCGCGCTGAGGAAAGGGAAAGATGCTGAAGCGCCGGAATGGGGAAACGTGAATCCCGAGGTCGTTCTTGCTCTTCTGGCCAAAACAACCCCGCTTCTCTGTCGGCTGGCGACGTGTCCTCACCCTGCGGTGCGAGCAGAGGTCGCAAGAATAGTGCGTGGTTTCGCGTCTTGGACCGCAATTCCCACGCAGCTCCAATCTGTACTGACCAAGCTAGGATCCGATGCGCGTGCTCTCGTAAGGCACGCCGCTCTCAGTGAGCTCGAAACGTAAAATGCTAACCGGCGAGGCCGTTCCCGCACCTGTAGATTCCAAGGACTGAGCGCCGGGATCTAGGGGGATGATCTCTCCGGCCACGACTATGAAGTCAGCCGTTTCCATTGCGCCTGTGCTTGTTCGGCAAACGAAGGGGACTGCTGGGACTTGCCGGAGGCAATCTGCTCGAATGCCGCCAGGAATCCCCTCTTTCGTGAATGGGCGCTCCGCACAGTTCCCGCCAACTCCTCCCAATCCGTGGTTTGCCCTGCTCCGCAATACAGGCTCCGGGCTTTTTTGAAATGGTCCAGGGCCGCGTCGTAATACCTGCTCTTTCCCGCGCCGAGGATGCGCAGACCCAAGGCGCGATACAACTTGGCCGCGGCCAACCGGTCCAACCTGGCCAACGCCTTGGCCGCCGACTCGGTGCAATAATGGCTCAGAGCCTCCAATTCGACCGGCTTTGCTGAATGTACCCGCTGGCCGAGTCGTCCCCATTCCTTGGCCTTGACGCACAGAGAGATGAACTCCCCGATGCTGGCGCCGGCGGCGGCGGCCATGGCCCGTTCGTGCCAATTGGCTTTGTCGCTTCTGGGCACGTAGCGCATCAATTCCTCGTATGTGAATTCGCCAGGGTTTCCCTGGAATTCGCTCCACGCCAGGGCCAGCGCATCCTCCTTCCGACCCAGATGGAGGAGGATTTCCGGCTTCAACTCCTTCAGTGAATGACTGCTCTCGTTGCGCCAGTCGCGCGTCGGCTCAAGAGTGATTCCCTTTTCCACCCATTCCAAGGCTGTGGTCCCGTGTTTTTTGGAAATCTCCATCTCGGCCAACCGTTCGTAATCGCGCGGACTGAATCCCAACTGCCCACACAGCGCGGCGTAAGCGGGGGCATTACACAAGGACTGGTAGATTTGCTTGAGCGACATCGCCGGCAATCTCACGTCATTTTCGTAATCGAAAATTGCCTTCGGGGAACCGTTGGCCGGCGCAGGCAATGCTTTTTCAACAAGCTGCTGAAAGTGGCCGATGAACAACTGCCGTCCTTTCCGATCCAGCGCCTTGATCACCTCCTTCTCGATTTCGTAACAGAACCCATAGTTGTCGTTCTTCATCCAGTTGAGAAGCTGGCGGATGGTTTTCTCGCCTGGTAGGCCGGCTGCCTGGCGGGCACGGATCCAACCGCAGGCAAGGCGATGAAAGAGCATTGCCAAATCACACTCGTCGTCAGCTTCCTCGATTTTGGCATAAACCCCGGAAAGCATGATCTCGTAGAAGCGAACCGCCCTCGCCGCTTCCCCGGCCTTCACCAAAACCTCAAGCTTCCGATGCATCCCGTCCAAATTGGTGACAAGGTCCGACACCTCATCCCGTCGGAAAAAATGGCCGGGCATAAGTTCACGCCCGATTTCTCCGATCAACGGATCTTCCTTTGATCGCCTGCTCATTATTTGCGCCGGCTTATGAGCCGAAACCAACCCGCTTCATCAGCGCGCGGCGGAGATGCGCTTCCGACGTGCGAGGCCACTTGAGCATCCGCAGGTAGTCATTCGTGAGGACTGCATCGAACGCTTCTGGATCGAAAGGGCGTCCAAGCCACTCCTTCATCGAATTATGCTCTTCGTGTTTGGGGTTGCGGAGAACCTTCAGCAAATCCTGGTAGCCCCAAGGCCCGCCGCAATCGTCCGGCGGGCAGGCGCGCTTGCCAGCCAGACATCGGGCGACGATTGTCGCGTCAGGCTCCGGCGGCAGGATTTTTTCCACGACGATGGTGTGCTGCCAGCCATCCCCGAAATCATATTCGTAATGCAGAACGTCCTTTTCATAGGGCGCGACATCCCGAAGGGAAAATTTGGCTTCGTCCAGGACCTCCGGCTCGCCCTCGAACCCTGGAGTATTGACGTGCGGGTCCGAGAAGAGCCGGCCGCCCACCTCGAACTGATGCAGGTGGCTGTTGGTCCAGCCCATCGCCAACTGGATGGCCGTATGGAGCCAGCCCAAACTGGCGTTGCCGGGCACGGATAAGCGGCGCCAGATTGCCGGTTTGATGAGGTCCAGCGTGATTTTGAGCTGGTACATTGGGAAGGCCGGCGCAACGCCGGAGCTTGAAGCGCGCTTGGCGCTTGAACCGTTCTTTGAAGGGGATTCCATTTTCAAAGCGAATCAAAGGTGGGGCTTACTGCTCGAATTGTGAAGCCGCAAATTTAGAATTCTCGGATGGCGATCCGTGCTTCATTCATCAATGGCTCCGGCTCAGTTTCCGCTCCGGCCGTCACCTGCTCACCGTCTATTTTCGTTCCCGGCGTGGCGGCTCTTCCCCGTTCAGAATGCGCACCCAGGCCCGTGAAATGTCACCCCTGTCGAAAAGTTGCAGTTTATGGCGGTTCACCACTGGTTTGAGCCACTTGGCCGCCACCATCTCCGCGAACAACTGTGGGCTGCCAAGGAGGAAGGCTACCTCATCAGGGCGGTAGCCCAGTTTCACGTCCGCCAGGAACGTAAGCTTCTCTTGGTTCTGTTTTGACCCACCCGACTTCATATCTACTTCCATTATACAAGCCGTTTTTCGAATCGCCGGGATTTTGCATTAAATCTTGAAATCGATAAATGTGTTGTTATCGTCTGAACCAAAGCAACTTACGTTGCAAAGTCGTTTAAGCGGAGCACAGTTAAAATGGTTAAAAACATGGCGAATATTTGCCATATGGTGGAAAAACGCTGTGCGCCAAGTTTCTATCGAAAGAATAAATATAATGATTTCAGTAAATGTGACACTTTCACCTTTAGGTGAAAGTGTCAGATTGGATGAAATAAAACTTGCTTGATTTCACTAAATATGGCAGTTTCACCGTGCGATGAAAATGATTGAAAAACTGGAATCAAATGATTTTGGCGAGCAATGCGAGAAATTACTGCGCGAGTTGATTGGGCGGGTGCCGTCCTTGAAACTGGTTTCGTTCGAAGAGGAGGCAAGCATTTTTCCCGGTTCGTCGGCACAAGCGGACAGGTTGGCTCAAGTGGAAGCAGGTAACCGGAAGTGGACGTTGTTGGTGGAGGAAAAGCGGCTCGCCCAACCGCGCGAGGTGCGGTCGGCGGTGCTGCGATTGGAGAGTCATCTCAAGCAGTTGCCGGGAAATGCACCGCGTTACGGCGTATTGCTCGCGCCGTTCATTTCGGAGGAGTCAGCCAAAATTTGCACGGATGCGGGCATCGGGTACGCGGACCTGGCGGGCAACGCCCGATTGGCGTTTGACCAGGTGTTTATTGAAACCCGTGTGGCCGGAAATCCATTTCACGAGAAGAAGGAAGTGCGGTCACTATTTGCGCCACGGGCGGCGCGGGTGCTGCGAGTGTTGCTGCAAGGACCGCCACGTTCATGGAAGGTCACGGAACTGGCGAAGTCGGCGCAAGTAAGTCTCGGTTGGGTCAGCGCGGTCCGGCAGCAATTGCTGGCGCGCGAATGGGCGGCAGAAGCCGCAGATGGTCTGCGGGTGACGAAGCCGGACGCAGTGCTGGAAGCCTGGGTGAAGGCGGATGATTGGGAAAAGCGCACGCAGATACAGGAGTATTCGGTCCTGCTCCCCGATCCGGTGGAGTTGGCGGAAAAATTGAAAACCACCTTGTACGACCAGCCACCGATATTCACGCAGTGGTTTGCCGGCTGGTTGCGGCATCCCCATACGACACCGGTGGTGGTGACGGCTTACGTGAAGGAATTTCCCGACGAGACGCTCATTAAAGAAAAACTGCTGGGACGGCGCGTCTCCGCCGGCGGCGGTGGATTAAGGCTCGTGCTGCCCAAGGATGAAGGCGTGTTTCGTCCATCCCAGGCGGTGCGAGGATTTGAATTGGTTTCGGACGTACAGATTTATCTCGATCTACAGCAGGTTGGTTTACGTGGCGAGGAACAGGCGGAAGAGTTGAGACGGTGGCCTGACTTTGCTGGAGGGTGGGCATGAGCAAATTCGGAACATTTGGAGATTATCCCAAGGAAAGTCTGCTGTCGGCGCAAGCAGCGCTGCTGACCGCATGGCGTTCACTAGAGCGATACCACGATGATCTTGTGCTGGTCGGCGGGTTGGCCGTGCATTACCTGACGAAACACAATGTCGCCGGCTTGCCGGGGGCGGTGACAATGGATGTGGATTTTGGTATCTCGCTGGCCGCATCGGCTGGGCAATATGGAACGATCAAAACAGACCTGGCAGGACTGGATTTCAAATCTGAAGGCAACCGCTTGGTTCGCAAATTTGGCAACCTGAATCTTTATCTGGATTTTCTTACCGAAGACCCGCCTTCGATGACTGGCGCCCGTATGGTGGACGATGTAGTGGCCAGCGTGATTCCCGGAGTGAATCGGGCGCTGGCCTGCCGCCGAAATGTACCTGTCAAGGGGAAGGATCTCTATGGGAGAGAGCAAGAATGCAAGGTCGCGGTGGCCGACATCGGCCCGCTGCTGGTGCTCAAATTGAATGCCTTTGGGGGGCCAACCGGACGCCGGCTTCCGAAGGATGCTTACGACGTTTTGCTCGTGACGACGGGGTTTGTGGACGGCCCAGAGGCGGCGGTGGCAGGGTTCCGTGCGGAGGCGAGGGCTGAGAATACGGGCTACGCGTTTGCAATGAAAACCCTGCAAAAGGATTTCCTGGATCCTGGCCAAGATGGGCCAATTCGTGCAGCGGAATTCCATCCAGGCAATGCCAACAGCCGAGACCGCATCAGGCAGGATGTTGTCACAGTCGGAAAATTTCTCCTCGGGAGCTAACCGAGATTGTATCAGATTGCTTCGGCTGAGCAGGTCGCGCCGAAACGTCGGGGAGTTGAACACGAGTTCAAGTTGGGCGCCATCCACGGTCTAGTTGGCCGCGGCCAGACCTCCGGTGGATAGAGGATACCCACGGGCGCTGCCGGCGTAGGCACGCCTGGGGAGGCGGAAAACGCAGGCGCACAAGGGTAAATCTGGGGACGGAACTATGGCACAAGAAGTGAGAAATGAGTGGCCCTGTGCGGGGATCAGGATGAAGACTTCAACCGTGCGATCAACCCGGCCAAGCCCCTTTCCACCGGTACCCGGCGATAAACTTGCAGAATGAGGGCGTGGTGGCCTGCTGCTTGGCGTAAGCACTCGGCCACGCGCTTATCGACATTGAGCACGTCCACGTAAAGACCAAAACCGACGATGTGCTTGTCATTGACATTGCCAATTTCGGCCCGAGGTAACTGCTTCATCCGCCGGTCAACCTGCTCCCAAACCACCCAAGAGGGAATCTGGTCCTTCCGCAGACGCACGGCCGATTGGGCCTCGGAAGCAGAAAAACCGTCCGTAATGACGCGCATCTGCTGGAGAAAACCGACTTCGTACCTCACGTCCTCAACGGTTGGAGAAGGAGGCAAGCGGTCACGGGAAACGCCGATTTGATGGAGCCATGCGTCCGTAATACAAGGGCCAGCGGAACGCAACTGACTGCTCATGTCGAACACCGCCGCCGCAAAGTCATCTGCCAAGGCGGTGGCGTTGAGGCGACGGAGGTGGCCAGATTGAGTAATGTTTGCGGCCAGGTTGGCCGCCATCCGCTTACGAAGACTCGCGCTGGCCTCATTGGACAGGAAGGTCTCGTGCTGGCCCTCGGGAGGGATGGGTTCTTTCGAGTCCGTAGGTGAAAAATGCGTAAGATTAGCGACCTGCTCTTTGCGTAATTGCCGAGCCTCTGCGTAATCGCGGCGATAAACATCCCACCACTGACGGTTCGCCTCCACAAACTGCTCCCCAGAGACGAAGCCGCCGCGGATGGAGGGCCAAACGGCGTCGATCACGTCCTGATGAGCGGCCCCAGGATGGGTAGCAAGAAATCGCGTTTCGTAAGCCCGAAGATCAACTGCAGAGGCCCAGTAGGGTTCAGTGGGCTCATGCCCATCCAGATGGAGATAAGCCACATGAGGCAAACGGGAAAGAAAGGCAACACGGGAGCTGAATACATCGTCGTTGCCGTGGGAAATAAGTTCCTCCAAATGATGCCAAGTCAAATAAGGGAACCACTCACCCGTCCGAAGGATCGCGAACAATTCTTTAGAGAACGGCGCGGTAGGCTCGGCAGCAACATGGCCGAGAGTGGCCGTATCCAACATGACGAATTTTGGAGCGATTATCGACATGTGTCGTATGCCCGGAGAATATAGCGACGGGGGCGGCTAGTCAGCATCGAAAATGGATCGAAAATGGTCGTCCGCTGGACGATATCCACCCAAACGTGGCGGACCTGGCAGCGGCGGAGCGGTTTTATAGCGAGTTCCTGGGATTGGCAGTAACGCAACGCGCCTACCCCGGCGCCCTGTTCTTCGCCGTCGGCGGTTTCCGCACCGTACAGGGTGATTTGCTGCCGTGGGCCGTGCAGAACTATAGCTTTGAGGTGTCCAGCTTCTGGAATCGGGTCACTTCCAACCTAATCTCCTCCCAATCGTCCATCGCTCTGTGAGACAGCGCCGCACCTCAACCGGATCAAACCATACACGTGCGCCAAGCTTCACGTAAGGTATCGTTCTCTCCGCCTGTTGTTGTCGCAACCATCGCAAAGAGGGACGTGATTGTTCGTCCCAAACTCGCATAAGCAGTGTCTTGGCGTCGACCAGCCTGTTTTCGAACTCCCCAATGTGGCTTCCTTCTGTTTTCTGTGTTTCTTTTGATTGGTTCGTTTGTTGATCATTGGTCATGACTTAAGTTAGGCAGCAATTTCTCACGGAAAGGCCGCATTGGTCGTCCAACCGGCCAGGATTGCGCTGGCGGGAGCCGACACAGGTTTCGGTGGGGCCTATGCTGCCATCCCAACCCGGCGAAAGATCGCCAACCGAGCCATGGCTTTTGCTGAAAATACGTAGGTGAAAACCGTGACAGCGGATGCAATGCCGGTTGCAATAATTCATTCACCCAGTTGCAATTGACTGCATTTCGTCAACAATTCTCCGCATCATTGGATTCTACCACGAAATCCGCCTAAACCCCTCTCCTGCTGGGCCATAAGCACTTATGGCGGTTTCAATAGTAGAGTGTGGGGAGCTTGGCGCAAGCTTCTCAGACTCGCCTATTATTGCAAATATTGAGGGAATTCGCGTTTTCACTTGGCGGTTGCAAAAACGGTTGCAATGACCACAGCCTGCCTGGCAGTCGGTTGGATTGTCGCCGAAGGGAACATTTCCTGCCACAAGATCGAACATGCCGCCGGTCAGGGTGGCTGTCTCCAGGCCGCCCATTAGCACTTTGGCTTCTGGGGGCAGTTGAGGATGAATGTGTCCGCTGACATGGTCAATCTCGCCGGCGGACCCATCACATGAGCAATCCCCGGATTCCGCATCCCAGAACGCGTCGGTACCGGCGGACGGCTCAAGCACATTGGCCCCGGTGAATCCGAGTCGTCACAAGTGCTTCGCTCATGCCTCAGCAAACGGCATGAACATAAAGTAGCTGGTTCTGCACCGGATATCGTAGCCAACGGGCGAGGGATTCGGATGCCCCAGGCGAAAACCCAATGGGGACTTGGTTGGACGGCCCAACCAGTTCTTGAACGGTTGGACGACGGCCTGCGCGTCCGGAAGGACTGCTGGGTCCAGGCGTCGCGCAAAGCAGCCCCAAACGGCATCGGGAGCAAAAAACCGACCGGCGATCTTCAGCGCGAAGGCAAGGGCTTGGTTTCGGGCAGTTAGCTTGAGGGGCATGGCGGAAAATCAGGCTGGATTCTCATGGCACACTAATTTTAAAGTTGAGTCGAGTTCGTTTCGCAGATCGGGTCGTCGGACCTGTGAACTCTCCACGGCCACCTGGCCTCTTTTCGCCATGGAGTAAATCTGCCGGCGAAATGTGTCGCGAGATTGTTTATGGCCGCGCAACTCAGCCGCCGCCCTGAGGTCGTCCACGGATAATCCTCGGGGGAAGTGTTTCAAAACTTCGAGGATCAAGTCACGGCGAGAGATCACAGAGCCTTTCCCGGCGGGGAGAGCGTTGCGTATGTCATGCATCGTCACTTTGGGCTGAAACGCCCCGACCAGCCTGACCCGGCCATTTTCACGTTTGAATTCGCCTTTCGCCTCATTCTCGACTACCGAGTGAATGCACGACCATTTGAATTTGATCCCACAGGTTGCAGCAACCTCAATCAACTCGTCCTGCCACAATCCGTCGGGAGCCATGCTCAAGATGAATTTCATCGTCTCAACATTCGTGAGATTCGGATTGGCAAGTTTCGCATGACAATCATGCACATGTTTCTTGATCGCCTCAAAGCCGGGAGTTGATTCTTTATCGTGGACCCGCAGTTTCCAGTTGGGCGCGCCTTCTGGAATTGTCACTTGGTTATAGTAGAACGTCACGCGACCTTGACGATCGAGCCGCTTAAGTTCCTTCTTCAACTTTGGCCTGTCCAGATTGATGCCGAACAGCTGAAGCACCTCCAATAATTGATCGACAGACAAACCTCTCGGTGTTTTTGGCGCCGCACACCGCAAAGCCTCGATCAACGACCATGAGTCGCGGCGGCCCAGCTCCCGTTTCAACAGGGATTTCAGATGATCGAGATCAACCTTGGTCTCGTAGGCGCCGATCAGGCGAATCCTGCCATAACGGCGTTCAAAGCGACCTTTTGCGGATTCCGTCAGCACATACTTGATTGCGCCCTTGGTGAGTTTAATTCCGACCGCTTGCTCCACCATCAGAATCAAGTCTTCCTCGCTCAGTCCCTGGGGCGTCTTGCTGAGCACCAGTTCCATCGCTTCCCGGGTTTCAAGAGGAATGCGTGGTTTGGTCTCGAGGTCCTTGATCACGGCCGCCCTAATGTCATCAAGAGTTGTCGTAAAAGATGGTGAGGGGGGAGCCGGATCGATTTTAATCTTGTGGCGTTCGCAATAACGCCGCAGGTTTTCGGGCGTAACTTTCAAACTGGAAGCCACGTCTTCGAAGGATGATTGTCCCAACATTGCTTGCACTTGTGCTCGCGACGTGGTCACCCTTGGCCGGTTGTTGTAATGCAAGGCCAGAGCGTGCGCATCGGGCACTGGTACCTTGTGAACGGCGCAGTAGGCGCTCAAATGCAACGTCTGGATGCCCAGCTTTTTTGCCGCAGGAGCAACACCGTGCAGTTCTTTGATTATTTTCTCGAGTTCGTCGTGGGGCACCGTGGTAACCGGCGGGGGGAGCGGCGCATCTTGAGGCTTTTCGCGGGACGCGCGTCCGGCTTTCGGGAGCGGAATACGCTTTGCCCGGCATACGGCGTTGAGCCACGCCCCGTCCGTGCCCTGTTCCGTGGCAACAACTTTGAGGCTGCTATTCCAAAGCTTGTCCCTGAGAACATCGTCCGGAATCGTAGGCAGCCATAGCTGGTGCTGTGGCGGCGTTACGTCAAAATCCGGCACTTCGGGAGCTGTTGGGATTTGCTGGCCTTCCTCGATGAGTTCATGTTTAATCAAGTCCTTGCGAATGGCTTCACGGAGAACTTCTGTCACGGGCATGGACGCGGGTAAGAGCGAGCAGAATTGTGCAGTTTCTTCCCGCGTCGCCAGTCCATCATAATAATTTCTAAAGGTGTCCCAAAGGTGGTCATCCTCGCGCACCGCCTCCCGAGGGTCCTTGAAACGGTTTATGCTGTGGGAACACCCAGTATGCCTCGGGACATCAGACTTCGCCGGCACCGTGACGTCATAGGGCGCTTTGAACCAGGCGGGGCGTTTCACATCATATCCTTGCGCTGCTTGCACCAGCTTCCAAAACAGATCCCAGCCTTCGAACGAAAGCGGCTTGCCATCCCAATAATGCTCGAGCACCGCAACTGCATTGGCGGAGAGCGTCTTGATGCGTCTCCTCCTCTTCTTGGTCGACCATAGCCGGATGAGCTTTTTATGCAGACGGGCATCTAACGGGTTCATCTGCCTCAATTCGCTCAACGGTCTCATCGCGGCGTAGTACATGAACACCACATGAGGCACGAAATAACCAGCGCCGCGCGCCCCAACTTCGTATTTTGCAGCGATGTCGAGAGCAATCTGCACCTGCGCAATGTTGTCGATGGTGATTTCCGCCATCGCTTCGGCTATTTTTTCGGCCAGCGTCTGGCGCAAATTCGCCGCGTTCGCGACATTCTCCCGGATATAATGCTGGTCCGCACCGAATTTCAGGAGTCTTTTAAAAGGCCGCAAGATTTCCCTTGCTCGACGGTAGGGAAGGGGTTTCAGAGACCGCTCCAGCCGGTCCGCTGTGACATCCCCCAAGTCCATGTCGTATTTGTTGCGCGCCTTGTGATCAAACGACTCGGTAGGGCTGCCGAGCGCCCGGCAAACTGCATTTACCGACACGCGGATTTTGTCCAACCAATCCTTAGTGAGATAGGGGGACTCCAATTCGACCATCAATTCAAATAGTCGTTGCACTGAAATCGGCTTGATGAGGTTCCCATAAGTATTCTCATAAAGATCTCCGGCCTCCTTGATTGCGTAAGGGTTCTTTGCCAGATATGGCTTCAGGCGCAAATGCAGCACTTCATATTCTCGCACATCTTCGTCGGTCAAGCGCGTCTTCACGGAATGCATTGTGACCTTAACCCCTTCATAGGCATCCTCCAGGTTGTTCATGAACGACCTGGCGTCCGGCCTGCTGTCATAGTTGTCCCTTAGATATCTCGGCTTTTGGCCCTCGAAGAGAACTTGCCGACCGCGGCGGTCGAGCAAACCCAGGGGGGGAGCCATTGTGAAGACCGGCAACTGCCCTTTGACGCGGAAGGAAAAAGATCCACCCCGATTCTCGAACGGCGTAATCCACAACCACCGTCCCTTTTCGAGTACCTCCCCGGCCGTGTAGTCTTCCTTCTTCCTCGTCTTCCTCTTCTCCTTTCCATTCGATTGAGTAGCACCCTCTTTTGTGGCCGCGCCATACACAGAATCAACCGCAGCCGATACAATGGTTGCTTTGTTGCCGTCTGCCGGTTTCGCGTCTTGTCTTTCAGAACGTGTGTGGCCGGATTCCGATTTTGCCTCGTCGGGCGCATCGATAGGCAGATCGGAATTGAGATCCATAATCACGTTTTTTGTTTTGGGCTAATTCGTTCCCCCGTCGTCCGGAACAGCCAACCGCTCCGGGAAAGCAGAAAACCGCGGAAACCGCAGTGAAATCTCATCAGGGTGTTTCATTGGTTTGTCCTTGTTTCCAACGCCATGACTGAATACGGACCTCTGCCCCCTTTGGCGATGTACGGAGCTGCGCGGCCGTTTGGGCTATGAACCAACAGCAAGAGGCCCGCCCCCGGTACTCGTCGCGGGTCGCCGACGCCACCTCGCCGCTGCGGACACCGCCCTCAGTCCTCTTCGATGAAGTGGTGAGAAAACTTTGCCTGCCATCTGCGCGTTGGCCTGCCGGTGTCAGCGCCGGCGAGCACTGGGGGACGACCGGCGCACCTTCAGCCGGTGCGGTTGCAGAGGCCGGATGCACTTTGGACTTGGTGCGGGAATTCACGAGTCCCTCCTGTCTCGGCGGCGGAGCGTCGGCGTCATCACTACCGCCCGCTGCGGCGTATGGGCGATCAGCAGCGCGCCCATATCCGGCTGGCAGGGCCGGCGCGATAATAGAGTCTCGAAGATCGGACCAGTTACAGCCCAGGCTTCCTGGGACATATAACTATTCCGGAACCGCGGGTCGTGGAACGACCCATAGTACTTACTACTCATCATATCCCATTGTAAGGCCTTCTATTTTTGTTGCCTCGGGCAAAAACACTTTATTCGCTCTGCGCAGCTTGATTATTCCGACTTACGGCTAATAATCCCACGCCACGAACTCCTCCGCCCTTGTCCAATTGAAGGTGTTTCCAAGCCAGTCCTATGCGCAGGATGGTGGAAAACCAGAAATCGCACAGATGGGCGGCCGCTGTTGGAGATCCGGCGTCCGGCTTCGCTAGAGCAGATGCTATCAGCACATCATAGGTTGCAATTGCAACTTCACTACCTATGATATATGCTTCAACGGGGCCGCGCCTGCGCGGGCGCGGAATGCTGGCCAGTCGGTTCCAGTCAGTCCGGTTGAAGTGGTTCCCGGTTGCACCATGCGGCCTATTTGATGGCACGCTAAAGTCTCCAGCGGGACGCGCCAGCAGAAAACCGGTTCCCCCGGTTCGGTTTCCCCAATTTTCAGCTTGCCCGTTGCGCTACGCCCCGATTTCAGGATGCTTTTTTTGCTCTGCCATCAGGCCGCGATGGGCGCAGCCGGACGAAAGGCGTCTCACCATAACAGGCATGGCAGGCATCCAGCTTGAACCATAATGGCCGACACAAGCTCATCGGCGGCACAGCAGAGGCCGCTGCCGCCGCCTAAAATTTATCCGTGCAGAATGAAATATTTTTCTGCATTCTGGGTAATGACAAATCTAAAGGCGGTGTTTGCCGCCAAATCATGAGTCCAGGCTCAATCGTCCAATGCCGCAACCGTGAATGGGTGCTCCTGCCGAGCGACCAGGACAATCTCCTGTTCTTGCGGCCATTGACGGGCGCGACCGATGAGGTTGTTGCGATCCACAAAGGGCTTACCGATTTGATTGGTTACTCGTTCCCCGAAGAGCGCGTCAATTCGGCAAAATTTCCCCCGCCGACATCAGGCGACCTGTCCAACGTCGCGGGCGCGCACCTTCTCTGGCAGGCGGCGCGGCTCACGTTGCGCGAAGGCGCGACGCCCCTCCGCTCGCTGGGCCGTGTGTCCATCCGCCCCCGAACATATCAGTTTGTTCCGTTGTTGATGGCCTTGCGACTCGACACCATCCGAATGCTCATTGCGGATGACGTTGGCGTCGGCAAAACCGTCGAGGGGCTGCTCATCGTGCGCGAGATGTTGGACCGGGGAGAAATCAAAAGCCTCTGCGTGATTTGCCCGCCCTACCTGTGCGAGCAGTGGCAGAAAGAACTCAGCGAGAAGTTCAGCCTCGATGCGGTGATCATCCGTTCCGGCACGGTCAGCCAGCTTGAGCGGCGCATCCCCGCCGGCGCGGGCAGCATCTTCAGCTACTACCCATTCCAGGTCGTCAGCATTGATTTCGTGAAGGGCGACCGGAAGCGAGACAACTTTATTCAGCATTGCCCCGACTTCGTCATCGTGGACGAGGCGCACGGTGCTGCTTCCGCCACCGGGGCAAACGCCAACCAGCAGCAACGCCATGCCCTGCTGAAAGACCTCGCGGCCTCGCCGACGCGCCATCTCGTTTTGCTCACGGCTACGCCCCACAGCGGCGTTCCCGAAGCGTTCCGTTCATTGCTCGCGTTGCTCCGGCCAGAATTTGCCGGCTACGAAATTACCGCGCTCACCGAACCGCAGCGCATCGAACTCGCCCGGCACTTCGTCCAGCGCACGCGCAAAGACATCGAAAAAGATTGGGAAGCCGAGCACTGTTTTCCGAAGCGCGTCCCCTCCGACGAGCATTACCACCTGTCCGAAGCCTACGGGAAACTGTTCCAACAGACCTACGAGTTTTGCACCGAACTCGTCCGCACCGGCCAGTCGCTGGACAAACGCCAGCAACGTGTTCGTTATTGGGCTGCGCTCGCGCTGTTGCGCTGTGTCATGTCCAGTCCGGCGGCAGCCATCGCCGCCTTGGATCGCCGCGACAGTGCTCTGCCGCAGACGCAAGATGAAGTGGATTTCAGCCAGAACATTTTTGAATCTTCCAACGAACAGACCGATGACAGCCAGCCCACGCCGCCGGTCGAATCAGCGGAACAAACCTTGCCCGACGCCGACCGCCGCAAACTCCGCGAACTTTCGCGCCTCGCCGCTTCCATCGCCCTCACGCCGGACGACACCAAACTCGCCGGTTGCGCCAAGCTGGTCGCTGGACTGCTCCGCGAAGGCTTTTATCCCATCGTCTGGTGTCGCTACATCGCCACCGCCGATTACGTTGCCGAGGGATTGCAGCGCGCCTTGAGCCGCGAGTTTGCCGATGTCCGCGTCGCGTCCATCACCGGGATGTTGAGTGACGACGAGCGGCGTGCAAAGGTCGCCGAACTCACGCAGGAAAAACGCCGCGTGCTGGTCGCCACCGATTGCCTCAGCGAAGGCATCAATTTGCAAAACGCCTTCAACGCCGCGCTCCACTACGATCTGCCGTGGAATCCCAACCGCCTTGAGCAGCGCGAAGGCCGCGTGGATCGGTTCGGCCAGACGTTGTCCAAGACCGTCAAAACCATCCGCTATTTCAGCCCGGACAATCCCGTGGACGGCGTCGTGATCCGCGTCTTGCTCAATAAGGCGCGCGAAATTCATCAGGCGCTCGGCACACACGTTCCCGTCCCCGAAGAAAGCGAGACGGTGACGCAGGCCGTCCTGAAGGCATTGTTTTTCCGTGGCCGCACGGTGGAGGAAGCCCTGCCGCAGATGGAACTCGGCTTGGAAATTCCCGAAGTCGCCGCGTTGCACCGAAGCTGGGACCTTGACGCGGCCCGTGAAAAAGAAAACCGCACCCGTTTTGCCCAGCGCGCCTTGAAGCCCGAGGAAGTGCGCCAGGAGCTTGAAGCCACCGACGCCGTCTTGGGCGACCCCGATGCCGTCCGGCTGTTTGTCTTGAGCGCAGCCCAGCGGCTTGGCGTGCAAATCGCGCCTGACCGCCGCACGAACGTATTTCGCATCATTGTCAGCCCCGAAGCCCGCGTCAGTTTGCCCACCGCCATCGCCGCCGCGCTGCCGATCACCAAAACCGGCCACTGGTTCGTCAGTTTCATATCGCCCACGCCGGAAGGCGCGGAATACTTGGGACGCAATCACCGGTTCGTTGCCACGCTCGCGCAATTTCTCATGGAGGAAGCGCTGACCAAGGGCGCGGCGGCCCGCGCTTCCCGTTGCGGTGCGATGCGCACCCGCGCCGTCTCCCGGTTGACAAATCTATATTTGCTGCGGCTGCGTTTTCTCATCGAGCAACCCGACCGCACGCCGATGCTCGCCGAGGAAGTGCTGGTCATCGGCCACACCGGCACGGCGGACAAACCCGTTTGGCTGGCTGGCGACGAGGTTCTAACGCTCCTCGAAAAAGCACAAGCCAACGCCAATATCGGCGACGCGGAGAAAAGCGAACTGGTTTCCGCCGCGCTCGCGGGCTGGGATAAACTCGACTCCGCCATCAAGGGAAACATCACCGGTCGCGCCGAGGCGCTGACCGAAGCCCACCGCCGCATCCGGCAGGCGGTCTCCATGAAAGTTCGTGGCCTCACCGTGAAACCACAGTTGCCGCCCGACTTGCTTGGCCTGCTCGTGCTTCAACCGTTCGTCGGCAATTCCTAATGTCCTCCTTCCCTTCCATCCGAATTGAAGGTGGCCTGCTCGGCCCAGAGCTGCTTGACCAGGTCATCGCCGCCGACGTGCCGGGCCAGAAGCCCGCTGACTTCGGCCTCGAACCAAAGCGCAATCTTACCGACGAGATTGCCGCCGTGTTTGCCGATTGCCGCGCTCTCTGGGGTGTTTTCAAAAATCGACTCGCGCGCCTGCCCGAAGACGACCTTGCCACCACCGTCACGCGCGACCAATGGGCGCTGCCGTTCCTCGCGTTGCTCGGTTATCAGGCACGCTACAACCCGCGCGCTTTCGAGGTGGACGGTCAGACATTCGCAGTTTCCCATCGCGCCGGCGAGCCGGAAGACACGCCGCCCGTTCACATCGTTGGTGCGCGGCAGGAACTTGGCCGCGTGCCGCCCAGCGGTCGCCCGCGCCTCGCTCCGCACTCGCTCGTTCAGGAATATCTCAATCGCACTGAGCACGTCTGGGGCATGGTCACCAACGGCCTCACGCTCCGGTTGCTCCGCGACTCCACGCTTGTCCGCCGTCAGGCTTATGTTGAATTTGACCTCCAGGCCATTTTCGAGGAACAACGGTTTCACGATTTCGCCGCGCTCTACCGCCTGCTTCACCGCACCCGGTTGCCAAAGGGCATGGCCGACGCCAACGAATGTCTTCTGGAAAAATACCACGCGCAGACCATCGAGCAGGGCGGGCGCGTGCGCGAACATCTCCGCGATGGCGTCGAGGAATGTCTCAAAATCCTGGGCAACGGCTTCCTCACCCACAAGGACAACGAAGAACTCCGCCAAAAACTCAAATCCAAGCAATTCACGCCTGCCCAATTCTACCGCGAGTTGTTAAGGATTATTTATCGTTTCCTCTTTCTCCTCGTCTCGGAAGACCGTGGGCTGATAAGTCCAAATCCCGTTTATCGCGACTACTACGGCATCGCGCGTCTGCGCCGGATGCTCGACGTGAAGGCCGCGTGGACCGACCATGCCGACCTCTGGTTGAGCCTGCGCACGCTGTTCCGCCTGTTTCAGGACGACAAACTTTCCGCTGTTCTCAATCTCGCTCCACTCAACGGCGAACTCTTTGCCAGGCAAATGCTTGACGGTTGCATCTTGAGCAACAGCGACCTCCTCCATGCCTTCTGGTATCTCGCCTATTATCAGGAACGGGCTGCCGCACCCTCGCGCCGCGTCAATTACGCCGCCCTTGATGTCGAGGAACTCGGCTCGGTCTATGAAAGTCTGCTCGAATTTCATCCCGACGTGGCCGTGGATGCCAGTGGGCGGTTGCAGTTCGATCTCATGTTCGGCTCGGAGCGCAAAACCACCGGCTCGTTCTACACGCCGCCGGAACTGGTGAACGAACTCATCGAAAGCGCCCTCGTACCCGTCGTCCGCCAGCGCCTCGACGAGGCGGCCAAGGCCGACAAACGAGACGGCGGCACGAAGCGCCAGCAGGCTGCGCTGCTCTCGCTCAAGATAATTGATGTCGCTTGCGGTTCGGGCCACATGCTTCTCGCCGCCGCCCGGCGCGTGGGCAAAGAACTCGCCCGCCTTGACACGGGCGAGGACGAACCTGCCCCGGAAGGCGTGCGCGAATCAATCCGCCATGTCATCAGCCATTGCATCTACGGCGTGGACAGAAACCCGCTCGCCGTGGACCTCTGCCGCGTCGCGCTCTGGCTGGAAAGCCACACCGCCGGCAAACCCCTCACTTTTCTCGACCATCGCATCCGCTGCGGTGACTCGCTCGTAGGCGTGTTCGATCTTGGTGTTCTCGACAAGGGCATCCCGGACAAGGCGTTCGACTCGTGCGAAGGCGATGAAAAATCCACCGCCCGCAACGCCGCCAAGCAGAACCGCGAGGAACGGCGCGGCGCGCAGGATTTGTTTGCCGTCCGCGATTCCGGCGAAGCCGAGTCGCTCACCCGCCACAGCCGCGACGTGGACGCCATCCCCGACGACTCGCCGGATCTCATCCGCCGCAAAAAGGAATTGTTCGAGGCCAGCCACCGCGACCCGGCCTGGCTGCGCCAGAAACAGGCGTGCGACCTCTGGACGGCGGCTTTCTTCCAAACGCTGGCTGCCGATTCCGTTGTCATCACGTCCGCCGCGCTCGCCGACCACCTCGGCGGCAGGCCGATTGACGCGCGGCTTCATGGCCGCGCCGGGACGCTTGCACTCGGTCAACCGTTCTTTCATTGGCCGCTGGAATTTCCCGAAGTGTTTGCGGCCGGTGGTTTCGATGTCGTGTTGAGCAACCCGCCGTGGGAACGCATCAAGTTGCAGGAGCAGGAATTTTTCGCCGCGCGCGATCCGCACATTGCCACGGCGGCGAACAAGGCCGCCCGCTCCCGGCTCATCACGGAACTGATTCAGAAAAACCCCGCCTTGCACGCCGAGTTTATCGCCGCCGTCCACGCTGCCGATTGTGTCAGCAAATTTCTTCGCCAAGGTGAACGCTTCCCGCTCACCGCCGTTGGCGACATCAATACTTATGCCGTTTTCGCTGAAACCATCCGCCATCTGCTCGCCGCGAACGGTCGCGCGGGAATCATTTTGCCGACGGGCATCGCGACGGACGCGACGTGCCAGGAATTTTTCGCGGACGTGAATCAGCACGGCGCGCTGGCCAGCTTATTCGACTTTGAGAATCGTGACGGACTTTTTCCGGAGGTGGATTCGCGTTTCAAATTTGTGGCGATTACGCTGCGAGGCGCAGGCACAAATCTTTCTGCTGGCGCCGCCAACGAACTTCGTGACGCGCCTACGATTTCAACCGTGCCCGCAGACTTCGCTTTTTTTCTGACCAAAGCCGAACACCTGCGTGACCGCCGCCGCCGGTTCACGCTCAACGCCGACGATCTCGGGCTATTCAACCCAAACACGCGCACTTGTCCGGTATTCCGCACGCGCGCGGATGCCGAACTTACTCGGAAAATTTATAGACGTGTGTCAGTGCTCGCTCGCGAAAACCAACCCAGCGGCAACCCGTGGGGCATTTCGTTCCTGCGGATGTTCGACATGTCGAATGATAGCCATCTTTTTCGCAACGCGCCGGACAGCGGAAGCTTGCCGCTTTACGAGGCGAAGTTGATGCACCATTTCGACCACCGCTTCGCCACTTACGACACCGACGGAAACACGCGCGACACCACCGCCGCCGAAAAAGCAGACACGGCCTTCGGCGTCCGTCCGCGCTACTGGATTGACGAAACCGAAGTGCTGAACCGGCTCGCGCCGCCAAGGGACGAAGAACAGGAAGCGCTGGCTGGCGGTTCGCTAAAAGCCGCCGAATTGCTCTGTCGCCAGCGCGCGCGTGCGCCCAAGTGGTTGCTCGGTTTTCGTGACATAACCAACGCCACCAACGAGCGCACGGCCATTTTTAGTTTTTTGCCGAGAGCGGGCGTCGGCCACACAATGCCACTTGCTTTCACGAATCAGACGGCAGAGTTGCAACTTTGCTTTTGCGCGAATTTGAACAATTTGGTGCTCGATTACGTCGCACGGCAAAAACTCGGCGGCACACATTTGACCTACGGTTATTTGAAACAGTTTCCCGTCCTTCCGCCGAGTTTCTATCGACCGGCGGACGTGGCGTATGTGGCGTCGCGGGTGTTGGAGTTGGTCTATACGGCCGACGACATGCAACCGCTGGCGGACGCGCTCCGCGCCGCCGCTTCGCCCCTCGCCGCGACTGTCCCCCGCGCGCCGTATCGCTGGGACGAGGCGCGGCGAGCGTTGCTGCGGGCGGAACTGGACGCCTGGTTTGCCCGCGCCTACGGCCTGGCGCGGGACGAGTTGCGCTACATCCTCGACCCGGCTGACGTTCACGGCCCGGACTTCCCCGGCGAAACCTTCCGCGTGCTCAAGGAAAAGGAGCAGGCCAAATACGGCGAATACCGCACCCGCCGCCTCGTGCTGGAGGCGTGGGATTCGCTCGTCTCCGCAGCTCCTGCCATCGCGGCCGCGCCGGCGCAGGATATTATGGATGTGCCTCTGCCCGCAATTCCGCCTCGAAAACGGCAGCCAATGGACACGCCTGCCAAGTATGTTGTGCAGTTTATCCTCTCGATGCTCAACCTGAATGGCAATCCAATAGATGCCAGACGCATTGCGGAAGCTTTCAGCCTCGTTTCAAGCCGAAGACTCTGTGAAGATTTGGCGAAGGTTGAGTTCGGCACCCTTGGACGCGATTGGATACGAACGTTCAACGAAACGACCAGTCCTGAATTGTTTCGAGAAATCCTTTGTGGATTATACGACAAAGAAATAATTGACCTGGCCGACAGAGACAACAAGCCAATGGTTTGGATTAAGATGAGCGACCCCGTTCCTCAAAATGAGTGGGTGGAATTGGATGTGATTCTTTCGGCGCGGCTGCTCGCCATTGTGCCGAAAGATGTCCATTATGAGAAGCTGGTCGCCATGCCGTCGAATAAACAGCAAATCCTGGCGCGGGCTGCATGAGTATGGCTGAACAACTACCATTATTTGATCGCGACGCCGGCGAACATGTTCGCCCCGATTCATCACGCGAGCATCCGGTGGTCTGGGTTAAGGAATTGATTCTGCTCAAGAAATTCGATTCAGCGAAGGAAAACATAATCCAGCACATTAAGCTGCGGCGCGGTATTAACATTCTCTGGGCCAAGCCGGAAAAGCGGACGAAGAAACCGAAGCTCGGCCAGCGAGGAACGTCAGGCCACGCCAGCGGGAAGACTTTGTTCTGCCGGTTCGTGCGATACGTGCTCGGCGAAAAGAAATTCGCGACGAACTCAATTCAGGCTAAAGTCCGCAATCACTTTGAACATGGACAAGTGGCCGCAGAGGTGGTGGTGGACGGCAAGTCGTGGCTGGTGTGCCTGCCATTTACAGGCCGTCAAGGAGCGTGGGCGACGGAAGGGGCGACATTAGGCGATTTGTTCAAGCCGTCATTGAATCGTGGCAACTACAACTCGTTCTTGTCCGCCATATCCGGCGCGGCATTCCGGTCGCTCAAAGTGAAGACGTTTCCGTCCACCGACTCTCGCATCGCATGGCCGCACTTGCTTCAGTGGCTGACGCGCGATCAGGAATGTCGTTTTGCAAAACTACCGGAGTGGCGCGACCCGTTGAGCGAATCGGAAGCGCCGGATTTGGTGGTTGAAGAACGCCAGCATTTGATGCGCGCCATGCTGGACATCGTTTCTCCAAAAGAACAGGCGTTGCTTGAAGAAAACGCGCAGCTTGTCAGGCAGCGGGATGACGCAAAGAAAAACGTTCCACTATTGCAACATCAATCTGGAGTGGATTACGGACGCCTCAAGGACCTGGTCAGCCATCTGCAAGCTCCTGATCAGATCGATGAGTTGTTTGCGAACAAGGTGAAAGCAGATTTGCGACAACAGGAAGCCCAGGCAAAAAAGGAATACGCGCGGGTCGTCGGCGAACTGAACATCCCGACTTTGACGGAGAAGCGCGACCGAGCACTCGAAATATTGCGTAAGGCGAATGACGATCTTGACGAGCGGGCCACAGGATTGCAGAAAGCCGAAAATGATCTGAAGACCAAGAAAGAGAATCCGTCGGCAAAATTGGATTCACTCCTCGGCAAATATCCGAGCAATGAACTCTTTTGCAAAGTGCCGCTCTATATCGCGATGGAGAAATGCCCGCTGCGCCAAGACCCGACGCTGAAATTCGACAAAGAAAGCGCCATGCTGCACTTCGATGCTGACATTCCAAGTTTGGAACGGACCGTGGCCTTCTGGAAAGAGCGAGTGAAGGAACAGACAAAACTTCGCGACCAGGCGCAAACACAATATCTCACAGCCAACACTTTGCTGAACGACGCGGTCGCGAAGAAGAATCAAGCACTGGAGAAATTGTCCGGAACGCGGGGAGACCTGCATCACATCGAAACTCTGGCCACCAATGCCATGCAGACTAAAAAGGACGCGGAAGCACTGAATGCTTCCATTGCCGGGTTGGACGCCAAGGTTGCCAAGACGTACCGCGAAGCAAACGACATTCGGCAGAAGCGCGAAAGCGACATTCAGCGCTTCTCGGCGACGTTTGATCTGTTCATGAAGGCGTTAATGGGCGAGGAAGTCCGAGGTGTTTGCGAGTTTTCCGGACGTAACATTGCCCTGCGCGTGGAAAGCCGCGGCGACATAACAAGCGCTGCCATCGAAACGGTAAAGCTTCTGGCATTTGATTTGGCCGCAGTCGCCAGCAGCGTGCAAGGGAATGGCTTCCACCCTCGTTTTTTGGTGCATGACGGCCCACGCGAGGCCGATATGTCCCCGAGGATTTACGACCATTTCTTCATCTTGGCTCGGCTTATCGAGGACGCTTTTCCGCAGGGAACTGAGCCAAATTTCCAATACATCATCACCACGACAACACCGCCCCCCGACGACATGCAACTTGACAGCAAATGGCTTCTCAAGCCGGTCCTGGATGCATCAAGCCCTATGGGGAGGCTTCTGAAAGTAGATTTGTAAGCCACTAATGCGCCATGAACAACTGCGACTTCATCGGCTTGATCTTCACCGTGGACGACGACCGCATCCAGCGTCTGGTGCTGGAAGCGTGGGATAGGTTGGCTGGAGGCCCAACCTGGTTATGAGTAAAACCCAACAGATCAGGGCAATTGCGAGATACGGACAGACGTACAGAATCGAGCATTTGCGCAATCATATAACGCGTCGTTCGCATTATAGGCAAGATGCTCACGCCGCGTTGCTCTTTTACTTTAATTACATGTTCATGCGAGGGTGTCGCGACGAACTATCAATGAGGTTCTACGAACGGGCCTGCGAGGTATTAACAGAAATCAAGAGTGAAGACCCCCATTACTTTTCGTGCTGGGATGGCCACCGAAGCAGACAATTAGAGGCTCGTTTGCAAGACAAAGGCGTCAATAATCACGGCGACCGAAAAATGATTCGGGCCACGCTGGAATGGCTACACACCAAACTGGCCGAGACCGATTACAACATTGTGGAATATGCGATTCAGGAAATCCGAAATCACCGCCTGTCACAGCTATACGAAAGATTAGATGCCATTCCGTGGGTCGGCGATAAGTTGGCAAGTTTTTTCTTGCGAGATGTGGTGGACATTTACAAGTTGGAGCGATGGGTTGACGGCTGCACCGACGCCCCTTATTTGCAGCCAATTGACACTTGGGTTCAGCAGGTAGCGCAAGCCATCAGGATCTTGGCACCGAACGCCGAACTGAAAATAGCGCGCAGGGCCATCGTGTTAGCCTGCCATAACGTCGGCGCGTCCCCGATTCGATTCAACCAAGGTGCGTGGTACGTTGGTGCGAACAGCCTTGATATTCTGCTTAACGAATTTGGACGGCGGAAACATGGTGAGCATTTATGACAGACCAGAAGTGTGGAGAAGTTCGACGGCACCTTGAGGCACTGCTAAGCCGGTTCGGTTACGGCTGGGTCGTTTCGGCAGTTGAGGAGCAAATCCGCTTCGGCAAAACCGAAATTCTTGTGGTTGATGCGATCGAGGAAGGTCAGATTTCCCTTCCAAGCGCCTCATCTCCGGTGAGGGCGACGCGCCGTGCGCGGAAGGACAAATTTCTACGTCGGGTGGACTACACACCGCGTGACCACTTAAAACTCACAATCGACGCACTGGAATATGCAGTGGTGGACGTAGGGGAAATCGGGATTCACTTGAACGATTTTATTTCGAGACGAAATCTTTATCCCAGTGAGGTCAAGTTCGCGCCCGAGGCGGAAGGCGTTGCCCCGAGGGCTTCCACTATTCACTCAATGCCGTCGCGAAGGGAGCATCTTGCCAGGCTGCGGTCGTTGTTGGCAGACCTGCGGAAGGAGGTTGGCGAATATGGCAGTTGAAGACGATCTTTTGAATGATATTCGGGATGTTTTGGGGCAAATCGTTATCCCAACCCATACCACGCAGTCCGATTTGTCGGATTTGTACGAGCTTTACGTCTTTTCCCTCGTTCTTGACGCCGCCCAAGAGGAGGGCGCTCAGTTTTACTTTCGAGACGTTCATGGGAATGATCCGAAGGCGCTCGTCTTCCGCACAGGTCCGGGCGACATAGCATCCAGGCGACACGCGTACACGCACGCAGTAGTTGAGTTCCCGCAGAAACCAGTACTCGAATGCCACATTGGAATTTACGTTCAAGGGCAGTCGGAGGTTGCACACGAGTGTGATGTCGCGGTGCTCTACCAAACGGAGGCGGAAACTTGCAGGAGGAATGTCGGCCGAGGCTTGTTACCTCGATATAGCAAGGTGCTGCTTGCCGCCGAATGCAAGTACTACACCACGGACATCAAACTCGGTCTTGCGAGGGGCTTTCTTGGCTTGGTTGCCGACATTCCATATAATTATGGTGAACGTCATTTTGTGATAAACCAGTCGCCTCAATCTGTCATGAAGCTGCTGGCCAAGCACAAAAAGAAGCTCGCGCATGATCTGGTTCCGACTGAAGCCGGCGAAGTTACGAAGCTGAAGGCCTCATTTCGCGAAACCTTTGATCGATTTAAAGTGCGAGGCTGATATGAGCCGCAGCATTTTCGGACTGGTCGAGGCGCTGCGGGTCACAGACCCGCCCTCCAGAGAACGAGCAACTTGCTTAAATTGGCCGGCTTGACCGCGCGGTCAAGTTCGGCTGAATCGGGCTTTACCCGACCGCGGGCTTTGTGGTATTACGCAACTTGCGTAACGCAACTTGCGTAATATGAGAAACCCATTCGAATATGGCGGTGTGGTCAGCGGCGAAGCATTCTGCAACCGTGAGAAGGAGACGAGCGATCTGGTGCGGGCAATGGAGAACGGGGAGAAGCTCTTCGTGTTCTCGGAGCGGCGCTACGGAAAGACTTCGCTGGTGCGGGCGGCGCTCGGCAAGCTGCCGCGCAAGGGCTACCTGTGCGCTTACGTGGATTTGTGGCCAACGGACAGCGAGGCGACCTTCGTCACCACCGTTGCAAAGGCGATCACCGAATCCATGAGCACGTCGGTGGGCAAGGTGTTGGAAACGGCAAAGAAGTTCTTCGGCAGCCTGTCGCCCAGCGTGACAACGGATGAGGAAGGCAAACCGGCATTGACGTTTGGCCTGGGCAAGCAGGCCCGGATCGGGCCGGCGCTGGATGAGGTTTTGGAAACTCCGGCGCGAATCGCGGCGAAGGGCGGGCCGCGCGTAGTGGTGGTATTTGATGAGTTTCAGCAGATTCTGGAGTATGGCAACGACCAGGTGGAGAGGAAGCTGCGGAGCGTGATTCAGAATCATCGGCAGGTGGGCTATCTCTTTCTGGGCAGCCGTAAACATCTGATTCAAAAGATGGTGTTGGACCGCAATCGCCCTTTGTATCGGGCGGGCGGACACTATCCGCTCGGGCCGATTGCTGAGAAACATTGGCAGCCGTTCATCCGCCAGCGCTTTGCGGATGCGGACAGGGACATTGACCAGGGACACATCCACAAAGTTTGCGAACTGACCCAGGGACATCCGTTTTACACCCAGCATCTGTGTCACGTGCTCTGGGAGTTGTGTGAGCCGAAGGCCGGGGTGAACGGAGAAATGCTCCGGGCGGCGGTGAAGGTGTTGTTGGACCGGGAAAGCTACGCCTACACCACATTGTGGGAGTCACTGACGCTTTCCCAGAAGCGGTTCTTGAAGGGGCTGGCGGCGGAGGCGGCCGGAGTGAAGGTCTTCGCCGGTGAATTTGTGAGCCGTCACGGTCTGAGTTCCGCGTCCAACGCCCAACGCGCTGTTCAGGCCCTGCTGGGGAAGGACATAATTGATCGGGACAATGGCTCGTTCCTGATCACAGACCGGTTTTTCCGGTTGTGGATTCAGTCGGCGCAGGCGGCATGAGCATTTTCACCCTTCATTCCAGCGTCGTTAAGGACTACCGCGATTTCGTCCGCTCGTTTTTCCCCGTGGCCGACGACCGTGCCCGGGAGTTCATTGGGCGCAATTCGACGGAACTGGACGCCTGGTTTGCCAGCGCCTACGGCCAGACGCGGGACGAGTTGCGCTACATCCTTGATCCGGCGGGCGTTCACGGCCCGGACTTCCCCGGCGAAACGTTCCGCGTGCTCAAGGAAAAGAAGACCGCCAAATTCGGCGAATACCGCACCCGCCGCCTCCTTTTGGAGGCACGGGACAGATTGGAAGGAGGCAAAGAACCACCATGAAAGTCTGCCCGGTTCCTGTCGATATAAAGCTAGGAGATGACCAACTAATCGATATCTTCATGGTTCAGTGGCACACGCCGATGCCTGCGCGCGGCCACACCCCAACAAGAATCCCGACTGCGTTCGTCCAACAGAAGCAGGAGATTCTTAGACAGTTTCAGACGTGGCTGATGGCACAGCCTGCGGGCAATCCGGTTCGACCTGCTTTTGTAATTATTCCCGAGCTTTCCATGCCGACAAGCCAGATACAGGTTCTCGAAGACCTCGTGCATGGGATGCAGCGTCCAATCGTTGTCGTCGCCGGAATGGAGTACCAATCGTGGGCAGATTACCAAAGGTTAGTTCAAGCGCTGCCGGACATGCCTGACCCCCAATCATGGCTTGAAGACGGACAATTCCATAATTGGGTCAATGCGGCGCGAATTTGGATTCGTGAGGAAAATGGGCAGATCAAAAGCTATGTGCAGCCAAAGCGCCATCCACAAGCAGACGAGCAGGCAATTCCGCTTTACAGTGGAAAGAACGTGCTGGTGTTTCGCTCCTCCACTCAGGCAGATGGACGGCATATGAATTTCCTGATTCAGGTTTGCAGTGATTTTACAAATGTGGCTTCCGTGAGGGAATTGCGGCAACAAGTTGCGGTCAAGTGCGAAGGCCTCCGAATCGACTTCACGATACTTCTGCAGATGAATGAGGATCAAGACGCTGAGCAGTTCAAACAAGCGGTCAAAGAATACTTCGAACCCCCAAATCTACTTGTTCACACTGAAGATGGTTCGTTGCTTTTTGTGAACAACGCTAGTGAACGGCGTGGCAAATCGCTCCAATGGGGTGATTCCAGATTTCACTTCTCCTATCAAAGGAGCTGGCCTGCGCAAGATTTCGCTCCACCAACATACTGGATGCGAAAGGATAGTCCAAACAATTACCAAGCCGTAGCTTTTCGCGAAAGGGGGCCCGGAATATACTGGGTCCGCTATAAACCACATTATCTTGTCTCTCGCGCCCCCGGCGGTCCACAGTTGGTGCCGTTTTCAGACACCCATGCACTTGTTGCCTCGATTGAGGCCAACCATCTTGGGGCCGGTGTGCCCCCAAATATCTTCGTAGCCATCCCCGCCGTTTGCCATTGGCTTTTTTCCGAATGGCACGAAGGACACAGTGACCTTGCCAGCTCACTCCAGGATAACCAGACACCTGATGTCGTGGCAAACCACTACGTTGGCTCGTACGTCAATGGAATTGAAGAATGGCGGCGAGCAATTGGTGGTCGCGATGAAGTTGCTCGTTCCGCAATCAATATTTACTTCGAGTGTTGGAAAGGCGATGTACACCCCAGATTCCCAGACACGGAAGTGGAACCTTTAGAGTGGGGTCCGGTTGTGCGTCAAGGGGTAAAGTGCATGATGAATATCTACGGTCTATTAAAAATGGGTGATGCCGGACTGCCGGGAAGCAATCTGTATCCTCATCCAGAAGGTGTGAGTCACGGGATTTCAGGGGATCAACTTCAGTTGACCTTTCTTTGGGGAGGAGGCTACTATCAGCCGAATGTCATGACTGTACGCTATCTCGCAGCCCGAAAAACTCGTGGTGCAGCCGACCTGCTTTGTCGGAAAGCACTTTTGGTCTTGCTTCAACCGTCGGGAAGGATAAGTGTCTGTAACTTGGCTCAGGACTATGGCGGCAATTCCGACGACATTACTGAGGGCACTGCAATTTCTGGTATAGCTAAACCAGGGGACGTGGTCGCGGTGCCAATCCCTGAACTAAAGTGGATGTATGCAGAGGACTTGGCTGGACAGGTTTCCTTAGCCACCAGTGCAGCCGACCTTGAATCGCGGTTGACGGACGTAGTCCGGAGCGTATTCCGATGAAAATCGCAATTAAGGATATTACCGATGCTCTTAGCAAGCGAGGCTGGCAACAAGTGCCACTCGCAGAGGAAGCCGAAAGGGGAGGTTTAACCCTCTTATGCGCCTCCCCATTCGCAGCGCTGGGCCTCGTGGTTGTAAACTCAACGGGAGAGATTAACTCCCGTTGGGGCGATTGCCAGGTGCAGATGTCAGAGCTGCGCAAGAATGAGGTTGTTGGCAAGGAAAGGGATCTGTATCTTGCCTTTGTCGTAGAGAGAGGAGACCCAGGACATGAGGCGCTACTGCAAACTGTTCTTGGCGACACCCACGTATGCCGCAAATTATACATGGCTCTAAATGGAGGGACGATCGAGGAAGCAATTCAGAGCGTGCCCTGCTTGCAGGCGTCACCCTTTATAGCAGAAGAGAAAACTGCCAAAATCATTCCTCTCCTTGAATCACTCGATTTGCCTGGAGAACTAAAGCATGATCTCGCCACTAGGGGGCCTGCTAAAATCCTGGAGAAATTGTTGTCCGGAAAATACAAGAGACCGGAAAGGGATGAATGAAACTGAAATCATTGAGATTAGAGAACTTTCGGTGTTTCCAAAAGGCAGAGTTTGACCTTGATGCCGAAGTCATCGCCATTTATGGACGCAATGGAGTGGGCAAGACAGCGGTGTTCGATGGAGTTGAGTTTGCTCTCCTCGGTAGTATCGGCCGTTACACGCGAGAGATAGTTGCCCCGGACTTTCTGCCTTGCCGCTTTGGCGAAGGCGATGTCCGGGTACGGGTTGATTTTAGCGACAACCCGCGACAATGGATTCAGATGAACAGAAGCAGGGAGAAGCATGCAGATTGGAGTTTATCTGGAAGTGCTACGTGGCGTACGAATGGGGAGTTCCTGCTCGATTTTTTACTCGATTCCGAATTGTCGCCCGCGCGGAGGCAAATTGAACCGGCTGCGGAATATGTTCGATCCACGCTACTATTGTCCCAGGATTCAATTCGCAAATTCGTTGAGGCGGAATCTGCAAAGAGGGCGGCGATACTTGCCTATCTTGCTGGCGTAGGCGCTGTCCAACGGCGCTTGGAAAAGGCCGGAGGCGTCCTGGAGGAAGCTAAGCGAGAGGAACGAAAGGAACAACAGCGCGCGGATGAGGCGAAGCGACTCGCAGAGGAATTGGGCCAATTGTCCGCTGAAAAGGAGGGCAGGATTTCGGCTATACGTGAGCAGGTGGCCGGTCAGCAGGTGACCCAGGAATCCTTGAAAAGCGCGCTTCAGCATGCTGGTATAACACTCGATTTGCCTGTGAGTGCAATGGAAGACGGCGACTCGTTGTCATCGGTTGTTCGAGGTATATGCAGTGAGCGTATTGCGTCTTGCGAGACCCGACTTAATTTACTGACTGAGATTGCGGCAATGAGCAAGTTGCACGCAAGCCGATTGCAACAAAGCCGCCAACTGCTGGTGGACATGGCAACCGCAAAGACTAGGCAGCAAGCTTTGCTAACAGAAGAAAACACCGCAGCAGCAAAATTCCAAGCATTAGAAAGAGAAATTGGCGAATTGGAACCAGATATTTCACGACAGAAGGTCAGTGTTGATTTATTGATAAAGCTTCAAAGCCTGCAAAGTCAGCAAAGGGAACTTGACAGGATATTAACAGCTGCCGAAAAAGCACAACAAGCTGTTCATGATGATCTCATAGCCTTGCGGACATCATTCGAGAAACTGGATGTAGACCTGAAGTCCATACCTTCAAACGACGTTGCCTTTCATGAAAGATCTGAACGTGCCCTAGCTGAGTTGCTCAGCCTAGAAGTGTTACCGCAAGAAGTTCCAGGCTTCCGCAATCTCATCAAGACTGCTTTGGATCAAACGCTCCAAATGCACACTTTGGATAAAGCAATTGGCGCGCTTCTGCCCAGCAAAATGACCTTTGAACTACAGCTTGGTGCGGCAGTGCAACGGACAGCAGAAATGAACCGCCTAGTGGCTCAATCGAAAACCTCAGTCGAGGAAGTAGCCAGTCTGGCGGCGCGTTTACGCCAGCATGTTACCTCCAAGGACTGCCCGCTTTGTGGCCATGCACACCCCTCAATCACTGATCTCCAAAAAGCGATCGATGAGCGGTTATCACAAGTTCCCGCGGCTTTGACAAAGGCATCAACAGACCTGGAAGCTGCTATGAGAGAGAAGGCCATCCTTGCCGCCCTTGTCGGAGATAACAAAACACGCCTAGAAGAATGGCAAACATCTTTGCAAGACGCCCGCCAACAACGAGAGAATGTTCAGAGAACAATCGGTGCTGTTTTGGAGCGGAAAAACCAAGCAGTCATAGGCTACAAGAACTTGCTGCAAATTCTTCAAGGTGAAATTCGAGCGTTGCGAACTGAAGGCTCACAGCAACCCATACCTAACGATCTATCTGCAAGGCTCCTCACCGAGCAATCACAACTTGCTCTTTTGGAGGGCAAGAAAGCAGAAAAGTCTGGGGTAAGAGAAGGAGCACGCAATCAACTGTCTTCCATTCATAACGAGCGAATGGCGGTCGAGCAGTCTATTGGTAGGTGGCAGGAATTGGCTGCGCAGTTGACTGCTGAAATCCAGGATTATCGGACAAAGTGTGGACCGCTAGGGTTGGCTGAGGATACGCCTCCGGATGCATTGACTTCTGTGCGCCAGCGTGTTTCAGAAGAGATCACGCTTATCCAATTGGCACAACGAACAGCCGAGTCGTATGCGCTATCTCGCAAGTTAACATCGCTTGAAAAGGAACAAAATCAAACTCGACCCCGACTAGAAGAGGCCGAGAAGACCGTTGTCCAAATAGGTAAAAGGCGCCAGGCGTTGGAGGAGGCGGGTCGGGAGATTGAAAGTTGGATTAAACTTCTTTCCGCGCAGGTAAGTCGCGCGGTGGCGGACCGCATAACAGCCCATAGATTTGAGATCAATGGCTTTTTCAAGGCCATGATCCCGACTCCTTATTTGTTTGAGGAGATCACAATGGACCAAGTCGAGGATGGATTGAAATTAGGCTTGAGATACCGAGGACAGGAGGAGGATGTAGGAGAACCTCAGTTCTTCCTGAGCAATGCCCAAGCGAACGTTCTTGCGCTGTCGTTGTTCCTTTCGTTCACGAGAGCGCAGCGCTGGGCAAAACTGGAGACCATTCTTTTAGATGATCCGGTGCAGCACTTAGATGACTTGGATGCAGTCGCATTCCTTGACACTTTACGAAGTGTGGCTCTCGGTGGTTTGGGCCCAAGAAAGCAGGTAATCGTTTCCACATGTGACCAAAATCTGTACCTGTTGATGATCCGGAAGTTCGGTATGCTGGAGTCTATGGGGCTGCGATTCACAGCAATCTCACTGTTGGACAGGGGCGAGGCCGGCCCCGAAATTATCTACGACATCGGTGGCCCATCAGGAAAGCGATACCTCCGAGAAGCCGTGTAATCCTGCTACCATGAGCATTTTCACCCTTCATTCCAGCGTCGTCGGGGACTATCGTGATTTCGTCCGCTCTTTCTTTTCCGTGGCCGACGACCGCGCTCGCGTGTTTATTGACCATGAATTGTTGGATGAGGCACGGCTTTGGCCGGAGGCGTTGCTTCAAGTCAGCCCGTCCTACGCCCGCGTCGCGTCCGTGGACGAACTGGCGGATCGCGATGTGATTCTGCGCGAGACGGCTCAAATCTTTCGCACCGAGCGGGGCTCGCCCTTTGAGATACTGGAGTTGAACGAGCGGGGCGGTGCTCAGAGCGCCATCCCACAGGGCGAGCCATTCTATCTCTATAAGCATCAGGTCGAGGCGATGGAGCGCGCAGCGCGGCGCGAGAGTTACGTCGTCACCAGCGGCACGGGTTCAGGCAAGAGTCTCACCTATTTCCTGCCCATCATTGATGCGTTCCTGCGAAACCCCACCGCATCCGACCGCGTCGCCGCGCTCGTCGTGTATCCCATGAACGCGCTGGTGAACTCGCAGCTTGAGGCGTTGAAGAAATTGAAGCGCGGCTACGAACAGCGCACGGGCCGCCGTTTCCCCATCAGCTTCGCCAAATACACCGGTGACGTGCAGGGCGACGCCCGGCGCGAGGTGCAGACCCACCCGCCGCAAATCCTGCTCACCAACTATGTCATGGCAGAATTGCTGCTCGTCCGCCCGGATGACCAGAGCTTGCTCCCACCCGCCGGCCCGGACGGTTTGCGCTACTTCGTCTTCGACGAATTGCATACCTATCGCGGTCGCCAGGGCGCGGATGTCGCCATGCTCATCCGCCGCCTCAAGGAACGCTCCGCCGCGCCTAATGTAATATGCGTTGGCACGAGCGCCACGATGGTCGCCAGCCGGGAGGCTACGCCATTGCAGCGACGGGAAACCGTCGCGGCCTTCGCCTCACAAGTTTTCGGGCGTGCCATCACGGAAAATCAGGTCATTGAGGAAACGCTTGAACCGTTCACTTTGGGCGGCGCACCCACTGCCGGGGATCTCCGCACCGGCGTTTTCTCCCCTCTCCCTTCTTCCCTCTCCCTTCTTGACTTCCGCCGTCACCCTCTGGCCCGCTGGTCGGAAGGCGAATTTGGAGTGGAGCCGGAGGCAGGCGGACGTTTGCGCCGTCGTGTGCCGCGCACGCTCACGGATGCCGCCGCCCGGTTGACCGAGGCGACGGGCGCGACCCCGGAAGTCAGCCGCGAACGCTTGCGTGAATTGCTGACGCGCGGCGGCGAGTTGTTGCGTGACGACGGCGGGCGGGCGTTTGCCTTCAAGTTGCACCAGTTCATCGGTCAGGGCCGCGCCGTATATGCTACGCTTGAACCGGCAGCCACGCGGGAATTCTCCCTTGAAGGTCAGGCGTTCGCCGGGCAGGGCCGCTTGTTTGTTCCCATCAGATTCTGTCGCCAGTGCGGACAGGATTATTACCACGTCGTTCGCTCCCGCGATGGTTCGTCGTATCGCGCTCATCCCGTCGGCATGGACACCATCGAAGATGGCGCGCAGGCCGGTTATCTCATGCTCGCACCGCTGGAAAGCGATTGGAGTGAGGATCGCATCCCGGACGAGTGGCGCGACCGGAACGGACGGCTCAAACAGTCTTGGCGCGACCGCGTGCCGCAAGCCGTGTGGGTCAGCCCCAACGGCGACTTTTTCACCATGCCCCGCGCCGGGGCAATCAAGATGTGGTGGCAGCCCGCGCCGTTCTCGCTCTGCCTGAACTGCGGCGAATTCTATTCACGCCGCGAACTGGAGTTCACCAAGCTGGCCTCGCTTTCCAGTGAAGCCCGCACGAGCGCGACCACCGTGCTTGCGACCTCATTGCTCCGCCGTGCCGCCGGCATGGAAGGCTCGCGGGACAAGCTGCTCACGTTCACCGACAATCGGCAGGACGCATCGCTCCAATCCGGTCATTTCAACGATTTTATCCACGTCTCACTGCTCCGTTGCGCCCTGCACGACGCTTTGCAGCGCGAAAACGAACTCACCTTTGACCGCGTCGCCGAGGCGGTCGTAGCCGCCAGCGGCCTGACCGTGCGCGGCGTCGCCAAAAACCCGGAACTTGATCCGACCTCACCCGCCGCCGCCGACGTGATGCGGGTGTTCGTTGAACTGACCGAGTATCGCATCTACGAAGATTTGCGGCGTGGTTGGCGCGTCGTGCAGCCCAACTTGGAAAATGTCGGTCTGCTCCGCGTTGGTTATCGCGGGCTGGAGGCGCTGTGCGCCGACAACGCCCGCTGGCAGTTTCATCCGGCCATCGCTGCCCTTGCCGCGCCCGACCGCGAACGTCTCGTGCGGGCGTTTCTGGACCAGTTCCGCCGCAAGCTCGCCATCGACGCCCGCTGTTTGCAGGAAACCAACCAGCAACAAATCCGGCGGCGTTCGGAACAGAACCTCAACGATTTCTGGGGTCTTGACGAAACCGGTGCAGAGTTGCGCACGGCCAACCGGTTTGTTCGCGAAGGTGCATCCCAACGTCTCGCCGAAGGATTCAGCCTTGGCGAAAGAAGCAAACTTGGTCGCTTCTTGGCCAGCGAACTTGGCCTCGACTCGGCAGGCTACGACACATTCCTTGACAGCCTCCTGGCACTCTTGGTCGGTCACGGATTCCTCCGGCGGCTAGACCCGGTGGACGACCACCAGTTTTTTCAACTTGATGCCGGCTGCCTGCTTTGGCGTTTGGGCGATGGCAACGCGCCACCGCTCGATCCGCTTTATGCCCGGCGCACCGGCGCGGATGGCTACGTCGAAACACCGCCGCCGGTGAACGCATTTTTTCAGCGTTTCTATCGCGACTCCGCCAGTGCGCTCGCCTCGCTTGAAGCCCGCGAACACACCGCCCAAGTGGTCAAACCGGGCGAGCGCGAACGCCGCGAGCGCCGCTTCCGCTGGGAGAACAGCGACACCACGAAGGAACGTGACGGCCTTCGCCGCCTGCCATACCTCGTTTGTTCCCCAACGATGGAACTCGGCGTTGACATCGCCGACCTCGACCTCGTCCACATGCGCAACGTGCCGCCCACGCCCGCCAACTACGCCCAGCGCAGTGGCCGCGCCGGACGCCAGGGACAGCCGGGATTGGTATTCACCTACTGCGGTTCGGTCAACAGCCACGACCAGTATTTTTTCCAGCGCCGCGCCGACATGGTGGCTGGCAGTGTGCGTCCGCCACGCCTCGACATTGCCAACGAGTCGCTGGTGCGGGCGCATCTCCACGCAGTCTGGCTCGCCCAGGTGCGATTGCCGCTGGGCGACAGCATTGAGCAGGTCATCAATACCGACGACGAACAACAACTCCCGCTGAAGCCAGAGGCGGACACCGCCATTCAACTTTCCGAAGCGGCACAAAACGAAGTGCGCGAACGCGCCCGTCGCATCCTTCAGTTTGACGATGCTGCTCTCCGGGAGTCAGGTTGGTTCAGTGATGCATGGTTGCAAACCGTCATCGCCGAAGCCCCGGCCAATTTCAACCGCGCCTTTGACCGCTGGCGCGAACTGTTTCGTGCCGCCATTCGCCAACTCACCGAGGCGCAGATCGCGCTTCGCCGAGCACGCCAGCGTGACGACCAGGAAGAGGCACGCCGTCGGGAGGAGGAAGCATTGCGCCAGCTTAATTTGCTCCGGCAAATATCCACCAACCGCGAGGAAAGCGATTTTTATCCCTACCGTTATCTCGCCAGCGAAGGATTCCTGCCCGGCTACAATTTCCCCGCGTTGCCAGTGCGCGCTTGGGTGCCGCGTGACGATGGCGAGTTTATTTCCCGCCCGCGTTTTCTGGCTTTGCGCGAGTTTGGCCCGAACAACATTGTTTATCACGAGGGCGCAAAATGGGAAATCGTCAGCTTTCAGTCGCCGCCCGGCGGCTTGGAAGAACGGCGCAGCCAGAAACGCTTTTGCAGCGTGTGCGGAAGTTTCTGCGAAACCACGCTTGACCGTTGTCCCGACTGCGATACCCGGTTCGATCCCACAAACAGTGAATTGCTCGAATTGTTGGAACAACCAAACGTGCGTTGTCGGCGGCGCGAGCGCATCACTTGCGACGAGGAAGATCGGCGGCGGCGCGGCTTTGAGTTGAAGGTTGCCTACCAATTCGCTGGTGAAGCTGGCGGCACACGACGCATTCGCGAAGCTGATGTCATGGTTGGGCAGACGCCAGTGCTACGTCTCACCTATGGGCCAGCCGCCACCTTGTTGCGCGTCAATCGCGGCTGGCGCACGGCGGATGCCCCCGGATTTCTAGTGGACATGGAAAGCGGCGAGGTGCTCAACGCCCCGCCGCCCGCCACCGGCCCGACCCCACGCCCGCGTCGGCTGGAGCGGTTGCAACTGGCTGTCCAGTCCACGCAGAATCTTCTTTTGGTGCGTCTGCTCCGCCCGGAACTCCGCAGCGATTCCGGGATTGAGGCAACGCTTCAATACGCCCTCCAGCGCGGCATGGAGCAGTTGTTCCAACTGGAAGAATCCGAACTTGGCGCAGAACGTGTCGGGGAGGGTGAACAGCGATCCATTTTGTTCTATGAATCAGGCGAAGGTGGTGTCGGCGCATTGCGCCGGTTGGTGGACGAGGCGGACGCGGTCGCACGTTTGGCCGTCGAGGCGCTTGAACGATGCCATTTCGACGCCGCCGGCACTGACCAAAAAACGTCTTGCTTGGCCGCCTGTTATGAGTGCTTGATGAGCTTCGGCAACCAATACGAATCGCTCACGCTGGATCGTCATCGCCTGCGCCAGCAGCTTCTCGATTTGTCTGGCAGCCGCACGTTCCCGCGCATCGCCGGGCGCGATTGGAATGCACACTTGGCATGGTTGCGCTCTCTCACTGATTCACGCTCTGACATCGAGCGAAACTTCCTCACTGCTTTGGCCGCAGGCTTCCACCGCCTTCCTGATGAAGCGCAGAAACCCATTCCAGAACCTCGTTGCATCCCGGATTTCTTCTACACCCCGAATGTTTGTGTTTGTTGCGATGGCTCCGTCCACGACGAACCCGCCCAGGCCGCGCGTGATGTTGAAATACGCCGGGAGTTGGTCAATCGCGGCTACCGCGTCGTGGTCATCCGCTATGACCGCAACATTGAGGAACAAATCGCCGCCGCGCCCGAAGTCTTTGGCCGCAGGGTGAACCGCTAATTGCCGCCTGACTTATGCAACTAAAAGACAGAATTAAGCAAACCCTGAAAAAGGAGTATGTTGGCGAGCCCGCTTGGAAAGCGTTCATCTACTGGTGGCTGGCCGCGAACGGCTACGATTACGAAATCCGCCGTGAACGGGTAAATTTCGTCGATGGCTGGCGTGACGGAGGAATCGATGCCATTGCGTGGCCCCTTGAGAACCAGAGTCGTAATGAAGTTCTAATTGTCCAGTCCAAGTATTTCGGCCAACCACCATCCGAAAAAGACCTGGAGCGCTTTCAAGGTGCCATCCAGGCCCTCAACGGCCCTCTCGACGATTTTCAAAACTGGCTGGCTGGCTGCCGTGATGAACTTCACGGGTTGTATCGCCGCCTTCGAGAGGAGCGCCACCGCCACCGCTACATTCTGATTACCCCTTCCCGCTTCAAATCAGGCCAAAAACGTTTTTTGATGGCACGGGGCATAGAAGTTCACGACACAGATCTCCTCGCCAACTTGGAGCGAAATTACACCGAGGGGAGAACACCGCGCCTCGACGAGTTTAGGATCTCCAGCGCCACGCCACCCAGAAAGGTCGCCGATGCCAACGGCACATCAGTATGGATCTTCACCGTCTCTGCGCGTGAACTGGGCTTGGCCTTTGAGCGTCACGGCAATGTCCTGTTCGCCGGGAACATTCGTTACGCGTTGCGGGGCCAGACTGCCCGGCGTGTACGCAATGGTATGCTCGAAACCATTCAACAGCATCCCCACGAATTCGTCTTCTCCCACAACGGGATCACCGTCACGGGCGACCGCATCCAAAAGCGCGGCAATCGGGTCACCATGCGTTCGGCCACGATTGTGAACGGCGCGCAAACCGTTTCCTATTTGGGAAATCCCAACGTAATGAAGCATCTCGCCCACAGTCCCGCTCGCGTGATCGTAAAATTTGTGGAGGTCGATAACGCGGAGATGTTGAACGACATCGAATCCAAGGTGGCGTTTCGGTCCAACAACCAAAACAAAGTTGACCCCAGCGATCTGATGATTGAACTGCCATCTCTGGTGTCTCTCCAACGATATTTCCGTCGTCAAGGCGTTCACCTTGAACGCAAGAAGGGCGAGCAGAAAATTCGCTTCGGCGAGCTTGGAATCGCCAAGGAACGTCTTGCGCAGGTACTTGCGGCGGTGAATTCAGCACAAGGCGCAGTAAAAGGTAAACGCAAACAGGAACTCTTTGAAGACTCCGCCCACGGACTGTTCAGCGACTATGATGCTTCGGAAAACACCCGCGCCGAAGCCGTCACCTGGACGCGGGTGGATTCCATTTTCCGCAACACCATTTACCAGTTCGCAAACCAGAAACGCCGGAAGCGGGGCCAACTTGCCGAATTAGCCTCGTTGACCGTGTTTAATCGCGTCCTGCGATCCACCGGATTAAAAGGTGGATTTCTGCGCACTATGAACCGCTGGGATTCCGACAATTACGATCTTGAGCGCTTTCTGGAGCAATCTTGCAAAGTAGTCGTCTCGTCCCTTCTTCGGTGCTCTTCTCGGCACAAGAAGAACGAACCGGCCTTCTATAAAGCTTTGGAATCCGTGAAACCCGCCGTGGAGACATCGGTTTGGCGTTCTCGCCGGAAAATTCGTGAAGTCTACCACGAGTGTTTAGGCCATTAGCCTATGAATTATCGCGATAAACTTCGTGACCCGCGCTGGCAAAAGCTCCGGCTGGAAGTTATGAGTCGCGATGGCTGGCGTTGCCAGGACGTTGCCTGTGCCACAAGTCAGAATCCGCGCGTGATGCTGGTTGTGCATCACAAACGCTACGTCGCTGGACGCGAACCTTGGGACTACTCGCCCGAAGATCTCATCACCCTCTGCGAAAACTGCCACGAAACCATCCATCAGAATGATGCCCCAGACACTCAGACTGACTTGGTTGAAAATCGCTTCTATCGCTGGCACGAGATTGGTTCATTGGTCGGGCATATGCCTTATGGCTTTCTCACCCAGGTTGGTCAAAAAATTGAATGCGGGTGCTTTCGGTTGGATTACAACCCTGATGCCCCACATATCATTTTGCCCGGTGCTTCCAATGGGGATTGGGTTGCCAAGGCCCGCCTTTTCGTTGCCCAGCAATCGGCCATCCCCATTTTCACCAAAGAGGCAGGATTGCCGTGGGAATTTGTTGGTTACTTTCAGGCCGAGGCCATGACTCAAAACTCGATTGAAATCGCCATACATCGGCAGCGGCATAATCTTTCGAACGTCGGGGCGGTGTTGTTCCTGAAGAAGAACTGAGGTTTGATGAGCGGCACCACGGCCAGATGCCCCCGCCATACAGTCCGCTCAGCCGTCTCGGTGCAACCACCGCCGGATTCTTTTTTGATTTCACAACAGGTGACCGAAATACTAAAGTTTGAATTATGGAAGCAACGGACAATTTGGATTCAATCTTCAACGACGTCGTGTATGAGAACAATGCTCAGGAGGTTTTCAAGAAGCTTGATGCGCTTGACAACCAGCGCAATGTCCTTGCATCCAGATGGGTTTGGGAGCTGATACAGAACGCTCGTGGAATAGCAGGCTCGCAAACCCAGTTAAAAATTGAAGTGACGTTCGATGGCGACCATCTGATATTTCGCCACAATGGATCTCCTTTTAAGGAGAGAGAGATCGCTCACTTGATTCTTCACGGATCATCGAAACATGACCCGCGCGACATTGGCAGATTCGGCACTGGTTTCATAACTACTCACCTAATCTCGCGGCGCGTCCAAGTGCGAGGCAGCCTCATTGACGGCCGCACATTCGATTTCGAGCTGAATCGAGAGGGCAAAGATGCAAACCAGCTCCGGGATGCCATGAAACGCTCCAAAGAGCAGTTTCAGGCGTCACTGGTCCAAGCCCCGCCCCCCATAGCACAGCCGTACACCACCGAATACACATACCCGGTCAACGAATCCATTCGGGAAGACGTGGTTAAAGGAATCCAGGCACTCAGTCTCTCCGCTGCTTACATCTTCGCCTTCAACCCGATGCTACATCGCCTCAAAGTCGGCACGCCCGATGGCACCTTGGACATGGCCCAGGAGGCCCTCGCCCCCCTAAGTCCCAACACACGCCGCATGGGACTCCAGATCGACAACCAGGAGTCCAAGCAATGGCTCGTCACCACCTCCGACGAAGACGTTGTCGCTGCGATTGCCGTCGACGCAAAAGACGGCACTTTCGCTGTTCAGTTGCCCGCCAGCGTCCCCCGGCTGTTCGTCGCCTTTCCGCTGACCGGTACAGAGAACTTTTGCATCCCCCTGGTCCTCAACAGTGAGCTTTTCGCGCCCCGAGAGGAGCGCGACGGAGTTTATTTGGGAGTCGCTCCGACGGACGGCAACCAGAAGAACATGGACTTGTTTACCGCCGGCTGCTGCCGAATGGTTAGTCTCATCTCGCTCGCTGCCGAGAAAGACTGGTCGAATGCTGCTGGCGCTACCTACTTACAATCTTCGGCAACACCAACATGGGCCAACCATACTTGGCTGCGCTCACAAATCCGAAAGGTCCTCATCGAAGGATTCCGCACCACGCCGTTGCTACGGACAATCTCTGAAAAACTCATCCCCCCAAACTCATCGTGGGTACCAGTGGGTCACGGTGCCGCTTCGTCGCTCGAACTCTGGCAAGCATCAGAACCCCTGCTCGTGGCAGCCGACCTCATCCCCCGGCTCCAGGACCAACAGGCTTGGGACAGCAGCGTCCAAAGCTGGAATGCCTTTCTGGAACCCACCGACGGCAAATTGAAGGAAATATGGACCGTTGATCGCCTTGCTGGGCATTTGGAGGAGCTAAAGACCGTAGCTGGAATCACCCCCGCCCTTCGGAAGGAAACCCCCGCGCTTGCCTGGGTCAACCAAGTTCACGCCCTCATCTGCAAGGCCGGGAGCTTCGAGTCCTTCCGCCTGAAATCTCTCATCCCAAATGAGCGTGGCGACCTCACACAAATCGGGAAACTCCACAAGGACGGTGGCATAGACCCCGAGCTGAAGGACATTGCTGACCTCCTCGCCCTTTCCCTCCGCGCCCAGTTGGTTCACCCAGAGGTAAACACCCCCGAAATCCTCGCAGAGATCAACGTCCTCACCGAGGACCAAGTCCTCAGCCAACTTCTCGACCTCATGCGCCAGCGGGTTCGCGAAACCCCCATCACCGCAACCACCCAGGCCGCCAACGTCCAACTATTCACCTGGCTCGTCAAAAAAGACAAAATAGTCAAGCTGGATAGCTTTCCTGCTCTCACGACCCCTGACAAGGCGGACAAATCAGGCGTCCTGACACTCGCGGATTTGCCGAGCTTCCGCAGTGCCATCACGAGCCCTGACAAGGCGGACAAATCAGGCGTCTTTATTCTGCGCGCCAACTCACCCCTAGTCGAGAGGCCACTCGCCCCGGTCGCACAATGGCCCGAGTCCGCCAGGCCCTACGCTGACCTGCTGCCTAACACCGTAATCCTCGACCCACGATACGCGACGGGGTGCAGCGAAGCGTCACACTGGCAGAGCCTCCAATCCAACGGATTCCTGCACCTGAGCCCTCTGTACGAAGCCGAAAACATCGTTCAAGACTTTCTGCCGGACGAGCCCTTGGGGGATGACGAGGCAAACGTCAAACCCAGGTCCGAAGACCCCCAACCGCGCACAGAAATAGCATACCTCAGCGGCAACGCCCGCTGCATTATTGACCGTGCCCGAGGCAGCGGGAACCGCGCTCTAAGATTGGTCCGGTTCATCTTTGACTACGTCCTGCCCGCCGACCCACAAGCCTTCAATGTGGAAACCGTCAATTGTGACAACGGAAAGGAACACCGCTTTTTCCGCGCCAATTGGCTTAGCCCATTACGCAGCCGAGTTTGGGTCCCGCTCGGCCAGGGAAAATCCGACACGCCATCCGCCGAAAGTCTCGCCACGCTTCTGGCCCAGGAGCCGGACCTGCTCAAACGCCTCGGAGAAGAACGTGTATCTCACTTCCTGAAGGCCATCGGCGTTAGTCCCGCCGACCTTATGCTCCGGTCCGTTGGCCGCGACGACCCGGAGCGCATGTCACTTATCCAGTCATTGGCCCTCATCACGTCTGCGGCAGGCAATGACGCCGAAAAGGTCAAAGCCTTGGCTGGCGCAATCCAACAAGATCCTGGAGTGCTCACTATTGTCGAGGAGCGGCGAGCCCGCCAGGAGACCGTCAAGCGGAACCAGGCACTGGGCGATCTCGTCGAGCGCCTCTTCTTCGAAGCCTTCAAGGATAGCGGACTCCTTCCGATAAGGACCGGTCCCGGGCACGACTTCCGCATCCCACCCGTAGCGGGTGAAGAAGATGACGCTGGCCGGCTTGAGATCGCCGGTCCCGCCGGGTCAGTTTTCGTCGAGATTAAAGCAACCACCACAAGCGAAGCGCGCATGAGTGTCAAACAAGTCAGCGAAGCTGTCCCTCACAAGGACCGATATTTCCTGTGCGTCGTCGCAGTTTCTGAAGTCAACCTTGACGTCGAGGCTTTCAAGGCCAAAGCCAGATTCGTTGTGGACATCGGGGAGCGTCTCCAACACCTCTGGTCCGAATACCTCTCCATGGAAATGACGTTGGGCCTCACCCAAAAGACCGAAGCTGGCCTCACGATCGAATTGAGTGGGCACCAGGTCAGATTCCGTGTTAACGAGGATGTCTGGCGCACTGGCATGGATTTCCAGAGTGCCTTGGAAATGCTCAAGGCGAGATTGCTCCGGCGATGAAATGTTTGCCGAACCTGAACCATTGAAACCGGACAAGCCACGAAGCAGAAGATTGGCGAACACTCACCGCCCATCTTGGCGAAATGGGCGACCGCTACGCTGGCAGCTTGCGCTGATGCTTTTTCGCAGAGACGAGGACGCCGTCGCGTTCCAGATGGAACAATTGACCGCGAATCTGGATCATGTCAGCGGGCAGTGAAAACCGGCCAGGGATGGGCACTTCAAAATAGGCCACTTTGAGGGACGCATTGCGTATTGGGCAGCCAAGGCTGCACATGAGCGCAATGAACGAACTCAACGTGAG
>JBEKDI010000021.1:0-58839 GCA_050014435.1 Verrucomicrobiota bacterium | reverse complement strand
GCACCTTTCCCGCGAAGTGTTGTTTACAACCATCCCAAATCCAAACCGCCGTAAACGCCTGGGCAAGAAAGTTTTGGGTCTTATCTAAGCGCCATTCGTGTCAGTCCTTGATATTTGCACTTGTTGCCTTTCCTTTCAGTAGTTGCGCGACGTAGCCCCGGCGGCTCATTGCCAGAAACGGGTCGGTTCCTTGCATATCCATATTTCGCCTGTCCAAGTCTTTGCCGTCCAGTCAGCGCTCCCGTATTTCGCAGCATGTCGCGCCATCGTGTCCCACCAAAGCTCGGCGACGGCGGAAGCCAGGGACCCGTTTTTCCATTTCTTAATTCATAATTCACACTTTGCCCTTCTCGTTCCCTTGCCAACGATTCCCCGGCCCACTGTTTTTTCAGGGTTCAGCGATCGCGTATTTCGAGTATTTCGTGGTTAACAATTCTTGTCTGCATGCCTTTATTAAAACCACACGTTTTTGCGGATTTGTCAAGAATACATACTTGACAGATAGACCCCCGACACCCGTTTTCATCAATATTTACAGGGGTTTCGTGTTTTAGAAATTGATCCCACCGCGGGGTGTACACTTTTCCCCATTTATGCCATACTTAAAGGAAAACTCTGAATTATGAAAGCAGAACGAAGAAGGCTGAATGCTAAAGGCTGAAGGCTGAATTAAGAACTATGAACTCATTCTGTGAAAACCTGTGTCGTTCTGCGGCCATGATCTGGACGACGGAGCCTTTCGGGCCTGGTCTGAAAAGCCTTGAATTGTGCGACCGGATTCAGGGTCTTTCAGGCCGTTTAAAAGTAATTAAAACCAAAAAACAGAAAAAAAGAATCATGGAAACCGTAAAGAACCGTAATAACCGTAAAATCGATTTTCACCCTTTTTCGATTGTAAGCTATTGCCAGCCAATCCGTTCCAACCAAAGACGGCGACAGGCATTTTACGGATTATACGTAAGAATTTCGCATGGGTGTGTGGGGGGAGGGGGTGCGAATCATAATCCTAATCGTAATCTTAATCCCAATTCCTCATCAACGCATGCCCGGCAGGTGGGCGACAATCGCTTTGATATCCGGCTAAAAGTATGATTCCACTCACACCGCGTCGCAGTCAATCACAGCCGGTCACAGTAAAATCCCTGTCCATCCACTATGATCTGGCAGTGGCCAAGCTCGCCTCCAAAAATCGATTTGCGCCCCGCTTGCCCTCTGGAGCGCAAAGGAGGCCAGTGAATCAGACAAATTCACCTCAGCGTCCGAAATCGGTGCCTGCCAGGTTCTACAACGACGAATGCTGCCGCCAGTTCAGCTTCCGAATAAGCACTGAGAACTCTTTTCAATTCCTCGTGGGTTGCCGCCAGAGTCTCGGGAGAAATCCGCAGGTAAAGCACGCCTTTGCTCAAACGTTCGATGAATACCAACCCGCCAAAGTCCTTATCCCGTGTGACGAACAATCGCTTCTCGTCCGCCGCCCGCATGAGCAGGCCCCTGTCTGGAGATCGCGAAAGGTTCAGCTCTGCGGCGGTGACGACATCGTGACCGAGATCGCGAAGCAGGCGGCAAGTGACCGCGTAAACGTCCTGGTCGAGCAGAAACTTCACGAAGGCACGCCAACATGAATGTCCTCCGTTTGAACGACATCAATGGCGTATTGGATGCACGCCTGAATATCCTCCATTTTGAGGTCGGGGTAATAATCCTGAATAATGGATTCAAACGGAATCGCTTCCCGAACCAGTTCGAGAACCGCCTGCACAGAAATGCGCGTCCCGGCAACACACGGTTTCCCAAAATGAATTTCGGGGCTGACCTGAATTCGATTCATGTAGTCAACCTACACCATTCTGCGCATGCATCGCAAGCAGCAGTTGCTTTAGCCCCAAGCGGCGGTTTGACTCAAATTACAAAAAACCTAATGGGCCGTGCCAGACTCCATGCCGATCTTCTTCAGGAACGGCTCGATGGATCGTTTGCGGCCCAGGAATTTCTCAATCGAGATTTCCACGTCGCGGGAGTCTCCCACCTCGTAGATTTCCTTGCGCAACCGGTGGCCGGCCTTCACGTCAAAAAATCCGTCCTTTGTCTTGGTGAAGACCGTCGCCATGTCCGCCGCGATGGCGTCCGCCCAGGCATAACCATAATAACCCGCGTCATACCCCATCAAATGTCCGAAATAAGCCACGAATGCGGTGTCCGGCGGTTCCGGGAAAAATGTGTCGGCAATGATCCGGTTGGAAAGCGGCACCGTCTCCTGCTCGTTGCCGGCGTGGGTGCGCGTGTGCAGGGCCAGGTCCAGCAGACCGAAGGCGAGCTGGCGGCGGTAGAATGTGCCTTCGATGGCCAGCTTGGAAGCCTTGAGCTGGTCCAATATTTGACTGGGAATCTTTTTGGCGGGATCGCGGTAATCCGCGGCAAAGCTATCCAGCACCCTCTTGTCCCAAACCCAGTTCTCCAGCATTTGCGACGGCGCCTCGACAAAATCACGCGGCACACTGGTGCCGGCGAAACGGGAATATTTGGCGCGGGTCAAAATCGAGTGCATGGCGTGGCCAAACTCGTGGAAAAGAGTCTCCACGTCCTGATGGGCGAGCAGGGAAGGCTGGCCAGGCTGGGGCGAAGGGAAATTGCAGATCAACGCCACGGTGGGGCGCTGATATTTGCCGCTGGCCAGCAGCTTGCCTTCGATGATGCCGAATTGCGCGAAGTGATTGTATTTGCCTTCGCGCGGAAACATGTCCAGGTAAAACAACCCCAGCGGCTCCCCGGTGGAGGAATCCGACACGGCGTAAAGCTGCAAGTCGGCCACCCATTTGTAGGGCGCGTCGAGGCGCTGAAATTTCAGCCCGAAAATCCTTTGGTAAATCCTGAACATCCCGTCCAGCACATTCTGATAGGGGAAATAGACTTTGAGCGCCTCCTCGTTGACCGTGTATTTCTCCTTCTTAAGCTGGTTGGCGTAATAGCGCCAGTCCCACAGATGGATTTGGGCGTTTGTGTCCCCGGTTTCCCTGACTTTCAACGCGCGAAATTCGGCGATCTCGGCGTCAAACTTCGGCTGCAAGCCCACCTTCAGTTTCTCCAGAAAGTCTTCCGCCCGCGCCGCCGTTTTGGCCATCTTGATTTCGATCACGTAATCCGCCCAGGTTTTGTAGCCGAGTTTGTGGGCCAGCGTGTCGCGCTGGACGAGAATTTCCTGGAGCAGGGGAACGTTCTCCGCCCTGGCCAGATTGTCCCGGGCGGTTTGCAGCCGCAACCGGGTCTGTTCGCTCTTGGCATTCTCCATCACAATCTGGTAATGCCAGGTAATGTTGGCCATGATGGAATAGGTGCCGTCATCATTCTTGACACCTTTTTGCGAAAGGAAATCTTCCGGCACGCCTTCCAAATCCGCCTTGCTGAAGGTCAGCTTGTCTTTGGCCTTGGTCACATGGGTTTCAAAGTCCGTCGTCAGGCCGGCGAGCTTTTTGCGCAGGCTCTCCACCTCGTCGCGCTGGGCCTTGGGCAGACTCAGTCCGGCGCGCGTGTAATCGCGCATGGTTTCCTTGAGCAACTTGGCGTCTTCGCCCGTCAACCGGGGTTTGGTGTCGGCGTAAGCCTTGACCGCGCGATAAACGTCCTCCCGATAATCCAGGCCCACCGCCCATTCCTCGATGACTTTGATCTGGTCCGTGGCCGCTTCGCGCAAGGCCGCGTCCGTGCTGGTTTCCTTGATGATTTCCAGCCGGTTCTCCGTGAGGCCGATGCCATAATTCACGTCGTCGAGGGCGCGGAGGGTGTTGGCGAAATTAACGGCCGCCGGTTGCAATCGCCCGATTTGATCCAGGGCGGCATTGGCGGCGGCGATCGTTTCTTTGACAGAAAGCCCGATGGCGTTGGTGGTTGTTTCGAAAACAGGCAGGCTGATAATGGAATTAAATTTGGCCGCCTTCTGCTCGAATCCAGCCATGGTGATTTGTTCCCCTGGCGGGGGTGGAGAGGCCGCAAGCGTTGTGTCGGAGCCGACCAGTAGTGCCGCAAGACCGCAATTCAACATAATCCTTAATCGCATTCTGAAGGAACATCCTACTCGAAATTTGAAAAGAGGCAATAAGAGCTGTGGGCGGGCGCAGGGCAGGGGAAAAAGCTCGAGCCTACTTGCCTGGACGTGTGACGGCATCGCTTTCCACAAGTCGTTTTCCTTCGTGGCTGCCGCTCTCATGCCCCACATAACGGGAGAACAGGCGGGAAACCTTGCCGGAGGCATCCTTCCAAAAAGTCACTTGGATAGCCGGGTCCACCTTCAGGAAGAAGTTTGTTTCCGACTGGGGGAGCAATTCGAGCTTGGGCGCCCCGGTCGATTGCAGGAAGAGTCGCTCCCCGCTTGCGGTTACGGTGCAAATAATCTCCGGTTTCTCCACCATTTCATAGCGGCCGACGAAAGGCTCCAGTTGGCTCGCTTCCAGCTTGATGGCGGTCTTCTCCTTCGGAAGGTTGAGCGGTTTATCCAGGAGCATGGCCACCAAATTGTCAGCCACTGCAAACGAAAGGGGCGAATCCAAATTGCCAAAAACCGCCACGAAGATATCCGCGGAGGGAAGCCACCTCATCGAGGCGACAAAGCCGGGCACACGACCGTCATGCGCGAGTTCCTTTTGCCCAAATCGTTCCACAACGGCGATCCCGAAACCGTAATTTTCCTTCACCGGCGTGGTCATCTCTTTCCACGACTCCGCCGAAACAAGTTTCTGCTCCCGCCAACATTGATACCAGCGGAAGAAATCCTCGACGGTGGAATACAAAGCGCCGTCGCCCTGTGGATGGGTCATGTCGGTGTAAGGCGCATTCACCCAAGTATCACCGTCCAGGGCATAGCCGGCGGCCCGATGGGGCAAAATCGTCGTGAAATGGTCGCAACCACTGCTTTTCATGCCGAGCGGCTTGAAAACGAACTGCATCATGAATTGCTCGTAACTCAAGCCCGAAGCATGCTCCACGATGCAACCCAGCAGAACATAACCCGAGTTGCTGTAAGCGAACCGCTCGCCCGGCGTGAATTCAAGGGGCTTGTCTCGGAGGCCCTTGATCATTTTTTCCGGCGGATAAGGCTGCGTCGCCGCCAGGACGTAGTCGGGAAGCTTGGTGTAGTCGGGAATGCCCGAAGTGTGGGTGAGCAAGTGCCGGATCGTGATTTTCGACCAGGCGCTCGGACAATCCGGCAGGTACTTGGATACAGGATCCTCCACGCTCAATTTGCCTTGTTCCTGGAGAATCAGAATGCACAGGGCGGTGAACTGCTTGGTGTTGGAAGCGATTCGGAACTTGGTGTCCGGCGCATTGGCAACATCCAACTCGCGGTTGGCCAAACCGTAACCTTTCATGAACACAATCTGGTTCGACCGTGCGACCATCACCGAGCCTGCAAATCTCTCCGCATTCAATTCAGTTTTCAGGTAGTCATCAGCCTTGTGAATAAAATCCGACGACGACGGTTCATCGGCTGGAGCCGCGGCGGCTAGTTGTGCCGTGGACAATAAGAGGAGGGTCAATAATCGCATTTGAGCTGTTGGTTGTTGTTCATCGATGGCGATTCCAGGCCAGCGCCAGCGGGGCAATGGCCAGATCCGCCAGCGGAAGGATGAGGAATCCGCCGAGCGTGACCCAAATTCGCAGGCCGGGTTGGTTGATCGCGCCGCAAACATGGCCCGCGTAGCCGACCACGAAAAGGCTGCACACCAACCAGCCGCCGACAATCCAACCGACGGCGCGGGCTGTGATGGCATTCCGACGCAATCCCCAGACAAAAGCGGCGATTGACACGGCGATCTTCGCCGCCAAACACACGATCAGAATTCCCGTCAACCAATGCAGCAGCGCCGTCCTGAAATCTTCGTAAAGCTTGGCGGCCATGACCAGCGTGATCAGCCCCGTGCCGGCAGCGCCTCTCCAAGCGCCGCCCAGGATGGCGATCCAAGTGCGTCCGGTCAAACCTATCCCAATTGCGGCCAGCAGATTCTTCCAAGTCACAATCAGAAGCAGCAACAATCCTGGCACGCATCCGCTCAGGTATGGCACCGGCCCCAACGGCGTGACCAATCCAGCCTTGGAAAACAGGTCTCCCTTGCCCGCGATCGCCAGGCAGAGACAAGCTCCAGCCACGTTGAGCAAAAGCGTCAGGGCGCTCGATGCCAAAGCCATCGCCAGTTTCGCCATGACAAAACCGCCATTAGTCATGGGACGAACAGAAATGAAGCCCGGCAATTCGTGTGTTGAACCGAGCAGATCGAACTTTGCCATCGCGAATCCCATCGCGCCGGAAAGAAGGAGTGGCCCGGACAACATCAGAGCCACAATCGCCTCTGGCGGAGGAGCGTCCACACCCACCCATTTGAATCCGACAAAAAAAACGAACGGAAAAACCAGCAACGACATCGCGCCCGAGAGGCCGGGAAGCTGACATCCCTGCCTTTGCCATTCGAGCCAGAATTGCGCCCCAAATGCGGAGCGAAACTTCCCGCGCGGCCCCCGCGCCCGAACCAAGAGCAGGCGGCTCCAAAGGATGGAGATTCGGGATGGACCATCCCATCTTCCTTGCCGCATCAGTTTCAGCCCAATCCACGCAACCGGCACGGCGGACACGAGGAAGGTGGCCACGATTCCCCATTGCCACTTCGGTGAAATGCCAAAGGGCAACTGCGGCATCACCCCAACCGAAAGATGAAGCAGAGCTGCCGCTACGATCACAAACGACCTGAACCGCACCAACGGGAGGCCCCAGGCAAGAGCCTGCATCCACCAAAAAAAGGACAGCAGCACGCTGCTGATCCAGACCAGATCGTAAGCGGGCAGAAGGCCCAGCGGTTTCAGAACGAACGCCACCCAGATATCAAGCATCGTGGTCGTAACCAGTCCTCCCACCAACATGGGCACCATGACCAAATGGAAAGTGGGGAGCGGTTTCAGCAGCAGGCGGCCGGGATAGCCAGCTTTCACTTTGGCCGAGTCTGCCTCGACGTGGGCAAAACAGGACAGGAGTTGAAGGTAACCACTAATGAAGCCAGCCAGCGAGGCCAGGGCCAGCAACGCTCCGAGAATTTCGGATACGCCATGCCGTTTCCACTGGACGAAGCAAAGACCTGCTCCCAGAGACACGCCGTGCCACAGATAACTCTTCTTGTGCCGGGCCCAAATTTCCCAGAGCATCCCCCCGCTGGGGGTTCGCCATGCAAGTCTGCCCACATTCATAAATCAACTCTTTCCCCCAGCCCGCGCCACCAGGATTTCATCCAGCGTGGGAGTTCGTTCCTCGACCACGCGGGCGCCAATCAGAGCCGCGGCCGTCTCTAGTTCCAGATGGGAGCCGCCAAACAACACCCGCCATTCAGATCCGTATCCCGTGACCGCATGCGCCCCGGTCAGGACCGGCGCCTTTGCCGGCGGTTCCGCAAACGCCAGCACCGCCGAAATATGTCCGCCCCGCACCTCCTCGGTCCGACCATTCAACATCACCCGTCCACGCTGGAGCATGACAACGTGATCGGCCACCCGTTCCACTTCGTCCAGGAGATGCGATGAAAACAAAACGGTCCGGCCTTCTTCGGCCACGGTGCAAATGATCGCCTCCAAAATGTCCCTGCGAACCACAGGATCCAAACCAGAACTGGGTTCGTCCAAAATCAACAACTCCGGGCGGTAGGCCAAAGACGTCAGCAGACCTGTCTTGGCCTGTTGCCCTTGAGACAGGGTCTTGATTTTTTGAGCCGGGTCCAGTTGGAATTGTTCCAACAACTCCCCGGCATATTGCTCATCCCACCCCGGATAAAATGCCTGGGTATAGCGCATAAACTCGTCCACCCGCATCCAACCGGGCAGGTCGCGGCGCTCGGAGAGATAGCCCACGCGGCCCAACACGCCCACAGGATCTTGAACTGGATCGAGGCCAAAGACCCGCACGCTGCCCGTTTGGGCTTTCAGCGAGCCGAGCAAATGTCTGATCAACGTGGTCTTGCCGGCGCCGTTCTCGCCCACCAACCCCAGCACGCTGCCGCACGGAACGAACAGCGAGATATCGTCGAGCGCCGCCTTGGACCCGAAATGGCGCGACAAACCGCTGACGGCAATGACCGATTCGGCCGATGAGGGAGATGGAAATTTCATTGGGATGATTCCGGTTGCATGGCGGCATCGCGCTCGCGCAGAAGTGTGATGATTTCCTCCAGGCTGATGTTCAGGTGTCGCGCATTGGTCAACAATATGTCGGCGGGTTCGGCCAGGAGGCGAAGCTTTTCACGCCGGGGCAGGAGCGTCTTGACTTGGGCCACGGTGGTCCCGAAACCCTGCCGCATGGTGACGATCCCCTCCCGTTCCAGCTCCAGATAGGCGCGCGCCACGGTGTTGGGATTGATCCGCAGTTGTTCCGCCAGAACGCGGATGGGGGGAACGTCATCGCCCGGTTTGAGCCGCCCGGCGGCCACCAGGTATTTCACTTGTTCGACGATCTGCTGGTAGATCGGCGTGCCATCCTGCACTGAGATTCGCAATTGCATCAGACTTGAATCGTCGGGCTGCCCGAACCGGGGCCTTCCGATTAATGTATTAGTAGTCTAATACAGTGATATAAACAGTCAAGCCCCATTTTTGCATTTTTTTGTGCGGCCCGCACACGGGGCTGATGCCCGCTCAGACCACCCGGATCACCACGGCGGTGGTGTTGTCCCGCCCGTTTCTGGCCAGCGCCTCCTCCACCAGCCGGTGCGCCGGGTTGGCGCCGGCCTGGAAGAATTCAGGCGCGCGCAAAAATTCCTCCAGATAGCTGTCGTGCAATCCATCGATCAATCCGTCCGTGCAGAGCAGAAAAACATCGCCCGTCTCATAAGTCACGGCGCCGACCTGCGGCGTGACGAACTGGTTGCCGGCGCCCAGGGCCTTTTGCAGCACGTTCCGCCTCGGATGGGCCCGCGCCTCCCGCTCCGTGATCTTCCCATTGCGCAACAGCCAGCCAACATGCGTGTCGTCCTGGCTGAGTTGCCTGAGCGCGCCCCCCTGCGCGGGCAGATAATAAATGCGGCTGTCGCCAATGTGGCCGAAAAACATTCTTCCAGGCGTGAACCAGCACAGGCTCAAGGTCGTTTCCATGCCCGAACACTCCTCGTCGCTCGATCCCAAATAGGACAGCGCGTCGTGGATCTCGGCAAAAAGCTCCTCCAGCACGTCGGGAAAACCAGCCTCCAATCCAATCGCCGATTGCAGATAGGAGCGCGGCAGCAGTGTCATGATTTTTTGCACGGCAATGCGGCTGGCTTGTTCCCCGGACTTTGCCCCGCCCATGCCGTCACTCACCGCAAACACGAAATCCATGTGGCCGGTCGGGCCTTCCCCGATGATTCCCAGGTGATGAATCTCCTTCGCGTCAAACTGCAGGCCCAGGAATGCGTCTTCGTTATTGGGCCGCACCTTGCCGCAATCGGATCGGCCGGACCATTGCAAACCTTTGGAAATCTGACGGAAAGGGTCCATGCGGTGCGCCGTCATTGGAACCCGGGCAGGATCGTCGCCAGTTCAAAATCCACCACGCAGAAACGACCGTCGGACTGTCGGTACGTCACGTTGCGCATGTCGCGGTCGTCGTGCTGGACCCCGTAAAGTTCGAGTTCCGCGAACAATTCCCGCATCCGCTCTGGATCCAGATGCTCGACGCGGGAGCCGCAATTCGTGGTAGTTATGCGGGGCACGGCGGGATCGGCCTCCAGCAACCGCGGCACGAATTCGCACCTGCGGGCCTCGAGATGTCGCAGCACTAGCACTTCTTTGTTGAAGCGCTCCAGCGCATCCGGCCCGTGGTACGTCTTGTAAACCCGCCCGTCAAAACTACTTGCCTGGACCGTTGCCCTCAGTGTGTTTTTGACTTGCAACATCCTTCATGAAGCTGCCTCGCCGCCCCGCTCCGGTCAAATGCTCAAACTGCCAAATCTGCGCAGTACGCGCAAAAAAACACAGCGGTTTGTCGTCGGGCCCGGCTGGCCCCAAAAAAACTGGGAACGGCATTCTCCCCCCGGCCAAAGGGGATTTCAACCGCTTCGCGCCCTCGCCAGTCAAGTGCTTCGGCAGAATGGCATTCTCCCTGCTAATGCAGAGGACGCTGGCTGGCGCCAGCGAACAAATAAAAGAAGTCAGCATAACAACATAACCCAACAGACATCAACTATGGCGAAGTATAAACTCGAGTACATTTGGCTCGACGGCTATGAGCCCGTCCCTAACCTCCGCGGTAAGACTCAAATCAAGGATTTCGGCAATTTCCCCAGCCTCCCGGAACTGCCCATGTGGGGCTTTGACGGCAGTTCGACGCGTCAAGCCGAAGGCCACAGCTCCGATTGCCTGCTCAAACCCGTCGCGGTGTTTCCCGACTCGACGAAGAAGAATGGCGCGCTGGTCATGTGCGAAGTCATGATGCCTGACGGCAAGACCCCGCATCGCACCAACGCGCGCGCCACCATCCTCGACGACCCGGACGCTTGGTTCGGTTTTGAGCAGGAATACTTTCTCTTCAAGGACGGCGCGCCCCTGGGTTTCCCCAAGGGCGGCGGCTTCCCGCCCCCGCAGGGCAAATACTACACCGGCGTCGGCTATGAGGCCGTGGGCGACATCGCCCGCGAGATCGTGGACACCCATCTCGATCTTTGCCTCGATGCCGGCGTCAACCATGAAGGCATCAACGCCGAGGTCGCCAAAGGCCAGTGGGAATTCCAAATCTTCGGCAAAGGCTCCAAAAGCGCCGCCGACCAGATGTGGATCGCCCGTTACCTCCTCATGCGCCTTTGCGAAAAATACTGTGTGGAGATAAATTGGCACTGCAAACCGTTGGGCATGGAGGTGGATTGGAACGGCTCCGGCATGCATGCGAATTTCTCGACCAAATACATGCGGGAAGTTGGCGGCAAGGCCTATTTCGAAGCGCTCATGGCCGCCTTCGACAAGTACAAGAACGAGCACATCGCCGTTTACGGCCCGGACAATCACATGCGCCTCACCGGCCTGCATGAGACCCAGTCCATCGACAAATTCAATTACGGCCTAGCTAACCGCGGCGCATCCGTGCGCGTCCCGCACAGTTTCGTGAACAACGGCCACCGCGGCTACCTGGAGGACCGCCGGCCCAACTCGCAGGGCGACCCCTACAAAATCGCCAGCCGGATTTTGCAAACCATCGCCACCGTGCCGACAAAATGACGGCCAAAAACTGATTTGGACGACAACAATAATTTACTGGCCGAGGCCTTTAAAAGGAACTCCGAGAAATTCCAAAGGCTTCGGCCAGTGTGAGTTTTAATTCTTTGCGTTGGAAGCCGCCGGGAACACCGCTTGCAGAATATTGGTGTCCCATTGGCGGGTTCCGCGGTTGTAAATCCGCATGTCCCCATCGTCATCCCAGATGGCATGGCTGAAATCACGCGCCGCGGCTTGCGCTGAGACGAACCGGTAATACTCCAGCCGCGAGTTCGCTTCGCATTTTGTGCTGGTTGCCCATTCGCCGAGGTAAATGGGCACATGATTAAGATCGGACCATTTCTTGATGGGATCCATTATCCTGAGATACTCGGCCTTCTGCGCGTCAGAGCCCCACGCTGCTTCAGCGGGATTGCGCGGTTGGCCGCTGACAAAGAACCATGGGTCATAGCAATGGTATGTTGCAATGATGTGCCGATCATTCGGCGTCTTCAGCTCCTTGACCAGGCGGTCGGCATTGTCACCCACAGCCCCGATAATCACGCAACGGGTCGGGTTGGTTTCACGTATCACCCGTAGAATGCGCTCATTCATCTCCGTTGTTTGAAGGGCGGTGATATATTTGGCCTCGGATTCATTGAGCACCTCAAACACCAGCAATTGATCCGGCACATCCTTAAATCGGGTGCCCAATTGCCGCCAAAGAGCCTCAAACCGGGGCATCTGGGCGACGGGGTTGGTCTTGAACCATTCTTCATGGTGCGCGTTCAACACCACCACCAAACCGCGTTGATTCGCCCATCCAATCACTTCTCCAACCCGATCCAGGAATTTCGCATCTACCGTATAGGGCGCCATTTTGCTCATGTGCTTTTGCCACGTCACCGGCAGCCGGACGTGATGAAAACCAGCCGCCTTGAAGTCGTCGAAGAACACGGCTTGCGCGGATTGCGGGCACCAGGTTCCTTCGCCGTCAGGCGCGTCAAAAGTGTTCCCCAGGTTGATGCCTGGACCCATGCGGGCAACCTCCTCCCAAGCGGTCGGCGCCTCTGCCGGACAGCCGGTCTCAAAACCGGCGGCAATTAAAACGACGACGAATCCAAAGTGAATGCAGTTCATGTTCGGCATACTACTACATGAGTCAGAACAATTTGCAAACTCCTAACCCGATTCCCAAGACAATCATTAACTTGCCCCGGAGCGATGACCCAGCCAAGCTCCTCGGGCATATGAAGCGCAAGATTCCGCTGGTGATTGTGATCGTGGTGGTGCTGGCTGCCGTCCTTTATTTTGTTGCCGTCCGGCGCGGGCGCGAAATCGTTTTGACCGGCATGGTCACCACCGACGAAGTCATCGCCAGTTCGGAGATTCAAGGCCGGCTGCAAGAGCTCCTCGTCCACGAGGGCGACGCAGTGACCAACGGGCAGTTGCTGGCGCTCATTCAACCCGCTGAATGGAAGGCCGACCTGGCCTTCTACACAGGCAGCGCGGAGCAATCCACCGCCCAGGTCGCGCAAGGCGAGGCTGACTTGAAATTCCAGGAGTCGCAAACCAGCAACCTCACCTGGCAAAGTGAAGCGAACCTGGCCGCCACCAAGGATCAGATCACCCAAGCCGAATCCGACCTGGAAAATCTCAGCCTCACTTTCAAGCGCGAAGAGGCCCTCTACAAACAAGGCGTTGATTCGGTGAAGGAATACGACCAGGCGCGAACAGCCTGCGACGCGGCCAAGGCCCGCGTCCAGTCGTTGCGCAAGCAGGCCGTGGCAGCCCAGGCGGCGGTGGCCCTGGCCAAATCCACCGGCGAACAAATCGCCGCCCGCCGCGCCGCCCTCCAGGCGGACATCGAGCAAAGCGCCGCCGCCGCTGCCCAAAAGGACAAGGCCGCCATCGTTTTGGGCTACACCGAAATCCACGCGCCCATCGACGGCACTGTGGACGTTCGGGCCGCGTTGCAAGGCGAGGTGGTCAACCCCGGCCAGGCCATTGTCACGCTCATCAATCCCAAAAACCTCTGGGTGCGGGCCGACGTGGAGGAAAGTTATATTGACAGCGTCCATCTCGGCGACAAGTTCACCGTCCGCCTCCCTTCCGGCGCCACGCGCGAGGGCGTCGTTTTTTATCGCGGGGTGGACGCCGAGTACGCCACGCAACGGGACGTCAGCCGCACCAAGCGGGACATCAGGACCTTTGAAATCCGGCTGCGCTGCGACAACGACGACGGCAGCCTGGCCGTGGGCATGACCGCTTTCGTCCTGCTCCCCGTGGGTAAACCATGAGCCTGCCCGCCATCGCAGTCGAAAAACTCACCAAGCGCTTCGGCGATTTTTGCGCCGTGGACGGCCTGAGTTTCAACGTGGATACCGGTGAAATCTTCGGCCTGCTCGGGCCCAACGGCGCGGGCAAATCGACGCTCATCCGCATGTTGACCACCCTCGTCCCGCCCACCTCCGGCACCGCCCGCGTCAATGGCTTCGACATCGTGCGCGACGCCACCGGCGTCCGGCAGTCCATCGGCGTCATCCCCCAGGCCATGACTTCCGACCAGGATTTGACCGCGGAGGAAAACATGAGCATCTTCGCCAAGCTCTACGGAATCCGCGGCGAAAAACGGCGGCGCACAATCAAGGAACTGTTGCGGGCGGTCGATCTCGAACAATGGGCCGACAAGCCGGTCAAGCTTTTCTCGGGCGGCATGCGCCGCCGGCTGGAGATCGCGCGCGGTCTGGTGCATGAGCCGAAAATATTCTTCCTTGATGAGCCGACCACCGGCCTGGATCCAGTTTCGCGCGTCGCCGTTTGGGATATGCTCGAAAAGCTCAAACGCCAGCGCGAACTGACCATTCTCGTCACGACTCATTACATGGACGAGGCCGACAAGCTTTGCGACCGCATCGCCATTATTGACAACGGCAAACTGGCCGCGCTCGATTCTCCCTTGAAGCTCAAGGCTTCCATCCCCGGCCAGAATATTTTGGAAGTCAGTTTCTCCCAGGTGCCCGAAGGCTGGGCGCAAGCGTTGCGCGCCCTGCCCGACGTGGCGGACTTGAAGTCCGACGATCATGTCTTCCGCCTCTCCTCCAACAATGGCCCTCGCACCGCCGCCGCCTTGATGGAGGCGGCGCGCCTGGCCGGGGTCACGCTGACTTCCCTGTCCGTGCAAAGCACCACCCTGGACGATGTTTTTGTGCATTACACCGGGCACCAACTGCGCGACACGCTGCAAGCCCCGTCCGCCGCCAGCAGCCCATTCATTTTGCAACGAGGCTGAAAATGTACCGCATCTGGGCCATCATTGAACGTGATTTGCGGCGCTTCCGGCGCAGCCCGACCCTGATGATCGTCTCCATGGTCATGCCCTTGATGCAATTGGTCATTTTGGGCTACGCCTTCGGCGGAAAGGTCAAGAACCTGCATGTGGGGGTGTTGGATCAGGACCACGGCATGCCGGCCATCAAAATCAAGGAGATGGCGCAGGCCGTCGCGGCCAACGCGCGCACCTTCGACACCGTGGCCTACAGCGACCAGGCCGCAGCCCTGCGCGACTTGCGCAATGGGAAAATCAATGGACTGCTGGAAGTCCCGCCTAATTTCTCGCGCAAAGTCCTGGCCGGGGCCAATCCGCACATCGGCCTGGCCGAGGATAACACCGATCAATTCTCCGCTTCCGCCCTGGAAGGAACGATGAATCAAATGCTGGCCGCCTACAATCAACCCGCCGTTCCCGCGCGGCGTTCGGCGGATGCCACGCTTTCCGTGGTCGAGATTTATCCCTACGTTCCCTACATCCAATATCTCCTGCCCGGCACCATTGCCCTGGCCATCTTCGTCTCGGCCATGATCGGCGGCGGGATTATCTATATTGATGACAAGGCCCGCGGCCTGCACGAAGGGTATCTGGTCACTCCCATCAGCAAACTGGAACTGATTCTGGGCTTCACCCTGGCCGGCGCCGCCAAGGCGATTTTGGCGGGAACGGTCCTGGTCACCATCGGCTCCGTCATCGCCGGGATACCCGACCCGTTGAACCTGTTGCGCCTGGCGCGAATGCTCCTGCTCGTGACAGTCACTTCCCTGGCCCTGATCAGCATGATGTTTCTCATCATGGTGCGGGTGAGCGATCCCTTGGTGCCGCGCGCCATTTTCGGCGTGTTAAACACCGTGCTTTTTTTCCCCAGCGGCGCGGTCTATCCGACGCAGGCCTTTCCCGGCTGGATGAGAGTGATCACGGTGCTTGATCCCTTCACCTACGCCGTGCATGGCTTCAAACAACTGGTGCTCAAAAACACCGGTTTGGGCGCGATCGGTTATGATCTGCTCTTCCTAACGGTCTTCACCATCATCGCCATGGCCGCCGCCACGCTGCTATTTCGGCGGACACTCTGAAGTCCATTCCTAATCCTAATCTTAATCTTAATCCTAATCCCTCACGGAATGCCTTCACTTATCCAAAAATCCCTTCCGGATGTTCGCCGGCCAATTCGCGCTCAACACCCGATTCGTTCCATTGTTCCAGAGTGCCACTTGCGCCGGTTGGCCATTGGTGCTGAGAACGTAGCACAATTCACTGGCGGAACGCCAGGCCGGCACGGTAACCATGTCTTCTTCTCCCGAGGCTTGTACGGTTTCCAACGCTCCCGTTGCCAGGGTCAGTATGACAACGGCGGCGCCTTTGTCCGCGCTGATAACAATCCGTTTTCCGTCGGGACTCGTCTCGTAATAGTTCGCTTTGCCGGGCAAGCTGTCCTGCACGCTGCGAGGGATCAGCGGGATGACTGCGGTCTGCCGCTCGGGATCAAGCGCAAAGAGTTCGGCTTGTTGGGGCATGTCCAGCACGGTGCAAGGAAGATGGAGGTCCGCTGCCGCAAAGACAATCCGCCCGTCGCTCAAACAGCGCACTTTATTATTGCCATCGAACAGCAAGCCGGCGAGATCGTCGGCGTTTGTTTGTATTTCGATCTTTCCCGCAACGTCGAGGATGCCACGTCGCGTGAGGAGGGCCAGGCCGATTTCATCACCACTAGTGTTGTCGGCGTCCGCATGGATATAAAGGAGAGAATGTCCGTCCACCGACCAATCGGGACAACAGGCAGTGTTCTTGGCCACCAACTGCGGCGGCACGGAGCCGTCCGTCGGCAGCACCAAAAGTTGCATTTCGTCCTTATTGTCGCCTTCAGCCGTGTAAGCAATGGCCGTTCCGGTGGGGGAAACGCGAATGTCCAGAATTTTTCGCAGGGTGGTGAGCAGTGGCGCACCCACCGTCAGCTTTCCCTCCTCCAGTGTGCCAATGCGGATTTGAAACACACTTGCGTCTTTTTGTGTTAACACGTTCCAATTGGTCCCGGCCTGCACTTTATTTCCTTCATTTTCCGCGAGATATACTGACACCGCGTTTTTTTCATTCTCACTCAAGTTTGTCAGGGTCTCGAAGGCGTAGGCGAAACTGTGCCCCGCATTGAATTCAGCCAGAACCGTTTTTCCACCCTGCGTGAGGCGTTCGCGCTCCTCGGGCGATATGATTTTCTCCAGGTCTTTCCAGGATTGTTTTCCGACTTCGGACATCACTGCCAGTCGATGAGAATCCGAAAACCATTGGGCCAGCCCGTTGCAGGGCAGGATGGTTTCGGAGAGCGCGCCGTCCGGCCCGCATAAATGCAATCCGTCTCCCGCGAAAACAGCCGCGTGCGCTCCGTCCGGCGACCACACAATCCTCCGCGAAATGCATCCGGTCATCAAGACGCACAAGGCGGCCACGGCACAGACGAACCACGAACCAATCGATTTCATGTTTTTCATAGGTTTAGAGTATTTGAGGCTTTTCAACGGGTGACTTCCAAATCACCCGGTTCTCCGACTTGACAGTCATCCGCGACAAACCGGCGCGAAGCCGGCGGACAGACCAGAAGCCCGATTCATCCGCCGTTGTTATTGCGGGTGTCGACTGGCTGGGAACAGAGGCAATGCGGGGAGCGGCGATTCTGCCTCGCATGGCGAAGATTCCCAATAATAGACCACAGGCAAAACAAGCCGCCATCGCCCACGCCCATGATGGCCCCCGCCACGCAGGCCGTGTTTCGGGCAACTTCACCACTTTCTGGCCGGCCATCGCCTGCCGCGCTAGCCGCAGAGTATCTTCGATTTCCGCGGCTTCCTTTCTCGCCGCCGGTTCACGCTCCAGATGCGCCTCCAGCAACTCCTCCACGTCGGGCGCCAATTCCCCCGACGCGCGGTCAATCAACAATCTTTCCAACACGTCACTTTTCATAATCGCTGTTCTTCAAATGCGCCCGCAACTGCCGGACGGCGTGGTGCAGCCGCGACCGGACCGTGCCGACCGGCACGCCCAGGCTTGCGGCCATTTCCTCATAGGAAAGCTCGCGTTGCAGCCGCAATTCCAGCACCTGGCGCGACGCCGCGTTCAGCCGCTCGATTCCTTCCCGCATCACCTCCAGCCTCGGGTCCGCCGTTTCCGCTTCGGCCATGGTCGGCTCCGCCGGCAATTCCTCCGTTGGCCGTGAGCGCCGGTGCATTTCCGCGCTCAGATTCCGCGCCATGCCGAACAGATAAGCCCGCGGCGAATCCGCCTGCAGCAGCCGGTCGGGATGCTTCATCGCCGCCGCAAAAGTTTCTTGCAACAAATCCTCGGCCATCTGCGGGCTGTCGTGCCGCCGCTGGAAAAACGCCAGCAATTCCGGCCCGAAATCCCGGTAAATCTGCTCCATCAACTTGGCATTCTCTCCGGTGTCATCCATGTGCTTCAATCGCTGTCATCATGTACGTCGGGTTGCCTGCCGGGAAAGTTCAAAGAAAGTGCGGCGATTCAGTCGCCCCGCGAATGGGGGAGGGGTGGCCGCCTTCTCGCCGCAGGCGGGCAAAGGCGGATGGCCGGGTGAGGGATTCATTCCTTCCCATCTGAACTACGCTCTCAGTGCGCTCGCTCTTGGCAAGCTTGCAGTCGTTTCGAGAGGAATATTTGCTCGGATTTGATTTCCGCAAGTTGCAGGGATCTTTGGAAATGAGCCGCGGCAGCGTCCGCATGTTGCAAGCGCAACTCAAGTTCGCCGAGCACGGCATACAGCAGATAATAAGACTCCAGTGAAGGCAAGTCTTGGTTGGCACGGACCGCTTCAATCCCTGCTTGCGGCCCGTGGACTTCCGCCAGCGCCACGGCCCTGTTCAACGCGACGACCGGCGAGTCATTAAACTCAGCCATGCGGTCATACAGTTCAAGGATTCGCCGCCAGTCGGTCGTGGCGTAATCCCTGGCTGCACAGTGGCAGGCGGCAATACCGGCCTCAAGATGATACTCGGTGATTTCCCCGCCTGCCGCCGATTTTGCGAGGTGAAACATGCCGCGGGCAATCATCGCCTGGTCCCAGCGCGTCCGATCCTGCTCTTTGAGGCGAAGCAAATTACCTTCCCCGTCCAGGCGGGCCGGAATGCGGGCGGCGTTCATCAACATCAGCGCCAGCAACGCATGAGTCCGTGGCACGTCGCCAGCCGGATGTCCCGCCAGCAACCCCGCCAGGCGGATCGCTTCCTGGCAGATTTCTTCACGAACCAGCTTTTCACCGCTGGAAGCCTTGTAACCTTCATTGAACAGCAGATAAAGCGATTGTAGAACTCCGTCCAGCCGCCGACCCAGTTCCTCGCCGCTCGGAATCTCGAAAGGAATCTTCGCTCCGCAAATTTTCTGTCGGGCCCGGGTCAGCCGCTTCGCAATCGCCGCTTCGCTGGTCAGAAAGGCGCGGGCAATTTCCGCGACGCCAAACCCGCCCAAAACCTTCAAGGCAAGCGCCACTTGGGCGTCGGCCGGAACGAGCGGATGACAACACACGAACATCAACCGCAACCGGTCGTCCGCTATTTCCTGTTCGGGAAACATCGCCGCATCTGGTTCGGGACCCGGTTGTTCCATCATGCAAATGATCTGTGCTTCCTTGTCCCGGAAAACCTTTTCACGCCGCACCACATCCAGCGCCAGATTGCGTGAGGCCCGCATAATCCACGCGGCGGGATTGTTCGGCACTCCGTAAAAGGGCCAGGTTTGCAGCGCCCGCGCCAGCGCTTCCTGCACCACATCTTCGGCCAGAGTCAGATGCTCGATGCCGAAAATCCTCGTAAGCGTGGCAACCATTTTTCCCGCCTCATGCCGGAACAGATGTTCCACCACTTGGGAAACTCCCTGCGGTTCCTGGTTGGATTGATCCGATGTGCGCATGCGTTGCCAGGTCAATACTGCGTGCTGGTTGTTGATCCGCCTTTCATCTTGGCCAGGTGATCAACCAACCGGTCCAGAGTGCCCGTCCAGCCGCCTTTCATCGACTCATGACCTTCGTCGAAGGTTTTGCGTTCCACGTCGGTCGCGTTATAGGCCAGCCATTGCACGGTGAGGAGCGTCTTGCTGCTCTGCTCGGCGAAGCTGATGGTCGAGAGTATTTCCCGTGGCCAGGAGGCGTTCAACGGGTGCCGGCTAATGCCGCCTGCTTCATCGGAAAAGGAATTGACGAAGACGAACCGTTCCGGCTTGGCAATTTCACGAATGACCCACTTCCCCCACATGGCGTGCCCCTCGGACGTGCGCATGCAGTAGTGGCAAGTGCCGCCCGGCCGGAAGTCGAGTTTGGCGTGATGAATCGTGACGCCTTTCGGCCCCCACCATTCCAATTGTGTCGGGTCCGTCCAAGCCTTCCACACCAGATCGCGCGGCGCATTCAAAACACGCGAAATGACGAAATCGTGCCCGCCCAGAACCATCGCCGCCATTCCTTCCGCTGCTGGGTTACTGGCTTGCATACGCTCGTTTTAAAGTTTCTATGTCAATTTTGTCCATTTGCAGTATTGCTTTCATGACCCTCTCCGATTTCCCACCGCCTTGATCCTCCAGCATTTCCATCATGGCCGACGGAACAATTTGCCAGGACACGCCATACTTGTCCTTCAGCCAACCGCACCTTCCTTTCCCTCCTCCTGCGGACAGTTTCTCCCATAACTCATCCAATTCCTGCTGTGAATTGCGCTTCACAACAAACGATATGGCCTCGGTGAATTTGAACTGCGGCCCGCCGTTTAGCGCCATGAACTCCTGGCCTTCCAGTTGGAGTTTTACCGTCATCACCGATCCTTTTGGCCTTCCAGAGGCGATTGCCGCTGCTTTACCATAACGAATAACCTCTGAAATCTTTGAATTCTTGAAGGCCGACACATAAAACTTCGCCGCTTCTTCGGCGTTATCATCGAACCACAAAAATGGGGTGATTATCTGCATTAGTTGTCATGGAAAAACCTTTGCCATAAACCCTTCTCGTCCCCCCTCTCCCCGCAAAAGCAGGGAGAGGGTGGCCGTCTTGTCGCACCGTAGCCATGCGAAGGCGGAAGACCGGAAGAGGGTTCAAGTAAAGAATTCATTGAATCACTACACTGTGTTCAGCGTGCTTCCGCGAGTTGCGCTTCCGGCAATGCTTCACCCGCCAGCGGACATTTCTCCAGGACGGGCCGGACCTCGACCTTTGCGCCGTAAGTCAGGCCGGGACATTCCTTCGCGATGGCCACGGCGTCGTCCAGGTCGTTCACCTTGAGGAGAAAATAGCCGGCGATGGCTTCCTTGGACTCCGCAAACGGACCGTCCGCCACGACCCGCCCTCCTTTTCCTGAAACAATTTTGCCTGCCGGCTCCAGCGGATTTCCGGCGGTGACTGTGCCTTGATCGGTCAGGCGTTTGAACCAGGCCATCCATTCCCCGGCGACCTGTTGCATTTTCTCGGGCGAGAGACCGTTGTGCCAGTCTGTCCCGCGGAATATCAGCATATATCCATTATTCGATTGAGTGCTCATGTTTGCCTTTCGTTTTGTTCGTTGAATGTTAACCTTTCACTTATACGACGAATTAGCAAATGTCGTCAGGACAATTATTTTGCGTTCCTGTTGATTTCCCAAAGGGCGAATTCGTTGTTTTCCGTGTCCCGGCAAATGGCGAAGTACCCCATTTGCGGCACGGCTGTCTTCTCTTTGCAAACTGTGCCGCCCAGCTTTTTCACTTTGGCCATCGCTCTGGTCACCGACGCAACGTTGATGTAATTGGTGATGGGTTGCTGGGTGTGTTTGCGCGCCATCAGCCCGCCGTCGGGAGTGCCATCGCCGCCCCCCGTGTCAATGTGCCAGTAATCCGTCATTCCCGGAAACGCCTCTATTTTCCAGCCGAACAGCTTCCCGTAAAACTTCTTCGCCCGTTCCGGTTTGTCCGCCGGGATCTCGAACCAGATGATGTTCGCAGTCGTGACTTTCTTTGCTTTGCTCATATTGTTCCTTTCGTTTGATATCTTGCTTCATTGCTCTTCCAAAGAGATGACGAACGGCTGGGCGAAGTTGGGACAATGTTCTCTCGTCAGTCAGCCCTCTTGAAACCATTCCGGCCATTCAAATCAATCGCACTGCACAACTATTTTGCGTTCCGCTTGTGAATGCAAATGGTGCTGCCGTCGGGATCAAAGATCATGGCCATGCGGCAAGTGGGACAATCCATCGGTTCAACGCGGAATTTCACCTTGCTCTCGCGCAAGTGTTTTATGGACGCGTCAAAATCCTCCACCTCCAGCGCGGCGGTGCATCCGTCGGCCCCCGGCTTGAACATTCCCGGCGCGCAGCCGATGGCCAGCGCAGAGGCCCCAAACTCGTATTCCACCCATTTGCCTTCCACGGCGGTCGTGGGTTTCAGCCCAAGCACGCCCTCGTAAAATTCGCGGGATCGCTTGATATCCGTGACCGCGTAACAACAAAATGCAAGCTCGACAACTTTCAGCATAACCCGGCGGTATTGTACCGCCTAATGGTCGTCAAAATCAACTCTTTTCGATCTATACCGCTCCTAATCCTAATCCTAATCCTAATCTTAATCGTAATCTTAATCCTCTGGCTTTTGCAGCCCCGTCATGTCACGCCGAAGCCTCAAACATCTCTGGTTTTTGCCTGTCTTGAAAATCCTTGGAGCAGAAGTAAAATTAGGAAGCCTATGACTACCTTCGATACCTCTCGCGAAATCCCGGCCAGCGTCGAGCAAGTCTTTGCCGCCATCAGCGATCCGGCACGCCTGGCGCGGTGGTGGGGACCGGCGGGTTTCACCAATACTTTCAAAATCTGCGAGTTCAAGAACGGCGGCCATTGGTCACTCATCATGCACGGGCCCAATGGCAACAACTATCCAAACGAAAATTCGTTTGCAGAAATCGATTCGCCGAAGAGCGTCGTTGTCGAACACGCCTCGGAGCCGAAGTATCGCTTGTCCTTCACGGTGGCTTCCTCTCCGGTGGGAACTGTCGTCTCCTGGTCACAGGTCTTTGAAAGTTCAGAAGTTGCCACCCGCCTCGAACACATCGTGGTCCCCGCCAACGAGCAGAATCTCGAGCGCCTGTCTGTTGAGGTTCTGCGCCCGGCGTGACCATGGCGTGGTAGCTTTAACCAGCAAATCAGCGGCTTAACTCGATGAAAATCGGCGTCAAAGAAACAGCGAGGTGGATTTTGCCGTTGGCCACTTGGACGGGGACATCCTTTCCGAGCGCGTCGGTCGCGGTCGCCGCGGCGGCGGCGGAGGCAAAATCAAACGGAACAGGTGGTAAATCTTCGCCGGTGAACGCGTCCCGCCGTTCCCAGACCACGTAGAGCGGGCCTCGATCACGGCGCTCCACGGCAAACAAGTAAATCGACGGGCGTGACGGGATTTCCACTCGTTTGACAGAGCGCACGCCGCCGAGGGCGGTGGTCATTCGTTGGTAGGCATCGGCGGTTGGGAAACGTTTCTGCAACAAGCCGTTTTCGTAGCCAAGGAGGCCGATCTTTCCGTACATGAGTGTCGTCAGGTCATTGGGATTCTTGCGCAGGTCGAGAAGTTGCCAGTATAGCGTCTTCTGCACCCCGGCGGAAAAGGCAAAAATGTTTCGCATCACGAGATCGCGGGCTTGAATACGGTCGTGTTTTGCCTCCAGTTCGGGGGAGCAACGGAGCAGAAACATCTGAGTCTCGGGCGCGAGGCTGTTTATCTCGGTGTAGAGTTTGGCAATCTGGTTTGAGCCGCTGTGATCCCGGCTGGGAAATCCATTGCTGCCGGTCTGCAGCACGGATTGTGTCCACGGAGAGAGCAGCGACACGTACTTTAAATTGGCGGGGAACTCATAAAAACCCGGGCCGTCGTATTCCGTGCAGATGATCGGTTTGTCATAGCCGAGCGCCCGCATTTTTTGCCGCATGTACTCTACGCGCGGAACGATGGAGTAGGGATCGGCATAGAGACGCAAATCAAAAACGTCAAACACGTCGCGGCCTTCCTTCAGCACGCAGTCAAAGAAGTCCAATCCGGCTTTTTGAGCGGGAAACTGGTAAAAGCCGGGCGGACCAAAAAGCCCGTCGTATCCCCCAACGATCACGATGGCGGATGGATCGGCGTCCTTGACCGCTTTGTAAAAGACTTTGAGTTGCCGGACGAATTCCTCCTTGGTGCCGGACCAATAGATCGGGTTGTTCGGCTCCGCGTCGTTTTGCCAGTAGCGCACTTTGCCGCGGCAATGTTTCACCAGCGTGGTCACAAACTGGTAATAATCGTCGAGATTCGTCGCCGGGGTGGGCGGCAGGATGGCGGCGGATTGCCGGGTGGCCCAACGCGAACTGCAAAAAAGCGCGATCAATCCTTCGTCGGGCGTCTTCAATTGGCCAACAAAAGCGTCAACCGCCGTCCAGTCGTATTGGCCCTTCTGCGGTTCGATTTGATTCCAAAACAGATAGACCTTGCTGAACCCCCCGCCCATCCGGCGGACTTGCGGCATGAAAACTTCGGCCTTGGCGTCGAGATAACCGTACAGAAATCCCCAAGCGACGCCGAACGGCGATCCAGGCAGCGTCACTTGGGAATCGTACGCTTCCGTTGAAGTCGCCGGAATTGGGGCGCCGACGACAACGGCTGCCGATGTCAGCACAAAGCCAGCGAGGACAATGCATTTCAGGTTCATGGCGAGGCGTTCCTAATATTAATCGTAATCCTAATCTCAATCCTTTGGCTTTTACAGCGCCATCTTGTCGCGCCGAAGCTGCGGCAGCGCAGGCGGACGGCAGGGCATCTTTGTGGATTACAAATCCAAAACAGTTCAAGCTCCAAGTTCTCAGCAATGCGGATGATCCGCCTTCGTCCAGACTATGGTGGGGACAGAGTGGTCGCTGCCTTCGCGAATGAAAACGCACCCGTGGGCCGTGAGATGGCGGAGTAGCTCCCGCCGTTTCACAGAACGATGGCTTCCTCCTGGTATCCTTCCTGCGCGGCGGTCCGCTTTACAAAAATAATTAAAATATCAATTGACGATTGAATATTTAACGCATATAGGTAGTCAAAGAAAGTGGGAACGATGAAGGATGAATTAAAGAGCCTCGCCTTCGCCGCGAAAGCGGGGTGCGGGACGAAAGTGGGCCTGTCGCGCCGTAGCCCTCCGGCGAAGGCGGATCAATCCCCACTCAAAGCGGGTCGCGCCGCGTCACAGCCAGTCGCAGTCAAATCCGCGCCCCGCTCTTCCTTTGCGCTTCTCTTGCTTCTGCGCCGGTCAAACCATGATTATCTTAGTTAAAACCGAATCAAACCAGTGCTTTCGAGACCAGATCGTATGCAAACATTTACACAGGAATGCCTTGCAAAGCAATAAACGCTTGAGCCGATCCTACTACTCAAAGTGAATCAAAGTGATTTTATTCCATGTCTGCTGGCTGCTGAGATTGTAAAAAATCTCGACAGAAGGCCCCCGGTGGGGAAATGGCATGATATGTCGGCTGAAAACCCCTGGACGGCTCACCCCACAGCAGCGTCGCCATTCCTCGTTTCGAGCTGTTTCGACCTGTTTCGACCAAAAAAAGATGAAAAAAACGTGGGCTTGCCCCGAAAGCCGCAGTCAGGCGGAACACAAAGTTGACCCGCGCCGACAACAGGGTAATTTCTGTGGCAGGCCATCGCTTGGAGGCGCTGGCTTTAAGGGCATGAAAACACACGTCACCCCGGTCCGAATGTTTGGCGTCCTGCTGGCTGTTCTGTTGCTGGCGGGTTGCGCCAATCCCGGCCCGCGCAGCCGTTACTTGGAGCAGATCGAGCCCGGCAGCCTGACCAACCTCATCGCCTATCGTGGTACCACTAATTTGGAGATTCGTTATCCTTTCCATGGCAAGGACGCCTACGCCATCGCCAGTTGGCCCCAGCAAAGCGATGGCGCATCCGACTTCGACTATCGGTATGCGGTGCTGGCCTTTGACAAACAGCCCCGCGCCACGCGCCGGTCCTTGGCCAAACGCGGCACCCGCCTTGTCATCCGCAATGCCAAACAGTGGCAAACCCTCGTCGAGGAAGTGTTCGAGGGCCTGATGCCCAATGAGCCGGGCCACGGCGTCCTGGTGATGGTGCAATATCAGGAAATCGTCCTCTGCCGGGACAAGACGGGGACGCGGCATGTGGTCAGGCTGGAGGAAAAACCGGCGGACGTCACCATCGATCATGCCTTCAGCCAGTCGGATTTCTCGCGCAAGGCGATTGAACTGCTGGAAAAAAGCGCCAAAAAGATTGATCCCGGCCAGAGCCAGTTTTTGTTTGTCACCGACGAAGAGCCGGCCTTTGTGCTGATCGATCTGCGCGCGCGCCTGATCGTTTTCCTGAGTTATCCGATTGACCCGGACACGCAACCCTCCGACCTGCCGGGATGGTTCCCGCTGCGGGCGCTTAACACACTGGTCATCCGCGGTTTCGTGATCAGCGCCATCAAGAATCCCTGCACCATGATCAGCCGCGGGCTTTGGCACATCGGCTCTTCCGGCGCGGCGGCGCTGGAGGCGGTGGACTCGGGGGTCTCCGGCGACGCCGGACCTCCTCCCTCGCTCTCCACGAGGCCTGGCATGGACTTGGACGACTGGGAGAAGCAACTGGACGAGCTGGTCTCTTCCCGGCGTTTCAAGGGCCGGATTGATTTTCTTATAGACGGCGAACAGTTCTTCCCTGCGCTGATCAAGTCCGTGGCCAACGCCAAAAGCAGCGTGGATATGCTGGTCTATATTTTCGGCGCCGACGAATTCGCGGTGACCATCGCTGACGTGTTGAAGCAGCGCTCTTCCGCGGTGCGGGTGCGGGTGCTGGTGGATGAAATGGGGTCGCTGTTCGGGGGCGGTGCGGCGCCCCCTCCATCGGCAGTCCTCCCGGGTTTCAAACATCCGGGCGACATCAAATCCTACCTCACGGCCGACTCGCGGGTGGAAGTGCGGGCCAGCGCCAATCCCTGGCTGACCACCGACCACCGGAAGTGCGTCATCATCGACGGGCGGCAAGCTTACGTCGGCGGCATGAACATCGGCTGGAAATACCGTTACGAATGGCACGACATGATGGTGCGCCTCACCGGGCCGGTGGTCGGCCGCCTGGAAAAGGATTATGAGGAGGCTTGGGCGCATGCGGGCCTTTTGGGCGATTTTGCCTACGCCTGGGTTTGCCTGTTTGGCCGCACCCATCCGCGCAGAAATGAAATCACCAACGCCATTGACATCCGGCCCCTCCGCACCTCGACCGGCCACGTGGAAATTTACCGGGCGCAACTGGCAGCCATCCGCCAGGCCGAACGCTATATTTACATCGAGAACGCCTACTTCAGCGATGACGTCATCCTGCGCGAGCTGATCCAGGCCCGGCAGCGGGGCGTCGATGTGCGGGTGGTATTGCCGGCCAAGAATGACAGCGGTGTCATGCAAACCCGAAACCTCCTGACCGCCAACGAATTGGTGCGCCACGGCATTCGCGTCTATGCCTATCCCGGCATGACCCACGTCAAGGCCGCCATTTACGATGGCTGGGCCTGCCTTGGCTCGGCCAACCTCGAGAAGATGAGCTTGCGCGTTTCACAGGAACTGGATGTCGCCTTTTCCGACCCGACCGCCGTCAATCGCCTCAAACAGGACTTGTTCGAGACCGACTTCAGCCGCGCCCGGGAAATCAAGGAGCCGGCGCCGGGCAGTTGGATGGATTCCTTTGTCAAAGCCTTCGCCGACCAGCTTTGACCACGCCCATTATGGACAAAAGAAAATGAAAAGGACGGCATTGACAGAACCGGGACTCCTGCATAATCTTTAAATGAAAGTCTAAAATGGAGTTTAAATGTTACTGCGAATTTGCCTCATAATAACGATTATCGCCGGGTTGGGCGCGGCTTACCTCGGTTTTGTCCCGGTCAAGGAAATCATCACCACCACCCGGGAGGCGCGCGATGATTTTCATACGAGATTGGACTCTGAAACCGCCTTGTATCAAAAAACCGACAAGGAACTCAAAACGACCAAGACCCAGCTCGCCACCACCACGGCTAAATTAAACGACACCCAGAACCAGCTCGAAGCCGCCAACACCAAAAACACCGAGTTGGACAAGCAAAACACGGATTTGGCCGACAAGCTGACCAAGATGACGGCCCGCGCCGATACCGCCGAACAATCGCTGGAAAAATGGCGGCAGCTTCCCCCGCCGGAGGAAATCAAGAGCATCATCGTCAATCTGGCGAAGACCACGAAGGAGCGCGACACGCTCATTGCCGAGAACAAGCTTCTCGTTGCCGACCGCAACTCTCTGCAAACGCAGTTGAATAATCTAGTCGGGACCGATATCGCCGTGGCGCTGCCACTGGGACTCAAAGGCAGGGTCCTGGCCGTGGATCCGAAATTCGATTTTGTCGTGCTTGATATTGGCGATGACCAGGGGGCCAAGGAGCGCGGCGAAATGATGGTGAACCGGCAGGGAAAATTCATCGGCAAAGTCCGAATCAGCAGTGTGCAGAAAGATCGATGCGTCGCCACGATTATGCCCGGCTGGAAGCGGGGAGAAATCATGGAAGGCGATCAGGTTATCTATTAATGAAAATTTTGCGCACAGTTTTTTGCGCGCTTCTTTTTGTGATCGCGGCGGTAGTCCTGAGCGGTTGCGCGACGGACAACCCGGATAGTGTTTCTTCGGTGCCCTGGAATCAGCCCGCGGACTGGGAGGGGCCGATGCCTTCGACGATCAACCAGGGGCGCTAGCCCGTCTTGCGGTCTATTTGGCAAACTCGATGCAACGAGTTTCGCGCACGATGGTCACCCGGATCTGGCCGGGATAGTGCAAATCGTCCTCCACCTTCCGCGCTATGTTCCTGGCCAGGATAAAGGCCTGCTCGTCACTCACGGCGGAAGGCTGCACCATGACCCGCAATTCCCGCCCCGCCTGCAGCGCGAAACATTTCTCCACGCCGGGAAACGACATGCCGATCCGTTCCAAGTCCTCCACCCGTTTGAAATAGGTCATCACGGTTTCAGAGCGCGCCCCTGGACGTGACGCGCTGATGGCATCGGCCGCGCTGACCAAAATGCCCAGCGGCCCGGTATGCGGCACTTCATCGTGATGGGAGGCCACCCCGTTGACCACCGCCTCCGATTCCCCGTAGCGCCGCACGATGTCCGCGCCCACGATGGCGTGCGCGCCCTCGATTTCGTGGTTCACCGCCTTGCCGATGTCGTGCAGCAACCCGGCTCGTTTGGCCGCCACGATATCGATGCGCAGTTCGGCCGCCATCAAGCCGGTCAATTGCGCGACCTCAATGGAATGCTCGAGAATGTTCTGTGAAAAGCTGTGGCGAAAATGCAGGCGGCCCAGCAGCTTGATCAACTCCACGTGCATGGGCGCCAGGCCCAGTTTTATCACCGCCTGCTCGCCGTTCCGCAATATCACCTCATCCATTTCCTGCGAAATCTTGGCCACCACCTCCTCGATGCGCGCGGGATGGATGCGCCCGTCCAGGATAAGCCGTTCCATGGCCTCCCGTGCGATTTCGCGGCGGACCGGGTCAAAACCCGAAAGCACGACCGCGCCCGGCGTGTCATCGATCAGCACCGTCACGCCGGTTGCGGCCTCGAAAGCCCGGATGTTGCGGCCTTCGCGCCCGATGATCCGGCCCTTCATCTCGTCGCCCTTGATACTGACGGTGGCGCTCGACGTTTCAAAACTGTGCTGGCCGGCATAGCGCTGGATGGCCAGACTGAGGATCTTGCGCGCGTTTTCCTCCGCATTGGCCTTGGCGTCCTGCATAATATGCTGCGACAACTTCACCGCATCGCCCAGACTCTCCTGTTCCACCTCCTTCAGAAAGGAGGATCGGACCTCGCCCTCGCTCATCTTGGAGACTTGGGCCAGTTGCGTCCGGCGTTGCGCCTCCAACTCGGCCGCCTCGGCTTGGAGCTTTTCTATGGCCGCAGCCTTTGCGGCCAGATGTTCCTTGTCCGCGCGCAGCACCTTCTCCTGCCGAACCAAATTCTCCAACTGGCCGTTGACCAGTTCTTCCCGCGTCATCAGGCGCTTCTCGATGACGGCATGTTCCTTGCGGCGCGCCGCCATCAGTTGCTCGGTTTCCGTTCGGGTCTTGAGCGCTTCTTCATTGGCGGCCAGGCGCGCGTCCTTGAGGATGGACTCAGCCTCCCGGCGGCTCTTCTCCAAAATGGCGTTCGCCTCCTGTTCCAGACCTGCGTGAAGGCTGCGCTCCCGCCAGCGCCTCACCCAAAAACCGGCCACGATGCCGATCAGAAAGATGACTGCGCCTGTGATAGTTTGTGGATTCATGTCAGCTCTAAACTTGCCCGGGAATTTCCAACCAGCGTGTTGGCGTCAATATACAATTCATACGCATGTCGTGCCGCTCTTCGGGAATCCGCTCAACTAACTGCCCGTCGAAAGCAACCCCGCATTTGATTCCGCTGAATTGGGCAAGCAACCGGTCATAGAAACCCCGCCCCCGGCCCAGCCGGCGGCCAGCAAGGTCAAATCCTACTCCAGGCACCAGCGCCAAGTCCAGACGCATTAACGGGAAACTGGCGCATTGGGCCGTTGGCTCGGTGATCCCGAATGCGCCCCGTGCGCAGTCGAGCGCGGCATCGCGGATTTGAAAGGCGGCGTAGTCGCCCGTCTCCGCCATAAACCGCGGCAAAGCAATGATTTTGCCAGCGCGCAGCCCCTCCTCCAGCAGGGGCGACAAATTGATTTCTCCCGGCATCGCGGCATAAAAAAAGACGGCGCGCGCCGCTTTCCAAACGGATTGTTGTCGCAACAGCGCGCAGGCCCGCGAAGAAGCATCGCCCACCTCTGCGTCAGTCATCGTTTTGAACAACGCGCGAAGTTTCCGGCGAAGCTCGCGTTTTTCAGGCGCCCGTTCCAAGCTCATTTCCCGGGTGCGGGCGCCGCCTCGCCGCGGAGCGCCTCAAACTGTTCGCGCCATTTTTCCAGGCGCTCCTTGATCTTCTTCTCGGAACCTTGATCGCCCGGTTCGTAGTATTTCCGGGCCGCACCCAAATAATCCTGGGCTACGAAATGCCCCGGAAAATCGTGGGCATACTTGTATTCTTCCCCGTGCCCGAGCCGTTTTGCCCCTGGATAATGCGCGTCGCGCAGCTTCTCCGGCACGGGCAGAGTCCGCCCGGAACGCACATCTTCCAGGGCCGCGTCAATCGCCACGCAGGTGCTGTTGCTCTTGTAGGCGGTGGCGATGTAAATCGCCGCCTCCGCCACCGGCAGGCGCGCCTCGGGCCAGCCCACGAATTCAGCCGCATGATGCGCCGCGTTGGCCAGCACCAGCGCCATCGGATCCGCCAGCCCCACGTCTTCCGCCGCGCATATCAAAATGCGCCGCGTGATGAACCGCGGGTCCTCCCCGGCGTAAATCATTTTCGCCAGCCAATACAGCGTCGCATCCACGTCGCTGCCGCGCATCGATTTTATGAAGGCCGAAATCGTGTCGTAATGCGCGTCCTCGTCCCCGTCATACACCACCGCCTTCTTTTGGATGCATTGTTCGGCCACGGCCAGGTTGACGTGGACGTTTCCTCCGCCCTCTGGCTCGGTGGTGAGCGCGGCGATTTCCAGTGAGTTCAACGCTTTGCGCGCGTCGCCGTCGGCCACTTTTGCCAGATGCCGCAAGGCGTATTCATCCGCCTGGATCTTCATGCCGCCCAGCCCGCGTTCGGCGTCGGCCAGGGCGCGGCGCAGCAACCGCAACAAATCGGCCTCGTCCAGCGGACGCAGTTCGAAGATTTGCGACCGCGAAACCAGCGGGGAATTGACAAAGAAAAATGGATTGTGCGTTGTGGCCCCAATCAACCGCACCACGCCGCTCTCCACGTCCGGCAGCAACACGTCCTGTTGACCTTTGTTGAAACGGTGGATTTCGTCAATGAACAGGATGGTCGATTGCCCCGTGTTTTCCAGGCGGTTGCCCGCCGCAGCCAGGACCCGCCGCATGTCCGCCACGTTGGCTTCCACCCCGCTGAGCCGTTCAAACTTGCTGCGCGTCTGGCGGGCGATGATTTGGGCCAGCGACGTTTTGCCCGTGCCGGGCGGCCCGTAGAAAATGAGCGATTGGATGCGGTCAGCCTCAATGGCCCGGCGCAGCAACTGGCCGGGAGCCAGGATGTGCGATTGGCCGGCGAATTCATCCAGATTCCGCGGTCGCATCCGCGCGGCCAGCGGCGGCTGACTCCCCTGTTTCACGGAATCGGCGGTTTCAGGCTCGACCGCGGCGGCGAATAAATCATTGCCTGTCACAAGGGGAAGATAACAGAAAAACCGCCCCTGACCAAGCCTGAAAGCGGTCTTTGCCGGTACAAAAGAATACCCCGCCGTAATGCCGTGTATAAACAGCTCCTTTGAACAACATGTGAACAAAGTGGAACCGAATCGTCCGCTTTCGACTTCCAATCAAGGCCTGTCGGCCACGGCCGAAGTTAAGGTTCCTTATGGACTAACTTACGGTTCAAGGACTTTGTTTTTAATCACGAACATGGCAGGGTAAATTCAAAACCCTTTCCAAAGAACATCAGCAGACGACCTTCGTCATGCTACTTTGGATCATCGGCTGAATCCGTGGATTTTTCAAGCACAAACTTCCGATATTTTCGCCTGCAGGAGAAAATCCTGACTGTTGAAGGGGGGGCGCGGGCGTCACGCGCACAATGTTTGGCGGACGCCAAACATGTTTGAAAACTCGTTATTTCAGCCGCCAGGTGATTCGCGCCTTGTCCAGGTCATAGGGCGAAATCTCCATTTTCACGCGGTCACCGACCGTCAGGCGCACCCACCGTTTGCGCATCTTCCCGCAAATCGTGGCCAGCACAAGGTGCTTGTTGTCCAATTGGACGCGAAACATCGTGCCAGGCAGTACCGCCATGATGCTGCCTTCGACTTCTATATGTTGTTCATTTACTGCTGGCATATCGAAAAATACCGACAACCGACGCTTGGGACAATCCAAAATGCAAAGACGGGAAAGCCCGGAGTTCTCGCGAACTCCGGGCCTGCAATCTTCAAATCTGATTAATACCGACGACCGCCGCCGCCGCCACCGCCGTATCCACGACCGCCGCCGCCACCGGGCGCGCGCTCTTCACGGGGCCTGGCAACGTTCACGGTCAGGGCGCGACCGCCCATTTCCTTGCCGTTCAGGGCTTCCATGGCCTTTTGCGCTTCTTCGTCCGTGCTCATGGTCACGAAACCAAAACCGCGGGGGCGGTTGGTGGTGCGATCCATCATCAGGTTCGCTTCCGTGACCGTGCCATGCGCGGCGAACGCGTCTTGCAGGTCATTTTCTGTGGTGTCGAAGGAAAGATTCCCGACAAATAATTTATTGTTCATTCGATGTTTTACTATCCGATCCTAACCGTTACTTTCTGCAGACTGTTCCCGAACATCGGGTCTAAAATCATCACTGAACAGAGTTCACCTGAAGATTCACCAAGCCTTGAAAGAGACTAGCTATCTAGCGGACATGTCAACCATGACACCTTTCCGCCGGATGGCAACAACTATTTGCAACTATTTTTCGAGGTCCCGGTGCGGTGAGCTTCCTGGCGCGCCGTAGCCTCGTTGACGGCGGGCCTCGAATCCTGACTTCTTTCTGTTTTTGATCAGGAAGGATTTATTTTTTAGTCGAAACAGGTCGAAATGACTCGAAACAGGTCGAAACGAGGCAGGGCAGTGCTCCTGCGGGGTCGAGGCATCCGGGGGTCTGGAGCCGTCACACCGTCACAAATGTTGTCAGTCAAGGACTTAAGCATGGGTCAACCCGTCACAAATGCCGTCACAACCCGGCACGGAGCCGTCACAAGATGAAAGTGTGAATTACGAATTAAGAAATCGAAAAGCATCGCCGGGCTTTGGGAGATTGATAGATAGGTCCGGAAAACCCGCTACACCCGCTACACGGTTGATAGTCAACGACTTAACCCGCTACAAAAATAGCAACACTGCCGCTACAGACCCGCTACATTCCTTCCAGTCAGGCGCTGGTTGGATGGTCTCCGTCCTTTAAGCCCATACCTGCCCATCGTGCGGATCCTTAATCGGGGCGGCGTTGGACACATTTCATTCCACCGAAAACGTCGAGGAACCCAACACGAGGAGCAACAGAATGGCAAAATGTAGCTCCTTTTTAACCACAGAGGGCACAGAAACCACAAAGAACTGATAGCCGGTGGTCATCATGCCGACGGTAACGCAAAACCCATTCTACTGACAACAATGAGGAACCTCCCGCTTCCCAATCCACAGACCCGGAATTGGCTGCTTGCGCGGGCAGTGCCTTTTGATACGTTGAGGCATGATGAACGTTGGCGTTCGTCGTGGCCAGCGTTTAAACTGCTGCAAGTCTTTGAGGTCCAGGGACTGCGCGAGTGGTGGAATGGCAGACACGCCAGACTTAGGAAATGAAAAATGGCTGTTTTTCGCCGTTTTTTTCGGTTTATTCTCGACGCGCGTAAACCACATTTTAAGAGGTAAAAACTGTGTCTTTTGCCTTTTTCAATCCAGTGGCCATCAAACGAATGAAAGTGGCACAAAAAGTGGCACAGGCGAAAACCTCCCTTTCCGAGGGAGACACATTCAAACCAAAGTCTGGCCCGTAATTTCCCTGCTGCGCGTTCCCGTGTCGTCATCCGGCTTGCTGAAAGCGGGAGGGCCAAGCCAAATGCCGACACGCGAACACTCCGCCCCGTCAAGTGCCCGGTCGTGTCGTCATTGTCCCCAGGATTGCGCCCCGCCTTCCGTCGCAACACTGGTGCCAATGCCGTCACCCCCAGGGAGGGCTTGCGCCGCTAACGGAGTGGCCGAATGGCAGGCGCACAGGACTAAAAACTCACTTTTAGCCATTTTAACCCATCACTCCTCATCGCTTGCCATACGCGGTAAACCATTGATTTTAATTGGTTTGTGTAGCATTTGAAACCGTTCCAGACGTGTTCCAAAGTGTCGAGGTTTTTTCATGAAACTAGCACAAAATCTAGCACAAACTAAGAAAGTCCTGTGCGTCTGGCTCAAGCAGTATGAGCCGAACGCACCACCAAAAACCTCAGCCAAAAAAAGGCTTTCCAAACGCATCAAATCAACTTATATTATGATTTGATTCAATTAAAGGAACTAAGCTCAGAACTGAGCCGTTTATGAAAACCGCGCCTTTGTTTGTCACGGCGCTCGTCACTTGCACCATGCTGGCGGGTGTGGTGTTAGTGACCGCTCAAGCTGGCGAGTACTCCGTCGCTTGTTCAGCAGATGGCAACAAGATCGTCACTGCTTTCTATCCTGGCGGCATCTCCAACTCCACCGACGCGGGCGCCACATGGAACTCAAACAACGTGCCTGTAGCAAACTGGTGCGCGGTCGCATCCTCAGCAGACGGAACTATCCTTGCGGCAGCAATCGATGGAGGCGGAAGTTACACCTCCACCAATTCCGGCGCTCGTTGGTGGACAAACGGCCTTCCTCCACAACATTGGCGTGCTTTAGCTTCTTCGCAAGATGGCACGCGGTTGGTGGCGGGAGCTTATCTGTTCGGTCCTATTTACACCTCCACCAATGCAGGATTAAGCTGGACGTCAAACAACGTGCCGAATTTGTGGTGGAATTCTATTGCCTCGTCAGCAGATGGCCTAAAACTGGCAGCGGCGGCGGGAGCGGACGGCGGTTCACTTGCAGGCATCTATACCTCCAGTGACGGAGGAGCCACGTGGACACTGAATAGTGTGGGCAGCACTAATACATATTGGTACGGAATCGCATCGTCTGCGGATGGAACCAGATTGGTAGCAGTGGCCTATTCCGGAGGAATTTACATCTCGACCAATTCGGGAACTAATTGGTCGCAGACGGACGCGCCGGTTGCAGAATGGGCAAACGTCGCCTCTTCTGCCGACGGTTCCAAACTGGCGGCCACCTCAGTCGCTGCAATCTACATTTCCACCAACTCAGGCAACACGTGGGCTCCCATAGTCGTCGGTGAAGGAGATTGGTTCTGGATTGCATCATCGGCAGATGGTAACATCCTCGCAACGGTGAATGAGCAAACAGATTCGATCCTCGTAACAAAATTTACTCCGACACCCTGTTTGAACATCGCGACTTCAAACGGTAACGTCGTCCTCTCTTGGATTGTGCCCTCGATTAATCTTGTATTACAGCAAAGCCCCAATTTGCCCACGACAAGGTGGGCCAACATGGCCTACGCCTTAACGCTTACGAACCTCCAATATCAAACGTGGGTGTCGCCAGCGAGTGGCAATATGTTTTTCCGCCTCACGTCCCAGTGAGGAATTGGCCCCTCAGTCCTGCCGGAAACCCTTAGAAGCATCACTATCCTCTTTCTTTGGGACAGTTATTAGAGTATTAAACAAGGTTAAGGGCGGACGGGGGGCCGGGCTGCGCCCGGCTCCCCCGCCGCCCCTTCAACCTGTGGTTCATGCCACCAGTTCGGCCTCTTTGATGACCAGCCGTTTGTCCTGTTCTATCCAGCGCAGCACTTTCAGCGTGACTTGCTGGAACTCTGGCAGCTTCGGAAACGCGACGACGTTCTCGCCGTCCAGCTTCACTTTGCCGTCCTTGGGGTCATGGAACGCTTCCCACACCGCCAATCCAGGTTGCAACGCCAGTTCATGCCGCGCGATGACGAACACGCCAGTGCCGTCCTTGCGCTTGTGCGCCTTGGCGGCACTCGGGGCGAGGGGTCACCCATAGTTTGGTTCGTTTTTCTATAAGCTCTTATTCATTTATCGCCACTTGCCAGCATTGAGGCGGGTTCTGCGCCCTCCATGCCGCTCTAATGGGGGCTTGGCGGTTTCGTGCCGCGTGATGCAGGCCTTCTAAATGGGTTTCGCCATATGGTGCCACATTTAGACGACATATTAGGGGGATGGCGTTATTCTCCACAGCCTCTCTTGGGTCACGAAAAGAGGTTGTCGAATTCGTTGTGAGTACCGATCCATATCCATTGGATCGTGTCGCCAGAGCGCACGCCGACGGCTCGATATTGTTCGTTTATGCGTACTGACCAGATATCTTCCTGTGCCCTTAACTTCTTGAATCGAAGGGAGGGATGGCTGGCGTCGCACTCAAAAAGTTTCCACGCCATCTTTGCGCGTTGTCGGACTTCAGGAGTTAAGCGGGCGAAGGCGCGCCAGAAGGACGGCCGGACCTTCGAAATCACAATTTGCCGTGGTCCAACGGCTCGGCGACGCCTTCGCGCAATGCTGCCTCTGCAAAAGCGTCCAGCTTGGGGCGGGAATGCGGGGAGTCGATAATGCGTTCCCACTCCAAATCGCCGGATTGGTACTGGAGATAGCGGGCAAAATCCACCACTTCGCGCGCCTTTTCCTCCGGAAGGGCGTCCACGATTTTAACCAGCATTTTAGCAACCGCAGTCATGGCATTACCCTAGCGCGGAAAACCAGTTCTGACAAGCAGCGAACTGGCTGCTTGCGCGGGCAGAGCCTTTTGATACGTTGGGGCATGATGAACGTTGGCGTTCGTCGTGGCCAGCGTTTAAACTGCTGCAAGTCTTTGAGGTCCAGGGACTGCGCGAGTGGTGGAATGGCAGACACGCCAGACTTAGGATCTGGTCCCGAAAGGGGTGGAGGTTCGAGTCCTCTCTCGCGCACCATTTGTCCGCAAATGACGCGCCTGGAGGCCAGACCCATTACCGATGATGAATTACAGAGAAGCAATACAGTTCCTTTACGAGTTGCGCCTGTTTGGACTGAGGTTCGGGCTGGAGAATACGCGCCATCTGGCCGCGCTCGCCGGGCAACCGCAGGACAAACTCCGCTTCATCCACGTCGCCGGCACCAATGGCAAAGGGTCCACTTGCGCGATGCTGGAAAATATCTATCGCGCCGCGGGTTTGCGGGTCGGATTGTTTACCTCGCCGCATTTGGTGTCTTTCGCGGAACGCATCCAGGTGAACCGGGAGTGGATCGCGCCGGAGGACGTGGCGCGGTTGGTGGATGAGATGAAGAAGGCGACTGTTTTTTCCGGCAGCGGCGAGGTTTGCCCCACGTTTTTCGAAGCCGTCACGGTGCTGGCCCTGAAGTATTTTGTCGAGCAACAGTGCGACTTGGTGATTTGGGAAACCGGGTTGGGCGGACGGCTGGACGCAACCAACATCGTCACTCCGTTGGCCAGCGTCATCGCCAACGTCCAGTTGGACCATCAGCAGTGGCTGGGCAACACGCTGCCCGAGATCGCCCGCGAAAAAGCCGGGATCATCAAGGACGCGGTTCCCGTCATCACCGCCACGGAGGACGCCGGGGCCTTGCAGATGATTGCCGAAACGGCCCGGCAACATCGCGCCCCGCTCCACGTGGTGACACCGTCCGACGCGCAAAAGACGGATCGCTACGAAATCGCGCTGGCCGGTGAGCATCAAAGGATGAACGCCGCCGTGGCCTTGAAAACAGTTCAAATACTCGACGGGCAAATTCCAGTTCCCGAACCGGCCCTGCGCTGCGGATTGAAGGAGACGCAGTGGGCCGGGCGTTGCCAGATAATCCAGCGCGGCGATGGGCAGACCGTGCTGCTGGATGGCGCGCATAATCCTGCTGGGGCGCAATCACTGGCTGGCGCGTGGCAACACCAGTTCGCCGGTAGAAAAGGGGCGTTGATCCTGGGCATCATGCGCGATAAGGATGGCGGGGCCATCTGCAAAATTCTGGCGCCGCTGGCGCGGAAGATATTCCTCGCGTCCGTCGGCAGCGAACGCAGCGCGGACCCGCGGTTGTTGGTGGACCATTGCCGCGGCGCAAATCCAGCCGCGCCCATCACCGTCTGTCGGAATCTGGCGGAAGCATTTGCGCGCGCCGGGGCCGAATCTTTTGTGGTGGTGACAGGCTCGCTTTATTTTGTTGGCGAAGCGCTCGAATGGCTCGGCGCGGCGCCTCCTTCGCGGGAGCGCTCTCTCAACGATTACGGCCCGGTGCCCGTCGGCGCATCGTCCGTTCGCGCCGCCGCGGTTAACGCGGCGGAGAATGAGGCGCACTTATCTAAAGCCAAAGCCGGGCTTCTGTTTTCGAATTCAGTTGACCTCGGCGTCGGCAGTCATTAATCTCTTTGCATTATAAGGAAGAAGGAATCGCATCATCGATGATCAGCTTTTTTCGCAATTTATTTTGTTCCTCATTGGGCAAGAAGTACCTCATGGCAGGCACGGGCTTGCTGTTGTTTTTGTTTGTCATCGGCCACATGGCAGGCAACTTGCAGTTCTTCCTCGGCCTCGAGGCCATCAACCGCTACGGCCATTTCCTCCAGAGCAACGTCGAGCTTCTCTGGCCGGTGCGCATCGGGCTGCTCGGAGTGGTGGCGCTTCACATCTGGTCGGCCACGAGCCTGACGCTGGCCAATCGCGCGGCGCGCCCGGTCGCCTACCAGCAATGGGAGCCGACCGCAGCCACTTACGCTTCGCGCACGATGATGGTGAGCGGCATCATTGTGGCCGTGTTCATCGTTTATCACCTGCTGCATTACACGGCCATGGTGCAGGCGGTGAATCTGACGGGCAAAGACTTCAACGCCAAACCGGAATTCTTCGATGCGGAAGGGCGGCACAACATTTACAAAATGATGGTGGTGGGATTCAGCCAGCCGGTGGTCAGTATTTTCTATATCGTCGGAGTGGGGCTGCTGTGCCTGCACTTGAGCCACGGAGCCAGCGCCATGTGGCAATCGTTGGGCTGGAAGAAGCGCCCCTATGGGCCGTGCCTGGACCGCCTCGCGGTTTGCGGCGCGGGTGTGATTTTTTTGGGTTATATTAGTATTCCAATTTCGATCTTGCTGGGGTGGATGAAATGAAACTCGATTCCAAAATACCGACCGGCCCGCTGGCGCAAAAGTGGGATCAGCATAAATTCGCCATGAAGCTGGTCAACCCGGCGAACAAGCGCAAATACGACATCATCGTTGTCGGCACCGGATTGGCCGGGGCCTCGGCGGCGGCGAGCTATGCGGAGCTGGGCTACAACGTCAAGGCGTTTTGTTACCAGGACAGCCCGCGCCGCGCCCACAGCATCGCAGCTCAGGGGGGGATCAACGCGGCCAAGAATTATCAGAACGACGGCGACAGCGTGCAGCGCCTTTTCTACGACACGATCAAGGGCGGCGATTTCCGGGCGCGTGAGGCCAATGTTTATCGGCTGGCGCAGGTCAGCGCCAATATCATTGATCAATGCGTGGCCCAGGGAGTGCCCTTTGCCAGGGAATACGGCGGACTGCTGGCCAACCGGTCCTTCGGCGGCGCGCAAGTCTCCCGCACCTTTTACGCGCGTGGCCAGACCGGGCAGCAATTGTTGCTGGGCGCTTACCAGGCCTTGTGCCGGCAAATCGCCTGCGGCGCCGTCAAAATGTTTCCGCGCACCGAGATGCTCGACCTCGTGACCATCGACGGCCATGCCCGGGGCATCATTGTGCGCGACCTTGTCAGCGGAGAAGTTTCGGCCCATGCGGCGGATTCGGTCGTGCTGGCCACGGGCGGTTACGGCAATGTTTTTTATCTGTCCACCAACGCCAAGGGTTGCAACACCACGGCCATCTGGCGCGCATACAAGAAGGGCGCGGCCCTGGCCAATCCCTGTTACACGCAGATTCATCCGACCTGCATCCCGGTCAGCGGCGAGCACCAATCCAAACTGACTCTCATGTCCGAATCCTTGCGCAACGACGGGCGGGTGTGGGTGCCCAAAAAAGCCGGGGAAACCCGGCTGGCGCGCGACATCCCGGAGGCGGAACGCGATTATTATTTGGAACGCAAATATCCCAGCTTCGGCAATCTGGCCCCGCGCGACATCTCCTCCCGCGCGGCCAAGGAAGTGTGCGACGAAGGACGCGGCGTGGGGCCGGGCCGGCGCGGCGTTTATCTCGATTTTGCCGACGCCATCCACCGGATCGCGGCGGCGGGGGTGAGCGAGCGCTACGGAAATCTTTTTGACATGTACGAAAAGATCACGGGCGAGAACGCCTATCAGACACCCATGCGCATTTACCCCGCCTCGCATTACACCATGGGCGGGTTGTGGGTGGACTACAATTTGATGAGCACCATCCCGGGATTGTTTGTGCTGGGCGAGGCGAATTTTTCCGATCACGGCGCCAACCGCCTGGGGGCCAGCGCGCTCATGCAGGGGCTGGCCGACGGCTATTTCATCGCGCCCTACACTATGGGGGATTATCTCGCCACGGCCAAACAGCCCAAGGCGCGCCCCGACCAGCCCGAATTCAAGCAGGCCATAAACGACGTGACCGCGCTGACAAAAAAGTTGCTGGCCGTCAACGGCAAGCGCACCTGCAACTCGTTTCACAAGGAACTGGGCACCATGGTCTGGGAAAAATGCGGCATGGCCCGGAACGAAAAGGGATTGAAGGAACTGCTGCAACAAATCCCCGCGTTGCGCGAGGAGTTTTGGAAGAACGTCAAAGTGACCGGGCAAAACGAGGAGTTGAACCAGAACCTCGAACATGCCGGGCGCGTGGCCGATTTTCTGGAATTCGCCGAGCTGCTTGCACTGGACGCGCTGGAACGGCGTGAATCGTGCGGCGGTCACTTTCGCACGGAATTTCAAACGCCGGACGGCGAGGCCAAACGGGATGATGAGAATTTCGCCTACGTGGCCGCCTGGGAATACGCCGGGGCGGGCCGGCCGCCGGTCCTGCATAAGGAACCGTTGGTTTACGAGGAAGTCCACATGAGCACCCGCAGTTACAAGTGAGCCTGAAATGAATCTTACCTTGAAAATTTGGCGGCAGAAGGATGCCCGGAGCGCAGGCAAACTCGTCAGCTACGAAGCCAAAAATGTTCTGGAGGACATGTCCTTTTTGGAAATGCTCGATGTCATCAACGAGGGCCTTGTCGCCGCCGGCCAGGAGCCGATTGCGTTCGACTCCGATTGCCGGGAAGGCATCTGCGGCACCTGTTCCATGGTCATCAACGGCCTGGCGCACGGCGGCCGCCGCGGCACGACGGTTTGCCAGTTGCACATGCGGCATTTCAAGGATGGCGACACCATTGTCATTGAACCCTGGCGGGCGCGGCCCTTCCCGGTGCTCAAGGATTTGATCACCGACCGCAGCGCCTTTGATCGCATCATCCAGGCGGGCGGCTTCGTCTCCGTCAACACCGGCGGCACGCCGGATGCCAACGGGCTGCCCATCGCCAAAACGGACGCGGACACGGCGATGGACGCGGCCGCCTGCATCGGTTGCGGGGCTTGCGTGGCGGCCTGCAAGAACGCCTCCGCCATGCTCTTTGTCGCGGCCAAAGTTTCCCACCTGGCCGTGTTGCCGCAGGGCAAACCGGAACGCGAACAGCGCGTGCTCAACATGGTGCGGACCATGGACGAGGCCGGTTTCGGCGCCTGCACCGTCACCGGCTCCTGCGAGGCGGTGTGCCCGAAGGAGATTAGTCTTGACTTCATTGCCCGCATGAACCGCGAGTACGGCAAGGCCATCCTCAAAAACACGCCCCCGCCAAAAAAAGGCGGCGACTAGGAGTTTTCCTTGAAGGTCATCACGGATCCCCGATGCACCCAATATTTCGCACCGGGCCATCCCGAAGGGCCGGACAGGATCAGCCGCACCGTGGAAGCGCTCAAGGCGCAGGACAAGTTGAAATTGACTTGGACTGAGCCATCGCCCGTAGATGAAGCTTGTATTGCGCTGGCCCACACCCCCCGGCATATCGAGCAGGTTCGGAACGCCATTGATTTCGACGCCGATACTCCGGCTTATCCCTTCATCGAGGAACATGCGCGGCGTTCGGTGGGTGGGGCTTTGCAGGCGCTGCATTCGGCCCGCGCCGGAGAACCCGCCTTCAGCCTGATGCGTCCTCCCGGCCATCACGCCACTCGGGAACGGGCCATGGGATTTTGCTATTTTAACTCCGTCGCCATTGCCGCATTAGTGGCCCGCGGCGTCAGCAAAAGGGTCGCGGTCTTTGATTTCGATGTTCATCACGGCAACGGCACGGAAGATATTCTGCTTGATAAACCGGGTTTCGCCTCCATTTCAATTCACCAACACCCGGCCTATCCTTATACCGGCTTGATAAACCGCGGCGGCAATTGTTTCAACTTCCCGGTGCCGCCGGCCACGCCGCGCCCGGAATATCGCGCCATCCTATCGAGCGCTTTTGATGCATTGAAAAAATTCCGGCCCGACATGGTGGCCGTTGCCGCCGGGTTCGATGCCTGCCGCGGCGATCCGCTGGCCGATGGCACCCTGGAAGCGGAAGACTTCTATTGGCTGGGCGAAACGATTCGCAAGTTGGGAGTCCCCGCCTTCAGTGTTTTGGAAGGCGGTTACAGCCCGGCCCTGCCGGAACTCATATTGGCCTATCTAACCGGAGTAAACGGATGAAAATCCTGGTTGCCATCACCGGAGCCAGCGGCGCGATCTATGCGCAGCGCCTCCTCGACAAACTCGATCCGCGCCAGCACGAGATTCATGTCGTTCTGAGCAACTACGCGCAAGTCGTCCTGGCCCAGGAACTGCCCGGCGGTCTGCGCCTGCCCGAAGGTGTTCAGACCCACGGCCTGAAAAGCATGAACGCGCCCTTCGCCAGCGGTTCCAATCCGCTCGATGCCATGGTGGTCATCCCCTGCACCATGGGGACGCTGGGCCGCATCGCGCACGGCTTCAGCGAGGATGTTTTGCTAAGGGCGGCGGACGTGACGCTGAAGGAAAAAAAGAAACTGATCCTGGTCCCGCGCGAAACCCCGTTGAGCCTGGTGCATGTCAGGAATTTTGAATTGCTGCTCCTGGCCGGGGCGACGATCCTGCCCGCCAACCCGTCCTTTTATCATAATCCAACCGACATCCAGGGCGTCATTGACACGGTCGTGGCCCGGGTGCTGGACCATTTGGGCATTCCTCAAAATCTGCTCCCGCGCTGGGGCGAGGAAAAGGAATAAGCGTCAACTATAGCCGAAGGCTTGAAGGTAAGGTTCCAGGCTCGCTTGCAGCGGAGCCAGGGCCTCGGCATAATGTTCCCACCGTCTTACTGCTCGATTATGAACCGGCTTCGTGACTTCACCGTAGGTCGGTGAATGCACGAATTTGCGGCGCGCCGTTTCATAATACGTCGCCTGCGCTTCATGCCACGGCAAACCCAGGAAATTGGTCACACGCCTTCCTTCCGCTTCCAGGTTGCCGACCACGTCCTCGTAACGGGTCTCAATCCAATCAAAACCGCCCAGCTCCCGCATGCGCAGCCACACGTCCATGCTTAAGGCGTAGAATTTGGCGGTCTTCTCCAGACTGGCAAAGCTGACGATGCCCCAGTCCGCCGGGACGCTCTGAAAATAGCAACTAACCACGACATCCCGCGGGTCACGCAGCGCGATGATGACTTTCGATTGGGGAAAAAAGCGGAGCCAGACCGGAAGCCATGCCGTCGTAGAGGGGTTTTTGTCCAGCAGCACCCTGTGGCCCGGTTCGTCCTCAATCTCGCGCAGCAGGCTCTTGAGATAACGGTCGGTCAATTGGGCGCGTCTCGTGGCGGGGAGCGCGTCCAGCGACGCTAGACTCCACCCCGGACCCGACGGCTGGGAATTCAGGGGTTTCAGCAACTCCGCCAAAGACGGCATCGATTCGTCAAACACAAGAACATCCGGCTGGGCTCCGAGAATCTGTTCGACAAGAGTCGTGCCACTGCGCATCGCCCCGCCCAAAAGCGCCAGCGAATGCGGGCAGGGTGCGACAGCCGATTCCTCGCCCCAGCGCTGCATCGTTTCCGGCTTCAATTCCGCCAGCAATTGCCGCCGCGCCTGGTTCGTCTTTTCATAAGTCTGTTCGAGCGCCGCCGCGTTCACTGTCGGGCGCCGAAGCGTTTTGGACTTGCCCAGCCAGATCAACGCCTCGCTGTATTGTCCCAGCGCGTCCAAAACAACGCCCAGCAGATGACAAGCATTGACCATCACGTCTGAAGGCGGCGGCGCGGCGGTTTGGAGCAAGTCGCGCAAGGCCGCCTCAGCTTCCTCGTTGAGTCCCTTGCGATGCAATAAAAACGCCCTGACAAACAGCACCTGAACGTTCTTCGAATGCTGGGCCAGGCACGTTTCGATGCATTCCCAAGCCTCATCCAAATGGCGGATTCGCTCCAGCCACGTTGCCAGGGTCAGCCGCACATCGACCGACCCAGGATCAGCTTCCACCGCGCGTCTGAGGCAGGCCAGGGCCACATCGAGGCGGCGAAGGTGGTAGTATTGCGTAAAGAGAAAAACCAGCAACTTGGCATCGGAAGGAGCCAGTTCCAAGGCGCGGCGAAAGGCCAGATCGGCCTCCTTGAAATCGAGATCCCCGCGGCTGCGCAGCCCAGTTCAGCCCACAGATGCGGAACTCCGGGGAACATTTTGGCCAGATTCCGATAAATGGCCAGGGCGGCAGCATGGTTGCCCGCGCGCAGGTGCCATTGCGCCTGTCGCCAGGACTCCGCAGCGTGTGGCCATCGCTGTGATCTGGCGAGGTCATCCGGCGCACTGTTTTTCGAAGTTTGTATCATGGAACTCCGGTAATGCGTCAGAAATATAAGGGTTTACACTACAGTTGGCAAGTGGAAACCATTCATAAAACCACACAAAATGTTTGACCAGAGCGACTTAAATAAATGTGTGGCCGCACGGAGTCATTTCCCTGGGGTTGCTCAAAACCTGTGGCTACAATGGCAATATGGAAACCGGTAGCGCCTCTATTTGATGTGGCGTCGTGCCTGTTGCTCGAAATCGGCGCGCAGCGCCGACATTTCACTCACTGAACGACCTCGCGTGGCGGCCGTGCTCCTTTGATCATGAGCCACAACACGATCGCCCCTTCTCCGAAGAGGGCCGGCCAGCACTTGCTCGAGACCCGATCAACGTACTGCGGCCAAAGGAAACCCGTGATACTAATCGTCACATAGGCCAAGCCATTGATCACCAGGTAGACGCCCAAGATCCGCGGAATAAAGCCTGATCGAAAAACCAACACGCCAAAGGGCAAAAGCCAAAGGCCGGCAAAAATCTCGTTGGTAAGAAATCCGTAGTCATGCACGCGGAGGAACAGCATGGCCAGAGCGTTGCGCTGAGAGGAATCGAACGGGGACATGAATTCGCCGTTCACTGCAAACAGCGCGGCGACGTCGTTGACAACGTTGAAGCAATCCAAGACTGCCGGCAGCAGTCCGCCAAGGATTACCATAAACACAGCCAGGCCCTGGCTCACTCCGCTCAGCAGCCGGTAAAGCGCCATTGCGACTATCACACAGGAAACCCCGGCCATTATGTCGCTCACCATGCCGAACCTAAAAAGCAACTCATGCGTGTCAATGTTGTGGGCTGTTGCCGCCGGGTCATTGTACACGAACAAAGCCCCGGGAATATATTTGATGCGAAGGACCGAGAATCCCAGGAGCAGGTATAGGAATCCCGCGACGCGGCCCGGATTGGCTTCTCGCTTCATGCAGCCTCGCCCGCGAAGTTGCTCTCATGCCTGGCGCAACGCAGAGAAAAACCTCCTGCCGGCTGGCGACAACAGGCTGGCATGGCGTCGTTGGAATGCATGAAGGAGAACTACTATCGTTTGGACGCTGATGCAAGCCTGCATCTCGACAAGCCCCGTCACCATGTTTCTTCCATGATCCGCAGTCGAAAACCATTCAATGAAAAGACCGCTTTCAATTCGAATCAGTCATGGTACAAAAATCAGTCGACATGCAACCAGAAGCCCATCCAGGAGCGACCGTTTATCACGCGTCGGTACTTTCTCTGCTTTCGATGTTGTATCCCGGAGCTTTCTTGGTTTTGATGGCTTGGACCGCCCTCGAACAAGGAACTCGCTTCGATGCCGCTGAAATTGGGTTTGGCCTTGTCGGCTGTTTGCCCGGCGCCTGCATTGTTTCCTGGATTTTCTCCAAAAGCTTTCCTGTTATTCTGTCCAAAAACGGCATACAAGGATACTCCTTCTGGGGATTGCCGCGATTCATCCGCTGGCAGGACATCAAGGCGGCGCGTGGTTTCAGATTGCTTCATTTAAGATTCCTCAGGTTGCATTCGGTGCGGGACCAGAAAGTCACGTGGATTGCTCTGTTCCAGGCGAATCCCCAAGGTTTTCTGCTCCAGATTCAGACGCTCGCCCCCACGGACAGCCCAATTCTGAGGTTCGTGGTTCGATAGGAACCGCGCGGCCTGACCACCCTGTCACCCGGGCGGTCCAGGCATTTTGAAATGCAACCGCGATGAACGGAGAACCCGGCAATGAGAATCGACAATGCCGAGTTCACCATCAGCCATTGTCAATTATCCATTATCAATTGTCAATTCTCCCAAATCCCGTTTTTGGTGCTTTTCTCCATTTCCTGTGCTGTGCTATTTTGTCGGCTTAAGATTAACCCTTGAATGATCAAGATTGTTAACATGACACGCAAAACCGCATTATTATTTGCCGGACAGGGCGCCCAATACGTCGGCATGGGCCGGGATTTCGCCGAAAAATGTCCCTCCGCCAAAATCTGGTTCGACCGCAGCCGGGAACTGCTCGGCTTCGATCTGCCCGCCCTCTGTTTTAACGGCCCCGACGCGGATTTGGTCCGCACCGAAAACGCGCAGCCGGCCATCTTTCTCGTCAGTTGGATCGCCTTGCAACTGCTGGAAGAGCGCCTGCCCGAGGTGGATTATCAGGCTGCGGCGGGATTGTCGCTGGGCGAATTGACCGCCTGGACCGCCGCGGAAGTCTTCACTTTCGAGGACGGATTGCAAATCGCGCGACAGAGGGGACGTTTCATGCAGGAAGCATGTGATTTGACCCAAGGCGGCATGGCCGCGATTCTTGGCCTGGACATCGAGAAAATGCGCACCGTCTGTCAGCAGGCGGAGGTCGACATGGCCAATCTCAATTGCCCGGGCCAAATCGTCATTTCAGGCGAATCCGAGAAGGTCGCCAAAGCATGCGAGCTGGCCAAGGCCGCAGGCGCAAAACGGGCTGTCATGCTCCCCGTGGCCGGTGCGTATCATTCCCGTCTCATGGCCAGCGCCAAACCCAAGGTCGAGGCCATGCTCCAATCCGTGCAGATGAACGAGCCGGTCATGATGGTCATCGCCAACGTCTCCGCCCGCCCCCATACCGAGCCGCCTGACATCCGGGCGCGGCTGATCGACCAGGTTGTCTCCTCCGTGCGCTGGGAGGATTCGGTTCGATATTTGATCGAGCACGGTTTCACCCGATTCATTGAACTAGGCCCGGGCACCGTCTTGAGCGGTTTCGTTAAACGGATTGACAAGAATGTGCAAACCTACTCGGTGGCGGACGTTGCCAGCCTCGAAGCGACGGTCGCGGCATTGAAAGCCGGGATTTAAAACGCCAACATTTTATGCCTCAACTTGCCAATCAAATCGCCGTCGTCACTGGCGCGGGCCGCGGAATTGGCCGCGCCATTGCCTTGAAATTTGCCGCGGAAGGCGCCGACGTCGCTTGCGTCTCGCGCACCTCCGAAAACGCCGAGAAAGTCGCCGCCGAAATCCGCCTCTTGGGCCGCAAGGCCTGGGCCTATGCGGTTGACGTGGCCGATTCCCCTGCCGTCGCCGCCGCCGCCGAAAAAATCCTCCATGATGCCGGCAAAGTCGATATATTGGTCAACAACGCAGGCATTACCCGCGACGGCTTGATCATGCGTATGAGCGCGCAGGATTGGGACACCGTGTTAACCACCAATTTGAAGGGCGCTTTCCTGTTTACTCAAGCCTTCAGCCGAAGTTTCCTGAAACAACGCTCGGGAAGAATTCTTAACATCGCCTCCGTCATTGGCTTGATGGGCAATGCCGGCCAATGCAACTACGCCGCCAGCAAGGCCGGGTTGATCGGGTTTACCAAGTCCATCGCCAAGGAATTCGCCTCGCGCGGCGTTACCGTTAACGCCCTGGCTCCAGGCTTCATCGAGACGGACATGACGGGGGGATTGACCCCTGAAATGAAAGCCCAGATCCTTGAGCGCGTTCCCTTGCGGTCACTGGGGCAGCCGGCGGACATCGCGGAGGCGGCCCTTTTTCTGGCTGGATCCGGCGCCCGATATATCACTGGACAGGTATTGACCGTCGATGGCGGGATGGTAATGTAGCTTCTGATTCCGCGTTGACCGGCTGCAGAGACGGGACCGGTCAGTAGAAAGAGTGCGGTTTTTTCCCCTTCGGGAAATTTTTTTGAATGAAGGCTTGACGCATTTTGCAGCATCGGGCATAGACACTGAAAATAGAAATGGAGTTTAACAATGGCAGAAAAAACAATTGAGCAAAGAGTCAAAGACATCATCGTGGAACAGCTCGGAGTCAATCCCGATCAAGTGACGCCCGACGCCAAGTTCATCGAAGACTTGGGGGCGGATTCGTTGGACACAGTCGAGCTGGTCATGGCCTTGGAAGAGGAATTTGGCAACGAAATCCCCGACGAACAGGCGGAAAAACTGCAAAGCGTCGGCGATGTCGTCAAATACATTGAAGACTCCCAGAAGAAATAGGCGTTAATTCCATTTTCCCAGGGCAGCGGTCTTGAGCGTCGCTGCCTTTTTTTATGGCTGATTGGACAGACCGCAGAGTTGTCGTGACGGGATTGGGTGTTGTTTCCTCTCTTGGACAGAAGTTCCCTGTCTTTTGGGACAACATCCTGGCCGGCAAATGCGGCATCCACAAGATCACCTGCTTCGACGTTTCCGATTACGACTGCCAGATCGCGGCTGAGATCACGGACTTTGATCCCACCCCCGCTTTTTCCTCCCCAAAAGAGGTGCGGCGCACGGATCGCTTTGCCCAGTTTGCTATGGTGGCAGCTCATCAGGCATTGCTCGACTCCGCCCTCGACTTGGACAAGGAGGACCGGGACGCAATCGGCGCCATAATCGGGTCCGGCATCGGCGGCCTGCATACCCTGGAGGAACAGCACAAGGTTCTTCTCTCCAAGGGTCCTGGACGCCTCTCTCCCTTCATGATCCCGATGCTCATTTCCAACATGGGCTCCGGCCTCTTCTCGATGAGCTTCAATTTGCGCGGGCCGAATTTCTCCACCTGTTCCGCCTGCGCCACTGCCACCCATGCCATTGGCGAAGCCTGGCGCACCCTCAAGATGGGCGATGCCAAAGTCATGTTTGCCGGCGGCAGCGAGGCAGTCATCGTGCCGATGGGCGTGGGCGGCTTTTGCGCCATGCGCGCCTTGAGCGTCCGCAACGATGATCCCCAGCACGCTTCCCGGCCTTTTGACCGCGATCGCGACGGCTTTGTCATGGGCGAAGGCGCGGGGGTCCTGATGCTGGAAGAGTTGGATCATGCCAAGGCGCGCGGGGCGCGCATTTATGCCGAGATCGCCGGCTATGGCAATACCGCCGACGCCCACCATTTGACCGCTCCATCCCCACAGGGCGAAGGCGCGGCCCGCTGTATGCGCATGGCATTGCGCTCCGCCGGCCTCAATCCAACCGACGTTTCCTACATCAACGCCCACGGCACCTCCACGCCCCAGGGCGACATCGCCGAAACTCAGGCCATCAAGGCCGTCTTTGGCGAGCACGCCAAAAAGCTGGCCGTCAGCTCCACCAAGGGCGCGACCGGGCACATGCTGGGCGCGGCCGGCGCCGTCGAAATGGCGTTGTGCGTCAAGGCCATCGAGTGCAACATTGTCCCGCCCACCATCAACCTGGAAAACCCCGATCCGGAATGCGACCTGGATTACGTGCCGCACAAGGCCCGGGAAATGGAAGTCAGGGCTGTGATCAACAATTCTTTTGGATTCGGCGGGCACAACGCCTCGATTGCCGCCCGAAAATTCGCGGGTTGACGAGGCCGCCCGGGGTCATTTGTCCAACAGGTCCGTGTGGAACAGAGTGGCCTCACTCAAATTGCCATAGCGGTTCACGGCCGAGACGGCGATGACGTCCCTGAGCCCATCCTCTGCCGATACAACTTCTTCCCTTTGCGACTCCGGCACAATGTCCGTGGTCCACCGGCCACCGGTTCTCCTCCGCACCACCCATTGCCAGACGCGGCCAGAGCCCTCCTTCCACTTAAGCGTGATGTACCGTCCAGTTTGCCGGGCCGTCAACACGGGCCGGGCTGGCACGCCGCCTCCCAGCCAGGCGCAAGCCGGGACCAACGCAGGCTCGGCATAGACCCCTTTGCGCAATGCCTCCGCCACTCCGGTGCGATGGGTCAGCAATAGCGTGCTGTGCCATAGTATTTCGCCCGAAGTTCCGGCCTGCTTCCGAGTCAATTGTATTTCATCGGATGTCTCCCGCGCCTCATTGGAAATGCCCTGCCAGCCGCCAACCCTCATCCCCGCCAGCAAGAGGCGGTGTCGCGTATTTTGGTCGGCCCACCATCTCAGCAATGCGGCAAAGGCGTGCGGCTTGTCCGCGGCGGGCCAGTAAAGTTGCGGCGCAAGATAATCCACCCATCCCTCGGCCAGCCATGTCCGAGCGTCGCCGCACAGCTTGTCATACGCGTCCAAACCGGTAATGCCCCGGGGTTGATTGGGCCGCCATATACCGAAAGGGCTGATCCCGAATTTGACCCATGGCTTTTCCCTTTTGATTCCTTCGGAAACGGCCCGCACCAACATGTTCACGTTCTCCCGCCGCCAATCGTTGCGCGACATCTTGCCGCCGGTTTTCTGATAGCGCCTCCACGAGCCATCGTCCGGAAACTGCAACTCGCGTCCGCCTTCCTTTTCCGGGTCAGGATAGAAATGGTCGTCAAAATGCACCCCATCGATATCGTAACTGCGCACCACGTCCATGATCACGCTGAGCGAGTAATCCCGCGTTCCCGGCTCCGTGGGATCGAGCCAGAGGAATTTCCCGTAAGTTCGCACCAAGCCATAATGGGTTACGCTGACATGGTTGGTGGAAACCGGCGTCTTGAGGTTGCGGGAGTGGACGCGATAGGGGTTAAACCAGGCGTGCAATTCCAATCCCCGTTTATGGGCCTCCTCCACCGCGAAAGCCAGAGGGTCGTAATAAGGCTGGGGCGCTCTTCCCATTTGGCCCGTCAGGTATTCCGACCAGGGTTCGATTCTTGAATCATACATCGCGTCGCAATTGCCGCGCACCTGGAAAACGATCACGTTCAAATGCATTTCCACCGCGCGGTCCAGGATGGCGGTCAACTCCGCCTTCTGCTCGCGCGTGGCCAGGCTCCGCTTGGACGGCCAGTCCACTCCGTCCACTGTATCGACGGTGGCCACCCACAACCCGCGAAACTCCCGGTCCACGGCCGGCAGCGCTTCCGCCGTGGCCCGCGGTTGAGCCGTGCCTCCCGCCAGGGCCAGCACCAGAAGGGCTGCGCTGATGCGCGATGTTCTGCTCATATTCAATTTGACGGGGGTAGAATTAGCTGGCGGGCTGGCGGCAGGGAAGCAGGAATGTGCGAAATGAGGATGACCATCGCACAAGCCCATGGTCAGAGCGCTTCTTCCACCACGGCGGACAGTTCTTCGCGCGTCAGAACAATGGGGTTGGCTTTCATGCTGCTGGCGTTTTTTGACTTTTCCACCAGATCAGCGGTATGGCGGGCTGTCAAGCCGTACGCGCCGAGCCTGGGAATTTGCAAATCAGACACTAGTTGCGCCACCCAATCGACGCCATCGTCGGCTCGCGCGTTGTTCCGGCCTGTCAGCAGGCCCGCGACTTCCTGGTAACGCGGCAGGGCCGGGCTGGCGGGATCGCGGGAGCGCAATGCTGCCAGGTTGACTGACATTACTCGTGGCAGCAGCGCTGCGCATATTGCGCCATGGGGCGCTCCAAACATACCGCCAATGACTCCTGCCAGGCCATGCACCGCTCCCAGCCCGGCGTTAGCCAGCGCCAATCCTCCGAACAGGCTGGCCAGGGCCATGGCTTCGCGCGCGTCGGCGTTGTGGCTATGATCAAGAACGATCCGCAACGATCGTGCCGCCCGCCTGATCCCCTCCACGCACAAACCGTCGGTCATGGGATTGGCCCGTCCGCTGACGTATGGTTCGATAAGTTGGGTGAGCGCGTCCAAGCCGGTGCTGGCGGTCAGGGCCGGCGGCAAATCCCAGGTCAATTCAGGATCCACCAGCGCCACTTTGGGCAGCATCAACGGACTGCGCAAACTGACTTTAAGCCGGTGTCCGGGCGAGGTCAGGACGGAGTTGCGCGTGACTTCCGCGCCGGTGCCGGCGGTGGTTGGAATTGCCAGCATCGGCGCAGGGGAACGCGCCAAAGCTTTGCCGCCCCCGATGACTTCAAGATAATCCAGCACGTCGCCGTCGTTGGTGAGCATGGCGGCGATGGCCTTGCCCGCATCCAAAGCGCTGCCGCCGCCAAAGCCAATAACCAGATCGCAACGCTCCTGCCGGGCCAGGGCGACTCCCCGCCGGATCATTTCCAGATCAGGCTCGCCCTCGATGGCAAAGGAAACGGCCCCCACCTCAACCTCCCGCAGGGCCTCCAGCAACCGTTTGGCCCGCGTCGCGTCGCGCCCGGTCGTGACCAAAGCGCGGCGTCCGAATTCCCCGGCCAGCGGACCGGCTTGGCGGATTGCGCCCGCGCCAAAAATGATGCGGCTGGCGGTGGCAAATTCAAAACGCATGGGACTTTTCCCCACTCACCAATTCTCGTCCGGCGGATGGAGGTTGGTGAATCTGACGCCGACGCGCGGCTCGGCCATCATGGGCGCAACCGCGTCCCGCCAGATTTGATAATGGCGGGTCTCTTTGTGTCGGGCAGGCGCGTCCGCGTTGCGATAGGCTTCGACGATGACGAACTGGTCGGGAGCATCGGTTTGCTGCATGAAATCGAAGCGGGCGATGCCGGGTTCCTTCAAACTTTCCCGGGCGTTGGCGATGGTGGCTTCGCGAAAGGCCGCCACGCATTCGGGCTTGACCGTGATGTGAACGTGGACAACGAGCATAAGACTTCCAACTGTAAATACTAGGTTTGTCCGTAGTAAGATCCCGGACCGTGTTTGCGGAAAAAATGGGCGTCCAGCAGCGCGGGTTGGATGGGTCCGGCCGCGGGATTGAGGCGCAGCGTTTCAGCCGCCAGGCGGGCAACGAATTCCAGGACGGCGGCGTTATGGACCGCTTCAGCGGCATTTTTACCCCAGGCAAAAGGGCCGTGTCCCGCCACCAGCGCGGCCGGAATCCTCAATGGGTCCAAGTGCTTGAACCTTTCAACGATGACATTGCCGGTGTTCGCCTCGTAATCCAGTTTGATTTCGCGCGTTTGAAGAGTGCGGGTGACCGGCACTTCCCCGTGCCAGTAATCGGCGTGGGTTGTTCCGAACACAGGGATGCCATGGCCCGCCTGGGCCCAGGCGGTGGCGAAGAGGCTGTGGGTGTGGGCGATTCCCCCAATTTCCGCGAATTTTCGGTATAACACCAGATGCGTTGGCGTGTCCGAACTGGGGCGGAGGCTGCCTTCCACGGCTTGGCCTGACTCCAGGGACACCACCACCATCTGTTCCGGTTTCAAACTGGCGTAGGCGACGCCGGAAGGCTTGATGACCATCAAGCCTTGGGCGCGATCCACGCCACTGACATTGCCCCAGGTTTGAACGACCAACCCTTCCCGGACAAGGTCAAGGTTGGCCTGGCAAATTTCGTTTTTGAGAGCGTCGATCACGGGAGGAGGAGTTGAGTTGAATCGTCCGCCGAAGCGATGTCAATGGACGCTTCGGCCAGGCCTTCCGCATGCGCTGTCAAATGCAGGGCGCCGGCTTCTTTGCCGGCTTGCACGATGACTTGGGCCAGGCCGTTGAAGGCGCTGCGCCTCCAATGCGCCGGCACGGGTTTGTCAGGGATTTCCAGGGCCACCCCTTTGTTCATCCCGCCCGGTCCGCTCCAGTTGTGAACAGCCACCGCGACGGTGTTCTCCCCTTCATGCAGGAATTTCCGTATCTCGAAGGAAGTCTGGCTGCTGTAGTCGTGCGATTCTCCGGCCAAGTGCCCGTTGACATACACCCAACCCTCGTCGTCGATCATCCCAAAGCTGATGGCGAGGCTCTCCGCGGCCAGCTCATCGGGTGTCGCCGCAAACCGTGTCCGATAAACGGCCGATTCCTCAGGCGCCAGAGGGCCGCTTTCGCTTTGCGCATCCGCCTTGTCCCATTGGCTGTCGTCGAAGTTTTCCCTGACTTCGGCCCGCCGATGCGTATCGGGCACCCGCCTCATGCGCCAGTCATTGAGGGCGATCTTGTGGCTTGCCTGTGAGGCGATAAAGGTGTCCGCCTCGTGAGAGCTCGGGTCGCCGTTGCCCACGCCGATGATCCGGCCCGGCCCTGTCAGTTCAAAGTCGATAAGATTTCCTGCCAGGGGCACAACGCGCCCCTGGTCGTCCGTCACCGCCACGGTAATCACGGAAACGTCCTCATTGCCGGCGTGGATGGAAGTCCGGTCAGCGCTGAGTTTGATGGCGGCGGGGGTGCCGGTCGTTTCCAGTTTTTCCTCGGCGATGACCTGGCCCGCCTTGAAGCCACGGGCCAGGAGTGTGCCGGGGGCATACTTGACCGACCATTTCAACTGGGAATTTGCGGGCATGGACTTGCGCCCGAGACTTTGGCCGTTGAGGAACAACTCCACTTCTTCGCTATTGCCCAGGCAGCGCACGTCGATGTCCTGGCCTTCCTTGCCGGGCCAGTTCCAATGCGGCAGCAGATGGAGGACAGGCCGGTCGCCCCACCACGCTTTGTAGTAGTAGAAATTATCCTTGGCAAAGCCGCAGGTGTCCAGGATGCCGAAATGCGAGTTGATGCACGGCCAGCCATAGGGCGTTGGCTCGCCGCGATAATCAAAGCCGGTCCAGACAAACCCGCCCGAGAGCCAGGGCCGGGCGGCATAGACCTGCCACCAAGCCTCGGCCGTGTTGCCCCAATTTGGGCCAGCGTCATCGTAAGCGCTCATATAGCCGCGCACTTTGTCATTGGCATAAATGCCGCGCGTACACAAGGTGCTGGCCTGTTCGGTGCCGATCTCCGGCTGCTGGGGATGCTTTTTGTGGTAACTGTCCTCCGCGCCGATGTGGTAGTTCCAGCCCCTGACATCCAGGACGCCGTTCACGCCTTCAAACACATCGCCCTCGCTGGCTGCAGCAGTGCAGAGGCGGGTTGGGTCCAGCGAATGTGCCAGTCGCTGCATGGAGGCGGCGCAACGCGCGCCTTCCTCGGTGCCTTGCTGATTTTCCTCATTAAAGAGAGACCAGATGAAAACACTGGGATGGTTGCGGTCGCGGCGCAACTGCCCTTCCAGGAGCGCCATGTTGGCGGCATCGCTTCCGAGCAGCCGGTTTTCGTCCATCACCAGCAAACCCAGGCGGTCACAGGCTTCGAGCAACTCCGGAGTGGGCGCATTGTGCGAGGTTCGAATGGCATTGCCGCCCATGTCCTTCAAGCGCCGGACGCGAAAATATTGCAGCGCGTCGGGCAGGGCCGCGCCAACGCCCGCATGGTCTTGATGGTTGCACGTGCCCTTCACTTCGTAAGGATGTCCATTCAATAGAAATCCCTTGTCCGCGTCGAAGGCCAGCGTGCGAATGCCAAATTCGGTTTCCGTGCGGTCCACCACTTTGCCGCCGGAAGTGACGGTGGCGACGAGTTTATAAAGATTGGGCGATTCCGGCGACCAAAGTGCGGGCGCGGACACTTCCGCCTGCTGTAAAACCGCCTCGGCCGCCCACGGTTTCAAATCTTCGGATTGTTCGGCGCGGCCGGCGGTTTTTCCCTCTGGATCAAGAATTTCCCACGCGACGGTGGCGGTCGCGGCATTGGATTGCGCGTTCTTCAGCCGTGCCTCGAGATTAATTGTGGCGGGACCTTCCGGAACATTATTGGGGAACTGGCTATAGACGAAAATCCCGTCCGGCTCGACGGCGAGCGGGCTGGTTTTGAGCAGCCAGACATGGCGGTAAATGCCGGCCCCTTCGTAGAACCATCCCTCAAATTCCGAGGCGTCAACCCGCACCGAAAGGGTGTTTTCGCCGCCGCAATTCACCAGGTCCGTGACGTCATAGCGAAAGCTGCTGTAGCCGCTTTCATGATGGCCAATGAGCCAGCCGTTAAAAAAGACGCGGCAATCCCGATAGACCCCGTCGAACTGGATCCAGAAGCGGAGGGCCTTGTCCGTTTCCGGCACGGAAAAAGTGCGGCGATACCAGCCGACGTCGTTTTTGTGAAAGCCCGGCCCCAGCGGCTTGAAGCCGTGATTGGCATCGGCATGGGAATCAAACGGCAACTCAATCGCCCAATCATGTGGAAGATTGACCTTGCGCCAGCCCGCGTCGCCGAAGCTGCGCCCGGCGGGCCCGGAGCTGGCGCCCGCCTTTTCCAGTTTTTCGCCCAGGCCCCAGTCATCGCCCAAATGAAACCTCCATCCGAAATCCATCAGCAATTGCTGGCGGGGGGAAGAGTCATTGGAATCGGCGGCCCAAGCCGTGAGGCCCAAGGTCAGCGCCACAATTGGGGCAAAGCCAGCCAGCCGAAAAAACATTTGCGAAGCAGGATATTTATTCATTCTGGGGCCAAGAGGTAAACAGGCCCGCGCCAACGCACAAGCCAAAAGAACAATGCGGGAAGGCTGAAGTTCTGAAAACCTCCGCAGCCCCGTTTCCGCGTGATCCTGACGCATCCTCTGCCTTGCACGGGTTTTGGTATTTTTAAATTATTCTCTCTATTCGGTTGACAGATGAGCCGCGCTGCCGCTGCCGTTATGGCTTTTGCGGACAAGTGAATACGGATGGGCGCGGAATTGACTGCAACTGAGTGCGATGCCGTGTAAAAAATCGCTGCGACTCGCTGCGATTCGGTGCGACCCGCTTTGATGGGGAATTGACCCTCCTTCGCCGAAACGGCTGCGGCGGGCAGGTCCGCCTTCGTCAAAAGGAACTTGCCGCGGCGCAACTCGGCGGAGGCGGGGCTTCTTAATTCATCCTTCATCATTCCTATTTTCTTTGACTACCTATATTCTTTACTTATGCAATAGTCAAATGATATTTTAATTATTTTTGCGGCAATGGTGGCGCATGAATAAAGAGAAATGGACAAAGTTACGGCGCGATCCCATTTGACCCATTTGACTTTGACCTTTGACTGGGTCTCGGAATGGGAACCGAGAGGATAAGGCATGGTCTTCGAGTCCGTCATCCTGCCGCCCCGCTTCCAGCCTTCCCCTTGCTGGCCCCTCCATAATTCCTTGATTCCGAGGACGACCCTTCATCCGGCTTTGGCCAGCAGCGCATCCAGATGTTCCAGGCAGAAACGGGACCATGATTCGTAACCGGACGGATCCTTTACGGCGTCGGCAATCGGGATAAACTCAGGGCCTGCGATGCCGACGCACCGGCCCGCGACGGTTACGTCCGGCACATGCACAACGTGGACGACTCCAAAATGCACTTGCCCAACTTCCGTGCCGTCGTCGTTGATCGCGGCCACCGCCGGCCCGTTCAGGGCGTCGATTGCCACCTCCTCCTTTAATTCGCGCCGCATGCCCTCCTGATAGAGATTGTTCGAGAAAAGGCCGGGAAGCTGGTGGTCTTCCTCCGAGATGTGCCCCCCAACACCGACGGAATAAAGTCCGTGCAGCCGTGTTTCCTGGCCGCCTTTGCCGCGCCGATACCGCAATATTTTGTCTTTGCAGATCAACAGGACGTAGGGGATGAGCTGTTTGTAACGCTTATCCTGCTCGGCTTCGCTCCGGTTGAGGTACACCAAATTTGAGGCGGAAGTGAAGACCGGCAGGTATTTCCCGACCTCGAGGCTGAGGCCCTGGAATACGCCCAATTCTTCGAGGAGTTTCCGTTTAAAACAAAGCACTCTTTCTTCTGTTGCCATGGGTCTGGTTGCCTTTCTTGTTGCGGCCCTCTCAAGAGTGCTGGCGAAACCTCGCCTTCACGAGCAAAATATGAGTCTTCATATCAACGCGTTATTCAGAGCTTATTCACATTGCGGTTGTAAACCCGCACGCTTCAAACCTTAATTTCGATGTTGCCCAATTCCGGCGACAAATTTATACGAATTGGCGGCTGCCGGCATTTGTCCGGTGAACACTACGGATAAGCGCCCTTGAATGATGAATCCTGAACCGAATCCGGCCCAAGCCCCGGTTCCCGCTGCCGACACCGGTGCGCCTCTGGCCGCCCAAGGCCCCATCCCGCCGCTCTTTCGGCGCATTGACTGGTGGACGCTGGCCGTCGCGTTTGCCGTTGTCTGGACGGTTTATTTCATCACCCTTGCGCCTGAAGTAACGCTCGAGGATTCCGGCGAATTGGTCACCGGATCCTACTGGGCGGGCATACC
>JBEKDI010000020.1:0-59128 GCA_050014435.1 Verrucomicrobiota bacterium | reverse complement strand
CCTTTAATCTCCTCAAAAGGGAGAAAACCAAAAAGCGCGGCATCCGTGGCAAACAACTCAATGCCAGTTGGGATCACGCCTATTTACTGCGATTGCTCGGAATTTAAATGCGTTTGCCCTGAGGCGGGGGTAAGCTGGGCTTGACAAAAGGGCGGGATTCTGGTTTATTGAGCGGTGTTGAATGAATAAGACGCTGAAAGTCCAGATTAGCGAGCGCGCCCATGGCTCTTGTGGAGCTATTGCGATGTGGCGCGCATCCCGGCTTGCCGGCAACGTGGAGGAGATTTTCTAAGGCCAGAAAACAGATTTAAGAACCCACGATTGCCAGTCAATCGTGGGTTTTTCGTTTTCTGGCCAACGATTTTGGCTGGCGGAGATTTTGAAAGGAATTTTGAAAGGAAATATGAGAACACAATACGGAAAGATCATGACACGGTTCGAAGCGGAAACCCGGTTCGAGGCAGGGCCGATCGGGCCCGCGCCTTTTCGCGGCCCGTTGGAAAGGGAGTTGGAGCAGTTGAAGGAGCGATTGCTCCAGCCAATGCTCAAGGGATCGGCTGGCCCGGCACAGTGCGTTCCGCTGCGGCGCGCCGCCAATGAAGCGGCCGGTTTGGCATGGATCACACCGTTCCCGCTGCTTGTCTTCCCGGTGTTGCTTGAGGAAAAGGTGACTGCCGCGCAACGGCGGGAGGCCCGCCAAAGGGCGATTCGCGAGCAAACGGAAGGGCTGCTGGAGAGGGCGGCGGCATGAATGACTTAATGAGGCGGTGGGGAAGAACTGGCATGGCGGCGGCAGGGGCTGCCGCCATGCCGGTGACGGGAATTCTGAACGATTAAGATTAGGATTAGGATTGAAGAAGGAAGGAATGCTCGCCATCGGGGGGCCGGCCTGTTAAGAGTTTGTGGTGAGCGCGAATTTGAAGAAGGCAATGATGACCCGTCAGGTGCGGTCGGACTCGACGGAGGATCATCTGGAGCGGATGCAGGAGTTGGTGGATCTGAAGGGGTACGCCCGTGTCTCCGACATGGCGGCGTCGCTGGGGTTGAGCCGGTCGGCGGTGTCGAACATGGTGCGGCGGCTGGCGCGGCGCGGCTACGTGAATTATGAGAAATATCGCGGCTTCAGCCTGACAGCGGAAGGGCGGGCGGTGGCGAATCACATCAAGGTGCGGCATGAAACGCTGGCGCAGTTACTGGCATTGCTGGGGTTGAGCGCGGGGACGGTGAAGGAGGAAGTGGAAGCGATCGAACACCATTTGAAGCCGGAGACGCTGCGGATTTTTTCGAGGCTGGTGCGGTTTTGGCAGGAGCATCCGGAGCACTTGAAGGTTTTCTTGCGCAACGGCAGAGGCAAATGAAGGAGAGGCGGCGGTGACAGAAGATACATCTCTCGGGTTCGTCGTGCTGGCGTTTGCGCTGGCAGTGGTGGGGGGGACGCTCGGCGCGGTGCTGGGGACTTCGCACAAGCGGTTGTGCGGGCTGATCAGCCTGGGCGCGGGCACGCTGTTGGGGGTGACGCTTTTTGCCATTTTGCCGGAATCGGCGGAAGGGCTGCGTTGGTGGCAATTGTTGCTGGCGTTCGCCTCCGGTTACGCGGTCTTTGCGGTCATCAGCAAGTATATTTTCCATGTTTGCCCGGCTTGCGCAGCCAGCCATTTCGACGAGGCCACAACACATCGGTTCAGCGAGATCGCGTCGGCGATGATGCTGGCGCTGGCCATCCACTGCACGGTGGACGGGCTGGGGATTTCCGCCGGCAACCACGCGGACGCGGGTTCACCGGTGTCGGGCCAAATCGTGGACTTTTCAATCATCCTCGCCGTCTGTGTGCATAAAATTCCGGAAGGGCTGGCGCTGGGGGCGTTGCTGCGAGGTGCGGGATTGGAGACTTGGGGAATCATTTGGCGGGTAATTGCGGTGGAGGGCACGACACTGCTGGGCGGCGTGCTGGGATGGCTGGTCTTTCCCCACGCTTCCCAGTTGTGGATCATGGTGGCGCTGGCGCACGCAGGAGGCGGGTTCATTTTTCTGGCGACGCATGCCATCATCGGGGAGATACTCAAACACCACAAGGCGCTGGTTCTGACCAGTTTTGGAGTCGGGGTTGGTTTGATTGGTCTTTTCGAATTGTGCTTACACGTGCTCCTTTAGGAACATTCGGAGACCCAAGGGACTTAAAAGATGTATAAAGTATGTTACTGGAATGTGTCAAATCGGTGTCGGCAGACTTTACACTTTTCAGCCATTCTTATGTCCCGCAGGCATAGCGTGGGATAAGTTGAGAAAGATCAATTGTGACCCGCAATATATTGGTATAAAGGGACATATATAGGCAGGTTTTCCATCCGTTTCATTGAGCATAATCAGCATTTCTCATTGTGGCACAGTAATTGCGGCCCGAATAAGAGGAGATTGGCTTGTAGGACACGTATGATTTTGCTTTTAGGCGCGAGCGGATTCATTGGGCGAGCTTTTGCCAATGAATTGCGACGGCGGGGACATTCATTTATTCCCCTGACCCGCCGGGCTTTCGACTATTCCCGATTCGATTTCCTGTTTGATTACGTCCGGACGATGAGGCCGGTTTTTTTGATCAACGCGGCCGGGTATTCGGGAAGCGGCAATGAGAGCGCGACACGAGTGGAGCGGGAGAAGATGATGGCGGCCAACGCGATATTGCCGCAAATGATCGCGCGGGTATGCGCGATGACCAAGACGCCTTGGGGCCACGTTTCGTCCGGCGACATCTATTGCGGAGCCAAGGTGCTGGAGCAGGGCACTCTGCGGACGGAAACGGAATTGAGCCGGCCGGATTTGCGGCAGCTTTATGACAAGGAGCCGGAAAGATTCCTTGGATATACGGAGCTGGACGAGCCGAATTTTTCGTTTCGGAATTCGCCCTCGAATTTTTACAGCGGAACAAAGGCGCTGGCGGAGGAAGCGATCCAGGAGATCGGGCAAAGTTACATCTGGCGGCCCAGGCGGCCATTCAACGAGAAGGACGAGACTTGCAATTGGCTGCGCCAGCTGCAAGGGCAGGCGACGATATACGATCATATCAACTCCATTTCGCATCTGGAGGATTTCGTCAAGGCGGCGCTGGATCTGTGGGAGATTCGCGCGCCGTTCGGCATTTACAACATCACCAATCCGGGCGCCATCACGACGCGCGAGGTGGTGGAAGGTTTGCAGGAAGTTCTGAGGCCACCGGTTCGCTTCAAGTTTGGCGAATCGGGGGAAGACCCGGCGCGCATGTCGTCCGCCATGCCGCAGTCCAATTGCATACTGGACGTGAGCAAGCTGCTGAAGGCGGGGGTGAAGAATCGTCCGGTGGAGGAAGCGCTGAAAGACAGCCTGGACAGGATGCGCCTGGCATGGCGCTCGTCACAAAATGTCGTGGCGTTCGGCTTGCCCGGGCTGGTGGCGTGTTTTTTGATGACGCTCGTGAGCTAGAGTCTTCTTTTACTCGGGGTAGAACGCAGAAACGTTGAGGACATTGGTGAAACCAAAAGGGAACGGCAGGCTGTTGGTGACTCCCGCCGGGCGAATCCATGTGACGGCGCCGGTCGGGACGCCGCCGGCCAGGTTGATCCAGCCTTCGATCAAGCCGGAGCCGCCATAGAGACTGCAGTAGAACGGGATAGAGCCGACTTGCGAAACGGGGACGTTTTGTGAAACTACCGTCTCATCGGCCAGGAAACCAGCCAGAGTGACGGCACCGTTGGTGCTCTGGATCAAGACACCGCCATCGCCGGCGGGCGAATTCGGCGCGCCAAGGTCCGGCAGCAGAAGCATGTCGAAATTGCCGGCAGGCACGCACGGTGGATTGACGGCGAGGTCGGCCAGCAGCGGGGCGGTCCATGGGTTGGAAGCGAACATGTTCGAGACCAAGCCGGTGATCATTCCTGAGGCGCCCGTCATGTCCAGATTGAGTGTGACATTCAAACTCGAAAGGCCGTTGGCGTCGCGCGACACGACTTCGGAATCGTTGCCCGTCATACCCAGGGCGCCGATGAGCGGGTAATTGAATCCGCCGATGTAGAGTCTGGCGCTGTAATACCCATTGGTTCCGACGATGCAATTTTCCAACATGCCGGCGGTTGGCACGGCCACAGCGGGGTTGCCGCCGTTAGTTTGATAGAACAATCCATTGTAGGCGCCTGCGACCGGCACAAAAGCGTTGGTGATGGCGAGCGCGGCGCTGGCGCTGGTCACGGAGCCGGCGGCATTTTGGATGACGGCGTAGTAATTTCCGGCATTGACCCCGCTGACATTGGCCAACTGGAGGGCCGCACCGGTTGCCGCGGGAATGAGCGCCGTGCCGTCGAACCATTGGAAGGAGAAGGGCGGCGTGCCGCTCGCAGCCACCTGAAAGAGAACGTTCGCACCGACCCCGGCGCTTTGAGCAACGGGCTGGCAGGTAATCACCGGCGGATCTATGACCGTCAACGTCGCCGCGCTGCTGATCACACTGCCCGTGCCGTTGCTTATGACAACCCTGTAAGCACCTGCATTGGCATTGCTGACATTGAGCAAGGTCAAGGCGGCATTGGTCGCCCCGGGCAAGGCGGTTGGGCCGTTGAACCATTGGAAAGTCATCGGGACGGTGCTGGCCGCGCCGACGGCGAAAGCGGCGGTCGCGCCGGCGATGACCGTTTGACTGAGAGGCACGGCTGTGATGAGGGGCAGCGCCGGAATGCTGTCACTAATTTCATTGGAGAATGGACTTTCATGGTGGAGGGAATCGTAGGCTAAAACGGCAAAGTAATAAGTCATTCCCGGATTCACTTTAGACAAAGTAACGGTGGTATCACTGCCGACATCGATATGGGAAGTGTAAGCGCCGCTGGCCAAGCCATAATAGACGTCGTAGCCGGCAACGGTGGGGCTGAGGCTGGGGTTCCAAGCCAGGGAAACGCTCTGCGCCCAGGCGGGAAGGATGGAGAACAAGCCGGACAAGATAAGGGACAAAACGGCCAGGCCGCGCCTGGACACAATTGCTTTAGATATCATTTTCAGGAGTTGTTTTTTAATTATAGTCCGAGACGCTGCCGCCCTGTCGTGTACATAACCTTCCTGCCTACACACACTGTGTTTCAGATAGACGCCTGAGCAAGCAGTACCCGTGCCGCCACGTCGAGCTAGGGCGAAGGTGTTGGGGCTCTGCAGATTCAGACGGCGGCCAATGATGAGCTTCACGCATTGTTCGTGTACCACACGCGCGCGGGGGAGATTGCGAACGGAGCGGCGCCCTCCACTGTGACAAGAGATCTTGGGATTCACCCGGAGCAGCCGAGGCGAGGAATGCCGGGACATTTCAAATTTGAAATTTGAGATTTGAAATGTGAGAGCGAGGTTCAATTCGATTGACGGGCAAGCGGAGGCTGGCACAATGTCACGACCTGATTTTTTGATCTCCAAGTGAGCATAGAACTGAAGAATATTTCCAAGCGCTTTGGCAAGACGGCGGCCCTGGACGATGTGAGTTTCTCGGTAGGCGACGGGGAGTTGGTGGCGTTGCTGGGGCCGAGCGGGGGCGGCAAGACAACGGCGCTGCGGCTGATTGCCGGCTTGGAGAACCCGGACGGCGGCTCGATTTTAATCGGGGGAGCGCCGGTCAATGATGTGCCGGCGCCGCGGCGCAACATTGGTTTTGTTTTTCAGAATTACGCGTTGTTCAAGAACATGACGGTGTTCAAGAACATCGCTTTTGGGCTGAAGGTGAAAAGATGGGACGCAGCGCGCATCCAAGCGCGGGTGACGGAATTAATCAACCGGCTGGAGCTGCAGAAGCTGGAGAAGCGGTATCCGCACGAGCTTTCCGGCGGCCAGCGCCAGCGGGTGGCGATAGGGCGGGCCCTGGCGGCGCAATCCGCCGTGCTGTTGCTGGACGAACCGTTCGCGGCTGTGGACGCCCAAATCCGCCAGGAACTGCGGCAATGGCTGGTGCGGCTGCACCAGGAATTGAAACTGACGACCATCTTCGTCACCCACGATCAGGAGGAAGCGATGGAAGTGGCGGACCGGATTGTCATTTTTTCCAAGGGCCGCCTGGAACAAATCGGCACGCCTCGAGAGGTCTATGAAGAACCGAAGAACGAGTTTGTGGCCCGGTTTGTGGGGGTGTTGAATGTCATGGAGTTCCAAATCGGCGGCGGGGTGGCGCGCTGCCAGGAACTGGAGTTTCCCGCCCACGGCCTGTCCGAAGGCCAAAAGATGCGCATCGGGTTTCGCCCCTATGCGGTGCAAGTTTCGGCGGACCCGCGCGCTCACCGTTTTCAGGCCGTGTTGCGCCGGACTTATTTTCTTGGGCTGATGCTGCGGATGGAGTTGGCCACGGACAGCGGCCTGATCATCCGTTCGCGCATCAGCAAGGAGGAATATTCGCGCCTGGGGCTGGCCGACGGGCAAAGGGTGTCATTCCAGATCAAGACCTACCGGATTCTCTCGAAGATAGACGATCCCCTGGCCAGCGAAACAGCAGTCTCTTACGAAACGCCCGCGGGCGCGCCGTAAGGCGTCGCCCGCGAAAAACCGCGGCACAATCGGGGTTATTTTTTCTTCCTGGGGGCGCCGTGGGGCAATGCTCTGAAAATCATGGCATAGACCACGCGATAAATCGTCTCCTGTTCGTTGTCGGTCAAGCGCCGGATATCGGTGATGAGTTTCCGCTCGCGCGCGTCCAAGTAATCCTCCCTGACGGTGAGGTCAGTGCGCGTGCCGGGCTTGCCCTTGATCTTGAAATGCCGGGGCTCGATGGCCTCGGGGTGTTCGCCTCCGACGATCATTTTCAACAACTGCAGGGTGGTGGGACGCGGGCGGTTGGAGTGGTTGGGGTTCATCAGATTGCTGACGGCGGCGGCGCTCATGTGCAGTTGCCGGGCCGTCTCGCTCTGGTTCCACCCCATGATGGCGACCAGTCTTGCAAACTCTTCTTTTAATGGGTCCATAATGTTTTTCTATTTTTAGTTAATTTATCACTTGACGTATATTAAAAGAATACGTAATCTAACGAAATGATAATGAATAATAAACCGATAATCAACCAAAAAAATCAACTTTTTTTCAACTGCGGCGGCGGCGGCGGACTGGTGCCATTTGCAGCATCCGAGGACGCTGATGGGGTTGAGCCGCAAGCGTTTCCATCAGGACGACGTGTTGAGGCTGATTGACCGGCGGGAAATCCGGTGGGCTTGGGACATAGCGCGGCGGGGGGCACGGCGGCCAGAGGTGCGCATCTGGCGCGAATCGCTGCTGGCCTATCTGGCGCGGGAAGGGGGCGGCTCGAATGAGGGCGGGGCGGAGGATCTGACCCTGGAGCAGGTGATCGGAGCGATTTTGCCCAAGCCGGCGGCGATTACGCCGCGGGCGGCCACGGTGGGGGGAAGGGAATTGCAACGGCGATTTCTCTGCAGCCAAACCCACGTGGCCCAATTAATCGCGGATGGGGAGTTGAGCTGTCTTGGCCCGGCAGGCCCGAGGGAGACGCCCGCCGTTTTTTACCGGAGCGCCTTTGAATTTCTGAGAAGGAGAACGATGTCCGTATGAACCCGGAAAAGGCGCGCTGGGGGCTGTCGCAATGCGATATCGACCATCTGTCCAGGGAGCTGAAGCCAATGCGGAGCAGCCGGGAGGTGGCCGCCATCCTCGGCGTTTCCACCAGCCTGGTGTGCCGCATCGAGAACAGCGCGCTGCGCAAGATCGTGCGCGCCCTGAAGAGGATGGAGGGCCAAAACAAACTGCACCTCAAAGCAAAGAAAGGCTTTGATTTTGGCCGCGACTTTTGAGATAAAAACAAATAGAAGAAAAAATAAGAACAAGCATAATAGAAAACAATTCAACCATAACAAACATGACTGCTATCAGATCAAACGCTCCTGCCCCCCCATCAAGAGCAGGCACTGATAGGATCAATGCGCCATCGCCATGAAAGCCAGCCACGCCATTTGGAAGGAACGGTTCAAGGGGAAGCTGCCGGAACCGATCGGCAGTGAAGTTGACCAGTTCGAGACGGAGATCGAACTGCGCAAGCAGGGAAAGATAGACGAAAAGGTGTTCGCCGAGACGCGTCTGCGCCGTGGCGCCTACGGGCAGCGCTACGACAACGGCCAGCGTTATGACGGCAGCGAGAGCCGCAAGCTGCCGTTTGCCGACAAACCGACAAAAGGGCCGGGCACAATGTGGGATGCGCCGGGCATGTTGCGAATCAAGATTCCTTTCGGCGGGCTTAACCTGCGGCAGCTTGAGACGATGGCGGAGCTGGCCGAGGAATACTCCGACGGCATCGCGCACGTCACCACGCGCCAGGATTTTCAGCTCCACTTCATCCACATAGAAAACGGGCCGTCGCTCATGCGGCGGCTGGCGGCAGTCGGCATTACGACGCGCGAGGCCTGCGGCAACGCGGTTCGCAACGTTACGGCGTGTCCGTTCTCCGGGGTCTGCCGGGACGAGGCCTTCGACGTCTCGCCTTATGCTCACGCGCTGGCGTGGTTCTTGATGGGCCATCCGGACACGATGGAGTTCGGCCGCAAGTTCAAGCCTGCATTCAGCGGCTGCGCCCAGCACGCCTGTGGCCTGACCCAAATGCATGACATTGGCTACACCGCCCTCGTGCGCGAGGTTGAGGGCAAGCCACAGCGCGGTTTCAAAATCGTCGTCGGTGGCGGACTCGGGCCGGTGCCGCGGCAAGCCCGGACGCTGACCGAGTTTGCGCCGGTGGAGGAATTACTTCCGCTCACGCAGGCGGTGTGCCGCGTGTTCGGCAAGCACGGCGAAAAGAAAAACCGCAACGCCGCGCGCATCAAGTTTCTCGTTGACAAATGGGGCATTGAGAGATTTCGCGAGGAGGTTTTCGCCACGCGCAAGGAACTCCGCGAAGATCCGCGCTGGCTCGATCGTATCAAGGACGCGGCGGACGCCGCGGAAGGTCCGCTCAAGCCGCCCGGCCAATTCCCGGCCGCTAATGGCGACGGTTTATTGCAGCAATGGCTCAAGAGCAACGTCCGCGACCAGCGCCAGCCGGGTTATGTGACTTGCGCAGTAACTTTGCCGCTCGGCGACATCACGGCGGACCAGCTTCGCGCGCTTGCCGATATCACCGCCCGCTATACCCGGGGAACCATCCGAACCACAGTCGAGCAGAATTTCCTCCTCCGTTGGATCAGCAAGTCCGATGTGGCTGCGCTTTTCGCCGATCTCGACGCCGTTCACCTTGGCCAGCCGGGGGCAAGCAGCATCGTGGACATTACCGCATGCCCCGGCACCGACACTTGCAAACTTGGCATTTCGTCCTCGCGCGGACTTGGGGGCGAGCTGCGCAACCGGCTGCTCGCCAAGAACCACGAGCTTGATGAAGCAGTCAAGGCGTTGCACATCAAGGTCAGCGGCTGCTTTAACTCCTGCGGTGCGCATCATGTCGCTGATCTCGGCTTCTACGGTGTCAGCCGGACGGTCAACGGCTACAAGGTGCCCCACTTCCAAGTTGTGCTGGGCGGCCAGTGGGGGAAGAACGCGGGATCATACGGATTGCCGATCATCGCGATTCCCTCGAAGCGCGCACCCGATGCGGTGGATCGCATCACGGATTACTACGCGAAGCACCGTCAGAAAACCGAAGAATTCCACGCTTTTGTAATGCGGGTCGGTAAGGGGCCGATCCGCGACTTGCTCGAGCCGCTCAACCAGAATCTGCCTTCGCACGACACCGATCCGGGCCTGTATTCGGACTGGGGCGATCCGCGCCAGTACAGCATCGGTGACATCGGTGTTGGGGAGTGCGCCGGCGAGGTGGTTAGCCGTTACCAATTCGAGCTGACTGCGGCTGAACGGCTGGTGTTCGAGGCTGGCTTGCATCTCGACCGCGGAGCAGTGCAGCCGGCAGGCGAAACCGCTTATGCCGCCTTCATCAAGGCAGCTCGCGCCCTGGTGCAGGTTCAATACGACGACATCTCGAACGAACCTGATGAAATCATCGCGGAATTCAGGAAGCGGTTTTTCGACACCCAGCTCTTTTTTGACCCATTCGTTGGGCCGAAGTTTGCGAACTTTCTCTTTGCCGCTTACGCTGGGCGCGGAGAACAGTTTACTGCCGACACAGCGCACCATCGCATCGCCGAGGCCCAGCTTTTTATCGAGGCGGTCCACAATTGCCACAACAAGCTGCATTCGGCGCAGACGCCTGCGGCGAAGGCTTGAGCCTGTCAAACACCCTCTAAAATGGAACTGCAACATCTCATCATCAAACTCCCGGTGGACGGTGGGCTGGGTCTCGATCCGGCCAAGATCGTTGACGTCTTTCATCAGTGGGTTGCGCGGCAGGTGATTCCCGGCGTGTTGCTCATTGATGTTGCTGAACTGCTCCATGTGCCCAATGGGCCTGGCGTTGTTGCCGTGGGCCACGAGGCCGACTTCGCGTTCGACCACACGGGCGGGATTTGGGGCGTGCTGTATCGCCGCAAGACCATCCTTGCCGGCACCAACCGGGACCGCATCGCGGAGGCGTTTGGGTCCGCCGCGCAGACGGCCCGGCGTTTGCAGGAAGCCTTTCCCGGCGCTCTGAAACTCAGCCGGACGGAATTTGAGATCATTGTCAACGATCGCGGCATAGCGCCGAATACGGCGGAGACTTACGCTGCGGCGCTGCCGGAGATTGAGGCCAACCTCCGCACTGTGCTTGGCCATGGCGATTTCAAGCTAACCCGCCACGATGGGGAGCCTCGCCAGCGCTTCGGCGTGACCGTAAAATCGGCGCGGTCCTTCGATCTCGCAGTCCTGGCGGGAACGGGATCGCGGGAGCTTTCCACCCAGGGATCTTGAATTCAAGTGACTGATTGGGATGGAATGTCATCCATGGGCTGAATGGAGGACCCGCCGCGGGCTGGCTTGACGGGGGCAGGAAAGAATGGTTCCTTCACGGAAGTGTTTTTCATGAAACCAATCACCATGAGTTTATTGCGGACGGGCGCGGCGCTTTGCCTGGCTTGCGGGTTTGCCGGTCTGGCTTCGGCGCAGAGCCTGACGCTGCGCATTGTTTGCTACAATATTGAAGATGACACCGGCGCCACCGCGCCGCTGCCGGGTTTGATTGCCCCAGTCGCTAACACGACTGCGACGACCAGCGGGGGCGTGCTGGAAGGGATCGGCGAGGAAGTCCTGGGCGACGGCGTGGCGCAACCCGTGGATGTTCTGGCTTTGGAAGAGACAAGCGGCAATGCGGACACCGTGGCGCCGATCGTGGCTGGCTTGAACGCTTTTTATGGCCAGTATAATCCGTTGGCGTCCGATATGTATGCCATGGCGCCCCAGGGCTTTCTCACCACCGGCACCGGCAACGGGCCCAATGCCATGGTCTATAACACCAAGACGGTGCAGCTTGTCGCCACCGTCCCGGTGGATCCGCCGGGGGGCACGAACCAACTTGGTTCGGCCAGCGGCGAGTATCGCGAGGTGATGCGTTACGAGTTTGCGCCGGCCGGCCAAACCCCGACGGCGGCGACGGAGTTTTACGTCTATGTCAGCCACTATAAAGCGTCCACTGGCTCCGCCAACGAGCAGGACCGTTACAAGGAGGCAGTCATCATCCGCACGAACGAGGCCACCCTGCCGGCCAATGCGCGGGTCCTGTACGTGGGCGATTACAACCCCGATAGCGGCAGCAGCGAAACAGGTTACCAGGCCATCATCGCGGCCGACTCGCCCAACGGGGTGTCGCAGGGACAAGGGGTGGACCCGCTAAATGTGTCCGGCTCGACCACCATTGATTGGGAAGACAGCACCACAAATAAAACCATTTTGTTCATGCTCACGGAAGAGGACTATGAGTTGCGTTACCGGGATGATTTGCAGGTTTGCACGACCAATGTTTATAGCGGGGCCGCGGGCGGGCTGGCCCTGGTGGGCGGCACCTATCACGCGTTTGGCAACAATGCTTCGATAGCATGGGGCTCCGCCGTCACGGCCAGCGGCAACACCGCACTGGCCACCAACCTTGCGCCCGGCTCGCCGATCAGCGCGTCGACACTTTACGTGGACCTGACCAATGCCAGCGATCATCTGCCGGTGGTGGCGGATTATACCATCCCGGTTGTTCAACCCGGGGCGGTTTTCACCGCCGAGCCGACCAGCGCCGTTGCCCCGTTGACTGTGACCTTCAGCGACGCATCCACCGGCATCGTGACCAACTGGCTTTGGAATTTTGGCGATGGCGCGACGAGCAATACCTCCACGACGTTGAGCATGGCCCACACTTACACCAACGCGGGGGTTTATAGCGTGACGGAAACGGTGACCGGCCCCGGAGGCACGAACACCAACACGCAAACCGGCCTCATCACCGTCCTAACTCCCTTTCAAGCCTGGCAATTGCAGTATTTTGGCAGCACCAACTCCGCCCAAGCGCAGCCCACTGCCGATGCCGATGGCACGGGGCAGAACAATAATTTCAAGTACGTGGCTGGGCTGAATCCGACCAATCCGGCGTCGATTTTTGTGTTCAACATCGCGAGCGTGTCGAATCAGGCCACGTGGAAGAATCTGGTCTTCAGTCCCGCGGTGGCCGGACGGTCCTACACACCGCTGTTCAGCAGCGCGCCCAACAGCGTGTGGACAGCGCTCACCACTCCCGCGCCCGTGACCAACGGGACGCAGGTGACGCTGACGGACACCAACGGGGTCCCGGCGCAGAAGTTCTACGAGATGGAAATCAGCCTGCCGTGAGGTTTAAGCATGTGTTCGCCAGGACGCCGAACACGGCGGGGCAACGACCGCGGAGCTGATGTTCGTAGCGGGATCGTTGCTTGGGGCCTTTCGCTTTGGGTTGAAGCGATGGCGTTGCGTCGGCCAGCCTCAACCAACACGTCTGAAAGCTTGTTCGCCCTCCTATGTCGGCGAAGTTGACTTTCCCTGGAACACTCGCAAGATGGCCTAAGTGACAAATGTTATCACAACCACCACGAGTGACGGGACGACGATGGTTGTAATTCACTTTCATGTGCTCGTTTTGATTCTGGCGGTATTTTTGTTGGCGATGCTGATTGCGTGGCGGATTATTTCACGTCGAAAGAAGCCACCAAAACTATGAGGCCTTCTGTAATCTATATGCTTCCATGGACAGTGCGGGTTAAGTAGTTCTGTAGCCGCCAATTCTGAAGATGTGTTCGGCGGGACGCCGAACACGGCGGGTGAGACGCCCGCGCTCCCCGGGAAGGATGATTCCGCCCCACCAAATTTGACGGCTCGGCGGGAGCCTCGCCCCCACGACCTTAGCGGCAGGGTGAGGCTCCTGCCGAGGCATATCCAAGGGGCGAAATGGGGCCTGGGCGCCGCTGACCAGCGCAGCACCCGCCTGTGACCAAATGGGACGCACGTGACGCTGACGGACACCAATGGGGTCCCGGCGCATAAGTTCTACGAGATGGAAATCACGCTGCCCTGACGTCAGACGGGCAGGACGTGTCGGACAAGTCGGACGGGTAGAACGGGTTAGACAGGGTCCAGTCAAAAACCGGCTGTTCTGACGGCCTGCCGGTTGTCCTGGGGTCTTCGCGCGCACCGGCCCCTTTATCCTTCCCCGAAAAAGCGTGAAAATTTGCGGTGTTCTTGGGCGCTTGTCAAGAATACATACTTGACAAGAAGGGGGCCGACCCCGTTTTTCGTCAATGTTTGCAGGGGTTTCGTGTTTTAAAAATTGATCCCGCCGCGGGGTGTACACTTTTTGCAGTTATGGTATAAATGTGGCGTGATTGATAGTTTAGTCATGGAACTGAATCTGGTCCGCGGCGGGAGCCAGCCGCCCACCTTCCACCTTGCTTGCGCGGCCCCGGCCTCCCCCGCGGACCCCATGACTTCCCAACATGCAACACCCATGAAAAAGAACACACACACATTGTCATTGATGCTAACGGCGGCCGTGTCGGCCGCAGCGCTGGGCGGAGCCGGATGCGGCACGTCGGCCAATCTGGCGGGGCTGGGGGTCTCGGTGAACGTCGCGCAAAAGGGCGTGGCGGCCGGGCTGAGCCTCCAGGGCGGCACCAACGTTTTGAACGTGGGGGCAAGCTACAGCCAGGGGACGAACGCTTACTCGGCGCAGACGAGCATCCCGACAGGAACAAACAAATAAACCAGAGGCACTTTAACCACGAAGGACACGAAGATCACGAAGGAGACCATGCTGAAAAAATTCAATAACATGATGTGTCCGGTCTTCGTGGTCTTCGCGCTCTTCGTGGTAACAGCCGGCTGCGCGTGCCCGCACCGCAAGGCGTTGACGACCCAAACGCTGGAATGGTTTGAGAACCGGGCGGATGGATTGGTGGCGCGCGAATCCTGGCGGGACCAGGAGGGGGGCGGAGGATTTTTTCTGTTTGCGGACCCGACCGTCCAGGCCATGACGGCCATTCATACCAATCAATGGGCCCTCGGCGGCGGGTCCGCCTTCGCCGCCGGATCGTTCGGCATTTTGGTGGACAGCAATCTAGTTCCGGCCATCGCGGCGACGGGGACGGCGGCGGGGAATGTCGTGGGGGCGGCGGTGAAGACGGCAGTGAAATGACAAATAACAAATGCGCAATGACTAATTCCCAATCAATTGAAAATCGATCATTGAAAATTGGTTATTTGCAATCGCTATGAACATCCCCGTTCCCAACGTTTTCGATCCACAGACCGCTGGCGCGCTGGTGGAGTTTGCGGCGGGGGCGTATGGGGCAATGGATAATGGACAATTGATAATTGATAATGAAGCAACTGATACAAGGGTTGTCGTTTGTCAGAATGAGAGGGAGCTGGTTGTCGCGTTCCGGGGGACGGCGGATTTGCGGAATTGGCTGACGGATCTGGATGCGCGGTTTAGGGGCGACTTTGGTTGCAGGGTCCATGCTGGTTTTTCGGCGGCGCTGGATGGGGTGCAAGGTCGGTTGCTGGCGGCGATTGCCGGCACGACGAAACGGATTTGGATCACGGGGCACAGCCTGGGAGGAGCGCTCGCCATGCTCTGGGCGTGGAGAATTGCAAATCTCAAATTTCAAATCTCAAAATCGCTTGCGGGCGTTTACACGTTTGGGCAGCCGCGGGTGGGGGATGCGGGCTTTCGGGATTGTTACGATGGGCTGTTGAAGGAGCGGACTTTCCGGGTGGTGGATGGGGAAGACTTCATTACGCGCATTCCGTGGTTGCTGGGGGCGTACCGGCATTGCGGGACGGAAGTGTTTTACGACAGTCTCGGCCAGGCGCGGGTCTGCCCAGCCTGGTGGGTAAAGGGAATCAGCGATGTGTTCGGGACTTGGGCGGAATGGAGCCGGGAGGGACGGGTTGCGTTGCTGGCGGATCACCATGTGAGCAAATACCAGGGGCTGTTTGATTGCCGGCCCCGCGAAAGCTTCCTGGCGTGGAATTACAAATCGAGTGACGGCTCGACGGAGTCTCGCCCTACCGTCAACGAAACCGAAATTTTACGGCAATGAACATTCTCCAAATAGTTTCGATTGCGCTGAGCATGATTTGCGTGGTGATCACGACGGTGCTGGCGTGGGTGGCGATTGCGAAGGCGCAAAAGGTGCAGGTGACGTTCGCGGGGACGCCGGTGGACAAGAAGGAATTTGACGAACTCAAACAGGAAAACAACAAGGTCCACGAACAGCTTTTCGCAAAGTTCGGGGGTGTGGAACGGGGGGTTGAGCATCGGCTGAACGCGAAGCTGGACGCCATGGCGGCAAGCGACAAGGCGGACCGGGAAAAACTGCACACGCGAATCAATCCCATTGAAGGGGAGATTTGCGCGCTGCGCGAGGCGACGGACAGCAACACGGGGCGGCTGGTGCAGATGGACACAAAGGTGGACCGGCTGATTGAAAGGATGAAGTAGGAATTCAGAATTATGAACAACCAATTACTTGACGAAGGACTGCTTTCAATTCTGGACACGAATCGAACGCGCTACGGCTTGAATGCCGCCGCGCTGGTCTTCCGCCTGAGGCTGGAGAAGCAAATCACGGCCAAGGCGGAGGAAATCACGGGCCGCCTGGAATATCTGGCGGCCCGGACCCCGGCACTGGTTGAAGAAGTCCGCCCGGAAATTAACCGCCAGAACCGGGTATGGAAAATCACGGCTGAGGGCATGCGCTACACCGACGAACACAATCTGTAAATGAACGCTCCAAAAAAACCCAACGCCAACGCGGTGCTGAAGAACCTGTCGAAGAAACGGCAGGAATCGATCTGGCAATACCGGTTTGGGGAAAAGCGCCACACGCTAGCGCAGACGGTGGCATGGCTGAAGAAGAAGAAGGTTAAATCCTCCTGTGCCGCGCTCTCCGACTGGGCGGAGTACTGGCGGCAGGTGCGGCAGTGGGACTTGAACGAGCAGACGGTGATGACCTCGCTGGAGAAGATGGTGGAGCGAGGCACGCTGGCACCGGAGAAGACGCAGGAGGCGGGCCAGATGTTTTTCTGCGAACTGGCGATGAATCAACACGACAACCCGGGGTTTGTGCGGATCATGAACGCCGGCACGCGCGAGAGGGCGGTCAAGGTGTCGGAGCGCAAAGTGAAACTGCTGGAAGAGCGCGAGGCGAAGGCCAAAGCAGACGCATCCAAACCCAAACTGACGCCGGAGGAGAAGCAAGCGCGTTACCGGGAGATTTTGGGGATGGAAGAATGAAGGCCGATAATCCAGCCCAACTACTCCTGCCCTACCAAAAGCGGTGGGTCAAAGACGACTCGCGCTGGAAGTTTGGCCTTTGGTCACGGCAAACGGGCAAGGATTATTCCTCCGGGTTTGAAGGCATTCGCGAGATAGTTGAGGCGGAAAAGGACGGCAAGAAAAGGGAATGGCTGATTGCCGCGCCCTCGGAACGCCAATCCCTCGAGTCCCTGGCGAAATGGAAGGAGTGGGCCATAGTCTTCAACCAAGCCATCGAGGGCATCGAGGAAGTCCGGGAAGGAAGAAACGGCGAAGCGCTGCTCAAATCGGCCACGATCACGTTTCCGCACGGGAGCCGGGTGATCGCGGTGCCGGGACAGCCGGACACGGTGCGGGGGTATTCGGCAAATGTATTGTTGACGGAGTTTGCGTTTTTCGAGCAGCCGGATGCGACGTGGCGGGCCATTCTGCCGAGCATCACGAATCCGATGCGCGGCGGGGTGAAGAAGGTAAGGCTGATTACGACGCCCAACGGGATTGGGAACAAAGCGCATGAGATTTGGGAAAAAAATTATAAGCCACAGATTAACACAGATGAACACAGATTAGGGAAAGCAGATGGGAACCCCATCGGGAAGAAGGATTACAGGGCGAAATCGAGTGTGGGCTCGAAGTCAGAACAAATTAAGGAGGCACCGCTCGCGGTGCTGGAGTCTCGCCCCACCGGGAAGGACGGCGGGAAGTGGTCGTGCCATTTTGTGGATATTTACAGCGCGGTAAAGGACCACCTGCCGGTGGAGATCGAGGAGTTGAAGGAGGCGCTGAATGATCCGGAGGGGTGGGCGCAGGAGTTTGAATGCCAGTTTCTGGATGTGCAATCGACGTTGCTGCCTTATGAGCTGATCACTTCGTGCGAGAGCCAGGAGGCGCAGGAGAATTGTCCGGCGGAGTTTTGGAATGCGACCCCGGCTGCGCCGCTGGCCATGGGCATCGATTTTGGACGGAGCCGCGATCTGACGGTGGCCTGGACGCTGATGCGGCAGGGCAATGCGCTGATGACTGTGGAAGTGCTTGCGCTGGACCGAATGCCCACGGACCGGCAGGTGGAAATCCTCTCCCCGCGCATCCGGCGCTGCGAGCACGTTTGCCTCGACTACACCGGGGCGGGGGTCGGGATGGGGGATTATCTGGTGAAAGAATTCCAGGAATACAATCCGGACGAGCATTTGTTCGGCAAGATCGAGCTTTGCCAGTTCTGCAACGCGCTCAAGGTGGAAATTTTTTCCAAGCTGCGGATGGGGTTTGAGAAGAAGGAAGTGTTTGTGCCGCAGACGCGGAATGTGCGCGAGGATCTGCACAGCGTCAACCGCGTCACGACGCCGACCGGACAGATCACTTACCGCGCGCCGCACACAGCGGACGGGCACGCCGACCGCTGCACGGCGCTGGCCCTGGCGTTGCGGGCGGGCCGGCAGGAGGCGGCGGCAGGCTGCTGCTGCTTTATACCTGACAGTCGCATCAACCGCGTGCTGGCTGCGCGTCGCGACCGGAATATTTACACATGAAAAAAATCCATAGACCTCCGCCCCTGAAGAACACGCCGCCGGGATTGTTCAATCCGCCCGCGGCCTCGAGCCTGGCGCACGGGCTGAACATCGGCACGGTGGTGAGCGTGCAGAACCATTGGCGGGAATATTACAATCCGCTGCCGCTGAACATGCAACGGGCGCGGGCGCTTTACGATTTTTCGCGGCGCGGGTTAAACGCCGAGCTGCAAAATGTGTATCGTGAGATGGAGGGGCTGTTTCCCACGCTGATCGGGTTGATCGAAAGGCGGACCAGCCCGCTGTTGGAGATGGATTGGGCGTGCAAGACGATCAGCCAGTTGCCCAAAGGGGCGAGCCAGAGCATGGCGGAAGACCAGGCGGCGGCGCTACGCGATGGGTATGAGAGAGTGGATAATCTTTACGAGGCCATCGAGTGGCTGGAGTTGGGGGCGTTCCGCGGCTACGCGCATCTGGAAAAGATCTACGCCAATCCTGGTACGGCGGACCTGAGCATCGAACATCTTGAGCCGGTGGAGCAATGGCATTGGACGCGCAAGAGCCTGTATGCGGAATGGGAGTACGTGGCGGCGGCGACGCAGACCAACATTGGCGTGCCGATCCATTACGAGCAGTTCGTCATCAACGAAGCGCGGCGTCCGCTGGACCGGGTGGCGCTGATCCTGTGGGTGCGGGCAGGGCTTTGCGAGAAGGACTGGGACGCTTTCATCGAGATTTACGGCGTGCCGCACTGGATCGTCTTCGGTCCGCCGAACATGCCGAAGGAACAAGAGCCGGAATATCTCGCCGCGGCCAATACCATCGCCAAAGGAGGGAATGGCTCGTTGCCGCACGGGTCGGACCTGAAAGCGGTGGACAAACCGCGCGACGTCAATCCGTTCCGGCTGCGGCTGGATTGGATCCAGGAGCAATTGGTGCTGGCCGGGACGGGCGGGTTGCTTTCGATGCTGTCGATGCCGACCGGCATTGGGCACGGGGCAACCGGGGCGCACGAGGATGCGTTCAAAAAGATCAGCAAGATGGAGGCGCGCAAGATCAGCAGGATTTTCAACGCGCAATTCGATGGGCCGCTGCTGGCGCAGAAATTTCCCGGGCAGGCGCGATTGGCGCGGTTTGAATTGAGCGCGAACGAAGAGACGGACGTCAGCGGCATTTGCACCCAAACGCTGCAACTGAGCCAGGCGGGGTATCAGATCGATGGGGCGCAGTTGAGCCAGGAGACGGGATACAAGCTGGCACAGAAACCAGTGAATTTATGAACCCAAGCATTCTTAATCGCGAATTTCAACATCCGGCGGACGGGTGGTATCAGATCGAAGCCAAGGGGGAGCATCCGAACCGGCGGGCGGGCGTCGTGCAGGTCGTCGATGACCGGGCGTGCGAAGCGATCGTCAACCGGTTCAACGCGGAGGCGGCGGGGCCGGGTTTTGCGGGGATGCTGATCGATCACGAGCATTTCAAGCACAACGAGGACAAGGAGACTGTCGCTTACGGCTGGCTGGGGAAATTGGAGAACCGCGCGGATGGAATTTACGGGCAAATCCGGTGGACGGAAACGGGGCGGAAGGCGGTGGATGGAGGCGATTACAGATTTTTCTCGACGGAGTATGACTCAAAAGATTTGAAGATTCTTAACAGCGGCGAGAGTCCCGAGCGCGTCCGTCCGATGCGTTTGGACGGCCTGACCCTTACCAACGCGAATAACAACAAAGGCCAGAAACCCATCACAAACCGCGGAGTCGAAAAAGACCCGCCACAGAAAGCACAACACATGAAGACAGTCTGCACCCTGCTTGCCCTGACCGCCGAGGCGTCCGAAGAGGCCGTTCACGCGGAAGTGACGCGCGTGCTCAACCGCGTCAAGGAATTGGAGAGCAGCCAGATCGAAGGCGATTTGGAAACTTACAAGAACCGGTTTGATGCGAAACAGCGGGAATTTGTCCGGACGCTGCTGGTGACGAACCGGGCGGCGACGCTGGAATTCCTGAAGGCGCAGCCGGAGAACAAAGGCGCCCTGGCGCCCGGGCGGCTGCACAACCGGCAGACCGCGCAACCCATCGATGCGGCGGCGGGAGGCGAGGCGGCGGATGAAGCGGCACTTTCCGCCGAGCGCAATTCGGCCATCGAACAATACAAGGTCGCCAACCGTTGCAGTTTCCAGCAGGCCTACGACGCCGTGCGGCGGAAGAAGCCGTCGCTGTTCGGCATCATCGCGCGTTCCTAACTCCAAACCCCCGTGAAATTTCAAATCTCAAATCTCAAATCTCAAATTAAAAAACTATGAATTCCGCACTTTTCGCAAGACCGAACAGTTTGTTCACCTACCAAGACCCCAACAACGTGACTGATTTCACCGGCACGGAAGGCTACCTGGTGGCCGCCAACGCCGGCGCGTTGACTGTGAGCGCCAGCGCCACTGTGCCGGCGGTGGCCGTCGTGCTCGACGGGCTGCCGCCCGGGCGGCCGACGTCGCTGGGGACATTGGGCAAGACGCCGCCGATCCGTTTGCGGTCCGGCGGGACGATCAGCCAATTCAGCCGCCTGGTGCAGAGCGCGACGGGGCAGGTCGTGGCCGATCCGGGCCCAGGCACGGCGCGAGTGATCGTCGGGCTGGCCCTGGAAGCGGCGGTGGCGGGGGACTTTTTCCTGGCTGATCCGTGTTTTCCAACAATCGCAAGCTAACATGAAAGAAAGATTAGGATTAGGATTAAGATTAGGAAAAATCTTTGATCTCACTCTGAGTCCTGCTCCTGATCATAACCCTACTCTTAAACTGATTCTGTAACCCTACATATCTATGCCACAAGGAGCCTCATTATCCGCCACACTGAACTATCAGTTGACCGACTTTGCCGCCGGTCACATGAACGACCTGAAAGCCGCCTACGACTACGCCGAGCGCATTTGCCCGACGGTGCGCGTGCCCGGTTCGCATGGCCAATACAAGAAGTTTGACGACGTCAATTCGTTCCAAACTTACAACACCGCCCGCGCCATGGGGGCGGACCCGACGCGCATCGAGTTTGCGGCCGAGGATGAATATTACAATTGCGCGCCGCAGGCGCTGGAAGTGACGGTGGATGAAGAAGAGCGGCGGCAGGCCGGGGAATACAACCCGGTGGCGCAGCAGTTGCTGGACGAGGGAAAGATCAAAGCCGTGCTGAATGCGGCGGCGTTGAGCTATGCCTACAAGCGGACGAACTATGTCATCAACAACACCGGCGCGGTGCCACAACGCGGCAATTTCAGCAATCCGAACATTGATCCGATTGACCAGATCGACGAGCAACTGGACGCGCTGTCGCTGGCCTGCGGGTCGATCAACTTTCTGAAAGTGACGATGGATGTATCGGCCTGGCGCGCGATCCGGAGTCATCCGTTGGTGAAGAAACGGCTGATTGGCGTGCAAGTGAGCGAGATCAGCATCGAGCAGTTCAAGAGCATGTTGCTGTTTCCGGTGGACCTGATGGTGGCGTCGATCAGCTATACAGGGACGAACCAGGGTCCGGCGGGCGGGAGCGGGGCGAGCGCGGGCGAGAAGACGCCGAAGAAACGCCTGCTGTCCGGCAACATCCTGATCCATTACAGCGCGCCCGATCCGACGCTCTACGATCCGAGCGCGTTCAAATGCTTTGTGTCCGGGCAAAGCAACGTGCAGGCGGTGCGCAGCTACATGGCGCCGAACGGACTTTATGGCGGGCACATAGTGGATTGGTCGGAGGACATCGAACAAACGAGCCAGATGGCCATGGTGCGGCTGCAACTCAGCTAATTAATGGACAATTGACAATTAACAATTGACAACAAAAAAACAAATCTATGAAGATACTCAGTAAACTCACACTAGCAGCGACTCTGGCATTGTCCATCATTCATTGTCCATTAGTCATTGGTCAAGTCACACCGACGACGGTATTCGTCCTGACTAACCTTCCGGCCTACATTGCGCCAAACTCGACCAGCAACCTGTTTGCGGCGGGGGCGATTCCAACCAACAACGTGATCAGCCTGCGGCAGGGCCAGGGGATGGCCGCGGCCATGAGCTACAACGGCACCAACAGCGCCGCGACCGGGGGCTTCAGCGCCAATTGGGCGGTGAGCCTGGACGGCACGAACTGGTCCACGACCGGTTTTTTGCAGGTGACCAACACGGCCAACGGCACGAGCGTTTGCAACATCGTGACGAACTTCGCCAGCGCGATCCTGAACAATGAACTTTACATCGCGCCGTACTCGATTCAGAACGCGACGACTTCGGCCAGCGGGGGAGTGAGCTTAAGCGGGGTGACGGTCAGCTTCGGCAATATCGTTCCGGGCGGGTACCCGTAAGACCCGGACTGCGCAGAAGGGGGCGGCGTGGATGCCCTTCCCAGCCACGCCGCCCGAATCCCCAAAGATTGTCAGAGGCTTTTATAATTATGGACACTTGGATCACGATTGCGCCGGCGGACGTGCTGGCCTCGATCAACAATTCGGAGCTGACGGCCGCGCTGAACGCCGCGCTGGCGTCGGGCCAGGACAATCCACTTGACACGTTGATACCGGACGTGACGGCGGAGGCGCGGGGCTACGTGCGGCGGCGGAACACGCTGGGTCCGGGCGGCACGCTGCCGCAGGAATTGAAGAACGCGGCCATCGACATCATCATTTACCGCACCGCGAACCGCCTGCGGAAGAAAGCCATCGCGGAGGACAAGAAGGCGGACAACGACGAGGGGCTGCGGAAGTTGCAGGCGGTGGCGGAGGGGCGGGTGGCGGTTTCGGCGCCGGACAATCCGACGACGGAAGTGACGAGCGCGCCCGGGCCGCGAATGGCAAAGGCGCGTCGGGAATTCGGCTGGGACGAGGAGAGGGGAATCTGAGGAACACATGAACCCACAGATTGAACAGATTCAGCCGGATATTTTCAGCAAGCTGGCGAGCGAGCCGTATTTTGCGACGATCAGCCTGTTCCAAATCCGCAAGGAGCGTTATCAGAGCGAGATTGACGAGGCGTTGTCGTCGGCCACGTTTGATCCCGGCCAGGGCGGCAAACTGCCGGGCGCGACGATTGAAGTGTTGATGCCGCTGATCAAGACGAACCTGGTCAATGCGCCCGGGCCGGTGGTGACGCTGGAGCAGCGGCTGATCGTCAAGGAGAACCCGACGATTAATCTTGCGGCGGGGGGCGCCGGGCTGACGGCGGAGGAAATCGCGGTGGAAACGCTGCAAACGCTGCACCAGTTTTACCTGGGCGGCATCTGCCAGGCTTTGTATCCCGCGCCGGAAGCGATCGCGCCCCATCGGGGCTGCGACGGGCAGGGGATCGTGGCCTACGACGTGGTGCTGCAAGCGACATTCAACTTGACACCGCCGGGGCGCACGGCCTGCCCGCCGCCGCCGGTGGAATATCCGCCGCTGACCCTGGCGTTCAGCGCGCCGGCCGGCGATCCGCAGGCGGCGATTTATTACACGATGGACGGGAGTTTCCCCGGGCCGGGGAATGCGGCAGCGGCGACTTACACGGCGCCGTTCATCGTGGCAAGCGGGACGGTGGTGCGGTGGGCGGCCTACACGGCAAACAAGCTCGGCAGTTCAACCGGCATGGCGACGATCAACTCATGAACTCGAAACACAACTCATTAACGCCCGGCTTCAGCCCAGTGGATTGCAAACGTCAGAGCGGAAAACTGTTGAAACAGTTTCCGCCGGCGCCCGTCGTCCCACCCACCCGGCTGAAGCCAGGTGTCAATGATACATCCAAGCCGAGGCCAGTTGTCCCACCCACCCGGCTGAAGCCGGGTGTCAATGATAAATCCAGTCAGCCTCACAAAATACTATGAGCGTAACAGTGGCAAATCTTTCCGGAGGCGCGGCCTTCGTGAGCTTTAATTCCAAAAACATCCAGTTCGAGAGCGATTGCTCGCTGGAGATGGTCCCCACGACGGCGGTGTTGTCGTCGGCGCTTTACGGGAAATTCGACGAGATACCGACGGACCTGCTGATCAAATTCGGCGGCACGCCGCGGTATTACGACACGGGGGCAATCACGACGATGTTTCCATACACGGGAGCCTTTCCGGCGGTGGGGGCTTTTTACGGCGGGGGCAACGCGGCGGCGAGCATCAACTCGGTCAATGGCGATCAATTCATTTTGAACAACGCCATGGTGGGCAAGATGCCGGAGCTGATCCTCGGGGTGGAGAAGGTGATTTTGGGGCCGATGGAGATTTGGGGGTTGATCCAATCCGGGCAGAATTCCACGAGCGCGGGTGCTTACTACACCTATAACGCGGCGGGAGGGAGTTACAGCTTTGTTTATCCGCCGGCGCCGGGCACGGCGCTGATAGGTCAACAAGAATATACGGCGGTTTTCGGGTCTGCCTCCGGCCTGGCGAGTTTTCAGGCGCAGGAGACGTGGACCATCGCGCACGAGCTGGAATGGTCGCCGGTGCTGATCCAGGGGCGGACGCGCGCGTTTCGCTTGCTGAGCTACCGCGCGCTGGCCCGCTGCAAGCCCGCCGACGCCACCATGGCCGCGCTGCTCACCGCCCTCGGAATGCAAGGGGCCAACGCCACGAGCGGGACGCGACTCAGCCAACTCGCCAAGGCGGCCAATGGTGGCGCTTCCTTTCCGTCGCTGGCCATCAGCGGGACGAGCAACATCAGCGTCACGCTGGGCAACGCGGGGCTGAAGACGGCCGGGTTCCAGTTTGGCGCGAAGCCGCTGCGCCAGGGGGAAATTGGGTTTGTCAGCACGGCGGATTTGAGCAACGGCGCGCCGGCCGCGCCCTTAACCCTGGCCTGAGCGGTGAAAATCATCGTCACACCCGCGGGCGGGACGGGCTTTGTTCTGGGCGACGACACCGTGAGCCTGGTGGTCGGCGTGAATTTCAGCGCCGGGGCGGGAGGGCAGATCAAGGAGGGGTTTGTCAACAAACAAAAAAGGCGGGTGCAACACAGCCCGCTTTTCCGCGCGGCCTACTTGCTGAACATCGCGCGCTTGAATTGGGAGAACCGGTTCGCGTTCACGGTGCAGCGGTCGTTCCAGACGCTGGAAGCGTGCGTGGCGTTCATCGCGTTTCACCCGGACAGCGTGCCGGCGGCGGGGGAAATCACCCTGTCCAATCAAAGCGGCACCGGCGTGGTGCTGCGGTACCTGCCGGCCGCGGTAATCGAAATGGCGCAATGCACGCGACAGATCGGATTGAGCTGCGATTTTCAGTACACGATAGCGGGCAACGGGCCGTGGCAAACGAGCCCCTGAAGAAAATGCTAAAGGCTAAAGGCTAAAGGCTAAAACTATGAGTTTATCACCACTTCCCATCCGTTTGTTCTGCGACCTTGCAGCGCGCAACAATGTCATCGACCTCAACACCTCGCAGGGGGCGATGTTTTACCGGGGGGATGACATTGAAATCGACATTGGCATCGGGCAGAACGAAGCGCTGCTGACGTCGCTGGGCAACCTGGCGTCGGTGACGTGGCAGCTTTACCAGAGCGAGGCGGACACCAACCCGCCCATGATGAGCGGGACGGTGGCGGCGCCGAACATGAACCTGGGGTTGACGCAGGCGCAGTGGACCGCGAACACCGGCTGCCATGCGGCTTTTTTGTTTTCCAACAACCAAACGGCGGCGAGCCTGAACGGGCAGGCAACTGTCAATTATTGGATTCGCCTGCTGGCGCAAACGACGGACACACCGGCGAAAATCATCACGCTGCTGGACGGCCCGGTGACGGTCAAAGACGGGCCGATCAGCACGGTTAGCGCGCCGCCGGGGGCCTGGTTCCGGCTGCAGACAGTGGGGGGGAATATTGTGCCGCAGGTTTTTGATCCGGTGAGCGGGCATTATTACAATCTGGAGATCGACACGGTGGGCGGCGCGCGCGCGCTCAGTCTGGGCGATAGCGCGTACTGAGAGAGGAAGGCGCATGAAAGAGAAATCGCCAGCCTGGCTGCTCCGGTCCTTGACGGGCCTGGCCCGACGGACAAAGGAGCTTTATCAGCGGGCCACAAGACACAGGGTGTCTGGGCGCGAAACGGCGGTGGCCGCGTCCGAGGAACAGGCGCGGTTTGAAGTCGGCATGAGCGGAGGGCGGGGAAAAATCCTGACCGCGGGCCGCGAGCCCGATGTGGCAACGGCGGCGGGAATAGCGGGAGCTGCGCCGGATGAACCATCGGCGGGTGGGGACGCAGTTGCACCAGCCAACGATGCGGGACAAGCCACGCTGGCTTCGCCAGGAGAACAGCCGGGGAATGGGGCGCAGCCCGAATGGCCCGGCGGCGGGGGCGATCTTAGGAACAGGTTTGAGGCAGCACGCGCGGGCGCTCAGAACCAGGCGCAAAGCGCAGAAGAATTGCAGGCGCTGCTGGAGCAAGCCATCACGTTGCTGGAATTCGCCAGCCAGCATCCTGCCCTGCGGGATTACAGCGCCAACCAGCAGAAGTTGGAGGAAATAGAACAACGGCTGGGATACGGGGCCTATCCGCAATGAGGAAGCAATTGATAATTGACAATTGATAATTGGTAATGAAGACAGTCTCCAATTGCCCGTTGTCCATTACGCCATGACCTACACGACTCTCACTTATGGCGGGGTGGAAAAGTCCCTGGCGGACTGGGGCGTCGCCACGTGGTCGCGCACGGCGCAGAACCAAGCCAATGACGAGTTCACGTTCACCATGCCGACGCCGATGGATGGGGTTGATATTTTCCCCTACGGGGCAAATATCATCGTAAGAATCAACCGCGTTGCCTCCAGGCTGAATCCCATCAACCCCACGCTGCCAGCCAGCGTCAATGATGGCGGCGGCGCTCTGACCTTCAGCGTCGGCACACAATGGTTTTGGGGTTATTGTGTTGACAATAATCGGACCGGCTCTGCCGAGTCCGAATCCTTTGAATACAAATTGGCGGGGCCTTACCAGTTTTTCTTTGACCGGCTCATCCTTCAGAAGCTCATGCTGACCTGGAATGGCTCAAAGCAAATAGCCGACTGGCAGAGCGACGTTGTGCTGGGCTTTAGCCTGACCACGCTGACCGGATCAGGGGACACGGTGCAGGGAACGACGTCCACCAACCTCATGTCCATCGCCCAACAGGTGAAAGAAATCTGCATGTACGCCCAGGCCGACAGCGCCTATCAGCAGGCCAATAACGGCCTCGGCTGGCCCGCGGGCGCACAGTTTCAATGCGACCAATTGACGGCAGAAATTGATGGCGTCAACTGGGACCTGCTGCCGACGCCCAGCGCCAACGTCCTTATCTCCGACTATTTCGGCGCGCCGCATTCCGGCAAAACTTCCGCCAGCGCGCTGCCGGCCGGCAGTTACATGCTCCGCTGCCCGCTCGATGCCGTCAACGCCATCACGTGCGCCGATGCCATGCGCCGCCAACTGCAGTGGCTCGGCGGCATCGGCTCGCCCGTCGTCTGGACCGATCACAGCCAGACGCCGCCGCAACTGCACATTGCCACGCGCGACCAACTGCCAGCCAAGTCCATCGCCTTCGCCGGCATTACAGTCAAAAATAAAATAAAACGCCGCACCGACCTCATTCCGGCCGCCGTCCACTTCAAATATAAAGTCGCCGGCATTTACCTCAACGCCCCTTACGACATCATCATCAACGACGTTGCCGCCTACATCGGCGGAGTCCTGGTCGAAGGCATCGGGCAGTTTGGCGCGCTGGTCAATCCGCTCACTGGCGCGGCCCTTTCCAGCGGCAATCAAACCGCACTGATGGCCGCGGCAAAGACCGCAACAGCAGTGGTGCAAACCCTCGATTTCCAGGGGCCAAACGTCAGCGCCCAATCCGCCACCATCACGACGGCGGCCGTCAATTTCGGCGACCCGGCCGGCGGCGGCACCGCGCCCGCATTCTGGCAATCCCTTTTCCCACATCTCGTCGGCGTCTCAAACCTTGCCTTCTTCGACGCGACGCATTGCCCCGTCACCTTCACCGATCCCATCACCGGCGCGGCCGTGAGCGTCACCGGCCTCGGCTATCGGTTGCCTGACGGCCAGCTTGGCTCGTGGATGACCAACAGCGGAACGATCACGGCCAAGAAAGTCCGTGTCACCGCTTATTTCTCCTATCACGAAAATCTGCCCGGCGCGAATGCCGTGGCCGGCAGCACTGTCGGGTTCAAGGAAGAACATTGCGACATCACGCTCACCAACGCCGTCAGCGGCACCTATTCCACCGAGCCGACCGAAATGGCCGGCGAACCGATTCCCTACGGGCTCGCGGGCTACGTCCTCGCTTTGGAGACGATCCCTCAATATGAGGGATCGGTTTTAGTGCAGGAACAAGAGATCAGCGACGTTTGTCCTTTGGGAAACGTGCTCAACATCACTGGCGGACGCGCTGAGTGGGCAAGCATGGACGCTCTGCTTCAGAGCGGTCGTTACAGTGACAATGGCCGGACGGAAATCACCTTCGGCCCGGCCAAGCACCTTGGCCCCAGCCAATTCGTCGCGCGGTTCCGCAACAACATCGGCCCCCGCTGGTATTGTCTCATCAACCCGAATCCGATGAACAATGGCAGCAGCGGCCCCAGCACGGTGCCGCCCAATGTCGCCCAGCAGGCCGCCAGCCCCGGCGCAAAAAACTTCACCTTTCAAAGCCTTTTCACGAGCCTGACGGGCGACCAAAGCGGCGCGCCCGCCACGCTCCCCGCCGAAGTTCATATTGACAGCGGGGCGGCGGCAAATCCCTTCACCGGCTCACTGGGCAGCGCGCCTGTCTCGCGGGGTTTCGGCCAGGCGCAGGGCATCACCCTCGCCGCTGGTCCAAACGCCGTCGTCTCCGGGCCGGGGGAACAGAACCCCTGGATTCGAGTGCACATCCACGACCTGAGCAACGGGTCCGGCGCGCTGCAAAACCTGCAAGTCTATCTGCGCGAAATCGCCACTTGCGAAATAATCAATGGAGTCAGCACCCCCATGTATCGCGTGTTCCTCTGCAGCAACCCCTACTCCACATCGCTCGGCGTATGACCTCCGTTCCCATGCTCAGAGGCGGCGGTTGCGGCGGCAACATCCAGATTCGCGGCGTGCAGTGGCGCGGCGTCACGGCCTCCTTTCTCAACGGCTGGGACATGGACGTCATCCCCTGGGGCCAGCTCTGGTTTTCCGGTGATGCCTCCACCACACCGACCAATGACACCTATTCCAATCCGGGGTGGCTTTCTTATAACGGAGGCACCCAAGGCGGCAATCCAACGGGGGCTGGCCGCACGCAGGTCCTGCTCAACGGTGGCTGCAACGTTGGCTACATGGTCCTCGCCACGTGGGGCTACGGCAATACGGTATGCGTGCCCGCCGCATGCACTTCCATCATTCACCCTTGCGGGATCATCGAACTCCTTGCCCCGCCCGATGCCGAGAGCTACCCGGCGCCGGCCGGCTGCATGACCGTGCTTTATTACTTCCTCTGCATGGTTGGCTCGGCCAGCCTGCCCAATCGCGGCGGCCAGACCCAAGGTTATTCAAATCAGGCGCCCTTCCAGCCCAACCTCGCCGCCTTCATCGCGAACATGACTTGGTGGATGCCTGGCTTCAACCCAAACTATTTGAGCGGCTACAATGCCAGCGCGACTTGCGATCCGCAGCCAGGCATCCCCAACCCCGATCCCTTTAACGACGCGCCATGACAAGCTGCGCTTGAAGCCACCATGAACAAAATCATCCTTCCTGTCTCCAGAATCCGCGCCGCCGCACCGCAGCGCCAGCCCGGTTACCTGGAAGAATGCCTGCGCCTCGGCAAAATCAGCGGGGAGCTTGTAGAATTTACGGCGGAACAATTTGCCGACATCCGCCGCCGGTTCGGGCGGTCGGACAAGTCTGACACGTCCGTCTTGTCTGACAAGCAAAGGCTCGGCGATGCGGTGCATCGCATTGCCGGACCCATTGGCCGCGCCATTCATTGGCCCTGCATGAAAGGCGACGGCACCACTGATCTCAAGCCCGGTTCCCCCTGTGACAGAGTTAGAATAACCCTGAACAAACTATGAAAAAACTCCTCATTCTTCTAAATTCTTGCTTCTTAATTTTCACTTTGCCTGCGCACGCGGGCACGAGTGCGGCCGTGATGTTCAACACCAACAGCGGCGCGCTCACGGTTCCGACCGCCGCGGCCTTCTACAACGCCAATCCGCCTCCCGGTGGCGGCACGAACGTCCCCGCGTTGAACGGCAATAATAACTTCACGGGGGTCGATACGTTTTCCGGCGGCCTCGACATATCGTCAGCATCCTATACCGCCTCGTTGACATTCAGCTTTGCGGGAAATGGCAGCCAGACGGTGACGGCAAATGCGGGCGGGATGCAGTTTCCCGGCAACATTATGGCCCCCGGCTTTTCGCAAAATGGCAACCCGGTGCTTGACGAATCGATGAGCCTCAACGCGTCACAATTGACCAGCGGGTCGGTCCCTTCGACCGTTTTGCCCGCGACTCTGCAAGCTCTCGCCGGCAACAATGGCAGCGGTCTGAGCAATGTCCATGTTCCATTAAGCGGCGGTTTTCTCAACATGACATTAACTCCTACGACCGTTTTCATGCCAATTTCCTGCTTTTTCCAGGGAGTAGCCCCCTCCACCCCGAGCGCGACGAATGCCGCGCAGTTCATTCCGGGCATGTGCAGCTATGCCGCGCTGTATGTGAATATTGGGTCCAGCACCCTGGGCACCGGCACAAATGTGGTTTACCAAGTCTTTACGAACGGGGTGTTCGAGGGCACGACCGTCACGCATACCAACAACACATTGGTCGCAGTGACCAACGTCCCGCTCGCGTTGACCAACGGATACATCGTCCTCAAAACGGTTGCGAACACCACCGGTGCGCCGATCAGCGGTTATTACTCCACGTGGACACTTAACTAACGTTATGAGGGGGCGTCGGCGCCGGAGTCGGTTCGGGCGGGGGCTCAGCCTCGGCCGCAGGGGCGGCTTCGGCGTCGGCCAGGGTGAGTTGCTCGGGCGGGGCGGTGGCGAGGCCGGGGTCGGCTGTCAATAATCCTTCCGGCCTGGTGACGGGGATGCGGCGCAGTTCGTCCGCGGCGGGCAAATCATCCAGGGCGCGCAATCCGAAATATTCCAGGAACAGTCCGGTGGTGCCGTAGGTCATGGGACGGCCCACGACTTCGGCGCGGCCGACTTGTTCGACCAGACCGCGTTCGAGGAGGGTCTGCATGACGCCATCCACCGCCACGCCGCGGACTTGCTCGATCTCGGCCCGGGTGACGGGCTGGCGGTAGGCGATGATGGCCAGGGTTTCGAGGGCGGGTTGGGAGAGGCGCGTCGGCCTGGATTTCAAACCGACCAGGGCGATGATCCACGGGGCAAATTCGGGCTGGCTGACGAATTGCCAGGCGCCGGCCACGCAGGCCAGGCGATAGCTGCGCTGGGCGGCTTCGTGGTCCTTTTGCAACGCTTCCAGGGCTGCGGTGATGTCGGCCTCCTTCGTTTTTTTGAAGGGGCGGGCGGCATCGCCATGTTCGGCGGCGGCGGCGAGGAGATCGCGCAATTCGGCGGCGTTGAGGGGCTTTTGGGCCGAAAACAAGATTGATTCCAATATGAATTTGAGTTCCATGCAAAGCGTTTCTCAAGCGGCGGGCGCGCCGGCCGGCAGGGAGGGCGCAGCGGGGGCGGGCGGCGCTTTTGTGATTTCAATCGTCCCAAAATCCCCGGACTGCACACAGAGCAATTGTTTCAAGCGGACCAATTCGAGCAAGGCCAGGAAGGTGCAGACGATTTCCGACCGGCTGGTGGCGGCGCTGAACAGATCGAAGAATTTGAGCGGCGACTTTTCGGCGATCAGTTTCAGCAGGGACTCGATTTTCTCGCTGACGGACCATTTATCCTCGAAAATCTCACGGAAATCCTCGCGCTGGGTGACGCGCTTGAGGACTTCATTGACGGCGTTAATCAGGTCAAAAATGGAGGCCTCGGCCTTGGGAGCGGGCGGTGAGGCGGGGGTCTCCGGGCGAACGGGCAGGCGGGGGAAGGTGTTTTCCTGTTCGATTTCGCGGGCCTGGAGGAGGACGGCGGCGTCCTTGAATTTTTTATAGGCGACCAACTGGCGGATCAGCTCCCAGCGGGGATCCTCGCCGTCGTCTTCCTCGGGATTTTCGGCTTGCAAGTCCCGGGGCAAAAGCTCGCGGCTTTTGATGTACATGAGGGTGGAGGCCATGACGAGGAATTCGCCGGCGATGTCCAGATCGAGCAGGCGCATGACGTCGATGTATTCGATGAACTGGGTGGCGAGGCGGGTGAGGTTGACCTCATAAATATCGACCTCCTCCTTTTTGATCAGATAAAGGAGCAAATCCAGAGGACCTTCGAAGACCTCAAATTGAACTTTGTAGTCAGACATCAAAAGAAAGGCTAAAGGCTAAAGGCTGAAGGCTAAAGGAAAAACTGAACAACTGAAAGGCAAGGATAGTCGGCGAATTGTCAAACGCTCCGGTCGCAAATCAACTCCACATCTTCTGCCCAAATCTTCAAACCAAAACCAGACATAAACAAGAACATAATGTGCTCGGAATCACTGCGATAACCTTCAAACGCCCTCTTAAAATCTGAAGCATATTCAGGCGGAGTAAAGGTAACGGACGCCAAACACGAGTCCTCGGTGAAAGGCATCTCTGGATCTCGTGGCCACGCTGCGAATCTGGAAACACCGCGAAACTCCAATGCAAAAGCGGACGGCAAGCCCTGCTGCACCCAATCACCGGAGGATCGTGTCCACGTCATCTTGATGCGCCGTTCTTCGGAAAGATAGGTGATGGTTTGCCAGTCGAAACAGTTGTGCAGGTCGAGATAGTGTTTGCGACCGCCATAACCAATCTCAATCGAACTGTCGAAGGTAAAATTTGTTAGATGCATTTGGTCAAGGCGCGTCCACGTTGCAGCCGAGTTCGCGGAGGCGCTGCAATTTGTAGATGAGGGCGCGGCGGCTGATGCCGAGGGCCTTGGCGGTGGCGGTGCGATTGAAATTCTGTTTGTGCAGGGCCTGGATGACGGCCTGGGACTCGATTTCTTCCAGGCGTTGGGCGTCCATCGGCTCGGCCCGCAGGCCGGGGCGCGCGCCGGGGCGGATGCGGACGGGCAAATGTTCGGGGACGATGAGGTCGCCGCGACAGAGCAAGGAAGCGCGCTCCATGGCGTTGTGAAGTTCGCGGACGTTGCCGGGCCACTCGTAGTGTTCCAGACAATCGGAGACGGTGGAGGAAAGGCGGGCGCGGCCGCGGGTAAAGCCGGAGATGAACTGGCCGGCCAGCGGCAGGATGTCTTCGCGGCGCTCGCGCAAGGGGGGAATGTTGAGTTCGACGACGTTGAGGCGGTAGAAAAGGTCTTCGCGAAAGCGACCGGAGCGGACTTCCTCCTCGAGGTTGCGATTGCTGGCGGCGAGGATGCGGGCGTTGACGTGGATTTCGGTGTTGGAGCCGATGCGCTGGAAGCGTCCATCCTGGGCGACGCGGAGGAGCTTGGCCTGAAGTTGGGGCGACATTTCGGCGATTTCATCGAGAAAAATGGTGCCGCGGTCGGCCATTTCGAAACGGCCGATGCGCTGGGCGACGGCGCCGGTGAACGCGCCTTTTTCGTGCCCGAACAGTTCGCTTTCGAGCAGGGTCTCCGGGATGGCGGCGCAGTTGACCTTGACGAAAGGGCCGGCGGCGCGCGTGCTCCAAGTGTGGATGACATCGGCCACGACTTCCTTGCCCACGCCGCTTTCGCCGGTGATGAGGACGCGGCTTTCGGAAGCGGCGATGAGGGAGACGTCGCCAAAGAGGGCCTGCATCAGCGGGCTGGCGGCAATGATGTGCGGAGGCAGTTGTTTGCCGGCGTCAAACTTGAGCGGGGCGCGCTGGGAGAGGCCGGTGGCCTGGCGGACGGAGGCGAGCAATTCGTCCAGATCAATCGGTTTGGAAAGATAATTGACAGCGCCATCGCGCATGGCGCCGACAGCGTCGCGCACGTCGGCATAGGCGGTGACGAGCAAAATGGGGAAGGAGCCGTGTTCCTGGCGGGCGAGGCGCAAAGTTTCCAGGCCGGACAATCCCGGCATGCGCACGTCGGAAATCATCATGCTGATTTTTTGGGCGCGCAGGACTTCCAGGGCGCGTTCGCCGGAGGCGACGGGCACGGTGTCGAAGCCCTGGCTGGAGAGGAATGAATCCAGGAGGCTGCGCTGGGCCGCGTCGTCGTCCACGATGAGGAGGCGGGGTGTGTTTGCAGTGGAAGATTCCGGCGGCACGGTTTTCAATCCTTATGTTTGACTTTAATGTGCGCGAGGCGGAAGAGCGCGCCGGCCGGCTCGTTGGCAAGGCATTGGATTTCCCAGCCGTGGGCCAGGACGATTTGCTGCACGACGGCCAAGCCCAGACCGGTCCCCTCCTCATTGGTGGTGAAGTAAGGCTTGAAGATTTCGGCGCGGTTCTCGGCCGGGACGCCGGGTCCGTTGTCGGAAATCTCGATGAAGGCTTCCTCGTTGTTGCGGCGGCTGGCGCGGATGCGGATGAGCCCTTTGGGGGGGACGGCCTGGATGGCGTTGAGCACGAGGTTAAAAAGGGCCTGGCGCAGAAGCTGTTCGTCGGCCTCGATGATGAGGGGTTCGATCTGGAGCTGCAACTCGATGCTCTTTTCCTCGATGTCGTAATTCAACGTCCGGACCACCTCGCCGGCCATGGCGCTGAGGTCGGTCGGGGCGCGGCGGACTTCGCGGGGGCGGGAGTAATTGATGAATTCGTTCAATTGGGCGGTGACACGGTCGGTTTCGTTGATGATCTCGCGGGCTTTAGTCTGGGTTTCCGGGGGCGCGGATTGCTGTTTGGAAATGAGCTGGGCCAGGCCGCGGATGATGTTCAATGGATTGCGGGTTTCGTGGGCCAGGCCGGCGGCGGCCAGATTCAACTCCTTGAGGTGCAGATTCAATTCACTGGCCCGGACGAGGCGGAGTTGCAATTCCGAAGTCTTCTCCTGGCTGCGCCAGGCCAGGCCGTAACCCGCCACGGCGATGGTCCCCAACAGGGCGATGATGCTCCTCATCCATAGATCGTAGAGGGTGGCGCGGCGGGCCATTTCAGTGGACATGACGATGACGAAAGTGTGGGCGCCCTTTTTCTCGATCAACGTCTTGTACTCCGGATCCGTCATCCAATAGGGGTGGCCCTGGCCGCGCCAGTTGAAGCGGGAACGGGGGCCATTGGTGCCGGTGGCGGGGGTGTTGGTGGCTTCGGCGGGAATTCGGTTCGTTTCCGCCGAGCGCAATTCCTCCCGGATCTCGCGCGGCAGGATCAGTTGCGGGACATTCGTCCCCAAGTCGACCGGATTCTCCACCAGGACGGAGTCGTTGCTCCATAAGACGCCGCCCTGGAGGTCATTGGTGCGCGGCAGATCGAAGGGGACACCGGCGGAGGCGACGGCCTCGCCGTTGAAGTTGAGCAGCTTGACCGAGCGCAGCTCGCGGGTGCTGACCAATTCATTGAGGGCCGCCTCGAGGCGTTCCTGGGAAACGACCCCGAAAAAGCTGCGGGCGCGCAGCAGCACGCCGCAGGTGGTGGAGACGGACCTGGCATGGTCAACCACCATGTTTTGAAACGCTTGCCGGCTCCGCAGATGTTCGCCCGTCTGCCAAACAATGAGCGCGGCCCAAATGGCCGCCAGCATTCCGTAAACCACCCAAGTGCGCCGTGTCATCATGTGTCAATAGGGTTTATTGCCGCGAATGAGGCGAGCCGGACGGCGTCGCCGGGACGGGCGCGGGCACGGGGGGTTGCGGGGCCAGGTACTGATTCAACTCCGTTGAGGAAAAGGCCTTGGGCGCCATATCGACCCTGGCCCGCTCGTCGATGGTCATGCGCGTCAGGTCGTCCGGCGTGCGGACGATGTAAGGCGTGAGGAAAATGATCAACTCGGTCTTGTTGACAGATTTGATCTTGTGATGGAAGAGAAGGCCGAGGCCGGGGATATCGCCGAGCAGCGGGATCTTGCTGTCGGTGGTGGTCTTGCTGTCCTGCATCATGCCGCCAATGGCCACGGTCTGGCCGTCCGGAGTGACGACGACGGTGTTGGCGGATTCGATGTTGATGTAGGGCGTGCTGAAATTGCCATTGGTGCCGGTGGAGATTTGGGTGGATTGGGCGGCCACGCTGGAGATCTGGGGCGCCAGGATCATCTCCACCTTGTTGTCGGTGGTGATGAAGGGAGTGACTTGCAGGATGACGCCGACGTTCTGGTACACGATGGAACTGTGCTCGTTGCCGAAGGTGTCATAGGTGACGCCGTTGATGATCGGGACTTCCTGGCCGACCACGACAGTCGCGGCCTGGTTGTTGCGGGTCATGATGGTCGGGCGGGAGAGCACCTCGACTTTGCCGACCTCCTGGATGGCGCGGACGGTGGCGGAGAAATCATCCCCGGCAATGGTGTAAAGGCCGGCGCCGGGAAAAGTATTGACGCCAGGTGTGACGGCGGTGCCCTGCTGCGCCAAGCCGAAAAGATTTGAGGTGCTGAGAGTCAGGGGGTGGGTGGTTTGGATGTGCTTGGTGATGCCGCCTTCGAGGCCGACGTCATAGCCGTTGTTATAGGTGACCTGGAGGAAAATGACCTTGATCAGGACCTGCGGTTTGGGGCGGTCCATGTTGGAAATGACCTGGCTGACGTAAGCCGCCGTCGCGTCATCCGCTGTGATAAATACCCGGTGTGTGTCCGGATCAACGTAAAAGTTGGCGCTGCCCACCTGGCCGTTTGGCGTGCGGTCCGGCGTGGTCCCGGAGCTGGACGTGGATCCGGCGCCGGTGGACCTGCTGGCTCCGCCGCCGAAGCCGCCACCTCCACCGCCGAAGCCGCCTCCCCCGAAGCCACCACCCCCACCGCCAGCGCCGCCTCGGGTCGTCTGCCCCGGAAGGGGCAGGGCCATGCCACAACAAAGCAGCAGCGCCATCCAGCGGATGGCCGGGAATTTTGCAGATTTAATGTTCATAGTTTGTAAAGCCGATTTGGATCATGGAACTGTTGACCCGCCGCCGCCTCCACCCGATCCCATTGTGCCGAATCCAGTCGTGGTGGTGGCCTGTTGTTGCTGGGCGTTGTTTTGCTGGCGCTGGGCCAGGGCGCTGGCGTTCTGTGAAGTGGTGGACGCCTTGGTGTTGGGGCCGGAAAAGAGGGCGGTCAAGGCTGCCTGGACGGTGACGGGATCGGCGGTGCTCAGATCATAAGCATGGACATGCTGCACTTGGGCGGAATTGTTATCCAAGTCTTCGATCATGCTCGCGATCTCCTGCATTTGATCCTTGGAAGTGGTGATGATGACGGAGGCGGTGCGCGGGTCCGGCACGGCGCGGACCAGGGCTTGCCGGGTCATGCGCGCGCTTTTGTTGTTGGCGGGGGTTTGCGGCTGCATCCAGGGAGGGAGAAACCGGGTGCCCATGGAGCGATTGTTTTGATTGTTGTTGCTGGTGTCGTCAGGAAAGAGACTGGAAAGTTCGTTGGCGATTTCCGTCGCATCCGCGTATTTGAGGTGGAACACCTTGATCATGGTAATGTCCGAAGTGGGTTGATCCAGTTGGTCCACCACGTTTGAGATCATGGGGAAATAGTCCGGCGGCGCGCTGGCGATGATGGCGTTCATTTGATCGTCGGAGGTGAAGACGGCCTTGTTGGAGGCGTTTTTCTCCGAGCTGTCGCTGCTGGTGTTGCCGCCGCCCCCGCCGCCGCCAAAACCGCCGAAGCCGCCAAAACCGCCGCCCCCGCCGCCCCGGCCCTGAAAACGCGTCCGCGCGTCAGCACGGGAAACGTTCGAATCCGGGCTTTGAAAAACTTCCTTCAATTCGTCCGCGACCGATTTGGCGTCGGCGAACTTGAGGACGAAAACCTCGACCTCCGACACGCTGGAACTGTCCAGCGCGGCGATGATCTCGGCAAAACGGTGAATGTCCTTCTGGCGGCCCGTCATGACGAGGGCATTGCCGGCTTCGTTGGCGTCCAGGGTCGCGCCGGGCGGAACCAGTTCGTCGAGGTCCTTCTTCAACTGTGTGGGATTGAGGGTATGCACGGGCAGAACGTCTGTTGCGATCTGGTCATTGATCGGGATGTCGGCGGGGGACTCGGGATGATTGACGGGGGTCAAAGGCCCCGTTTTGGCCGAATCCGCGGTGGTGATGGTGAGGATGCGGCCGTTGCGCGAGACGGCGTAGTTGTTTTTGGCCAGGGCGGCGCCGAGCAACTCGATGACCTCGTTGGTGCCGACGGGTTGCTCGCTGACGATGGTGGCGGTGCCATGGATATCAACATCTGAATTGATGGCAAAGCCCATTCGTTTGCTCAGATAATTCAAGACCGTATTCAAAGGCGCCTCGTGAAAATTCATGCGCACGGCGTTGGTGGGTGCCAGGTCGGCGGCGTCGCTGGTCCCGGCGATGGCCGGGGCATTGGTGGCCGGGGCGTTTGTCACCGGGGCGTTGGTGGCGGGCGGCGCTTTGGCCGCGGGCGTGGCAACGCCCGTCTGCGGGGCGTTGGTTTCGGTGTCGGCTGCTGTGGCCAGGCCTGCGGCCGCCAGGGCGGCCAGGACGATCATTGCGAGGTTCTTCATATTCATTACTCCTCTTGTTTGTGTCTTGCTCTAAGTCTTGCCAGCACGTCGTTCCCGCCGGCAGAGCCCGGAGCGGGTGACGCGGTGGATTCATCCGCCGGTGTTTCCGAGGCCGCCACGGGCGCGGGTGCCGGCTGGTCCGATTTGACCCACGGCCCATCTTCCTCCCGCCGCATGTTTTCGCCCTCTTTCAATGTTACAATGGTTCCGGCCGGGTCTGTCAAGATGACGGTGGCATCGGCGTAACTGACGGGAATCTTCATCACTTTGAATCCGTTGATGGTTGCGCCGACCTTCAAATCCCCGCCGTCGGACGGCACGCCGTCGCCTTTGAAGATGGCGACTTCGTCATTGATCGTGCCGCAAAAGGTGAAAGTGCGCACGACCGCCGCCTTGGCCCTGCCCCCCCTGGAGCGGCCCGAACGGGTGGGGTCAAAAATATTCTTCTGCGCGATGGATTCGAACGCGCTCCAGTCCAGGCCCGCGCCTGCGTTGGTCTCGGGCGCGGCGGCGGCCAGGCCGGTCCCGACGGACAGCAACAAGATGGCGGTAATGAGGATCCGGTTCATGGGTTGGAGGGCGGGAGCAGCAAGCCGCTGAGTTCGAGGCCGAGGGAAATTTGCTGTCCGGCGTCGTCGCGGGCCGTCAGTTCAATGTCCTGCAATTGCAGGCCCATCGGGTCTTTTTCCAGATCAAAGAGGAAACGGACGACTGTGCCGTAGGAGCCGGTCACTTCGGCGTGGCATTCCATCACGGAATAGTTGTCGTCGGTTTGCTTCAATTGCGGCTTGAAGGAGCCTTCGGTGACGCCGCTCTGACGCACCCAGCGGTCAAAGGCGTCGAAGAGCTGGCGTTCGGCCACGGTGGGCGTGCCGGAGAGGGCATTGGTGCTCATGTGTTCCCAGCGGTCCCGGATCGAGTCCTGGCGACGCAAGAGCATGGCTCCGTCGGCCAGCGATTTTCGTAGCGTGGCGATGCGGTCGGAGCGATGATGCCAGCTTGCGGTCAGGGGCGAGATGACCAGCCAGTTCAAGATCAGGAGGACCAGGCAGGCGCCGGTGGCAACAAGCAACATCTTCTCGCGGTTCTTAGTTTCCATTGGGCTGGCCTCCTTCCCATTGAAAAGTCAGGGTGAAGTCCATGGGTTTTTGCCCATGCACCTCGGCGTGCAGGCCGCTGACCTGGTTGGTGTCGTCGCCCAATTTGGCATGGAGTTTGAGAAAAGACTCATTGTCGCGCGCGATGCCGGAACAAGTCACGGTGGAAATGTCGTGAATCTCAACTTTTTTGGCCGAGACGGAGCCGTCCTCCGGGAAAGCGTCCTTGAGTTTGCGCAGCACTTGCAAATCGCGGCAGGAGGTGTCGTACCAGGGGCGAAATTTTTTAATCAGATCCTGGTCGCCGTTCAACTCGTTGACGGTCGGGGCGATGGCGTTCCACTTCGACTGCAGGGAGGAGATCTGCCACTGCTGGACGCCGAAGGCCGCCGCCACGCACAAGAGCAAACCGCCGGCCGCCGCGCCGGCGTAGGCCAGCTTGCGCGGGGAAAGGCGCGTGGCGACCAATTGCCGCCAGGGCTGCACTTTGGGCGGAAGAAAATCCGGCTCGACATCAATGCCCCGGACATAATTGGCCGCCAGGGCCAGGGCGATGGAAAGGGCGGTTTCGGGCGGCAGCGGCTGGTCGAACGGCGCGGCAGTGGACTTGTCCATCAACTCCAACTTCAGCCCCAGCGCGGCGAGGCGGGGTGAGAGGTCCTGGACAAGTTGCTTTGCCATCTCTCCCTGGCCGGCGATTTTGAGTTTGCCGGGAGCCACGGCCAGTCCGCCGGGCATTTGGCCCATAGTGATGCGGATTTCGCGGGCCACCAGGTCGGCGGAAATGGTCTTCTGCGCGCCTTGCGTATCGATGGCGCCGTCCAGGGAGCGGAGGGCGACAATGCCGCCGCCGGCGGTGACTTGCAGATCGACCGCATTATTCCGCACGGCCAGGAGCACGACGCGCGCGGGATCGGCCTTGGCGGCTTGCAGGGCGGTGACGCCGAGGGCAAAAAGGACGGGCTTGAGCCGGGCGGCGCGCAGGACCCGTTGCAAGGATTCCAATTGGTCGCGCGGCACGGCCAGCAACGTGGCGTATTGTCCGCCGGTTGGCGTGTTGAAAAAGGATTGGGCGGTGAAAAGCGTTTCCGGCGCGGAACTGAAACCGCGTTCCGTCTCGATTTGCAGGAAACTGGCGCGGTCGGCCTCCGACATTTCGGGCACCTGGGTTTGGAGGCTCAACACCCAACTGAGCGGGAGGCAGACGGCGCAACGCCGTTCGCGGATGCCCGCCTGGTCGAGGTGATTGCGGATTTCCCGGCCCACCAACTCGGCGGCGTCGGTCAACGGGTTCAGCGCCAGCGTGACGGCCAGGGTTTGCCGGAGCTGCAAGGAGCCGTTGCTGCGGCGCAGGGACACCACCTCGAGGCGGTTGCCGTCCAGGGCCAGGCCGAGGATGGAGGCGGGGCGTTTGCGTTTGAGCAATTGGAGTATCGGGTTCATCGGATGTTTTGGGCCAGAAGCTGGTCATGCAGCTTTTTGCCAAGCGCCCAACCCAAATGGGTCAAATCCTGGCGATAGACGATCAGCGGCGTGCCGCTGCTGCAATCAAAAACAAACCGCACCCGCCGATAACCGCGGCCATAATGCCCCACGGCGGCGACGTCAGCGGTGTACTGATAAGAGTAGGCCGTCACATAGTTGCCGGCCTGGGCGCAGGCTGAGACATTCCCGCCCAGGGCCGTCTTGAGCCAGCTAATCGAAGGTGTGAGTGGCGGATTGGACTGGCGGTAACTGAGCACTTGCGGCGCCGTGTTTGAGCCGATGCCGGGGATGCAGCCAAGGACCACGGAGGTGGCGGTGTTGACGTTAACCAGACCCTTCGTGGACGGATTCATGAGATACGGCTCGATTTGCTGGAAGTCATTTTCCGGCATCCCGCTCTGCACGTAAAATTGCAGAACGTTGGTGTAGGCTGCAGTGGTTGTGGTAGTGCCAGTGCGTCCGGAGGAGCCTGACCTGCCGCCAGTGCTGCGACCCGCGGTTAGATACTGGGAGAGCCACGGAAAATTTGTGGCCAAGGCAGTCAACCCGGCGGTGTTGTTGACGGCAACGCGCGCGGTGCCATTGGTCATTGTCTTTGATTCCCCGACGGTCCAGACGGTGACGTATTCGAACAAGCCCGGGTTCAGGATTCCGTCCTGATTGTCGTTGGGCGGGTTAGCGGGGCCGTCATTTTCATTGGGATCAAGGATGCCGTTGAGATTGGCATCTTCGCCATAGAGATAGTCCATTTCCATGCCGTACACCAGGCTCAGTTCATCAATCGTCTCGTAAGGAGCGTTTTTGCAGAGATATGGCGGATTGAGGCCGGAGTAAACCTGGGATTTTGCGCCGCCCGTGCTGGCGGGGGCATTGCTGCCCGTCCGCCAATCATACATCGCCGCGGCGAGATCCGGCGTCATTTGCGGCAAATTCTGGAACATGGCGGCAGTGGCAGTGTTGAGATTCACCTTGGAGGCTTCATCGACCAGACCCCAGATGGGATGATCGCCCTGCGCGGAGGTTGCCAAATCGTTCGTGTCGCGGCCAACCAGCCAGAAGGTCGCGTTGCCCACTTTGACGGCATTGGCCCGGAAATAAGCCGGGGAAGGCATATTATTGGAGATGCCAAGGGTGGCGATGACGTTGCTGATGTAGAGGGCCGCGCCTTCGATGGCTTGGTCAGCCTCCATGCCGGCCACGATGTTGTCCGCCACCCTCGATTGCATGGACATGGACTGGGCAAAATAGAGCGCAATGCTGCACAAACCAAACGTGACCCAAAGGACAATGATGAGGATGGAACCGCGCGTTTTAGCCGCTCCTAATCTTAATCTTAATCCCAATCTTAATCCTCTTTCGGCAGGATTAAGATTAAGATTAGGATTAGGAATTGAGGCCGTCATAATTGTGTGGACGTGACGGAGTTCGTAGTGAGAAGCGTGTCCAGGGGCACAACCAGTTCCAAGGGCGGAGTTGACGCCACGCCGCCGACGTTGCGCCCGGCCATCAGAATCTGGACCTTGATGGCCAGGGGTAAATTGGTCTGCTGGGTGGTGTCCCAAGTGGGGTCCCATTGCGTGCCGTCGTAATAAAGGAAGGTCAGGCTTTGCACGCCGCTCAAGATGGCATGTTTCTCCTCGGGCATGGACGGCAGGTTGACCGGCAGGAGGTTGCGCGTGACGGCGCGGACGAGGTCCATGCCCGGGCCGACCCTGCCGTTCGTCGGGGCAGTCAATAAATAATCAATCTTTTCCACGTTGCCCCAGGGCGCCATGCCGTCCAATTCACCGCCGGATACGTAAAAGTCCGGGCCGGTCTGCCCCGGCAGGGTGTTGGTGGGATTGGTGGTTTGCAGGGGGCCAAAAAGAATGCCGTTGGTCGAAATGACAATGTTGGCCAGGTCGCGCTGCATGGTTTGCAAGGCCTCTTCGACAGGCAGGCTGGCTTCGATGGAATCAATGGTCTTCTGGCGCAAGCCCAAGGCGCTGTAAAACGCGGCATGAATCGCCACCAGCAGCATCGCCATGATGGAAGTGGCAATGAGCATTTCCACCAGCGTAAATCCGGTTTCAGTTCCTAATCTTAATCTTAATCCTAATCCTTCTGAGGGATTAAGATTACGATTAAGATTAAGATTAGGAGTGAAAATCATCGGACCGTTTGGGGTAAAAGGGTGCTCAACTTGACATCGTAGGGTTTGCCCTGGGCGGTGAAGGCCACAGTGAGGGTAACGAGGTTCATCGGGCTGGTGGTGTCTTCCGTCCAAGCCGCGCTGCGCACCGACCATTGGTACGGCAAGCCGCCTTCCTTGACCACGCCGCTTTGGGTGGTGTTTTGCAGTTGGCCGGTCACTTTGAGTTCGTTCATGACCTTGTTGCCAATGCGGGCGGCGACGATTTTGCGCTGGCCGACTTCGCCCGCCAGGCCGGCGATTCGCAGCCCCTGCACGGCCACCGGGATGACGATGGCCATGAACATCATCGCCGCCAGCACTTCTGCCAGCGTGAAAGCGCGCAATGCGCGTTTAGCGGCGGATGCTTTGTGGATGACCGGGTTGAATTTCATATCTTAAATGTGTCGGGGCTTCCGCGATCCAGATTTCGCCGCCCGCCCCCTGTTCGCGAAGGAAAATGTTTTCCGGGCTGGTATCGCTGATGAAACCGTCCGGCTGGAAGCGGATTTTGCCCGGGACGCCGGCGCGGCCCGAGGGCTGCGTCCAGACATTGGAGCGGGTCAGGGCGGTGGGCGGCGCGCTGAAGGCAATCTGCACGGTTTTGTCCACCGCGAAAACCATGGGATTGGTGCTGCCCTCGCTGTAGCCGGAGAGGGACTGCAATCCGTAGGTTTCCTGGGCCGGATTGATCCATAACTCGACCGGGATGCCTTCGGCGACGGCGCGGCTCTGCCCGTAGCGAGTCAACGATAAAAACTGGAGCGCCTCGTTGTCGAGGTTGCGCCCGTGGAAGAACCCCTTCAGGGAAGGGAACACCACCCCGATCACTATGATCATCATCGTCATCACAAGGATGAGTTCGACGAGGGTGAAAGCGGCGCGGTTACCGCTGCGTTTGCCAGTTGCAAATGACATTGTTTTCTCCAGGAGGCCCTCCGGACATCAGGTCGAACCCGGTGGGATTGTGTTTGCCCGGGCATTCGTAAACATAAGGATTGCCCCACGGATCCGCCGGGACGACGGTCGTGTTTTCCAGGTAGGGGCCGTGCCAGTTAAGGGCGTTGGAGGGCTTTTGGATGAGGGCTTGCAAGCCGGTCCTGCCCTTGGGATAAAAGCCGTTGTCCACCTCAAACGCGCCCAGGGCGGTGGTGAAGGTGGAGATTTCTGTCGCGGCGCGCGTGATGCGCGCCTGCTGGGTGCGGCCGGTCATCTTGGGCAGAACAATTCCGGCCAGAATGGCGAGAATGGTCAGCACCAGCAACAGTTCCACCAGGGTGAACGCGCGGTTGCGCGCGGAGTTTGTCTGATTCCTTGTTGATCGAGTGAGTTTCATAAAATCTGATTCGTAGTCTATTTGATAAGGTCCTGCATCTTGAAGATGGGGATGATCATGCCGATGAAGATTATTCCGATAAATCCGGCGATGAAAAAGAGCATGACCGGCTCAAGCACCGCCACGCCGGTCTTCAGGTTGCGGTCCAAATCGCTTTCCGTGACGGCGGCGATGCGGATCAGTTCCTGGTCGAGCTTGCCGCTTTCCTCGGCCACGGCGATCATTTCCAGGACGGAACCGGGAAAGAGATTGCGGCAGTCGGCCATGCTGGCGCCCAGTTGCGCGCCTTCCTTGACCCGGTCAATGGAATTGGAAACGGCATCAACCAGGATCTGGTTGCCAATGGATTTGCGGGCGACATTGAGCGCCTCGACCAGCGGCACGCCGGCATTGAGCAGGGTGCCCAACATGCGGCAAAAGCGGGCCATGGCAAACTGGCTCAATAACGGCCCGAGAATCGGCACGCGCAGGATGAATCCCTCCCAGGCGCGCCGTCCTTTTTCCGATGCGACCCAGCCGCGCAATAAAAAGCCGGCAATGACGAGCCCGAGCCCGATGAAGATGCCGTAGGACCGGATCCAATGGCTGCACCCGACGATGGCCTGGGTCAATAGAGGCAATTCTCCGCCCATCCCCGCGAAAATGGTTTGGAATCGCGGAATAAAGAAGGTCATCAAGACAATAAGCACGCCCACCGCCAGTAAAAGGAGGATCGCCGGATAGAGCAGGGCGGCCATCACCTTGGAACGCAATTCTTTTTCGCGCGTTTGGAAATCCGCGATCTGGGCCAGCACCAGGTCAAGAAATCCGCCCGTCTCGCCCGCCTGCACCATGGCCACATAGACGCGGGGGAAAGTGTCCGGTATGCGGGCCATCGATTCGGCCAGCGATATGCCATCCACCACTGAATCGTAAATCTGTTTCCATTTGGCGGCCGCCGTGGGGTTGACGGCTTCCTTGCAAAGAATCACCAGGGCGCGGCTGAGCGGCACCCCCGAGGCCAGCAAGCTCGAAAGGAGCCGGGTGAAATTCTCCAACATGCGCGGGGTGACGCGCTTGGTTTGAAAACGCAAGTTCCGGCCCAATAAAGCCGGGGCGCCGCCGTTTTTTTGCGGAGCGCCATTGGCTTTTTCCTTTAGAACGATAGGTTTCAGCCCGCGCTGCTCCATTTGCCGGAAGGCTTCCTGCCGTCCGCCCGCCTCGAGCTGGCCTTCGGCAGTCGTGCCGTCGGCTTGAAATGCTTTGTATTGAAATTGCGGCATGCTGCCTGACTTTATTTGGCGACGATGGCTTCGGCGGCGGCCCCGTGGCCGTTTTTGGCGATGCTCAACGTCTGGTCCTTGGTCACGCGCATGACTTCTTCCACGGTGGTGACGCCCTGGCCGATCAGCCGCCAGCCGTCATCGCTCAAGCTGCGCAGGCCGTTGCGAATGGCCGCTTCGCGGATTTGGCCGCTGGAGGAGTTCTTCAAAACCAGCTCACGAATCTCGTTGTTCATCTCCATCCACTCGAAAATGGCATGACGCCCGTGGTAACCGGTGCCGCGGCATTCCTGGCAGCCGACGGTGCGAAAGATTTTGACGTTGCGCGGCAAGCCGGCCTGCTCCCTGATGGCGACCGTCGTGGCGGTGGTATCCTCGATCTTGCAGGCTTCGCAAAGAACGCGCACCAGGCGCTGGGCCATGACCGCCTCCAACGACGAGGCCACCAGGTATGGCTCCACATTCATGTCCACCAGGCGCGTCAATGCGCCCGGAGCGTCATTGGTGTGCAGGGTGGAAAAGACCAGGTGGCCGGTGAGGGAGGCCTGCACCGCGATCTGCGCCGTCTCCTGGTCGCGAATTTCGCCCACCAGTATCACATCCGGATCGTGGCGTAAAATGGAACGCAGCCCGCGGGCGAAAGTCAGGCCCGATTTTTCCGACACTTGTATTTGATTGACGCCGCGCAACTGATACTCGATGGGGTCTTCAATGGTGATGATCTTGCGAATGGCATCGTTGATCGTGCTCAACGCCGTGTAGAGCGTGGAGGTCTTGCCGCTGCCGGTCGGGCCGGTGATGAGCATGATGCCGTGGGGCAGTGCCAGGACGCGTTGGAACAAGCCCAACTCGCGCGGGGCCAGGCCCAGTTGTTCCATGCCCAGCAGCGTGGCCTTCTGCCGCAGCAACCGCATGACCACCGCCTCGCCGTGCAGCATGGGGATGATGGACACGCGGATGTCCACCTCGTTGTCCGCCACGCGGATTTTGATGCGGCCATCCTGCGGCAGCCGTTTCTCGGCAATGTTCAAGTGACTGAGGATCTTGACGCGCGAAACGATGGCCGGCTGGAAACGCTTGATCTGCGCCGGCACCGGGACTTCCTGCAGCACGCCGTCGATGCGGTAGCGAATGCGCAGCTCGTCCTCGAACGGCTCCAGATGAATGTCCGACGCGCGCAGCTCGATGGCGTCTGTCAATACTTGATTTACGAACTTGATGATCGACGCGTCCTCGGCGGCGCTGTCCAGATTGGTGTCCTCCTCGCCCGACTCATCGACGACCTGAAGCGGGGCGTCCTCGTCCAGCGTGTCGATCGTGTCCGCGCCCACGCCGAGGTGCTTTTTCATCTCGCGGCGAATGGCTTCGCCGGGGGCCAGGATGGGCTTGAGCTTCAGCCCGGTCAGTGTTTTGAGCGTGTCGAGCGCGTGTGTGGCAAAAAGCCGGCTGGTGGCCACTTCCACCGTGCCGTTGACCCGCTGCAACGGCAGCAATTCCGCCTTGAGCAAAACGCGCGCCGGGAACAGGGAGAGAAGCTCGCGGTCCGGCTCGATGTTATCCAGCGTGGTGAACCCAAGCCCGTATTCCCCGGCCAGCCAGCGAAGAATCTCCTCCTCGCTTTGCACCGGCGCGCCCTTGGCCGCGCGGTTTTGCTGATTCAGAATCGCCGCGTCGGTGGAAGAGAGCTGTTTGGCTGCGACCATCCGGTCCAGCAACTGGGTTGACGAAACCTCCGCTGTTTTTGTCTCGTTCATCCCTCTACCTTATAAGTCCGTTGGAAACTGCGATGGCCTCCTGCCGCGCGGTCAGGACGTCGCGCAGATCTTTCTCAGCGGCCTCGAGCTTGTCTTCCTTGGCCTTGGTTTCGGCGCGGACGGCGGCGAGCTTGGCCTGCAAATCCTTGGCCGGCGCCTTGGCTTCAATGGCCTCCCGCAACGCGGTTACGGACGGGCTGGGTTCACCAAAGGGAGTTCGGCGCGGTCGCGGCTGGTTTCCGTTGGTGTTGGCCGTATCTCCGCCTCCGCGCCGGCCGCCGCGGCCGCCGAACATGCCGCCCGCTCTCATGCTGAAGACATCCCGCTGTGCATCGACGACTTTGCTGACCAGCGGCTCAATGGCCTTCCATTCCTCATTATTGGTGAATTCCAATTGTTCGTGTGCGCGGTCGAGGCGGTCCTGCCTGAATTGCGCCGGGTCAAAATTGCGGCCTTGCGCCATCAGGTGATGGCCGGTGAACAGAGTCAGAGCGGCCACGCAGCCGCCCAGAATGAAGCTTCTTTGCAATATATTCATAAATATTATGTCTTATTATGTTTCGAATTTACGGTTAATCTGTTCGGGAAAACGCACCATTGCGCTCCCAACTCGTTGACGTCAATCAAAAACATGCGCAACTCCCGTGCCAACCCGGCAAAAGGCGTTTGTATCCGCCTCTGCGCCGGTCCCGGGGAAATTAGACCGTCGGGAGTGCGCAAGAGTTACACGGCGGTTGGGCTGGTTGCGCAAAATTTGCGCAGTGCATAGAAATGTCCGGCAGGAAAAAACGGTTGGTTTTAATCGAGTGTTGTAATGTGGATTGTGGCCATAACCTCTATGAATTCAGATCGGATATTCTCTAAAACTCCCGTCTTCCTCCTTCTTGTTTTTGTCATGCTGCAAACGGATTCAGCGGCGCAACCGATATGTCCACAGTTTCCGGAGTCACTTACGACAGGTCGCGATTTTTCCTTGGGGGCACCGGCCTGACGTTTCCCACCACTGCTGGCGCCCTCGATGGTGCTTTCGGGGGAAATGTTGTGGTCGCTGCAGCCCCGGTTCCGGATGGTGGATCGGGCATGATGCTGTTGTCCATGAGTCTGGCCGGCCTGGCTGGCTTTGGCCGCAAGAATCTCCTTAATCCCTTCCAGCGGGCGAATTGACCCGGTCGGTATTACCGCATCAGCTCGCCCGGAAGCTCATTAGGTTCCGAGTCAGCCCTGTCGAAGCACCTGAAATTTCCGCCTCGTGAAGTGTTGCGCGGGAAACAAATTGTGCTTATAATCATCATAAGATGGTAAACAACGCCGATGCGCTATGAAAAAAATTATATCCGCCCTGTTATTTTGTTGGATGACCGGCCAGTTGCTGGCTGCTGATGCCCAATGGCTGACCAGCGTCCCCGATGCCACCGCCCAGGCCAAAAAGGAGAATAAACTGGTCCTGCTCGATTTCACCGGCTCTGACTGGTGCGGCTGGTGCAAGAAGCTCGATGCGGAAACTTTTTCGAAATCCGAGTTCGCCGACTACGCGGGGAAAAACCTGGTGCTGGTCACGGTCGATTTCCCGGCGCAGAAGCAACAATCCGCCGACTTGAAGGCCGCCAACAAGGCCTTGCAGGAAAAATACCAAATTGGCGGATACCCCACGCTGATCGTTTTGAAGCCCGATGGCACCGAGGTTTGGAAACAGGTAGGATACCTGGCCGGCGGCCCTGAGACCATGATCGCCAAGCTCGAAGAGGCAAAGAAAAAATAGAACCGGAAAGCCTTTTTCCGGGGGCTTTGCGTATAGTTTACTTCGCAGATTGAATCAGCACGCGGAAGGCGCGGCCCAGATGGTCCGGATGGGTCAGGGTCTGGAATTGCCGCGTCCGCGCCGGCGTCCACGCTTCAAATCCGCCCGGCTCGGCCAGGGTTTGCGCGAGAATCTTTGTAAGGAATTGGCCCTGCTCCATCAGCCCTTCCGTGGCCAGCCCGGCGGCACGTCCGGCCTCCTCAATGGCGCAAAAATCGATGTGCGCGGTGATGTCGCATTCGCCGGGATTGTCGAGCAGGCCGCCGCCGGCATGATGGCGGGCAAAAGTCCGCAACGTTCCCCCGCTGCGTTCCGGGCGGAGTCGTTCCTGCTCCGCCAGGCCATAGTCTATTGTCAATAATTTTCCGCGCGCAAGGGTTGCCGCCGCCTTTTTCCACCAGGCCACCGCGGCTGGGGAATGTTCGAGGACAAATCCGGGCGGCAAAACCGCGGCCAGTTCCGGGGCGATCCGCGGCAGGCCTTCGGCCAATTCGGGCGGCGGCGGGGCTTGGCGCGAGACGAAAGCTCCTTTCTCACAGGCCACGACGCATTCCTCCCATTTTTTCCCGGCGGCATCCCAAACCAGGCGGTGAACGGGCATGGCATCGAGAAATTCATTGCAGAAAATGATGCGGCTGCCCGGCTCCGGGCAGGCTTCGGCAATGTCGGAAACCCATTTAACGAGCGGCAGCCAGTCACGCAGAGTTTGCTCCTGCCAAGCGCGGCGCGCCGGTGAAGCCTCGACCAGACAGTATTCCAGCCGGGCCAGCAGGTCCGGGCGCCATTTCCGCAACCAACCGAGGATATCGGCGGCCAGCGCTCCCTGATGCGCGCCCGCTTCGACGATGTGCAACCGGTTGGGAGCACCGTCCCGGCCCAGCCATTGCGCGAATTGAAATCCCAGAAGCTCGCCCAGTAACGGGCCAACGCTGACGCTGGTGAAAAAATCGCCGCGCCGCCCGATCTCGCGCTGCCGTTCGTAATAGCCCAGGCCCGGCGCGTAGAGGGCCAGTTCCATGAAGCGCGCAAAGGAGATCGGCCCGTCGCGCCTGATTTCCTCCTGAATCAGCAAGGCCAGGCGATTCATAACGGGGCAAGTATGGCCCAATAAGAAGTGCTTGCAAAAGCCCGCATTTTGGCCAAAGTCACTTGAAAATATTGCCATGAATCACTTTTTTTCGACCCTGCCGGTCTGGCTGGCTCTCTCTGTCGCTTCCGCCGTCGCGGAAGGCACCACCCTGATTGTTGATGTTGACCAACCCGTCGGGAAGGTCAGCCCGTTGCACTACGGATTGATGACGGAGGAAATCAACCATTCCTACGACGGCGGCCTTTACGCCGAGCTGGTCCAGAACCGCGCCTTTCTGGACAACGCCGACCAGCCCGTCCACTGGTCAGTCGTGCAAGGCCCGTTCGCGGGTGCGCCGGCAACCATCGCTCTGGATCGCACCTTGCCGCTCAATGACATCCTGACCAACAGCTTGCGCCTGGAGGCGGCCTCCGCTTCGGAGTCAGGCTTTGCGGGCATTGCCAACGACGGCTATTGGGGCATCCCGGTCAGGCCGCATATGAAATATCGCGCCTCCTTTTACGCGCGCGCCGCCGAAGGTTTTAAAGGGGGAATCAAGGTTTCAATCGAAAGCGAGGACGGCGCGGTCACCTTTGCCGAAGCGAAAGTGTCGGGCATCGGCCCCGCGTGGAAGTTGCACACCGTCACCCTGAAAACAGGCGGCGTCACGCCCACCGCCAGGGCGCGGCTGGTCTTGGCCATCCACCAGCCCGGCACGGTGTGGTTTAATTTGGTTTCACTCTTTCCTCCGACGTATCACAACCGGCCCAACGGAAATCGTGTTGACATCATGGACCTGCTGGCGGGCATGAAGCCGTCGTTCCTCCGTTTCCCTGGCGGCAATTACGTGGAAGGCGACACTCTCGAAACCCGTTTCGACTGGAAAAAAACCATCGGCCCGCTCGACCGGCGGCCCGGCCATGCCTCTTGCTGGGGCTACCGTTCCAGCGACGGCCTTGGACTGCTGGAATTCCTCGACTGGTGCGAAGACCTGCACATGGAGCCGGTGCTGGCCGTCTATGCGGGATATAACTTGAAACACACGCACATCAACGCCGGCCCAGCCCTCGACCCTTATGTTCAGGATGCGCTCGACGAAATCGAATACGTCACCGGCGACCCTTCGACCCGGTGGGGCGCTGAACGCGCCAAAGACGGCCATCGGGCCCCTTTCAAACTCACCTATGTGGAAATCGGCAACGAAGATTGTTTTGACGGGTCGGGCAGCTACGAAGCTCGGTTCGCCCAGTTTTACGACGCCATCAAAGCCAGGTACCCGAACCTCAAGTGCATTTCCACCATTGGAAACGAGCACCGGAGCCAGATGATTCACAGCCGCAAGCCTGATGTGGTTGACGAACATTATTATGCCGCCGCTGCCACATTCGACCAGGATTCACCGGCGCATTGGGACAAGTACGATCGCCATGGGCCGGAGATTTTTGTCGGGGAATGGGCCGCCTACGAAGACACAAAGCCTTGGGAACCGCCTTCGTGGAAATTGCCGCCCACGCCCAGCCTAAAATCCGCCCTGGCCGACGCCGCCTGGATGGCCGCGATGGAGCGCCATTCCGATCTCATTGTCATGCAGTGTTACGCCCCTCTTTTGGTCAATGTCAACCCCGGCGCGCGGCAATGGCGCCCAGACCTGATCGGCTACAACGCCCTCAATGTTTATGGCTCGCCCAGCTACCATGCCAGCGCCATGTTCAGCCGCAATCACGGCGACACGATCCTTAAGACGGCCGTTGCCAATCCTCCTCTCCACTACAGCGCCACCGAGGACGCCAAAACCGGAGCGATTTACCTGAAGATTGTCAACACGGAGTCGATGCCAAAACCAGTCGAGATCACGCTGCGCGGCCTGGCCTCGCTCGCGTCCGAGGCCACAGCCATCACCCTTTCCGGGTCCGGCCCCGCCGAGTCCAATTCAATCGAGGACCCCACCCACATCGTCCCCGTCACCACGACCGTGCGGGACATCAAGCCCACATTCAACTACACATTTGCCCCTTGGTCCGTCACCGTTCTGCGGCTGGAAAGTCAAAGTTCCCATTGATCAAAACTTCATTTGCCTCATTTCATCGGGGCTTGCAGTTTGCGGGGATTTTGCTAGAACAGCGGTGTCGTGAATCATACTAACCGTTATGGCCAGGATTGACGCTCTGTTTAATTTAATGTTCGAGCAGAAGGCCTCGGACTTGCATCTCTCCTCAGGCAACCCCCCCATCTTGCGCATCAACGGCGAGCTGACCCGCGTGGATTACCCCCCCCTCGAGGATGACCAGCTCAAAATCATGCTCTACGAAATCGCGCCGGAGTATAAGATCAAGACGTTCGAGGAAACCGGCGACGTCGATTTTGGGTATGAAATCGCCAATGTCTCGCGTTTCCGCGCCAATTTTTTCACGCAAAAATACGGCATCGCCGCCGTCTTCCGCCAGATTCCCAGCAAAGTCCTTTCCTTCGAGGATTTTGAAAAATTCGACGCGCCCCTGCCCGCCGTGCTCAAGAAATTCGCCATGTTGCACAAGGGCCTGATTGTAGTGACCGGCCCGACCGGTTCGGGTAAATCCACCACTCTGGCCGCGATGGTCGATTACGCCAACAAAAACCGCAAAGACCATATCATCACCATCGAGGATCCGATCGAGTTCGTCCATGAAAGCAAAGGCTGCCTGATCAACCATCGCGAAGTGGGGCTGCATACCAAGACTTTTGCCTCGGCCCTGCGCGGCGCGTTGCGCGAAGACCCGGACATCATCATGGTGGGCGAGTTGCGCGATCTCGAAACCATCGAACTGGCGTTGACAGCGGCCAGCACCGGGCATCTGGTGTTCGGCACCTTGCACACGCAAAGCGCGTCCAAGACGGTGGACCGCATCATTGACGTCTTTCCCGCCGAACAACAAAACAAGATCCGCGCCACCCTTTCCGAGGCGCTCAAAGGCGTGGTGGCGCAGGGCTTGTTCAAGCGCATCGACAAAAAGGGGCGGGTGGCGGCGCTGGAGGTGCTCGTTTTCAACACCGCCGTGGCCAATCTGGTGCGCGAAGGCAAAACCCACCAAATCCCGGGCATGATCCAGGTCGGCAAGAAATACGGCAATTCGCCACTCGACGATTCGATCATGGACCATCTGAAGATGAAACGCATCTCCCCGGAGGAAGCCTACGAAAAGTGCATTGACAAGAAGAAGTTTCGCCCCTTCCTCTCCCGCCCGCCCGATGAGGACGAAATGTGATTATGGCCCTTTCCAAACCATGACCAAAACCAACACTTATGCGCCGCGCCGAACTTGATTACATCCTGATGACGATGCTGGGGCTGGACCGCAAGACGGACACCATCATGCGCAAGCGCAAAGCGGTCTCGGACCTGAATTTCACCGTGGACCGTCCCCTCCAGGTGGAACAAGACGGCGAGTTGATCCCGGTGGAAATGAATCCGCCGCTGGACCATTTGACGCCGTATCAAACGGAAATGATCGCCTTGAACCTGATCAACGGCAATCCGCGCCTGACCGAGGACCTGATCCGCACCGGCTCCTGCGACGCCTCTTACAGCGTGGCCGACATGCTGCGTTTCCGCGTCAATGTCTTCACCCAGCGCAGCAAATTCTCCATCGTCATGCGCAAGCTCAACACGGAGATCCCGACGCTGGCGGGGCTGAAATTGCCCACACTTTTCCGTGAGGTTGCTAAGGAACAAACCGGCTTGGTGCTGGTCACCGGCGCCACCGGCTCCGGGAAAACCACCACCCTGGCCGCCATCCTCCACGAAATCAACAACACCAAATCCGTCCACATCATCACCCTGGAGGACCCGGTGGAATTCATCCATCAGCACAAGAAATCGACCTTCAACCAGCGGGAGATGGGCAGTGATTTCAGCACCTTTTCCGCCGGTCTGCGCGCCGCATTGCGCCAGGCTCCCAAGGTCGTGCTCGTTGGCGAAATGCGCGACCGCGAAACGGTGGAAATCGGCCTGGGAGCCGCCGAGACCGGGCACCTGGTTTTGAGCACGCTGCACACCATCGACGCCGGCCAGACCATCAACCGCGTCCTGGGAATGTTCGAAACCGAGGAGCAGGAGCAGGTGCGCACCCGCCTGGCCGACACCTTGCGTTGGATCATCAGCCAGCGTCTGGCGCCGCGCATCGGGGGCGGGCGTTTCGCGCTGATTGAAGTCATGGGGGCCAATCTCCGCACCAAGGACAGCATTATTCACGGTGAAAGCGAGGGGAAGAGCTTCTACGACATCATCGAGTCCAACCACTCCTTCGGCTGGCGGAACTTCGACCAGGCCTGCCTGGAGGCTTACGAGCAAAACATCATCACCGAGGAAAGCGCCTTGAACTATTCGAGCAAGCGCGGCTTCGTCTCTCGCGGCATCGATGCGATCAAAAAGGCCCGCGGCGAAGGCCTCGGCACTTCGGACCTCAAGATGAAAGTCGAGCCTGTGAAATCCAAAGGCCCGCCGTCCTTTCCCACAACCTTCAAAATGAAGTGAGCCATGGAAGAATTTGAATTTATCGGGCCGGATGACGAGCCGGCCCTGCTGGCCATCACCTCGCCGGAGGCGCTCAACATCGCCAAGGCCGTCCTGGTCGAGCTGGGTTACAAGGTCCACGTGGTGGACACCCATCCGCAGTTTGAAACCCGCTACAACCAGGTCAATTACCAGGTGATTATCATCGAGGAAACCTTCGCCGGCGGCGACCTCTTGGAAAACCCGAGCCTGCACATGGTGCAGGAGATGGTCATGAGCCAGCGACGTTACGCGACGATCTTCTTGATCGGGCCGACTTTTGAAAGCCTGAACACGCTCCAAGCCTTTGCCCAAAGCGTCCATTGCGTGCTGAACTTCTCCGAACTCTCCATGCTGAAGGAAGTGGTGCAAAAAACCATCGCCGAGAATGCTTTGTTCCTGAGCACCTTCCGCGACGTCCAGCGCCGCGTTTATCAAAAAGGGGCCTAGCATAGGGTGTCATGAAAATCCTTTGCGCAATTCTGATGCACGGGGAGCGCGGGCGTTTCGCCGACGGATTCATGAACAATACTTCGGTGACACCATACTAGCGCCATCGGGATGCCTCCATGCCTCGCCCGCGCCTTGATCAAGCCCTCGTCGAACGCGGCTTTTTTCCGAGCCGCGAGAAAGCCCAACGGGCCATCCTGGCCGGCCAGGTGCGGGTGGGCGGCCGCTTGGCGCGGAAACCCAGCGAGCCGGTAGAGCCCGGGGAGGAAGTTATCCTGGCCGCGACGGAACGTTACGTCAGTCGGGGGGGCCACAAGCTCGAACATGGTTTGCGCCATTTTCAGGTGGACCCCGCGGGCCGCACCGCCATTGATTTGGGCGCGTCCACCGGCGGATTCACCGATTGCCTGCTGCAAGCGGGCGCGGCCCTGGTCTATGCCGTCGATGTCGGGCGCGGCCAACTGGCCTGGAAACTCCGGCGCGACCCGCGCGTCGTTGTCATGGAAAAAACCAACGCCCGTTCCCTGACCCGGGCCAGTTTTCCCCCGCCCTTTGCCGGCGCGGACCTGCTCGTGGCCGATTGCTCCTTCATTTCCCTGAAAATCATATTGCCGCCCGCCGTTGCATTGCTGCGCCGTTGCGGTAGAATCCTCGCGCTGGTGAAACCTCAATTCGAAGCGGGCAGGGCCGAGGCCGACAAGGGCGCCGGCGTCATCACCGACCCGGCCATCCACGCCCGCGTCTTGAGTGAATTGAAGGAATTTGTCGGCGCAAAAACCGCCCTGCATTGGCGCGGCGAAACCCCCTCGCCCCTGCTTGGGCCGGCGGGCAACAAGGAATTTTTGGTTTTGCTTGAAAAAGAAACCTGAAACGCTGCGAAAAATCGGGCTGATCGCCAATTGCGACATCGCCGCCAGCCGCGGTGCCGTGCTGCGCGCCGCGGCCCTCATCGCCCGCGCCGGGCGCACCGTGCTGGCCGTGGAGGAAACCGCGCGCATGGCCGGCTTGCGCTGCGCCACTTGCGCCAGTCCCTCCGCCCTCGCCCGCCAGGCCGGCTTGCTCCTCGTCTTCGGAGGCGACGGCACCCTGTTGAACGTCGTCCACGAAATCCACGGCTCCAACACCCCCATCCTGGGCATCAACTTCGGCCGGCTCGGCTTCCTCACCACGGCCACGGCCGGCGATTTGCCCGCCGTCCTCCAAAAAATCTGGCAAAAGGATTATGTCATCGAATCGCGCCCGCTCATCGAGGCAACCGGCGATTGCCAGGGCAACCCGATCCAACTGCGCGCCTTCAACGACATCGTCATCAGCCACGGCGCCGTCTCGCGCGTCATCGAACTCGACGTCCAGGTCGATGGCCAGCCCCTGACCCGCTACCGTGGCGACGGCCTGATTGTGAGTTCGCCGGCCGGTTCCACGGCCTACTCCCTGTCAGCGGGTGGGCCGATCATCAGCCCCGACGCCCGGGTTTTTGCCATCACCCCGATCTGCGCTCATGCCGTCTCCAATCGTTCCGTCATCATCGACTCAGGCTCCGCCGTGCGGGTCAAACTTCTCAGCCGGGGACTTGAAACCATCATCTCGGCGGACGGCCAGCTCCAAGCCAAACTGGGCGCGGACGATGCTGTCACCATCCGGCGCAGCCGCTATGCGGCGAGACTGCTTCATTTGCGCGACACCTCATTTTTCGCCGCCGTCCGCCAAAAACTCCGCTGGAGCGGCTCATCCGTTTAGAGCGTCGCCCCGCGCACGCGGAGAGACCACACGGTAGCAGGGTGAGACTCCGTCGAACCCTGACTTCCTCATTGAATTGTCAATTGTCAATTGTCAATTATACATTGTCCATTGCGGTTGTCCATTGCAAGCCGTCCGTGTTCGTCCCTGCCCGTCCATCCATGTCCATCAGCCCGAGGGGCGATAAATGATTAAGAGCGTGTCTGAAAACTCACACCCAACGCCGTGTCAGGGGACGCGGCCTGCAGGAAACGGCCCGAATTCCAACCTCTTGTAGGCCCGGTCCCCTGACCGGGCGAATTTTCAGACACGCTCTTGTCACCGGTCACTTCAAAACCAGCCACTCGGGGTCGAATCAAAACCAGCCACTCCGAGGTGCTAAATTCATATCAGGCTTCTTGATGCAGGCAAGTGTTTTTCAATCGCTGGGTTTGGCATCCTTCACCCACAGATCAAATGTCTCTCGATCCACTATCGTCAAACGGGACTGGTCTATGCCAGCCAAGCTCAGGAACCAGTCGAGTGATGGGAAAAACCTATTCCGACAAAAGAGATGACGTCCCGGTTTGTCTGCAATCACAATGAATCCGGGGTCATCGGTAAATGTGACCAGCGAAACATTTGGGAATCGCTCCGTCCTTTCCTTTCCTTGTGGTCCCGATTTATAATAGGGTCTCTTATGTCCAACAAGCCTCGCAACAACATGTGGCTTTCGGCACGCGTGCTCATCGAGCAGTTTGAAGAACAGGGTAAAGGCTACGTCTTCTGAATGGTTCGCCCCAAGAATCATGTTTTTCCAGCCGCTGGTTGACTCTTTGTAATGCAGCCGATACGCAACCCAAGCGTTAAAGTCCTCCGGCAGTGGCCACTCTTCCTTGATTCGGTGCAAACCTAATGCAGCCTCATAACCCGAGATGAAGCCTGCGAGTGCCGTTAATGAAGGCTCTGCAATATAAAAGCCTGGTCGCATTCTGATGGCGTCAAGCCAATGATGGTTGATTGGCATGTTGCTAAAATAAAACGAGCAGAACCGGAAAGCGAGCCATTCAGCTCGCCGGTTCTGCGGTCGAAGGTTCGTTGGACTTGGATTTGGTCTTCTTGTTTTTATCCTCCTTCCCGGCAATGGCCGCATGGTCTTTGAGCCGGTAACTGCGCCCAGTAATGGCGATGGTCTGGGCGTGGTGCAAGAAACGATCCAAGATCGCGCCGGCGGTTGGCACGTCGCCCAAAAGTTTGCCCCATTCCTCCAGTGGCCGGTTGCTGGTCATAATGGTGGACCGGTTTTCATACCGGCGCATGATCACTTCAAAAAGATGTTCGCCGGAGTTCTTGGGCAACTGCTTCAGCCCAAAATCGTCAATAATCAGAAGCTCCGGGTGGAGGTAACGCCGCAGGGTTCGGTCCTGCTGGCTAAAGGCTTCGTCTTTCATAAAGTCGCGCACCAGATCGAAGATGGAACGGTAGAGCACCTGGAAGTTCATTTTGATGGCTTCATACCCAACTGCCTGAGCGAGATGTGTTTTGCCGACACCTGGTAAGTCAGTCACACACTACACACATTTCCAAAAAACAAATTCACTACCGACATCACCCGCTTTATCGACGACAGGTCCAAGTGATTCGTCGAAGCCACCGCATTGGCGAGGGAGATGTTG
>JBEKDI010000019.1:0-59480 GCA_050014435.1 Verrucomicrobiota bacterium | reverse complement strand
TGGCCAACTACAAGCGGCTCCGAGAGCTGACCGAAAAATGGGTGGGCTTATCCCTCCGTCTGGCCAAAGAAAAACGCCAAAGGACCGCGTAACGTATCGGAGAACGTTTCACTCCTCAGTTCTATAGTCTTCTACTCGTTTCTGAATCCTAATACCAAATGGCTGCTGACGAAGGCGGGACTCGGGGTCGTCCCAACACTCAATTCCCCGGGACATAGCGAGATCGTTCGGAAAGAGCGCAGCCACCACCCACGCCTCCGTGCTTTTCGACGGCGTACAGAGAACTGTTCTTGAAGGGACATCGGATTCACCTGCCCACCGCAATACTACTCTGCGGAGGCGGTCCGTGGAAGCTGAAGGCGGTGGGCAAGGCTGGTCGCACGGCAAGTCCAGATCAGCCTCTTGAATGTTGCCATCCGAGTATCTTTTCGCCGCAACATCCGCGTCAACTTGAAGCAAGAGCATGTCGTAGCTCTGATAGAGAATGTCTTCGCGGAGTGAACCTCCAGAGCGAAGTACTGCCTGACGACACCATCTGTATACACCAACCCAACCGGTGCCGATGGGGCCAAAGGGAAGTGATTCCTCGGGCTGAAGTTGCCTAAGTATGAAATCGCGTGCCCCGAGTATACTGGACAGCGCGGCCTCTATAATTACCTTCTCTGTGGGGCCTTCAGCTACAAGTGCGATCCGCAAGGGCTCAGACATTTGGGACGCCCCCGATAAGTCCATTTACCCACAAGCGAGAAAGCGGCCATCCCTCCGATGCTTTCTTCTGGAGTTCTTCCGTGATAACGAGCCGTCGAATTGTCGATCCTCCGCGATTGTTACGGTCCACGGTGAAGAGTCGGACTCTGTCGTCCTGCAACGGAAGCCCGTCCAGTGCCATTGGGTTCTGGGTGGTCAATAGAACCTGACGCTCTTCTTTTGCACCCAATAACCACTGGCACATCGTACGCATCAGGTTCTTCGCAATGATGGGGTTCAAACCATGATCTGCGTTATCCAACGCAAATAGTTTGGGAGCCGCTTTGTGAAGGCAAAGCACGTCGACGAACAGCAGATAAAGTGACCCTTCGTTGACGTCACTGGAGTTTAAGAGGTAAAGGGCCTCGTTATCAGTGCGAAAAAAGCGATCGATAAAGGCGATGGCGCGTTTGGGAGTATGCTGAGCTGGAGGCGCAGACTCGACTATTCCAAATCCACCAAACCATTCAACTCCCGCGCTGAATTGATTCCCCAGCTTGGAGCCGCCTTCCTGCTTCTGCAGTTCAGCGACTGCATCCGCAAGCCTGCCGCCGGAAAGGCCCACTGGCTCCCGTAATTGTGGATCCTGAGTCCAACCGCGTAAAACGGGAGTGTCTGGAGCATATATGCTGTAAGCAGCGAGTGTTCGTAGAAAAACAGCCGCCTCGCTTTCGACGGACATCTCGGCTAACCTTAGAGCTGCCAATCCCGCTTGCGGATCACCCTTTCCTGTGTCGGTGCGCGTCTCACGATCCACAAGCTTATGTTCACCGTTTTTCAGAACTTCCCTGCGGAATTCCCATCCTGCAGGGCGCTGCCGCATCGGGTTCGCCAAGCTGACACAATAGCTGACCCCGTTGCCGGCCGCCAGGATTTTTATCTCGGCGTCGAGTTGGCCTCCCGGAAAGAGCGGTTGGTAATACCCTCCTGGGCGACAACCACGCCTTACAAGCGATTCCAGGTCCACGCGTCCAAAAGCAGCCGCTGCCAGCACAGCAAACGCCTCGAGCAAATTGCTTTTTCCGCTGCCGTTCGCGCCAATGAATACGTTCACCGTTCCCAAGGCTAGTTCGGCTGACTCAATTGATTTGAACGACTCGATTCTAAAAGTTGTAATCATTTTGACTTTCCTGATCCTACACGGACTCGGCGCGGTGGAAAAGGAATTCATTCGCACACATCGGGCGCAGACTCCAATCTACGGGTGGATGTGACGCAAAACAATGCCAGCTCCGCTGAACTTTGATGGAAAAGTCCTTCAAGCTCCCCAGTCGGATGGCTGGTGATAGAGGCCAACCAACCGACTTCTTCTCTCTTTCGCTTCGGTTTTCCCAGCTATTTGACAACTGGAATGAATACAAAATCGATCCAAACGGATGCGCGCCGCTTCCCCGTCAAAGGGGACCCACCAGAGCTTTGTCCATGTTTCTTTATCCATTTGGTTTTCTACATGTGTAAAGCCAAGCCCGGATATTGCGTTGACGAGGCATTTTCTGTGCGGCAGAGTCATCCAGGCAGAGCAAAAGAATCCAGGCCAACAACTCGACTCGCATGGCTAAATTTAACCAGGTCCCAGAAAAAGTGATTTAAATCACCCCCAGTTCACGCAACGCGTTGCCCGCGCCGGACAGATTCTCCGGCTTCATCTCGGTATAATTGCGTGAAAGGATGATGCCGCCCGCGCCGCCCTTAAACGCCGCTTTCACTGCCCGGGCCACTCCTTGCGGCGTGCAATGCGATTCATCCGCCTTCAGCGGAACATCGATATCTACCCCCGGCCAGATATGCACCGGGCGACCCGCCACGGATTCAACGGCACGACGCGTCTCGCGCTCGACGTACTCCGCCGAAAAACCAGCCGCCGCAAGCTTGTCCAAGGGCGCTTCGTTGTAGTTCAACTCCCGGCCCAACACGTCCAGCGTCGCTTCCGGAGACAAGTCGCCATAAACCGATTCTTGCGCGCCTTTCACAAAACTCTTGAAGCGTCCGCCGGCCACATTGTTGTAAAGCGCCGGCCGGATGAAATCCGAATAGTCCGCCAGCTCCGCCAGATTTTCCTCCGCGCGCTGGAACGGGCTGAACGAGACATTCTGCCAGACATGCCAGCCCACTTGCAGCGCGGGATTGACCGACTTGATTTTGCGATGGATCGCCGCCTACAATTCATGACGGCTGGCCGCCCATAGGTTTTCCCACGCCAGCACTTCCGGATATTTCAGCAGCAACCGCCAGAATTCCGTAAAGTAACCGTCGCGTGGACGCTGCCCGGCGCGGCTGTTTCGAACAAAGGTTTCCACCGCGTCAAATCCTTGCCGCGCGCGCTCCGCATCGATGCCGCGCTCGCGACCTTTTTTCAGGCAGAACTCGCAAAAACAGGTGGTGCGCCCCGGGTCCTGTCCGTAGCTTTGGGAAAGGCCCAGCGTATTCAGCAAGCCCCCTTGGCGCTCCGACCCCCACATGATGCCGCCGATGTCATAGGAGCGCGCGTAATCCTCGACTAATCCCAGCGTGAAATTCTGGTAGCCGGGATTATTGAAACATGGTCCGCCGGGATGGCCCTCGGTGCGCCGTCCATGATGATCCGCCTCGTAAAGCGTTTTCCAATTCGCCTTCACCGACGCCGGCAGTGAATTGTCTTCGAGCAGGAAACAGAATGTCCGGATGCCGTGCTTGCGCGCGGCGGGAATGACCCGCTCCAAAACATCCATGTCGCCAAATTCCGGCGCGCGCATGTCCGCCAGCGTCAGCGGCGTATTCTTGTAGAATTGCATGTGCGGCCGCGCGTAATTGCCGCCGTGAAAAGCCGCCGGCTCCACTCCGGCGCGATGTGGCTCGTGGGTATAGCTGAAGATGAAAAGCGCATTCACGCCCGCCCGCGTCCGCATGTCATCAAAGACCACATCCAGGTCGCGTTGCGCCAGGGGCGCGACACTGATGGGCATTGCCACCGTCACGGGCGCTTTGCCGCCAGGCGAAGTTGTGACCGGCTCGCTGTGCAATGATTCAGCCCCGGCGAACGTCGCGCCCGCGCCCAAAACACCAAGCTTGATAAATTTTCTGCGGTTCATCCCTCGAGTATCCCGCCCTGCGCGCTGGATTCAAGGCGAATGAGCGCGGTTTGGTTTCAGCGGTCAGGCAGTCTGGACGGACTGAAACGTTTTCGATATGTTGGCCGGCATGAAGCTTTTCACCTCCGCGTCCCGCGGGCGCTTTAGCGGGAATCTGTTTCTGTTTTTGCTGTTGCCTTTCCACGCCCAAAGCGCCGCGCCGGTCATTAACATTATGGACTACGGAGCACACAACGATGGCTCGACACCGTCCACAGAGGCCATCCGGTCCGCCATCCAGGCAGCAAAGACTGCGGGAGGGGGGACAGTTTGCGTCCCGCCGGGAAACTACATCACCGGGCCAATCGAACTGGTAAACAATCTTGTGCTCGACATTGAGGCAGGCGCCACCCTCCGGTTCCCAGCGACCCGGCTTCCGTTCACCAAAGGCCGGCAGCAGGGCATCGAATGCCTTACGCCCGTTCCGCTCATCGGCGGTCGAAATCTGGAGAACGTAACGATCACCGGCCGGGGCGTGCTTGCCACCGACAATGCCGAGTGGCTGAACCTCATGCCGCGCACAAAAGCTTCCGGCAGCGACCCGGGATCAGCCAACGGACCCAATTGGGAACGACTCCTGGCGGAACTCGAAGTGAAGACGCCCGCGCCGGACGAGTTTTATCAGAAAGCCGCGCCGGAACTTCGGCCTTCCTTTGTCCGCACCATGGACAGCACGAACGTCCTGATCGAGGGCGTCCGTTTCGTCGGCTCTTCCATGTGGACCATTCACCTGCTCTACACCGACAATGCCGTGGTTCGCAACGTCATCATTGAAACCTATCCCGGGGTTCACACCGATGGCATCGCCGTCGATTCCAGCCGCAACGTGCGAATCTCCGATTGTTGCATTGACACGGGCGACGATGGCATCGTTCTCAAATCCGGCAAGGACGCTGACGGACGCCGGGTTAATCGACCGACCGAAAACGTGTCCATTGGCAATTGCACCGTGCATCACGCCCATGGCGCTGTCACGCTGGGGAGTGAAACTGCCGGCGGAATACGCAACGTGGTCGCTGACAACCTGACCTGCGATGGCACCCAAATCGGCGTGCGGATCAAAAGCCAGCGCGGCCGTGGTGGCATGGTTGAAAACGTCCGCTTTGATAACTGGACAATGAAAGACGTCGGCCAGGCAATCAACGTCACCAGCTACTATCTCATGGAGGGCGAGGTCACGCCTCCGGCGCAACCCGTCTCCGAGAAAACGCCGGTGTTCCGCAACATCGCGATCAGTCACATGTCAATCATTGGCGCGAAGGTGGCCACCGACATCGAGGGACTGCCGGAGCTGCCGATTTCCGGGCTGCGAATCAGCGACGTGATCGCGTCGGCAAAGATCGGGATGAAGGCACGCAACACCGAGGCGTTGGAACTGCACAACGTGCAAGTGACCGCTGACAGAGGCCCGGCGTTCTTAATCCAGGACTCCAAGGAACCGGAACTGGACTCTGTGACAGACCGCAAACCTTTGGCAGACGCTCCCGTGATCCGGTTGGATCGCTGCTTCGGCGCCATCGTGCGAAACAGCCGGGCATTTGCGGGCACGGAAACATTTCTCTCCGCCGGCAAAGGCGAGCTGAAAGGCGTCGTCCTCCAAGGCAACACCCTCGACAGCGCCCGGCACCCCACGGAAGAAGCAGCGAACCAAACCGCCGCGAGAACGGCCCGCTGACATTGAGCAAGGTGCGGATGTCATCCGCATTGGCGGCTACGTGCAGCGGTGGCTGGCATGGTCGTCGTCCGGATGGGGGGACGCTCAACCTGGCAGCCTGCTGGAGGTTCCCCATCCTGATCAGCATGTTTCATCTGTCAAAATCCCTGGCCTTTTTCGTCTGGCGTGAGAAAAACGGGTCCCTTGCCAAGAAACATACTTGACAATACGGCCCCGGACATCCGTTTTCATCAATATTTACAGGGGTTTCGTGTGTTGAAATTTGATCCCGCGGCGGGGTGTACACTTTTCCCTGTTTGTGCCATACTTAAAGGAAAAGTCTGAATTATGAAGGCAGAACAAAGAAGGCTGAATTAAGAATTATGAACTCAATCTGCGAAAACCTGTGTCGTTCTGCGGCCATGATCTGGACGACGGAGCCTTTCGGGCCTGGTCCGGGAAGCCTTGAATTGTCCGCCCGGATTCAGGGCGATTCAGGCCATTTAAAAGTAATTAAAAGCAAAAAAAAGAAAAAAAGAATCATGGAGACCGTCAAGAACCGTAATAACCGTAAAATGAATACTTGCTCTGTTTTCGATTGCAACCTGTTGTCGGCCAATCTGTTCCAACCAAAGATACCGAGAGGCATTTTACGGATTATACGTAAGAATTTCGCTTGGGTGTATGGGGGGAGGCGTCATAATCTTAATCCCAATCGGTGCCCGGCCGCCTTGTCAGGTCGTGGCATCGCTTTACAAATTCTTCCGCCCATTGTAATTGCCCCTCGGAGGATTTGGGCTACGATGACCCACAAGAAGAGGATTCTATGAAAAAACTTGCCATTGGTTGCGGTGTTCTTGTCGTGCTGGGCATCATCGTTCTGGTGATTATCGTCATTGCGGGCGGAAGCTATAATCGCCTGGTGAGCCTGTCGCAGGCGGTGGACAGTTCGTGGGCGACGGTGCAAACCGATTATCAGCGCCGCGCCGACCTGATTCCGAACCTGGTGGCCACGGTGTCCGGCGCGGCCAATTTTGAAAAATCCACCCTGACGCAAATCACCGAGGCGCGCGCTTCGGTGGGCAAGGTCAACATCAATCCGAGCGTCGCCCCTAGTGACCCGGCGAAGCTGGCCGAATTCGATCAGGCGCAATCCCAGCTTTCCTCTGCTCTCTCACGCCTGCTGGTGGTGGTGGAGCGCTATCCCGACCTTAAAGCCACGGGCAATTTCGTCACCCTCCAGGCCCAGTTGGAAGGAACGGAGAACCGCATTGCCGTCTCCCGGCGCGACTTCAATAATGCCGTGCAGGCTTACGACACCGCGATCAAGTCCTTTCCCGCCGTCTTTTATGCGGGGGCATTGGGCTTCCATGAGAAGCCTTACTTCTCGGCCGCACCAGGATCGGAGACGGCGCCCAAGGTGCAGTTTGATTTCAATGCCGCGAAGCCTGCGTCCGCGCCGGCCAATCCATGACCGCCATGCGCCGTTTTGGTTTCATTTTCATTTGGATTTGGTGTCTCTCGGCTGTTGCGGACGAAGTCATTCCGCCCGCGCCGGCGCGCTACTTTAATGATTACGCGCAGGTCGTGAACGCCGCCACGGCGGACCAAATCAACATGCAGTTGGAAAGCTTCGAACGCTCGACCGGCAACCAGGTGCTGGTGGCGGTCTATCCGAAGATGCAATCCGATTCTTCCATTGACGATTTTACGATCCGCGTCGCGCGCTCGTGGAAAGTGGGTCAAAAGGAAAAGAACAACGGGGCGGTATTGTTCGTGTTCATAGCGGACAGAAAGATGTTCATCCAAGTGGGGTACGGTTTGGAAGGGGCGCTGCCTGACGCGATTTGCAAACAAATCACCGAGTATGAGATCAAGCCGCGTTTCAAGGAGGGGGATTACGCAGGAGGCTTGACCGCGGGGGTCAACGCCATTCTTGCCGCGACGCGGCATGAATACAAAGGGACCGGGATCACCGTTGACGAACGAAAGCACCGGCAGACAGGGGCATACCCCGGCATGATGGTCTGGCTTTTCCCCGGCTTGTTCATTCTGCTGTTGATCCTCTCTCGCAGCTCCAGAAGGCATGGCTGGGTATTTGGCAGCGGTGGTTGGGGAGGCTATTCCGGCGGTGGCTGGGGAGGTGGAGGCGGTGGAGGCTTCTCGGGCGGTGGAGGCAGCTTTGGCGGGGGAGGCGCCGGATCAAGTTGGTGATATGAAAGCGCGCGAATTCTTAAGCCAGCTTGAGCATGATGCCATTGTCAAGGCGATTGCCGCCGCCGAGGCCAAAATGCGCGGGGAGATCCGCGTCTTTGTCAGCCGCAAGGAGCCGGAGGATGCAGTGGCCGCTGCGGAAAAAGTTTTTCATCACCTGAAGATGCATAAGAGCCAGGAACAAAACGGGGTCTTGCTGTTCGTCGCTCCGCGCGTGAGGAAGTTCGCGGTGATCGGCGACAGCGCGGTTCATGCGCAATGCGGCGATGAGTTCTGGAAGGAAATCACGCAAGAAATGTCCGGGCATTTTCGAAAGGGTGAATTTACCGAGGGGATTCTGCATGGTGTGCGGCGCGCGGGCAAACTACTGGCCGAACACTTTCCCCGTCATCCGGGAGATAAAACGCCGCAGCCCGGCGACATCGCGCACGATTGATTGCGTCCGGTGGTTTAAAGCGCGCGCAATGCGGCGCGCACCGCCGTGACCAGCGCCGCCACGCGCCCCGGCAAGGGGAAGTCCGACGGAGCTTCAAAGGTGTAGCTCTGGCGGGTCTTGTAGGTGATGAGATGGAGCGATTCTGGCCATTGCGGACGCTCGGCGGGATTGACGCGGGGCCGGATGACGCCATTTTCTGCCGGCCAAGTGTCAATCATCGGCGCCCGCTCGATTGGACACACTTCCGACACCGCCTCGACAATTCCGGCGGCCAGGGAGGACCGTTGATCTGGATTCAGTTCATAGAGGTAAAAGCCGTGCGATTCCCAATCCTCATGCAAACAAAGTGACAGATCGAAGCCCGGCTGCTGTTTCAGCCAACTTACGTGCGCGCGGGTTTCCGCGCTCTGCAAATGCCGGTAGTCGCGGTTGAGATCAATGCCCTGAGAATTCTCGCGGCGATTCAGCAGAAAACCGGTTGGGTTCAAACATGGGCAAAACCAGATTGCCATATCCGCCGGCCAGAGGTCCTCCTGCAGCAGTTGCAAAGCGGCCAGCGGACCGGCTGGTTCGTCGCCATGTATTCCGGCCGACAGATAAACACACTTCCGGGTGGACTCCACCGGGCGCCGCCAGGCAATGAAGTTCAAGGGTTGGGCCGCGGATTTGGAGTCAAGAGGAACAATGTCACGCGCCCAATGCTTCGCGGCGGCGGCCTTTTCCATTTCGCGCAGGACCATGGGGAGATCGAGGGTCTCGCCGCGATAACCGCCGATGTTTTTACCCAGGCGCTCCACTGCTATTGATCGGAAAAACCGTGCTTATCCCAATCGGGGTCCAGGCCGAGGTCCTTGATCATCTGCAAATCCCGTTCCACCGGCTGATTGAGCGTTGTCAAATAATTGCCGACCATGAGGGCGCTGGCGCCGGCATGGAAGACCATGCTTTGCATGTCGCGCAGATTGACTGTGCGGCCCCCGGCGACCATGATTTCCTGGCGCGGCAGAATGAAGCGGAAACAGGCAATGGTCTTGAGAACCTCCATCGGGGCGAGCGGCGGGACATTTTCAAAAGGCGTGCCCTTGATGGGATTGAGAATGTTGATGGGCACGACATTGGCCCCGACTTCCTTCAACGAGAAAGCAAGGTCGCAGCGGTCTTCGCGCGTTTCGCCCATGCCGATGATGCCGCCGGAACAAATCTTGATGCCGGCCTTTTTCAAATGGGAAATCGTTTGCAGCCGTTCTTCGTAAGTGTGCGTGCTGCATTGGCTGGGGAAAAACCGCTTCGAAGTCTCCAGGTTGTGTCCGTAACATTCCACCCCGGCCTCCTTCAAGCGATCCGCCACCCTCTGGCTCTGAATGATGCCCAGCGAAACGTCGGGCCGCGTCTTGCCACTCTTGGCCAGTTCGCGGACGCGGTCGCAGATCTCATCCAGCATCGGCCCTTCCTTGAGTCCGCGCCAGGCCGCCACCAGCCCCACGGCGGTGACGCCATTGCGCTTCGCCTCGTCCGCCGCCTCCTGGACCGGTTCCGGATCAACGAACCCGTATTTGGGCGAACCCGTCTGGTAAAAGGACGACTGCGCGCAAAAGCTGCAGTTCTCCGAGCAGGCTCCGGCCTTGGCGTTGACGATGGAGCAGAGATGAATCTTGTTGCCCTTGAAAAGCTGCCGGATGCGGTTGGCCCCCGCCATCACATCCAGAATATCGGCCGATTCCTCCACGGCAAAGAGCCACAGCGCCTCGTCGCGGGAGATTTCCCCGCCGCTGATGACCCGCCGCGCCAGCTCGGAAATCCGTGTCTGGCAATCTACGTCAACCAGTTCTTTAATCATGGTTGACACAATACATGCCCGATCGGCCGGGTGCAAGCCGCAAGTGGCTTTCCGAAGTCACAAGACGACCTCGGTTCCGACACCCATCTTGGTGAAGATTTCCAGGAGCACGCCGTGGGACAAGCGGCCATCTACAAAGGAGACTTTTTCGACTCCGGCTCTTACGGCGGCCAGGGCGCCGTCCACTTTCGGAATCATGCCTTTGTCAATAATTCCAGTGTTTTTCAGGGCATCCACTTCGCCGATGCGCAAATGGGGGATGACGGTGGCCGGGTCTTTGGGGTCGCGCATCAGGCCGGGGACGTCGCTCATGAACACCAGGCGCCGCGCTTTCAGGGCGATGGCTGCTTGCGCCGCAGCCGCGTCCGCGTTGCAGTTGTAGGGCTTGCCGTCCGCGCCAAGCGCGGTGGGACTGACCACCGGAATGACGCCGTTGCGGAGACATTCCAGCAATGGCTCGACGTTGACGCCGGTGACGTCGCCGACGAATCCGACGTCCAATTGTTTCCCTTGCGGTCCGGCGAGCAGCATTTTGCGGCAGGTGAAAATATCCGTTCCGGAAAAGCCCCTGGCCCGACCGCCTTGTTGGGAGATGGTTACAACAATCTCCGGGTTGATTTCCCGGGAGAGAACTTGTTCAACGAGCCGCGCGGCGGGTGCGTCCGTTACGCGCAGGCCCTGGATGAACGTGGTTTTCAGGCCGGCTTTTTCCATGGCGCGGGTGATGGCTTTGCCGCCGCCATGCACCACGACTGGATGGATGCCCGCCGCCGCCAGGAAAACGATGTCCAGCGCCACGCCGTTGCGTCCGGAGGGGTTGGGGGAATCCATGAAGCTGCCGCCGTATTTGATGACAAACGTGCTGCCCCGGAATCGTTGCAGGTAGGGCAGCGCTTCCAACAAGACGTCGGCTTTGGAGATCAAGGTTTTCATGGATTTAACCGGGCCGAAGAACCATCGCAAACCCCTCTCCCCACTTCGTGCGGCGAGGGAATTGGCAAATCGCGATGTGGCAGTGTCGAGATGCGCTCATTCATATTTGAAGCGGTCATTTGGATTAAGATTAAGATTGCGATTGTCCATGGGGTCAGCCGCCCAATGAGGATGGATCAGTGATGTCGCCTTTGTTGAAATCGACATAGGCCTCGGTCAGGTCGCCGGAATACATCCAGGCGCGGGCATTGCCCTGGTGCAGGTGAATATGGAGGTCGAACTCCTTGGCGGTTGTGATGCGGCACAAGGCGCGGAAGGTGACGCTGGTGGGGCGGCCCCATTTGAGCGAGTAAAGAATCTCCGGGCTGCCGGGCAGGCTGTAACCGACATCGACCCCGCTTTCAACCACCCCGGCGGAGGAGTAACCGAGCGCGCAAAGGATGCGGCCCCAATTCGGATCGCCGCCGCACCAACTGGTTTTGACCAGGAGGCTGTTGGCCACGGAGCGGGCCGCGGCGTCGGCGTCGGCCACGGTTTTCGCGCCCTGCAAGCGCACGGTGATGAAGCGCGACACGCCTTCTCCGTCAAGCACAATTTTTTTGGCCAGTTCCAGCGTGACATGATCCAACGCGGCCTGAAAAATCCCCAGATCGGGGGAGCGGGCGGTGAGGTTGGGATTGCCGGCCCGGCCATTGGCCAGAACAAGCACGGTGTCGTTGGTGCTCATGTCGCCATCGACGGTGATGCGGTTGAAACTTTTTGCGACGGAGTGATTCAAAGCGGCCTGCAATGTTTTTGCCTCGATGGCGGCGTCGGTGGTCAAAAAGCAGAGCATGGTGGCGTGCAGGGAGCGCAAGGGGGGGCGCGCGCCCGTGGGGCTCATGCCGGGATGAATCATCCCAGCGCCTTTGCAAATGCCGCCGAGGCGAGCCGATTTGCCGCCGAGTTGAAATTCCACCGCGACCTCCTTTGAGCGGGTGTCGCTGGTCATGATGGCTTCGGCGGCGTGGTGAGCGTGATCGGGGGCGGCTTGGAGGAGGCGGGTGGCTTCGAAGATCCCCTTTTTGACGTTGGTCATGGGCAGCGGGACGCCAATACGGCCGGTGGATGCCACCAGGACGTCGAGAGGCGAAATCTTGCAGGCACCCGATGAAGCCAGCGCGGAGGAGGTCATTTCGGCCATGGCTTCGGCATCGAGAAGGCCCTGGCGGCCGGTGCAGGCGTTGGCATTGCCGGAGTTGGCCACCACGGCTTGGGCGCGGCCGCGCTTGACCCGCGCCACACACAACTTGACCGGCGCGGCGCAAACCTGATTGGTCGTGAACGTGCCCGCCACGGCGGCCGGCCGGTCTGAGACGATCAGGGCCAGGTCGCGTTTTTGGCCTTTGTTCGACCCCTTGCCCGTGCCGAGCCTTTTGATGTCGCAAAAGGCGCCCGCGGCCAGAAAGCCTTGGGGGGCCGTGACCGAGCCTTCGATGGATTTAAAGACGAATTTTTTCACCAGTGACTCATGACGAAAATAAAAATAGCACCGGGTGTCAATAACCTTCGGTTCCATGCCGGGGGAAAGAGCGCATCTTCAAATTGCCACCTTTGGATGGAACAAACCCCTCTCCCTGGCCCTCTCCCCACTTCGTGGGGCGAGGGAATTGGCAAATCCCGGTGTGGCAGTGTCGATGCGCCCCATCTGTTACGTGCCGAGAGAAGCCGGGGATTATCAAACCTGTCCAGAGGTTTTTTCACTGTGATTTGCTGTGACTTGGTGCGACGGAGCTTGATTTGGGTGGTCGGAATCAAAGTTGTTTGTTTCGTCGAACTCATCCCGGGTGGGCCTATGCGCTTCCCTCTGCAATTCCGTGATTCCGCGGCTGAGTCCGTTGAGCACACGCGCCCGGGCTTCGAAATCCCGGGTGCATTCCCCGTTCCATCGCTCAAGCAAGCGCGCATAACGGGTGGCCAGGACACCAGCCGCCCGGTCGGCTGAGAGGGGTTTGCGCTCCGGGGTAGGGCCATCCGCATTCCGCACCTCATCAAAGAAGTCCCGGCGGGTGAGCCAATCCTGGAAACCGCCCCGCCGCCACTGGCTGAGATTTTGTTCGGAGATGGGTTCGCCGCCGAAGTCTCTCCGCAGCATCCCTTGCACCTCCGGCAGCGCATTCAGCCAGGCGAGCAATGAAGGGCCCGGCTGGGAGCGTTCCAATCGGACATTTAATTCTTCGCGGACATGGGAGGACAGGCGTGCGATTTTACCATTGCGTGCTTTCATAGTTTGAGGGGTGTTTGTGGTCGGGTGTCATTTCAATTCTTCATCATGGCTTAAATTAACAATTCATCTGACGACATGGTAGCATAATTATTCATCACATCAACAGTTATTTTACAATTCTGTAAGATTATTTTGTAATCGGCATGATTCAGGCGCAACTGCCTGAAGGTAAAAGACTTATGAATCCAACGCAAAGTCGGGGCATAAGACGCAAAGGAATTGCAGCGTTGCTCGCGGAGCGGCACTTCAAAGCCTCATTCTTTGCGGCTTTGCTCCTTTGCGTTTCGTCTGCTTGCCGGATTTGTTTGTGGACAGATCGGGCACGGCGCGGCATGCTACCGGGATGGCGCAAAGGTCAATTGAAGAAGCGAGGCGCCCACCGGGAACGGGACTTTTTGCTAACCGGAGGACGCCGTGAGCGCGGATCGTCAAAACGTTGAAATTCTGGGAACTGAAGCCTTTGCGCTTCATACGGTGTTAAGCGGCAATTGTCCATGAGTGGCAACCCTTTCATTTACGCTGGTGGTGGCCTTTTACTGCTCGGCATTGTGTTTGAGGCGTTTCGAATTACGCGTAGTCACAAAAAGGACTTTCGTGAATATCTGGAGCCCGACCTTCGGAAGTGCGGCGCCGAGTTCTTGTCCGCAGTCTATCCGGGAATGTTCAAGGTTGGACCCTTCCCAAAGTTTGAAACTGAATTTGGACGCCCGCAAAGCATCAGAGGAGGGACTCGAGGTGAATACAACGAGTATAGCATTGTAAGTTTCAGAGACTCTGAAGGGCGGACGTATCGGCTTTGGGCTCTTCTCGAGTTCGAGTGCTTTGAATTGCGGCGGGTACGATGGCGGGCCGAAGAGCAGGAGTCATTGCCCCTGAGTGTGTTGCCCATCTTGACGAATTAGGCGAATGACGGCACGTTTGCGCTCAACGCTTGCTGGGCGCATCCGTCAACTCCGCGACCATGCTTGAGGCCAGCAACTGTTCCAAAACGGCGTACACTGTCGCCCGGTGGTCGGCGAAGAAGCACACCAAGCGACGTTCGCCTTTCATCGTCCGCTGGCCGTAAACCACTCGCATGCGATCCACGCGCAGACGCCAGTAGGGAGCGAGCCGGCCTTCCAACTGCTTGATGTCACCCTTTTCTTGAGCAAGATTCTTGATGCCACGCCAAAGCTTGCGGCGCGGCTCGGGGGCCAAGGATTCCAGAAAGCCTTTGACCTGCCCACCCACGATAACGCGAGTCTTCATTCGGACATGGATTTATCCAAGTCCGCCGCGTCGTGGAATTTCATCTGGCCAGATTCGTAGTCTTTAAGAGCCTTGGAAAATTCCGGCCTGCTCAACAATTCCATGGACTCTATGAGCGCTTCGATGCGGTCCCTGGAGAGGTAAATGCCAACGATTTTTCCGTGGCGGCTGATGGCAAAGCTGTCCGAATTAACAAGCTTGTTCAGCCTGGCCTGCGCCTCGGTGACGTTCACTATGGAATCACTGGTCATACACTATAGATTAAGGCCAAGCGGAAAAGCTTGCAAACTTTTTCTTGCTGATTGGACAGGCCGGCCGAGCCGGTCTAATTTGCAGGGTATGAATCTTAAACTGGAGAACAAGCTGGCTTTTGTTTCTGGTTCCACGGCGGGGATTGGGTTCGCCATCGCCAAGGCGCTGGCGACGGAAGGGGCGCGCGTCGTCGTCAATGGGCGCTCCGAGAAACGGGTGCAGGAGGCGATCACGGCCATTCGCGCAGTGGTGCCGACGGCGGCTTTGGAACCGTTGGCGGCTGATCTGAGCCAGGCGGCGGGCGCGGCCGATGCGATCAGGCGTTTTCCTGACACGGATATTCTGGTCAATAACCTCGGCATGTATGTGCCTCAGGCTTTCGAGAAGATCAGCGACGCGGACTGGCTGTCCATGATCGAAACGAATTTCATGAGCGGGGTGCGCTTGTCGCGTCACTATCTGCCGCGCATGATGGCCAAGAATTGGGGGCGCATTATTTTTATCTCCAGTGAATCGGGGGTCCAGATTCCGGTGGAAATGATCCACTACGGCGTGACCAAGACGATGCAGATCGCGCTGGCGCGCGGCCTGGCTCAGACAACCGCCGGCACGGGCGTGACGGTGAATTCGGTCCTGGCCGGGCCGACGCGGTCGGAAGGGGTCGAAGGTTTTATTTCCGACATGGCCAGGGAGCGGAACATGACGCCGGCGGCGGTGGAGAAGGAATTCTTCAAAAGCGTTCGTCCCAGTTCGCTCTTGCAACGGTTCGCCACGCCGGATGAAGTGGCGGCGATGGTGACGTTTGTGGCCAGTCCGCTCTCCACCGCGACCAATGGGACGGCCTTGCGGGTGGAGGGCGGAGTGGTCCAATCGATTCTTTAGGGACGAAAGGGACAAAATAGACGGAAGGGACAAGATTACGATTACGATTAAGATTAGGAAAGACAGACAGGACTGAGGAGCGCCTTAGAAGCCGACTTGGCCGGAGTTCTTTTTGAGCCAGTCCTCGGCGCCGCGATAGTTCGGGGACGCCTTTTCGACTTCGGCCCAGAAGCGGGGGGAATGGTTCAATTGACGCAAATGCATCAGCTCGTGGACGATGATGTAATCGCGGACGGCTGCGGGCAACTGGATCAGGCGCCAGTTCAGGGAAATTGTGCCGCTGTGGGAACAGGAACCCCAGCGGGTCTTTTGATTGCGCACGGCCACGCGTTTGACGTCGAGATGATGCGCGGCTGCCAATTCCTGGGCGCGGGCGGCCAGCTCGGTTTTGGCCAGGAGTTGCAAATGGCGTTCCAGTGTGGGACGGAGGTTGCCGTCCGCGTCCGCCAGCGGGGCCGATTCGGAGCCAAAAAGCAATTGCCAGTCCAGGCCGTTTTGTTGCACGCGCAGGGCGACGGGTTCGCCGCGGAATAGAATTTCCATGCCGGGCCGGAGCAATTGCGGTGGGAAATGGCGCGATTCGAGGATGCGCCATTGCCTTTCGAGCCAGTTTTTGCGGCTGGCCACGAAGTCCCGGGCAAAGTCCTTTGTCCCCGCCCGCGGCATCGTGACCACCACGGTTTTGTTGGAGAACAGGCGCAAAACGTAATTCCTGGCCCGGGCGTGACGCCGGTAGATGACGGGCATGGTGTGCGCGTGAACGTTGATGACGTCCGGGCTGGACAAAGACGGCGGCTCGGCCATCCTGAAAAACCTTCTGATTTTTCGAATCATCGTCACAGTAAACACGCATTGTAGCGCCGGACGCGCCAAAGAATAAAGCCGCAAAAATAAAAAAGATTATACAAATCCGGCACTTGAGGTGTCTGATTAGCAAGAGCAAAAACGGCAGGGCTGTTGCAACGGCGTGAATGAATCAGAACTGAACGGCGGATGGCGCCAGTCGCTTTACGAACAAAAGGCGGCGGGATTGATCCTTTATGGTCGCGCCCTGGGCTTGAGTCACAGCGAAGCGGAGGACGTTCTGCATGAAACGTTTGTGGCGCTGTTGAAACTGGAGCAACGGCCGGAGGAGCCGGAGCATTACACGCTGCGGGCGTTTCGCAACCAGGCGTTGAATTACCGGCGCAAGCTCTGGCGGCGGTTGGCCCGCGAACTGGAGTCAGCGCGATGGTTCGAGCGCCGGGCCGATGAAAGCGAGGCGGAAACCGAGGCCATGCGGTGCCTGGCCAAGCTGCCACCCGATCAGCGCGAGGTGATTGTGTTGAAAATCTGGCATGGCATGACGTTTGAAGCCATTGGGCGCTTGTTTGAGGTGTCGCCGAACACAGTGGCGGGACGCTATCGCTACGGGCTGAATAAAATGCGGCTGTGCCTGAAAGGAAGGACGTATGCAAGAGATCAGTGCTTTGGAGAAACAATTGCAATCATGGACGCCGCGTCGCCCCTCGGGTGAGATCGCCCGGCGGCTTTTTGGAACGGCCGCGCCGGCGGCGGTTCTGCCGTTTGGAGCGGAGATATGGCGATGGCTGGCTCCGGCTGCGGCCTGCCTGTTGACTTTGATGGTGGTGACGCATGACGCCGGCCGACGCCTGCCGCGAAGCGTTCCAGGCAACGCCGCCATTTTCGCCACGCTGATGCGCAATGCCGCCACTTCCAACGCGCAACAGACATTTGTGCTGAGCCAAATGGATGAGAACGTGGAGTGGAATTTCTGGCCGCATCCTTTTGCGGGACGGGGCGGGGCGCGCTCCGGCCTGAATCTGTGGAGCGTGATGCCGACGAATCGTTAGAGCTTTTCCAGGCGGACTTCGGCGGCGACGGCGGGGGGGGGCGCTTTTAGTTTTGTCAAACATCCGCGCCAAAAACCGAGGCCGTAATAGACATGACTGATGAAGATCAGGTACATAATTCCAGGGATCCAGTGCCATTTCCTGAACGGCAGCGCGGCCACGGCTTGCAAAAGCAGCACCGCGCCGTAGGCCGCCAGCACCCAATCGACATATTTGGGGAGACACGGGAGCAGGGCCAAAAAAAGGCAAAAAAGCGGCGGGACAAAGTTGGGAGCGGAACCGAAGGTGGGGTGCAGGCGAAATTGTTCGGCGCGACCGCGGCCGTAATTGAAGAGCATTTTGCAAAAGGCCGCGAACGAGGGGCGGGGCCGGCGATGGACAATCAACTCCGGGTCATAGAGCAGTTTGCCGCCGCGCTTTTGCAGTTCGTCCATCAAGGCGTTTTCCTCATTTGGATAGAGCGCTTCATTGAAACCGCCCAATTCGAGCAAGGCGTCGCGGCGGGCGAGCAGGTTGCACAAAATCAACTCCTTCTCGCTGGTGGCGCGGGGGCGGCCCACTGCGCGGTAACGGGCGCGACTGGGGCCGAAGGCCAGCCAACTGCCCATGGTCAGGGCAAAGGCTTGCTCGATGGCCGGGGCGTCGGGCGGACAGAGATTCGGCCCGCCCAGCATTTTAACATCGGGGGATTTGAATTGTTCCACGGCGCGACGCAGGTTTTGCGGGGCGGGCCGGGAATCGTCGTCGAGGAAATAAATAATTTCGCCGCGGGCGGCGTGGAGGGCGGTATTGCGCTGCACGGAAGGTTGCTTGCCGCGAGTGAGGATGATCTCCAGTTTGTCGGGCGGATAATCGAGCTGGCGGGCGGCGGGGACGGCGCGCACCTCGGTTAGATCGGGGCGCGCGGCGATAATAATAGTGACCGTCGGCAAACTGTTGTCCACGCCGGGAAATTAAGGTCTGGGCGTCTGCGTTCAAAGCTCAATGTTTATACTTCCGGCACGGACCGACGCTCAACAAGCACTTCTTCGCCTGTCCGGCTTGGAAGATGCGGCGATGGAAATTGTCTGGGACCCTTGGCACCAGTCCATGATCACGGCAGACGGCCCAAGGAATCTCGGGCTGGATTGACCAAAAGAAAAAACGCGGACGATTTCTCGTCCGCGTTTTTTGAACCATTCGAAAATTAGGAATTCCGGCGACGGGCGAACTTCAACAGACCCACCGCGCCCATGCCCAGCAAGGCCATGGAGCTTGGTTCTGGAACAGCTTGTATGGCTTCAAGATTGTCGAGATAAATGCTGCCTTGCACAGGAGGGCCGCCGCCAACGAGCAATTGGATTTGTGAGCCGTCAGTTGGGTTGGCAGCAATTGTTGCCGCCTCTGCCGATGTAATTGGAAACGTTAAGGTCGCTGTTCCTCCGAGATCAGCAGAGAATTGGCCGGTGAGTCCCGCATAACCCAAACCTCCCCCTTGATAGAGGGCGGCCTGAAATTGCAGATAACCACCGAAGTTGGGATAACCATTCGGAACGGTAACCTGAAACGAAATTGCGGTGGCGTTAGCGAGATCAGCGGTAATCGTTGTGCTGGTCGGCGAGACCAAGAATGTGGAATAATCTGGCTGTGCTGTCGCTGTTAAATTCCATCCCGTAGAAGGGCTGAATCCAGTGGATGACCAAATTGATGGTTCAGTAATTGCCCACCCGTCAAGGCCGGATGGCCATGATTCTACTAAAATACTTTGAGCTGAGGCACTTTGCGATGCGAGCGCGAGAGCCAAGCTGCCCAACGCTCCAATCAATTGTGTTTTTTTCATAGTCATTGCTCGGTTGAATACTTGTGGGCGTGTATTGTTAAAGTATCAATTTTAACCAGTTTTCGGGTATCTATTAGCTGTTCCAATACTTACCATTACCATGCTAATGGGTGATGCTGGCAGACCCGCCTAATATGTCAACGGAAAAAACGAAAAAATCTTTAAAATCGATATTTGGTCCTTAACGAGTAAATGAAATGTTCTTAACCTGTTTATTCAAAAGGCTTTATGCAATACGTGGTTTGTTTGTGCCGGACAGGCTGAATTTCAGGAATGGACCTGACCCAGACCTAAATGGCGCGCTTGACGCTTGGGGATTTCGCTTTTAAGGGTTTTTGGGATCACGCCTGCCTCCGGAATATAGGCGGCGAGGAAGGCGGGAATCTCGCGGTGCCCGGCTCCTTGCCAGTCTCGGCAAAGGGCTTCGGCCATGGCGACGGGTGGGAGGGAGCATTCTTCGGTGAGATATTGGAAAAGCAGTTGGGCCAGGCGGTCGAGAGCAATGCCGTGCCGGCGGCCAATTTTCCCGTAGAGCCAGTCGCTCCAACGCATGAAGGCGGCGAAGGCGGAGGAATCGGTCTGGCAGAGCAGCGATGTTGTCTCCAGGAAATTGCCGCTGTTTCCCACCAGGTCCCAATATCGCGCGAAGCGTCGGAGGCGTTGCAGGGTGGGGAAATCGAGGAGTTTGTTTTGCAGGATTTCGTAGGGCGGATGCGGGCTATAGATCATCTGCCATTCCTGGTTGTGCCGGGTGATGGGCGTGCCGCGCAGGCGTTTTAAAACTCCGACTTGGATTTCCTGCGGACCAAGCGCGCGCAAGCGGTCGAATCCCGCCGCAAAACTTTCCAGCGTTTCGCCGGGCAGGCCGGCGATCAAGTCGGCGTGGATATGAACGCCGGTTTTCCGGCGCAGGAACTGGAGATTGTCGGCCAGGCGGGAATAGTCCTGGCGGCGACTGACATTTTTTGAAACTGCTTCGTCGAAGGTTTGAATGCCGACTTCAAACTGGAGGGCGCCGGGCGGAAATTGCACGATGATTTCGCGCAACGGCTCCGGCAGCCGGTCTGGAATCATTTCGAAGTGGAGGAACAAGCCGTGGCGGTAGCGGTCGAGGAAAAATTGCAGGATGGCCTTGCCGACGGCGATGTTGAGATTGAAGGTGCGATCGACAAATTTGAATTGGCTCACGCCGCGGGCGAGGAGTTTTTGCAGTTCGGACAGGAAGGAGGGCAGGGGGAATTGCCGCACGGGCACGTCGAGCGAGGAAAGACAGAATTCGCAGGTGAACGGACAACCCCGCGAGGCTTCGACATAAATGATGCGGTGGGCGACGTCCTCATCGTCGTAGAGTTCGTAAGGCAGGGCGAGTTGGGTGGGGTCGGGCAATGGCGCGGGGATGACTTTCTGCGGCGGGGGCGTTCCGGCGAGGATTTGCCGGGAGAGGGAGGCAAATTCCAGGTCCGCCTCGCCGGTGATGACGTAATCGGCCATGCGCGCGATCTCCTGTTCGCCGGTTTCGAAACTGACTTCGGGGCCGCCCAAGACGATCGTGATATCCGGGCGCACGCGCTTGAGCATGGCAACGACTTCAACGGTCTGGCTAACGTTCCAGATGTAAACGCCCAGCCCGACGATGCGGGGTTGCGCGGCCAGGATGGTTTCCACCACATCGACCGGGCGCTGTTGGATGTCGAATTCGATGAGGCGCGTTTGGTCGCGCAACTGGCCCAAATTGGCCAGCAAATAACGCAAACCAAACGACGCGTGAATGTACTTGGCGTTTAAAGTGCTAAGGACAATTTGGACCATGCACTTTAATCGGGCTCATTTTTTTGCGAGGAGGCTTGCCCCGCCGTAGCGCGCCTTTTTGCCCAATTCCTTTTCGATGGCGAGCAAACGATTGTATTTGGCAATGCGTTCGGAGCGGCAGAGCGAACCGGTCTTGATCTGGCCCGCGCCTGTGCCCACCGCGAGGTCGGCGATGAAGGCGTCCTCGGTTTCGCCGGAACGATGCGAGATGACCGCACCATAGCCGGCCTGCTGCGCCATGGCCACCGATTCCAATGTCTCTGACACTGTGCCGATTTGATTGAGCTTGATGAGAATGGCATTGCCGAGGCCGTCGCGGATTCCCTGGGCAAAGATCGCCGGATTGGTGACAAATAGATCGTCACCGACCAACTGCAGCTTTTTGCCGAGGGCCTTGGTAATGGCCAGCCAGCCGTCGCGGTCCTCCTCGCCCATGCCGTCTTCGAGCGAAATGATGGGGTATTCCTTCGCCCAGTCCGCGTAAAGGTCAATCATCTGGGCCGGAGATTTGCGCGAGCCGTCGGATTTCTTCATGACATAGGAACCGGCATCGTAGAATTCGCTGGCGGCGGGATCGAGCGCGATGGCGATGTCCTTGCCGGGTTTGTAACCGGCGGAGCCGATGGCTTCGACGATGACGTCCACGGCCTCGTCATTGCTTTTGAGATTGGGCGCAAAGCCGCCTTCGTCGCCGACCGCGGTGACGAGGCCGCGCTTTTGAAGGATCTTCTTCAAGGTGTGGAAAGTCTCCGCGCCGTAGCGGAGGGCCTCGGTGAAGGAGCGCGCGCCGATAGGGAAGAGCATGAACTCCTGGAAATCGACGTTGTTGGTGGAGTGGGCGCCGCCGTTGATGACATTCATCATCGGGGCGGGCAGGACAAAAGGCGCGGAGGCTTTGGCGCCGTGCAGTTTACGCAGATGCACATACAGGGGGCGGCGGGCATCCTGAGCGGCAGCGCGGCAAACGGCCATCGAGACGCCAAGAAGGGCGTTGGCGCCGAGGCGGGATTTGGTGTCCGTGCCGTCGAGCTTACACATCAGGTCGTCAATCTCGCGCTGGGCCTGGGGGCTTTTGCCCTTGAGTTTGGGCGCGATAGTCTTGTTGACGTTGGCCACGGCCTTGAGGACGCCCTTGCCGCCGTAACGCTTTGGGTCGCCGTCGCGCAGCTCCACGGCTTCGCGGATGCCGGTGGAGGCACCGGAGGGCACGGAGGCCGAGGCGGTGATTTTGTTGTTGAGGGTGACGGTGACCATGACGGTCGGGTTGCCACGTGAGTCCAGTATTTCGAGTGCAGTGATGTTTTGTATTTTTGTCATAATTATGGTCGTCCAGTTGGAAGTTCGAGTTGCTCAGAGGAGTCGGGCGCGTCCGGGGCATCGCCATATTTTGCCGGGACGCCGTATTCGTTGAGCTTGTTGCGCAGGGTGCGAACGCTGATGCCCAGCAGCCTGGCGGCATGAGTGCGGTTGCCGTCTGTTTTTTCCATGGCGGCAAAAATATGGCGCTTTTCCACTTCGGCCAGGGACAGCAGGTCCTGGGCAGGTGGAGCGTCCGCGGCTGCCGGGAGAGGAGCAGGGGATGCAGTCGAGTTGGAGCCGGGCGCGGCCGCGGCGGATGCGCTTGCCGAGAGGGGCGAAAAGCCGAGATGCTCAGGCTCGATCAGGCCGCTGTCGCCGCAGAGGATCACGGCGCGCTCGATAACGTTTTGCAGTTCGCGGACGTTGCCGGGCCAATGGTGGGCCTGAAGGACCGCCATGCAAGCATCGGAAATGCCGCGGATGCGGACGCCGTGCTTGCGGGCGAAGCGGGGCATGAACTGTTGGGCGAGGAAGGGAACGTCCTCCTTGTGTTCACGCAACGGGGGGACATGGATGGGAACAACATTGAGACGAAAATAAAGGTCCTGGCGGAAGTCCTTGCGCTCGACGCCTTCCTCGAGGCGGCGGTTGGTGGTGGCAATAACCCGGACATCGACTTTAATGGTGCGATTACCGCCGACCCTTTCCAGTTCGCGCTCCTGGAGGATGCGGAGCAGTTTTGCCTGGACTTGCGGGGAAATCTCGCTGATTTCATCGAGGAGAATGGTGCCGGTGTGGGCCAATTCGAAACGGCCTTCGCGCTTATTGAGGGCGCCGGTGAAGGAGCCTTTTTCGTGGCCGAAGAATTCGCTCTCGATGAGGTTTTCGGGGATGGCGGCGCAGTTGACCTTGATGAAGGGGGCGTTGGCGCGGGGGCTTTGGCGGTAGAGGGCGCGGGCGACGAGTTCCTTGCCGGTGCCACTCTCGCCGGTGATGAGAACGGTAGCCTGGGTGCGGGCGACTTTGCGGATCAGTTGGCGCACCTCTTCCATGGCCCGGCTTTGGCCTAACAACTCGTAACCGGTATCATCCTCATCGGCATTGCTGAAGTAGGCGTTGACCTTGAGGAGTTGGTTGAAATTCTCGGCTTTCTTGAGGGTGACTTGCAACTGCTCGGAGGAGAACGGCTTGAGCATGTAATCGAAGGCGCCGTTGCGCATGCACTCGACGGCGGATTCGACGGAGCCAAAGCCGGTGACCATGACGACCAGAGGCTTGAGGGGCAGGGATTGGATTTCCAGGAGCAAGTCGGTGCCTTCGCCATCGGGCAGGCGGAGATCAAGGAAAATGAGGTCGAAGGTGTCGCGGGCCATCAGATCGCGGGCCCCGGCCAGGGTCTCGGTAGAGGCAACGTCGTAACGTTGCTGGCGCAGTTGCTGCTCGAGGTTGCGCCGGACGATGGGGTCATCCTCAAGGACGATGATTTTATCAATGGGCATTTTGTTCCAACGTTTTCATTCGCCAGCTCACCTGCTGCCTGCGCCAATCATACAGGTTTATTGAGCCGTGGATGCAAGTTCTTTTTGCAGCAGTTCGGATGAAGATGAGGATTAGGATTAAAGGACTGACATCTCATCCTGCCAGGGGGGCCTGACCGGACGGTTGTCTCGATCGGGCATTTTCCGCGGCAAGGCGGGCAACTTGATCTTCCAGGGCGCGATTGGTTTTTTGGAGTTCATGATTCATGGTCATGGTTTGGGACAGAAGGCGGGTGTTGTTGGAAATGGAATCAAAGCGCTCGACCGCGCTCTTGACGGCGGCGAGCAGTTCCTCACGCGACCAGGGTTTGACCACGAAGCGGTGGATCTCAGCCTTGTTGATGGCGTCGATCAGGGTGCCGAGATTGAGGACGGCGGTGATGAGAATGCGGGTGGCTTCGGGCTGGATTTGGCGGACTTGGGCCAAAAACTCCACCCCGGAAACCATGGGCATTTGCTGGTCGGTGATAACGACGGAAAACTGCTGTTCCTCGAGAACGCTCAACGCATGGACGGCATGAGGAGAGGAAACGATGTTGTAACCCTCGTGCAACAACGTGTCGCGCAAGGCGACCAGGACGATTTCTTCATCATCCACAATCAGGATCGGGAGGGCGGATGTTTTGGGTGTATTCAACTCCTGAGGCACGGTTTCTCAGCCGTTTTTTTCAAAAAAGGTTTTGAGTTTTAACAACATGTCGGATTCGGACAAATCGGGATTGAGAAGCAGATCGACACCTTTGAGCAATTGGGCGTCCAGATCGTCCTGGTCGCAGCCGGCCAGTTTCAAGACCAGTTTGACGTTTTTATTCTGCTGGCGCACCTCGGCGGGCAGGGAGTTCAGAGCCGGATCATCCGGCTGGGCCAGCAGGAAAACGCCGTCGAAATGATAATCGGAGGACTGAAGCAACTGCGCCAGACTGTCAGATGAAGCCCCCGTGACGATTTGGTAATTGTGGGAACGGAGCAGTTCGGCGGTTTTATCCAGCACCTCGCCAGGCAGGCCCAAGAGAAGGAGGTTGCGGCGGGCTTGTTTTTTGCGCGAGGCGGTTTCTTCCGCGCGGCGGGATTCGGAGAAGTCAGCTTCGGGCAGCCAGATTTGGAAGGTCGTGCCCACGCCTTCATTGGAGACGACGGAAATCGCGCCCTGGAGTTTTTCGATGGCGAGGCGGGCATTATAAAGGCCGAGGCCGGAGCCTTTGGCTTTGGTGGTGAAAAACGGGTCAAAAATCGAGGCCAGATGCTGTTGTTTAATGCCGGAGCCGGTATCCTCGATGGCCAGGCAAACGCACGGCAGGTGTGGCACCGAGCCTTTCATGTTCTCCAGCGCGGGCAAAACTTCGTGGCGGGAGGTGCGCAGGGTCAAGCGCCCGCCGCGCGGCATGGCGTCGGCCGCGTTCAGGAGCAAATTGATAATGACCTGCCGGAACTCGACAACATCAAGATAGGCCGGGAGCTGGGGCGGGGCCAAATCGGCCACCAGTTGGATGCGGCGGGGAAGAATCTTGGTGACCAAGTCGACGAGATCGCCGGCGATTTCGTTGAGGTTATGATAATTGCGTTCGCCGGTTTCGCCGAGATGCAGGTTGACCATGCGTTTGACAAGTTGGCTGGCCTGCAACGAGTTCTTCTTGATTAACGACATCCCTTCGTAGAAGGGATGTCGGTTGTCCATCTGGGCCAGGAAGGATTCGCTTAGGGAATGAATGCCGGCGATGATATTGGTAAAGTCATGGGCCATGCCCAAGGTCAGGACGGCCAAGGTTTCCTTCCAGGCGGCGGTGGAAAGCCGGCGTTCGGCGATGGTCTGGCGGGTGACATCCAGCCACACGACCTCATAGCCCAGCAGCAGGCCGTTCGGGGTGATGACCGGCTGGCGATGCTCTAAAACGTGCGCGACCCGGCCCGTCAGGGCATGACGGATGCGATAGGTGTTGCTGACGTGGGATTTGGATTGGACGGCGTGTTTGAACTGTTGCCGCAAATCGGTGGCGTCCGACTCGTGGACTGCTTCCCAGAACCGGTCGCGCTGGCTGCACCAATCGGCGGCGTCGAGGCCGGTCAGTTCCTTGATGTTCTGGCTGGCGGATTGCAGGCTGAAATCCGGTCGTTGGCTGAAGATGACGCAGGGCCAGCGGCGGGTAAGCCCCTCCAGCCGGGCTTCGGCGCACAACAGCTCGACAAACATATCGCGCCGGCTCGAGTCGTTCTGCAAGGGGCCGTGCCAAAGGCTGTCCTGGGCGCCGGTCAGGGGCGGTGGGCAGGAATTCAGGCGAACAAAGAAACACTGCGGGGTGCGCGCCACATCCAGGCTAAACCATTGGGCGGGCTGCTCCTGGCGGGCGGACAATTTAAGATCCAGGTGGGAGAACGGGGCGGCGTTCCGGCTAGCATGGAGGACAGGTTCATTCCATTCCGGCGAGACCATGGCCAGGATGTTCCAGAAGGACTCGCCGATCAGCTCTGTGACCGGTTTTTCGAGCCAATGGCATAACGACTTGTTTATTTCGAGAAAGCCGCCGGACGGATTCAAGATGGCCATGCCATCGTCCAGCCAGCATCGCGGCGTGAAGGATTCCAGCGGGGCCGCAAGCGTGCGAGCCGTGGTGTGCTGAGGAGTTGTCGGATTTGCTGGCACGGGATTATGATTTCATCCCCTGAAGCATTACGCATTACTGCCGGCATTTCAACGGGAAAATGAGGATTTGACGAAGGAAAACTTACACCAAGCAAGGCCGTTCGCCAAGAAGACGTTGTCGGATGAGTCTTTGGCTGATTTGGAGCGGCTGGTTAATCAGACGGCCTCGGGCGTTCGGGCGCAGGCAGAGCGAAGGCGGCAGAGATCGTCGAGGGCTTGTTCGAGCAGCAAAGCTTTCTCGCGCACCTCGCGTTTGCGCACTGCAATCAATTCGGCGTTGTTGGCTTCCAGGGCGAGCAGACGGCTAACCTCGTCGCGGAAGGGATGTGAAGTGGCTTCGGCGGGATTCTCGGCCTGCCACTGTTCGATGGCTCCAGTCAGCGGGGTTTGCAGGGTGGCTTTGGCTTTCTGAATGGCGGCCAATTCCGACCAGCGGCCGAGTTGGATGGCATGGGATTCACGATGAGTCATTTCAAGCCATTCTCGCAAAAGCGTGGTAATGCGGTGGCGTGCGTTCATCTTCAGGAAGGGAGTGAATCGTTGTCCGCGTTAAACTGAGCCGCGAAATGGCGGGCCAGGGCGGCTTCTTGCTCTGGAGAAGGATAATCCGGGTCCGCGATCAGTTTTTTGGCTCGCGCCACGGCTTCGGGGCGCGCCTCGGGAAGATCGTGCAGGGTGTCCTTCAAATCCGGCCAATGGCTGTTCGACTTCTTGTCCAAAAGAGCTTCCAAGGCTGGGGGGGAACGTCTTGCCGGGGAGGCTCTCCTGGAGCGAGCGGCGCTGAAATGGTTGTCATTTTCCATGCATCAACAGTTCACTTAATCGACCCTAGTGACCTGCAAGGTGTATATCGACGGAAACTGGCAACACTTTAGATGGGCTTGCGCGGCGCAAAGCCATGCAAAGTGCCGTTTTTCAAGGCTTTTCCATCAAATGCAGGATGGCTGCGGCGGAACGCCGGGAGGAACCCGGGCCGCCCAAGGATGCGATGAGGCTGCGCAGTTTGGCGCGGATGGCCGAACGGCGCGGGGCGTCGGCCAGCAAATCCAAGGCAGCCCTGGCAAGATTTTCAGACGTGGCCTGGCGCTGGATGAATTCCGGGAAGAGAGGCTCATCGGCCAGCAGATTGGGCCAAGCCAGATATTTCACGGTGATGAAGGGCCGGGCCAGCAGGTAAAAGAGGGTCGAGACTTTATACATGGCCAGGGTTGGAACGCCAAAATACGCGCATTCCAAGGTGATGGTGCCGGTCTTGGTGATGGCCAGAGTGGCGCTGGACAGGGCCTCCGCCAGATGGCCGGTTTGAATTTCGACTTTGGGCGAGCCAGCCACCTGAAACGAGCGCATGTCATCCGCCATTTTGTCGTTGAGCGCCACCATTTTGAACCAGACAGAACGCGCGAGTGAGATTTCGTGAGCGGCGGCCAGCATAACCGGCAGATGCCGTTTCAATTCATCCGTGCGACTGCCAGGGAGGAGGACGATGACCGGGAGTTCCTCTGTCTGCCGTTCCTGGCCAACGGAAGTTGCAGCGGCATAACGGTCAAACATGGGATGGCCAACGAATTCCACCTGCATTCGCGTCCCCCGCCGGGCATACCAATCTTTTTCGAAGGGATATAAGCAAAGCAACAGATCGATATTCCGGGCCATTTTCGTCGCGCGGCCCGGACGCGATCCCCAGATTTGTGGCGAGGTATATTGAACGATTTTCGGCGTCCAGCCGGTTTGCGCGTCGGCGCGGGCAAAACTCCTGATGGCGCGGGCCAAGGGCTGGTTGAACGTATAGGAATCGACCAAGATGACCAGCTCCGGGCGGCGTTCCCTCGCCAAATTTGCCAGAAACCGGCGCCGTTTCAGAAAGGAGCCGAGGTTTTTGATGGCATCCACCGGGCCGATGGCGGCGTGATCCGTCAGGTTGAAGGACAATTGCATGCCGGCTTCGGCCATTTTGGGGCCGCCAGCCCCAATAAATTGCGCGTTGGGAATGACGCGGGCAAGCTCCTTGACCAGAGCAGCGGCATTGGCATCACCGCTGGGATCAACCGCCACGACCATGATGGTTTTGGATGTCATTTCAGTTCCGCTTTCACTTTTTTCAGGAACTCGGCGATTTTGAAGGGAATGAAGGGAGCGGCCAGCCCGGTGAGAAAGTCCGTCGCGGCGCCGGCATAGGGCAACGACGAGGGCAAAACAGTCCGCGTCCAGATTTTGTCCTCGAGATGGAAAAAGACGAGGGGGATGGGGAAGCCCCGGACGCGCATTTTGGGTCCATTGCCATATTGAAGGAAGAAGGCCAGCCAAGTTGCCAGCGCCAAGCCTGCCGCGAGGGCCGCGACGATTCGCGGCCATTGCCGGAGTTCGAGCCAGCGGCACAACTGGCGCCGCCCTGTTGTGCAGGAAAGCCAGATGTCGAAGGCAAGTATTGGGAGGATGAAGAGCAGGCCGACCATGCCGTGCTGAAGGTTCAAGTGGTTGGGTTAGCAGCCTGAATCTGGCGCGTGATTTCGAAGGCCAGTTCCAAGGAGCGTTGGGCGACCGCACCGCTGACTTTGGGAATGAGGTGGGCCTGGATGCAATGGATGAAGTCCTGCAATTCCAGCTTGAGCGGCTCCTCCTTTTCGATCGGCACCGGTTCGCGCACAACCCTTCTGCCGGCGAATTCGCTGACGATGGCCGACTCATTGCTGAGTAAGAGCTTTTTGAGGAAGGACGATTCCTGTTCCCCCTCGCGCGCGACGCGGTAGATGAAGCCTTCCTGCTTCTGGTAATCAAGCGAAACGTGACAGGGTTCCGCGCCGCCGCTGAACACGCGAATTTTGCGCATTTTCTCCGGGCTGACACGGCTGACGGTGAGGTTGGCCACGCATCCGTTGGCGAACCGGAGCCGGGCGTTGGCAATGTCTTCAGACTGGCTCAAGACGGGAATGCCCACGGCATCCACGCTGGCCAGCGGCGAGCGGACAAATCCAAGCACCACGTCCAAATCATGAATCATCAAATCCAGCACCGCGCCGATGTCCGTGCTGCGCTTGGGATAGGGGGACAAGCGGTGAACCTCGATGAAGCGCGGATCGGTCGCAACCTGTTCCAGGTATTTCAGAACGGGATTGAACTGTTCAAGGAGACCGACTTGGAGAATGCAGTTTTTCTCCCGGGCCAATTGCACCAACTCGGCGGCATGGGCGGCGTTGTCGGTCATCGGCTTTTCGACCAGCACATGCTTGGCGGCGGCGAGGATGGTTTTGGCCAGTTCAAAATGGGTGTGGGTTGGGGTGACAACGCTGAAGGCCTCGGCGGCCTGGAGGGCGTCGTCGATAGAAGCGAAAACGGGGACTTGGTATTTCTCAGCGATCTTCGCCGCCTGTTGGGGCGCGACATCGTAAACCCCGGCAAAGCGGATTTGTCCCGCGGCGGCTAGTTCCGCATAAATGCGGGCGTGTTCCTTGCCCAGAGAACCGACCCCGAGCACGGCAACCTGAAGCTGGTCAGACATGGCACTGAATGTACGGTTGATGATTTACGATTGACGAGCCTGAAATTCGTCCGCCTTCATCTCTAAGGTCTTTGGGCTACCGCCGTCGCCCCAACGACTTTGGCGGGACAAGACGGCGCGGCAAGCCCGCGAGCATGGAAATAAAACCACTTTGATTCACTTTGAGTAGTATGACCGGCTCAACCGTTGGTTGTTTTGTAAAGCGTTCCTGTATAGATCTTTGCATCCGATTTGGGGGCTTGAGCACGGGTTTGATTGAGGTTAATTCAATTAATCATGGTTTGATCCGCCGTCGCCCGTGGCTTCGGCACGACAAGGCCGCCTTCGACAAAGCCCAATAGGTGCTTCGCAATGGAATGCGGGAATTCATCACTGCGACTCGCTTTGACCCACTGCGACGGAATGCGATGGAGCTTGAGTGGAGTTTTGTCCCGGTTTGACTTCCTGTAACTCGACGGAATGCCCGTGAAGAATCGCAAAAGCTGAAGGCAATCTGAATATGCCCAAGCAACGGCGCGATTTCTGCAATATGCCTCATAAGCTTTATAAAGTTAAGGTCATTCTCATTTTCAACATGGCTTCAATTGGCCAATCATCAGACTATAATCTAGGATATATATTCATCAAAACAATACCTATTGTAAACTATTTTTGTAATCAGTGCATGAGGGGGTAAGGGATCTCGACGGCATGCGCTCGATTTCCGAATCCGAGAACGAGAACGGATTACCCAACAAAAGATTTTGTACTACCTGCCCACCGGGTGTGTCACTTAAGAACGTCGAGATTCGATTCAAGCTCCCCGGGTTCGATTCCGATGATAGAAGAGACAGAGCAGACTGCCTCGACGATTGGCAGCCTGATGAACTTGAATCAGAAAGTGGACCGTATTTAGAAAGCTAAAAAGCTATGCTGACTTGGAGTGAACAATTTGCCACCGGATCCCCACTGGTGGATACGCAGCACCGGATGCTGATAACCAAGATTAACGACCTCGAAAAACTGCTGGCTGGTCCTCCCCCGGCCAAAGCCACTTACGACGATCTGCTGGCTTTTTTGGGCTCCTATGTGGCCACCCATTTCAAGTTCGAGGAAGGGTGCATGGAGCGGGCCAAATGCCCGGTCCACGAGAAGAACAAGCAGGCGCACGGGGCGTTTCTTGGCGTCTTTAGCAAGTTCAAAGAGCGCTACACAAAGGAAGGCCCCCAACCGGAGTTGCTGAAGAGCTTGCAGAGCGCCGCCGCTGCCTGGATCAAGGAGCACATCCTCTCCATTGACATCCAATTGAAGGCCTGTGCGAAAAGCTAATGCGCGAAACAGGCGCTGATCGGCCCCACGAATGACACGCAGCTCCGCAAACAAGCGGAGATTCCATGAAAAACCGAACTATCATCGAACGAGTGGCAACCTGTTTTGCCATCGTCACGGTATTGAGCGCCACCATGGGTCTTTTGGCTTGGAGCTCAGCGCACGTCCTTGGCCGGCAAACCAATGACCTGTCCGTTGGAAACCTTCCAGGCATGGCCAAATCGGTGGACCTATTGCAAAGTGTCAATGAGGCGCATGCCGCCTTCATGGAGTGCGTCATTGGCGCCGATCAGGGCGAAATGAACGCCGGGGAAGCCAGATGGAGAGACAGGAACGAGGCTGGCGCCAAGTTGCTTGCCGAAATTAAGAAACTCTGCGGCAACGTCGAGGAGAACCAACTGCTGGAGGAGATCTCGCAGAGACGCCAAGAATCTCTCAACGCCTGCGCCGGCATTCTCCGCCTTGCCAAAGCCGGAAAGAGGGAGGAGATGCTCGCTCAATGGCAAACATCTGGCCGCGCCGCCTGCCAAGGGTTGGAATCGGCGGTGGTAAAATTTGGTCGACTCGAAACTAAAAAAGGGGCCGAGGCGGTAGCCGCAGTTTCCCGGCATGCCCGGTCCGCCCAAACGACACTGGGGGCGGCGCTGACGGGAGGGATGGCCATCTGCGTATTCTTGACAGTTTTTCTGGTAAAGGGATTAAGTCGCGGGCTCAAGCGCGTCTGTTCGTCATTGGAAGGTGGTGGCGCACAGATTGCGAGCGCCGCCGCGCAGGTTTCCTCTGCCAGCCGGGCGCTGGCCGGGGGCGCGAGCCAGCAAGCCACTTCGTTCGGAGAGACCAGCACTTCGCTGGCAGAAATGTCCAGTGTGACCGATCGCAATTCAGAGAATGCCGGGAAAGCTCACGAACTGGCCAAGCAGGCCAGGGAAGCAGCTGACAAAGGCATGGAGGATATGCAATCGATGGCCATGGCCATAGAAGGCATCAGGATGTCCAACGAATGTATCACCAGTATCGTCAAGACCATCGATGAGATTTCGTTCCAGACCAATATTCTAGCCCTCAATGCCGCGATAGAGGCCGCCCGCGCCGGCGACGCGGGCTTGGGTTTCAGCGTGGTAGCCAACGAGGTGCGGCGTCTGGCGCAAAGCTCTGCGGAAGCGGCCAAGGAAACTTCCGGGAAAATCGAAGAAGCCATGATCAAAACAGGCCAGGGTGTGGAGATCAGTTGCAAAGTGGCACAGGCGCTGGACGAGATTGTCACCAAGGTGCGCCAGGTAGATGAACTTCTGTCTGAAGTGGCGACTGATTCGCGCGAGCAAGCCGACGGTATCACGCAAATCAAGAACGCCATCGGGCAGATGGACAAAGTGACGCAGAGTAATGCGGCCAGCGCTGAAGAGTCGGCGATTGCCGCCGAAGAATTGAAAGGGCAGGCGGACCTCCTCAACATTTCGGTAGCAGAATTGTCGCAACTCTTCCGCGGAAAGCGTGCAGTGGCTGCGGCGCAAACAGTATCCCAAGCTCGGCCGGCCGCGGAAAACAACTCCATCCGTCGATCCCTCGTGTCATACAATTGATTGTTGCGGCCGCCCAATGCAAAACGTCAGCAGTCAACGGAAGGCCGATGGCAACATGAGGTTGATTGATCGAGGTTGGACACGAATTGGAATTTGCCACCCCCTCTGGTCACTCGAAAGAACTAATGGTTGAGTGCATTGAACATCAGCCTTTTTGCCGTCACCGGTTGAAATGTGCTGGAATCGCCGCTGGCGAAGGAATCCGCGAGTCCGGGGAGCGCCAGGAACACGATGTTGCCCCGGCCACAGTGGATAATGGCAGCAGCGACGCCAATGTTTGGATCGTGATCTTTGCCGTAACCGATGACGGACTCAACGCCGGATCCCGAGAGCATCAGGCCGTTGCCGCTGGTAATCTGATAGGGCCAGTCCAGCACACAGTTCGATGGCAGCCCGGCAAGCAGCTCATGCTTGCGCCCGAAAAACCAGAATCCCATCCAAGACGGCCCTGACGAGCCAACGGGGCCGGAATACGTGACCAACCCCTGCGCGGCCAAAAAGGCGGCGATTTGCTGAGCGTCACTGCCGCCGGTGGTGAGCAGGACGACGCGCGCGCCATCGCGCCGCGCACGTTCGATGGCGGCGCCAAGGTCCGGCTTCCAATAATCATTATCTTGTTGGGAAATCGGCGTCCACACGTTACCGGCCGGATCGGTGTAGGGCTTGTCCCGGAAAGCCGCTCGCACCACCTTGCCTGAAGAGTCCCGCAACTCCACGGCGACCAGTGTGGCGTGGTCGGACTTGACGCGCGGCACCGAAAGGTGAATTGCCCCCTCGGGCGCATCGACTACGAACGTTTCCACGAGCGCCCGATCTTTTCCGCCCGCTCTGGCGAAGATGTCCATATCTTTGGCGACAATGGCATCGTTGATCGCGATGTCAAAGACCCGCTGGCCAGGCCCGCCCATGTAGCCGTCGTCCATGTGGAGCTTGACCGTAACCTTGCCGGGCGACAAGCCGCGCCAAGTATGGATTGGTCCGGCCTGGCCCCACATCTGCTGTTTGTAAAGTTCCGCGTCGTCCGTGTTGGCAACGGCCGCGCCGGTATAGCTTGACTGCCAGCCTTCCATGCCGCCTGCGGATGTGGCGAGGAGGATGGTCTGCACTTTTCCAAGGTTGGCCGAAAAGACCACGGCATCGGCGTTGAATTGGCGCTTGACCGCGGCGATCATCGCTTCGGATTCTCCGGCGCAAGCGATCGTGCCTTTCAGCGCTGCCGGTTGTGGTTCAATGACGAGCAACGGCTCGTCGTGCTCGATCACAGACCGGCCACCGGCCTTGGGGCTTAAGGCGGCGTGGATTGTGACGAGACCGGGCTGGTTGACTTTGAACTGGATGTCCTGTTTGAGCAGTTGGCCGAAGGTTTCGCCGCCGATCAGATCAACCGGATAATCCGCTTGAAAGAACGGCTTGTGACCGGACTCGGAGGCCGTCACCGTCAGCCGCCAGGAGCCGGTCAGATTCTTCTCGTTGATCTGATGAATATCGATCACGGCGGCATCGCCCCTGGCAATCACGTAATGGCGGGGCCTGATGACGAGAACCTCAGGTTGCGCGGCCTGATGGACCAGCGCAGGGTCTGCCTTGAGTTGGCGCAATGCATCCACAAGCCCGCTGTGATTATCAATCGTCGTAGATTCCCAGCCCGAGAGCACAATGTAATCAACGGCGTCGCACATACGGGCGTTTTCCAGTAGATGCGCGGCGGAGAAGTAATGCTTCGCTCCCGCCTGTCGGAAGAGCGTTTCGGCGGTTGGAAATGCCGGGTGAAATTGATGTTCGGCCAGGAATTTTTCGTAAGCCGCAAGAATGGTTTCGTGGGCAGCCAAATCGTAGCCTGTTTGGTGGTGTGCCTTATACCAGTTGACAATCGCGGCGTGATCGTCAGGCGAGGCGCCCGTCGCCATCTCGCCCCACACGACAATTTCCTTTTTGTTGTCCGTGCGGTATTTGAAATTGTCGGGCGATTTATACATCGCATCGGTCCACGCGCCTGGAGAATCCTCCGCAGTGTGCTGATCGCGCCATCCGGAGCAGCCGGTTCCGTCATCTTTCATCCAAGTGTCACTGTAAGGAACGGACCACACCTGCTTGTCAGTGCCGACGCCGGACTTGAGGGCGATGATGCGTGAGGGGTCGGCTTCGCGCATCTGCTCGAGCGCGTAGCGCATCCGGGGATTGTTGACGTCGGGGTCGGTTTCGTTCTGGAGGGTCCAGAGACTAACGCAGGGGTGGGACCGGAAGGCGCGGATCATGGCCAGTTCCTTGTCGAGTTGGTAGCGGTTGAGGAAATCGAGTTCGACAGGCTTGCCATCGTAGTTGACCTTAGCGCTCGTGTGCGGAGGCTCTGATGGCGCGCCTTGGAACGTAAACACGCCGCCGCCAGCCTCGCAATAGCGCAGGAATCCCGTGCGGTCAAACGCATCGAGCACGACCTCCTTGGGCATGTGACGATGGTTTTGGAGGGAATCGAGCCCGAGGTCTTTCATCGCCGCGATCTCGCGTCCCGCTGCGGCCTCGTCGGGAAAAATGCCGTTTGGAGCCCAGAAGCCCCATGAAATCGAGGAACGCGGGACGATTCGACGGTCGTTCAAATAAAGTTTCGCGTCGGCTCCGAGGCCTTTGACGCCCAGCCAGCGGAAGCCAAAGGTCGTGCTGCGATCGGAATGCGCTACGCCCGGCAGAGTTGCGGAGGCTTGGTAAAGATTCGGCTGATTAATGCCCCAGGGAAGAGCGTTAGTGACAATCGCATCAATTGAAGTGGTGATAGTTCTGCCGCGCGGAACATGGATGTTTGTGCTTTCTTCAAAAATAACTTTGCCGTCGCGGGCGATGGAGAAATTAACCGGTCCGTCGTAGTCCTGGCCCCCAGATGTGATTTCGGCCCGCATTTGAACTGAGCGGGGGGCGGGCTTGTTAAATACCGCCAGATCACTCACAGTGATCGGCGCGCGGACCTGCATCTCCACGCCACCGGCCAGACCGCCGAAGGCATGGGTTGCCGGCAACGTATATTTGCCCCAGGACAACGTGAGGAAGTCCATCCAATCCAGTCTGCCTCCCGGATTAGTGATGCGGACGGCCAGCAGGTTCTTTCCGTCGGGGTTGATCGCATCCGTGGCATCCGCGGTGATTGGCGCCTCGGAGATGATGTTGTAGCCAACCAGCCTGCCATTGACATAGAGCTCGCTGCGCAGGCGGGCGGCGGGGAAATAGAAAACCAATCGCTCGCCGGGTCGCAGGACCGGCGGGGCAAACGGGCGATACCACCACGACACGCCCTGGTAGTAACCTTCAACCGCGACGAGTTCCGATGGCGAAGTCGAAGCGGCCGTGCGCGCGGGCGCCCTGTTGAAGTAGTACTCTTCAACGGTCGCCGGCAACGACACCCCGATGCCAGCCTGGTCGTTGAGCTCCGCCCATCCTCCGGTCGGCGGATTCACCGGCAGATTTCCGATTTTCACGTCTTCGGGAAGATAGAGAGTATCATCCTGCCAGGCCGCTTTCGGATCCAGCCACAAACGCCATCCCTGATCCAGGTTGGTGGCGTCAGATACTTCCGCACGCGCGAAGGAGATGAAGATGAGTGAAAAAACGATGCATAGAACAGGATGAGTTTTCATTAACTGGCAATTCCCTTTTCGTGATTCTCTTCCTGCTCCACAGATTTGCAAATCATTTCAGTAAGTCTCCGCTTCTCTTTGACAATTGCCCATCGGCTATGGAGGCTGGTATGAATAGAGCCATGATTTATTCGCGGCGATTCCTGATGTATGGCAGTTTGATTCTTATGCTTGCAAGCGCAGTTGTTGGGGCGACGGAGGATACGTCCGATGTATCCCATTACTTTTATCCCGGTGATGATTTGGGAGCGGTTTGTGGGTCGCAGGAAACTACGATCAAGCTGTGGGCTCCCACGGCGAAAGAGGTGCGGCTGCTCCTATTCGATGATGCCACGAATGACGCCAGCCGGAGTGTTCCCATGTCGCGCGCCAACGATGGTGTTTGGGCCGCCAGCTTAAAGGGAGACTTTGACGGGAAATATTATCTGTATGAGATCACCCAAGTGTCGGGGGCGGGCAAGCGGGCTGTTTATCGCGTCAACGATCCCTACGCGCGCGGGTGTTCCGCCAATACCGGCAGAACCTTGATTTATGACCCCGGGAAGACGAATCCGGACGGATGGGCGGAAGATCATTTCGTCACCTTGAAAAACAACGTCGATGCGGTTCTTTATGAAACGCACATCCGCGATTTTTCCATCAACAAGAATTCCGGCATCGCGGATGATCGGCGCGGAAAATATCTTGGGATGGTGCAGGAAGGCGCCCGGACGCCCCAGGGTGAAAAGAGCGGGTTGGACCATTTGAAGGAACTGGGCATTTCCCATGTGCATTTGCTGCCAGCGTTCGATTATGCCGGCGGCGATGAGAGGGAAAAGGTGGACCAGTATAACTGGTATGATTGGGGTTACGATCCCGTGCTATACAACACCCCGGAAGGCTCTTATGCCAGCAAGCCCGATGGCACAACGCGGCAGAAGGAGTTCAAGCAAATGGTGCGGGCGTTTCACAGAAACAACATCGGGGTGGTCATGGATGTGGTTTACAACCACACCGCCGCCACGGGGTCCGGGCTGGCGTCCATTTTCGACAAGGTGTATCCCCGGTATTATTATCGGATGGATAAAGGCGGCAAATATGCCAACGCGACGGGGTGCGGCAACGAATTTGCCTCGGAAAGGCCGATGGCCCGCAAGTTCATCGTGGATTCGATCAAGTATTGGATGACGGAATATCATGTTGACGGATTCCGATTCGACCTGATGGGGATCGAAGACCGCGCCACGATGCTCGAGGTGTATCGCGAGGCGAAGAAGATCAATCCGAATGCGATCATTTATGGAGAGGGCTGGCAGATGGAGAGCGTGCTGCCGCCGGAAGAAATGATGACGCAGGCGTATGTTGCCGGCACCGGCATCGCCGCCTTTAATGACGGCATCCGGGACAATATCAAGGGAAGTTATGCGGACGCCAAGGCGGTTGGATTCGTTCAGGGCGGCGCGCCGCCACACGGCGGGATGGGAGGATTCCAGTCGAACATCAAAGGGCAGAGGACGGGCGACGGCAACACCATAGAGGTCATTTCTCCGAACGAAACCGTGAATTACGATTCAGTCCATGACGATCTCTGTCTTTGGGACAAGCTGCGGCTGTCTGCTCCCGATGTGCCGGAGGCGCTACGCATCAGCATGGACAAGCTGGCGGCCGGCATCGTGTTGACCGCCCAAGGCATCCCGTTCATCCACGCGGGCGACGAGTTTTTGAGGTCGAAGAAGCTGAACCCCAACAGCTATAACAACAACGACCCACTGGTCAATCCGATCGATTGGTCGTTGAAGGCAAAGCACAAGGATGTTTTCGATTTTTACAAGGGGATGATTGCGCTGAGGCGGGCGCATGCCGCCTTTCGCATGACCGACAAGGCGCAAGTCGATGCGGCGCTGGAATTCGCGGCGGCGACACCGAAAAACGTGGTTGAGTATGTCCTCAAGAACCACGCCAACGGAGATAGTTGGCAGACCATTGTGGTGATTTACAATGGGACCAAGGAACCGCAGTACTTGGCGGTCGCCGGCGATTGGTCCATTGTGGCAAATGACAAATCCGCCGGGACGGCAACGCTGGAGCGGGCGCGGGACAAGGTTCATGTCGCGGCATTTTCGCTTGTTGTCGCACATAGCGGGAAATATTGAAGACCGCCCGAAGGGACCCCCTTCTCGATTCCCCTCTCCCTTTTCCTCTCCCCGCGTGCGCGGGGCGAGGGGCCGAGAATCCTGGTTTGTCAATATTCTTACAGGCAAGCGGGATGCATTCTTCCGCCTAATCGCATCTTTTCTTTCTTTTCAAGTTCCATCGCATTCTCCAACCTGATTTGGAACGTGTATAGCGGTGCTTACATTCTGGTGGTGGTGGTTTCTTATCTTCTCGGGTCTGTGCCGGCCGGTTTTCTGGCGGGCAAGGCGCGGGGGATCGATGTCCGCACGGTGGGCAGCGGAAACATCGGCGCGACCAATGCCTTTCGCGTGCTGGGAACGACCGCCGGGACGATGGTCCTCCTGGCCGATGCGCTGAAGGGTTTTGCCGCTGCCCAATGGGCTCCGTCGCTGGCCGTTTATTTGTTTCCCGGCGCGGCGGGGCAGCGCGAATATCTGGCGCTGGCCGCGGGCGTCGCCGCCATTCTGGGTCACAATTTCACCTGCTGGCTCAGTTTCAAGGGCGGCAAAGGCATCGCCACATCGGGGGGGGTGGTGCTGGCTTGGGCGACTTACGCGTGTCTGACGGCGCTGGCTTTGTGGGGAGTGGTGTTTGTGATGACGAAATATGTCTCGCTCGCCTCCATTGCGGCGGCGCTGGTTTTACCCATAGCGGTTTGGTACTGGAAGGGAAGCCTGACGATGACCGTTGTCATGGCGGCATTGAGTGCGCTGGCTATTTGGAAACACAAGGGCAACATCCAGCGCCTGCTCCATGGAACGGAAAGCCGGGCGGTGCTGAAACTGAAAGGCCGGCCATGAAGGTGACCGTGATTGGAGCGGGGGCGTGGGGGACGACGCTGGCGAATTTGCTGTGCAAGAATGAAAATGAGGTGACGCTTTGGGGATACGATCCGGCGCAGGTGCAGGAAATGGAGCGGACGGGTTTTAACCAGCTTTTCCTTCCCGGCATTCCGCTGGCGCGGGAGTTGAAGTTTCAAGCGGACCTGGCCAAGGCGGTGGCGGGCAGCAGGTGCGCGGTGGTGGCGCTGCCGTCGAAGTTCTTCCGCAAGGTGACAAGCTGCCTGCCGGATTTTGACGGCATTGCAGTCAGTGTCACCAAGGGGATCGAGTGCGAATCGGGGCTGACCATGTCGGGCATCCTGCGGACGACCATGCCCAAGGCGACGGGCGCGGCGCTGTCCGGTCCGACGCTGGCCATGGAAGTGGCGAAGGAAACCCCGGCGGCGATTGTCGCGGCGCATGCCGAGGCGGGGACGGCCAGGGAGATTCAGCGATTGTTTCATCGCCCCGCATTCCGGGTTTACACCAGCAACGACGTGCTTGGGGTCGAGTTGGGCGGGGCGTTGAAGAACGTGGCGGCCATCGCGGCCGGCATTTGCGACGGGGTGGGATTCGGAGACAACGCCAAGGCGGCCTTGATCACGCGGGCCATTGCGGAAATGCGGCGTTTGGGGGTGGCCTGCGGGGCGCTGACGGAGACTTTTTCCGGCTTGAGCGGTTTGGGCGATCTGGTTGTGACCTGCTTTTCCCATCTCAGCCGCAACCGCCAATTTGGCGAGCGCATGGGCCGGGGCGAAAAGGTGGAGGCGATCCTGGCCAGCACCATCACGGTGGCGGAAGGGTATCCGACGGCGCTGGCGGCGCACACGCTGGCCCGCAAAGTGCGCATCGCGACGCCGATTATCGACGAAGTTCACGCGATGCTCTATGAGCAAAAAGACATTCGCAAGGCCGTGCGGGACTTGATGAGCCGGGATATGAAGGCGGAGGACTAGGAAAGTAAGAATTAAGAAGGCAGAATTAAGAAAAAAGAAGCTTGCCGAGCGTCGCCGCGCCTTACTTCATAATCCTTAATTCTTCCTTCTTAATTTTCCTTCATTGCTCCCTTCATAGCGAAGAGCAGATCATTGTATTCCTCGAAGGGATGGAATTGGGGGAATTGCTTTTTGATGGGATCGGGGGAATGGAAAAGGAAACCAATATCTGCTTCCTTTAACATGGCGACATCGTTGAACGAATCGCCGGCGGCGATGACGTAATACTGCAAACTTTTCAAGGCCGTCACCGCGCTGCGTTTGGGTTGTTCCTGGCGCAGTTTGTAACCGGCGACACGGCCGTCCTCGATGATGAGACGGTTGCAGAAAAGGGTGGGCCACTCCAACTGTTGCATGACAGGCCGGGCGAATTCCTCGAAAGTATCGGACAATATGACCAATTGGGTCAAAGCGCGCAGTTGCCGCAGGAATTGAAGCGCCCCCGGCAATGGGCGGAGCGTGGCAATGACATTCTGGATGTCGGCCAGTTTCAACCCGTGTTGATCGAGGATTTCGATGCGGCCGCGCATGAGTTTGGCGTAGTCCGGCTCATCGCGTGTGGTGCGGCGCAGTTCGGGGATTTTGGTTTTTTCCGCGACGGCAATCCAGATTTCCGGCACGAGCACACCTTCCAGGTCCAGCACAACAATTGATTGTTTCACGGCGGCAGTGTTCCAAGAAAATTTTGGAGTGTCGAGCAATCAACGCGCGAGCTTGAATTTGCAGGGCAATTGGGGGACGCTGGCGGGATTGATTGACATGAGCGAGACACCATTGCCGCCATTGCGAGCCGGAACGCTCTACCTTGTGGCGACGCCGATCGGCAACCTGGAGGACATCACGCTGCGGGCCTTGCGGGTGCTGAAGGAGTGCGACGTTGTGGCGGCGGAGGACACGCGCCATACCGGCCGGCTTTTGAAGCATTTTGGCATCACCAGGCCGATGTTGAGCTGTTTTCAGTTTAATGAGGCCAGGCGCGGCGAGGAGATACTGGAGCGGCTGCGGAGGGGCGAAAAAGTCGCTTTGGTCTCGGACGCGGGGACGCCGGGCATCAGCGATCCTGGGGGGCGGGTGGTGAGCGCGGCGCTGGCGGCGGGATTGCGGGTGGAATCGGTGCCGGGGCCGTGCGCTTTGGTGGCGGCGCTGACTTGCAGCGGCCTGCCCTGCGATGAGTTCCATTTTGTCGGGTTTTTGCCCCATAAATCAGGCCAGCGTCGGCGGCGATTGGAGGCGTTGGGGGTCGTTCCGGGCACCCTGGTTCTTTACGAATCGCCCTTTCGGGTTGTCAAACTTATGCAGGAGCTGGCGGATTTGTATCCCGACCGGCGGGTGGTGCTGGCGCGGGAATTGACCAAGAAATTCGAGGAAGTGCGTTCCGGCAGCCCCCGGCAACTGCTGGAGGAACTGCAAAAGCGCTCAATTCACGGGGAATTCGTCGTTTTAGTGGGGTCAAAAGGGTTATAAAATAATGGAAATTATTTAGTTGCGTTTCTTGGGAATTTTTTTTAAGGTCGCTTATTCAGCTTATTCCCTACGCTGAATCGGTAAAAAAGCCCTTGTCGGGGGCCGTAAAAATGGGTCAACAGTAAAGTAGCAAAGCAGTTATATGTCAGCAAAACTATTCGTCGGTAATCTCACCTTCACCGCGACGGAAAACGACTTGCAAGACCATTTCGCGCAAGCCGGAGTTGTAGTGTCGGTCAACATCATGCAGGACCGTATGACAGGCCGCTCACGCGGCTTTGCCTTCATCGAAATGGGGTCGAAAGAGGACGCGGACAAGGCCATTCAGATGTTTCACGCCAAGGACTTCCAAGGCCGGCCTCTGACTGTGAACGAAGCCCGTCCACGTGAGGAGCGGCCAGCCGGCGGCGGCGGTGGCGGTGGCGGCGGCTATCGCGGCGGTGGCGGTGGTGGTGGCGGCTATCGTGGCGGCGGTGGAGACCGTCGCGGCGGTGGTGGTGGCGGCAACAGCTATCGCCAATAGGCAAACCCTTGCATATCAAAGGGAAGCCGCGGGCGGCTTCCCGCTTTTTGGTCAAACAAATTTGCCTGGGTTCAAAATTCGTTTTGGATCCAGGCCTTTTTTAATTCTCTGGTGCAGTGTTCGCAACTCCCGGGACGCCGCCAGCGGCCACCAATGTTTTTTGGCCAGGCCGATTCCATGCTCGCCGGTAATGGCGCCATTCCAAGCGAGGACTTGCCTGATTAGCCCGTCCAACGCAGCGCGGGTCCGGGCCTTGACGTTGGGCCAATTCTTATCATACATGAGGTTGACGTGAATGTTGCCGTCGCCGGCATGTCCGAAACAGGCGATGGGCAGATCGAACCGCTTCTGCAAGCGGGCGGTGAATCGGAACAGGTCTTCCAGCCGGCTGCGCGGCACCACAATGTCCTGGTTCAACTTGATCAGGCCGGTGTCACGCAATGAAAAGGAGAACTCCCGCCGCAATTCCCATAGCTGTTCGCACGGGCGGTTGCCATGGGCGACTTCGACAAAGACGGGACGCCGGCGGCGCGCCAATTTTTCCAGCGCCAACATCTCGCCGCGCACGGATGTTTGCAAGCCGTCCAGTTCGACCATGATTAGTGCGCGCGAATGGCGCAAGCGCCGGCTGCCGGTGCGGCGGCGAACCGCGTCGAGGGTGAACTGGTCAGCCACTTCCAGCGCGGAGGGCAAAAAACCGCGGTGAAAAATCTCGCGAATCGCACGGGCGGCGGCGCTCATGGAATCGAATCCGACCACCATGAGTGCGTGGAAAGGGGGCAGGGGAATGAGCTGCAAAGTGGCCTCGGTCACGACGCCGAGCAGGCCTTCCGAGCCGACGAGCAGCCGCGTCAGATCGAAGCCGGTTTTGTTTTTGTGGGTGCGTCCGCCCAGCGAGACAACGGCGCCGTCCGCCATGACAACTTGAAGGCCGAGGACGTAATCCCTCGTCACGCCGTATTTCAGGGAGCGCGGACCGCCGGCATTTGTGGCCACGGTGCCGCCCACGCTGCAATCGGGGCTGCTGGCCGGGTCGGGAGGATAGTACAGTTTTTTCTTTTGCACCGCTTTCTGCAAGGTGTGCAAAATAACCCCGGCCTGGGCGACGGCGACAAAATCGCCGGAATGGATTTCTTTGATGCGATTCATCCTCGCCAGGGAGAGAACAATGCCGCCTTGGGCGGGGACGCAGCCTCCCACGTAGCCAAAACCGGCCCCGCGCGCCGTGACCGGGATGCGGTGGAGGAAGGCGAAGCGCAGGATTTTAGAGACCCCTTCCGTGCTTCGGGGCAGGGCCACAGCCTCCGGCAGGTTGCTGGCAAACCATTTGTCGCCGGCGTTCTCGCGACGGGCGGCCAAGTCAAGTCGAAGCTGGCCGGAGGGCAAAAGCCGCTGCAGTTGGCGCAGAAGGCGCGATGAATCAGTCTTCACTAGTGGGTGGATCCTTGGACTGGATCAAGTCCCGCGCGTCGGCGGCCTGGTCTTCAGGGACTTGGACCAAAATGCCGCCCGCCGCCATGGCGTAGCCGTCCATGCTGAGAGCCGAGGTTTCATGTTTCACATTGGCCAGGAAGCCGTTTGCTTCCAGGCGGGAACGGACCAGTTCCGCGTCGGCGGGATTGAAGGCGCTGAAGACCGTGACAAATTCCATATAGATAAAATGGCCGAGGCCGTGCGCGCGTCAAGCCGCGGCCGGCGATTTCACATCGGCAAAGACGATGACGCCGGCGCCGGTTTGCAAAAGGCTGATTACCTTGACTGTAACTTGCTGGCCGATAAGGCTTTGCGCGTTGTTGACCACGACCATGGTGCCGTCGTTCAGATAACCGATACCCTGGCCCTTGTCCCTGCCTTCGCGCACCACCCGCAGGCTGAAGATTTCCCCCGGCAAAATGACCGATTTGAGGGCATTGGCCAACTCGTTGAGATTGACATAGGGGACGGACTGCAATTCGGCCACTTTACCGAGGTTGTAGTCGTTGGTGTATAATTTTGCGCCCAGGACCTTCGCCAAGCGGACCAGTTTGGCATCGACCTCCTTTTCCTCCGGGAAATCCGCGTCATGTATTTTCACCTCATTGCGCTTGTTTTGCTGAAGCCGGGTGAGCATTTCCAATCCGCGGCGGCCCCGGGCGCGAATGACGGGGTCGTTGGAATCCGCAATTTGCTGCAACTCGGTGAGGACGAAATGCGGCACGACCAGGAGGCCTTCGACGAAATTGGCCTCGATCAAATCCGCGATGCGGCCGTCAATAATCACGCTGGTGTCGAGCAGGAGCAGGTTCTCGGGCTTGTTTTGGGGAGCGAAGCGGACGTAAGGGATGATGAGCGAGAAATCCTCCTTGTTGCTGCGCATGGCCAGGATCATGCCGATGTAACTGAAACTGAGGAACAGGGCCAAACGGATGACCCTGCGCTGCGGTTCGTCGGCGTCGCTGAACAGGGCGGAGCGGTCGATCATGGCGGCGGCCACCGTGCCGAGAAACAGGCCGAAAGTGGCGGAGGAAAAAGCCCGCAAGGAAAAGCCTTTGAGCATCTCGTCGATGGCGATGCATAATCCACCCAGGCCGAAGCCGATGAGCATGCCCCAACCGCCGTTGGTGACCCACTCGGACCGGACCTGGCTGATCTCATAGCCGCCCATGATGCACATGAGCAGGAACAGAATGCGAATGACCCAAAGGGAGCGCATAGCGAATTATTATTACGGACCTTTCACTCCACGACCCGGCGAACTGTTGGTTTCCGGGTGTTTTGGCTTCCACAACATGGCCCAAATGCCGTGCCGGTTCAAATTGTGGCCGAACTCGCTGAACTCGGCCGTCATGGCATTGGCATTGCTGATGAAGGAGGTCATTTCAGCGGCCATTTTTTGGTCCTTCAACAAGGCGCCCGCCGTGCCTTTGCCGGCCTGCAAATCCAGGGCGATCTTCTTAAACTGGTCCGAAGCTTCCGTCAGATTTCCAACCACCTTCCGCACGTCGGCGCGGTTGGTGACGATGATCTCGTCCAAGTCAGCGGCGGTGTTGGTGAGGCGGACCGACAAGGCCTGGAAATTGCTGATGGAGGAACTGAAGGCGGCCGAATTGTCGTTCAATAAACCTTGGACCCGGCCGGCGGCCGCGACGGCCCGATCCGAAACGACCTCCAGATTGCTCACGGCGAGGACAAAATGGGCCAGGGTATTGGTGGAAAGCGCGGAGGCGTTCACGTTGGTGATGCCTTGGTCGAGGTCTTTTATGGTTCGCCTGGTTTGATCCACCAAGGTGGAGATTGAATGGACGGCCTCCTCCATGTTGAAGGTCGGCTCGCCCCTGACTGTTTCGCCGTCTTGCAAGTAGGCGTCGGCGTTGGTCGGCACCGGCCCTGTCTCAATCGGCACGGAGACGGAGACATATTGGTCGCCCAGAAAGCCCAACGCATCGATGCGGATGCGGGCATCCTTGCGGATTTTATGTTTGTTCAGGATGCGGAGCGTAAGATTGACGGAACGTTCGTCGTCCGCCAGATCCATGGAACTGACTTTGCCGATGGGCAAGCCGGCCATCATGACATCGGCGGCGGGTTTGAGCCCGGCGGCATTGGGCAAAACGACGCGCAGTGTGTAGGTGGGGTTGAAGATGGTGATGCCCTTGCTGAAGTTCAGGATGAGCAGGGCGGTCAGGGCAACGCCGATGAAAACAAACAAACCGACTTTTAACTCAAAACGCGAATCATTCATTTGGCATCCTTCTCCTTGAGGTCGGAAATCCCGTTGACGAAGCGATAGACGACGGGGTCCTTTGATTGAAAGAGTTCGTCCGGGGTCTGGTCGGCATAAATGCGCCCCTCATGCAGCATCAATATCCGCCGGCTGATGCGGCGGGCGCTGCGCATGTCGTGAGTCACGGCAATGGAAGTGACCTTGAGTTTCTCCACGACGCGAATGATCAGTTGATCGATAGTATCTGCGGCAATCGGGTCCAAGCCGGTGGTCGGTTCGTCGTAAAGAATGATCTGCGGGCGATAGGCGACGGCCCTGGCCAGGCCCACCCGTTTGCGCATGCCGCCGGAAAGTTCAGCGGGCATTTTCTTCTGAGTGCCGCCCAGCCCGACCAAATCCAGCACGTATTCGACGCGTTGGGAGATTTCCTCCGGAGTGGACTTGTGCTCGCGGCTGAGAACGAAGGCGACATTTTCCTCGACCGTCATGGAATCGAAGAGGGCCGCGCTCTGGAACAACATGCCGAACATCCGGCGGACGGGCATCAGTTCGCGCTCATCCAGCCCCGCGATGTTCCGGCCGTCGATTGAGACCTCGCCGCTGTCGGGGGTGATGAGGCCGACCAGATGCTTGAGCAAGACGCTTTTGCCGCCGCCGCTGACGCCGATGATGGCAATGGCCTCGCCCTTCTCAACGGAGAAGGTAACGCCCTGCAAGACCGGCAGGGGGCCGAAGCTTTTCTTCAAATCGCGCACTTCGATGATCATTAGGGCAACATTTTTTGCAGCAACAAAGTCAAAAAGAAATTGCTGACGAGAATGGTGATGGAGGAATAGACGACAGCCTCGGTTGTGGCGCGGCCCACGCCCTCGGCGCCTTCGGGACAGTTGAGGCCCTTGTCGCAAGCCACCACGGCCACAATCGCGCCAAAGATGAAAGTTTTGATCATGCCGGTGAGCATGTCGTTCATGTGGGTATAGTGGAGCATGTTGTACCAAAGGTAGGTTGAATTGATGCCCAGGAGAAAAACGGCCACGACATACGCAGCCAGGATGCCCAGGCAGATCGACTCCGCGGTCAACAGCGGCATGACGAGCAACGTGGCGAGGAAGCGCGGCACGACCAGGTAATCAATGGGGTTGGCCGCCAGGGTGCGAAGGGCGTCGATTTGTTCGGTGACGCGCATGGTGCCGAGTTCGGCGGCAATGGCGGCGCCGACGCGGCCCGCCACCATCAAGCCGGTCAGGACCGGCCCCAGTTCGCTGCCCATGCCGACGCTGACCACGGCGAGGGTGGCGGTGTCCATTTTAACCTTGTGGAACTGGAAGGCGGTTTGGGCGCACAGCACCATGCCGGTGAAGGCGCCGGTGATGGCGACGACGGACTGCGATTTGACTCCGATGAAATACATTTGGTAGATGACATCGTTCCATTTGACCTTGGCGCGGAAGAGGGAGGAGACGATGTCGCGGCAAAGGATGGCGCCGCGGCCCACTCCGCCAAACCACTCGCGAGCATATTGTGTTGCCAAGGTCCTCATACGACGCCCGCTAAACTAAGCCGGGAGAGGGGCGTTTGCCAACTTGGAAAATCGGCCCGCGATGGATGGGGGAGAAACCCGGTTTGTGACAACCCTTTCGCGAGGAGGGGGCCCAAAATAAAAATGTTTCCAAATGGTGCGAAAAGGTTGGATTAGGTGCGATAAGGTGCGAAAAGGTCGGATTTTTTGGGCCTGAATCAAGAGAAACGCAAAGTCGCCAAGGGAAAAGGCGCCAAGCCGCAACCAAAGGGCTGAGTCTGAATTGAAAATTGGTCATTGAGAATCTCTCATTTTTCATTTGTTTTTTTGGCGCGATTTAGCACGAATCACCCCGAATCGGCACGAACCGGCGGGGACCCATTTCCATTGGAACGCATTGGCAGGCAGCCGGTTCCGGCTGAAACCGCGGACAAACCGCCCCAAACGCAGTTTTCGTGTTTTGTGGTGTTGTCGCTCCGTTCGGGAATGCAGGAATAAGCGGGATCGTCCGGTCGTAAGCGGTTCATCCTTCAGCATTCTGCCTTTCCATTCTCATGGCCATAATTGGTCATTCATTAAATGAATACTATAGTTAGTATATTGTTTCGTCAACTGATTTTTGAAAGAATTTTTAAGGGCATGCGTGGCAAAGGCTTGATTTGCGCGAGTTGCGTTAAACCCGGTGGTTTTGCCCGGCAAAATGTCCAAACCACGCATTTCCGAAAAGATTGTCAGAGGAATGATTGTCAAGGGAATGAGAGATGATTATCGTCCCTCGTTCAGACGGAAAAGGAATCTGGCGGTGTCAATAATCCGTTCAATGTTTCGATAGAGCGTAGTAGGGTTGGGCCGTAGCGCGAGGGACGCCATTCTTCACCAAGAGTTCGATTTGGTTGCTGGAGAATTGGTCCCAATTTGTTTGATGCAGTGCTGATGGACGGGATAAGCCTTACACACGTACACCGCACCTACCACCAGCGCCGCGACCAAGGCAGCCAAAACCCAAAACACCCGCCTGACCCAAAGTCTCATAATTCAGAGAAATTCCGGCACAACGTTACACCGCCGGTCATTTCGATAAAGTAGAATCTGTGCTGCCGCGCGGCGGAGGGGAGAAGGAACAGCTTTTGTGCAGTTTCGTTTCATCCGCCGGCCGTACGCGCAATCCCATCGCCGGTTTTTCAAAGGCCGGGGCCGCAACTAACTCGACAGGGCTTCGGGGGCGGCTGGGGCGGCGGGGGTTTCCTGCTTGAAAACGAGTTTGCCGTCGCCAAAGGTGACCGTGATCGGGTCGTTGGGATGCAGGTTGCCTTTGAGGATTTCTTCCGCCAACGGGTCTTCCAGATAACGTTCCACCGCCCGGCGCATGGGCCGCGCGCCATAGGTCGGGTCGTAGCCCTTGTCCACCAGGAAATCCCGGGCAAGTTGATCCAATGTGAGATGAAGCTGCTTGGCTTTCAGGCGGTCGGTCACTTTTGCAATTTCCAGGTCGAGAATCTCCAGCAGGTCCGGCTTGGTCAGGGAACGGAAGACGATGACGTCGTCCAGGCGGTTGAGAAATTCCGGCTTGAATATCCGCTTTGCTTCGTCAAGAATTTTTTCCTTCATCTTGTCGTAGCTGTGCTCGTCGCTGATGGGGGAGAAGCCGAGGGTGGAATTGCGGCGGATCAGCTCGGCCCCGACGTTGGAGGTCAAGAGGACGATGGTGTTGCGGAAATTGACGACGCGACCCACGTTGTCAGTCAGCTTTCCCTCCTCGAGGATTTGCAAGAGCATGTTCATGACATCGGGATGGGCCTTCTCGATTTCGTCAAAAAGCACGACAGAGTAGGGGCGGCGACGGACTTGTTCCGTGAGCTGGCCGCCTTCCTCGTAGCCGACGTAGCCCGGGGGCGAACCGACCATGCGCGAAGCGTTATGGCGCTCCATGTATTCGCTCATGTCCAGTTGGATGAGGGCTTTGGGGTCACCGAACAAAATTTCCGCCAGGGCCTTGGCCAGCAGGGTCTTGCCGACGCCGGTGGGGCCGAGCAGGGCAAAGGTGCCGATGGGCCGGCGCGGGTCCTTCAAATCCGCCCGCGAACGGCGCAAGGCCTTGGCCAGGGCGGAGACGGCTTCCTTCTGGCCGACGAGGATGCGGGTCATTTCCTTTTCCAAGGCGAGCAAGCGCTGGGCCTCGTCTTTCTCCATGCGGCGCAAGGGGATGCCGGTCCATTTGGAGATGACGTGCAAAATGTCTTCTTCACCGACGGTGACGCGCTTTTCCTCGCGGCTGGCGCGCCAGGCGGCCAAAACGGAGTCCAACTTTTCCTTGGCCTGCTTTTCCTTGTCGCGCATGGAGGCGGCGCCTTCGAAGTCCTGGTCCTTGATGGCGCGTTCCTTCTGGCCTTTGATCTTTTCGATGTCGGCCTCAAGTTCCTTGACCTCCGGGGGGCGGGTCATGGTGCCGATGCGCGCGCGCGAGCCGGCTTCATCCATGACGTCGATCGCCTTGTCGGGCAAAAACCGGTCGGTGATGTAACGATCGGACATCTTGACGGCTGATTCGATGGCCTGATCGGTGATCTCGGCCTTGTGATGCTCCTCGTATTTGGGGCGGACGCCTTTGAGGATCTGCACCGCCTCCTCGACGGAGGGCGCCTCGACCTTGACCGTCTGGAAACGGCGTTCGAGGGCGGCGTCCTTCTCGATGTATTTGCGGTATTCGTTAAGGGTGGTTGCGCCGATGCACTGCATTTCGCCCCGGCTCAGGGCGGGCTTGATAATGTTGGAAGCGTCCATCGTGCCTTCGGCCGAACCGGCTCCGACGATGGTGTGCAATTCGTCGATGAACAAAATGATGTTTTTGGCGCGGCGGATTTCGTCCATGACGGCCTTGATGCGCTCTTCGAACTGGCCGCGGTATTTGGTGCCGGCGACCATCAAGGCGAGGTCAAGGGTGATGACGCGCTTTTCGCGCAGGATTTCCGGGACGTTGCCGCGGGCGATCTCCTGGGCCAGGCCCTCCACGATGGCGGTCTTGCCCACGCCGGCTTCGCCGAGCAGGACTGGATTGTTCTTGGTGCGGCGGCAAAGGATTTGGATGACGCGCTCAATTTCGTTTTGACGGCCAATGACCGGGTCCATCTCTCCCTTGCGGGCGATGTCGGTCAGGTCGCGTCCGAAGGCTTTGAGGGCGGGAGTCTTGACTTCGCCTTTTTTCTCGGGGGTCTTTTCCGGGGCAGGCTCGACCGGGCCGCCGGGCTGCGGTTCGTCAGAGGCGGCAAAATTGGGGTCCAGTTCCTTGAGGATTTCCTGGCGGGTCTGCTCGATGTCAACATCAAGATTCTTCAAGACGCGCGCGGCCACGCCGTCGCCCTCGCGGAGCAAGCCGAGGAGGATGTGTTCGGTGCCGACATAAGTATGGTTGAGGGCCTTGGCCTCCTTGGCGGCCAGCGCCAAAACCTTCTTGACGCGCGGGGTGTAGGGGATGTTGCCGATCATCTTCTGGTCGGGGCCGGTGCCGACCTGCTTTTCGACTTCCATGCGGACGGTTTCAAGATCCAGGCCGAGCTTCTGCAGGACGTTGACGGCGACGCCCTGGCCGAGCTTGATGAGGCCGAGGAGGAGATGCTCGGTGCCGACGAAATTGTGATTAAAGCGGTCCGCCTCTTTCCGTGCCAGAGCCAACACCTGTTGGGCGCGGGGCGTAAAATTGTTCATGGCTTCTTCACTCATAAGCTGAATTTGCCTCTTTCAATTGCGTTTGTCCAGCGAACCGCCGTTGCCGGGCATTTTTGGGTTGGGGCGGCTGACGTTCTGCAAGCGGTCGCGCAGCATGTCGGCGCGGAGGACATCCCGTTCTTCCGCCGCCAGTTTCTCGGTGTAATTTTTCTGCAAATGGGCGGGCTGTGTAATGACGAACAACTCGTCGATCAAGGCCCGTTCGGCGCTGGGGAATTCGCCCAAATCAATTCCCAGCCGCATCAAGGAAAGCTGGTTCATGGTTTCCTTGGAGGTGATGCTGTGGGCATTGGCCAGGATGCCATAGGCGCGGCCAATGAAATTAAAAACGATTTTGGGCTTTTTCTCCAGCAACATGCCGCGGGCGTTTTCCTCGTGCTCGATGATCTGCAACAACACTTTGTTCAACCGCTCCACGATGTCTCCCTCGATCTCGCCCAAAGTCATCTGGTTGGAGACCTGGAAGACGTTGCCGAGGGCTTCGGTGCCCTCGCCGTAGAGGCCGCGCACGGCCAGGCCCAGCTTGTTGACGGATTGAATGATTTGATTGATTTGCTCGGCCAGAACAAGGCCCGGCAGATGCAACATGGCGCTGACGCGGATGCCGGTGCCCAGATTGGTCGGGCAAGCCGTCAAATAGCCCAATTCGGAAGAAAAAGCGTAATCAAGCCTGCGCTCAAGGTCGGAATCGATCTGGTTAATGGCCTGCCAGGCCTGCTGAAGCTGGAGTCCGGGCCGGAGAGCCTGCATGCGCAGATGGTCCTCCTCGTTGATCATGACGCAGAGGGATTCCTCTTTGTTGAGGACAAGGCCGCTGCCGGCGTTTTTGGCGGCATGTTCGCGGCTGATTAAATGGCGCTCGACGAGGATCTGTTTGTCCAGCGGACCGAGGTTGTCCATGGTTTCTGAGTAGGCCCCCGTCAATTGCGGCAGGCTTTCCACGGCGGGCCGGATGGTTTCGAGGGCCTTGACGCGTTCGGCCTTTTTCGCCCAGCCGGGAAACGGCGTGCTGCGAAGATTGCGCGCCAAACGAACGCGGCTGGACATGACGATGCGGTCATGCGGGCCGGTGCGCCGGGCGCTTTCGACCGGTGGACAAAGAAATTCGTGAATGGTCATGGAACTTGGAACTATTTCTGGACCACGTGGCTCATCTGGTCCCTGGTCTCCTTAATTTCATCGCGCAGAGAGGCAGCCTGTTCAAAATCCTCCGAGGTGACGGCGCGGTCCAGTTTCTTCTGCAAATATCTCAGCCGCTCGGTCAAATCCCGGCCCTGCCGCAAAGCCAGCGGGACCTTTCCGACGTGCTTGGTGCCCTTGTGCATGGACTTGAGCAAACTTTCCAACCCCTCGGCAAAAGTGGTGTAACATTGGGAGCAGCCCAGCCGCCCGGCCTTCTTAAAATCAGCCTGGGTAAAACCGCAGTTTGGGCACTTGACCTCCTCGCCGCCGCTTGTTTGCGCGATCTCCTGGGAAGCGCCCAAGCCGAGGAGCAGATCAGCCAATGAAAAGCCGGCGGGATCATTGACGCCCTTTTGCTTGGCGCAATCCTCGCATAAATCGACCTTCTGCATTTTGTCCCCGATGATCTGGGTCAGGTGGACCTTGGCCGGGTTCTGCTTACAAAACATGCATAGCATACCATTTAATCTACCACAATTCGTTCAAATAGAGAACGAAAATCCACGTCTCCGTGGATCAATCAAATATCGGCTCGCCGGAGGATTTGGTTAACTCGTGATACCGCTTAATCAGTCGGTTGGTGACCGGTCCCGGCCGGCCGTTGCCAATGATGCGGCCGTCGATTTTAACCGCCGCGATGATCTCCGCCCCGGTGCCGGTGAGAAAGCATTCGTCGGCATTGAACAGATCGTAGCGGGTCACGTCGGGTTCGCTGACGGTCAAGCCATTCTGCCGGGCCAGCTCCATCACCACCGCCCGGGTGATGCCATACAAAGCCCCGGCCGAGAGCGGCGGGGTGGACAAATGGCCGTCCTTGACCAGGAAAATATTGTCGCCGGTGCATTCCGCCACAAAGCCCTGGGCATTGAGCATGATGGCCTCCTCGCAGCCGCCGTTGATGGCCTCAATTTTTGCCAGGATGTTGTTCAGATAATTGAGCGACTTGATGGCCGGGTTCAGGGCGCTGTGAAGATTGCGCGCCGTGGGCACGGTGATCAGTTCCAATCCGCGCTTGTAAAGCGCCGGGGGATAAAGCTGGATTTTGTCCGCGATGATAATGACCGACGGACGTTTGCAAGTATAGGGATTCAAACCCAGGGAGCCAACCCCGCGGGTGACGAGCAGCCGGACGTAACCGTCGCGAATTTTATTGCGGCGGCAGGCCTGCACGACCGCAGTCATGATTTCCTTCCGCGAGAGGGGGACCTTGAGCAGAATGGACCTGGCGGAAGAGAAAAGACGGTCGATGTGCTCGGCCAGCTTGAAGACGCGCCCGTTATAAGCGCGAATGCCTTCGAAGACGCCATCGCCGTAAAGCAGGCCGTGGTCGAACACGGACACTTTGGCGTTCTTCTCATCAAAGTAATTGCCGTCGATGTAAATTTTCATCAGTAAAGCCGGCACAATTTACGCCGTGGAGTCCACAGTGGCGAGTCCAAACTTGGGCCGTGGGCGTTAAGGTGTGATGGCGCGGTAGAAGCGCTGGCGTGAATTCGTCGCCGCGCGATCGAGGATCTGCACGGAGGGTGTTGTGGCAAAGAAATCCGTCACGTCCGTCCAGATGACCGGCGCAGCCGAGAGATTGGTCGTTGTCTGTATGGAGTAATTCTGGTTTGTGGCCAGGGTAATATCAAAACTGAAACCGTTGGTGCTGGAGTAATGGAGACTCGTGAATTCACCCGGCCCCGCGCCTGCAACATTGGTGGCCTGGACATCCGGGCTGAACTGGCTGGTGTTGCCCGTCGAGGCGTCCGTGGCGGTGGCGGAAAAATATTGCCCGGCCAGCCGGGTGGCAAAAGGCAGGGAGAAGGAACCCGTGCCGAACGCGCTCGTCTGGGCGGTGGCGGTGCCGGCAAACGTCCGCCCCTGGCCGTAGCCGGTGGGGTCCTGGGCGGGATTGTAATATATGTCAACAAGAATTGTCCGGTTGGGACCATTGCTGACCGTTCCGCCAACGACCATCGTGTTGGTGAAAACGGCAACGGAGGTCAGGACGGGGTAGTTTTCGAGATCGTTGGGGCCTTGCCCGGGGCTGACGGGGACCAGATCAATGCCGGGGCCGCTGTTGCCGAAAATCGAGTTGCCGCGGATGGAATTGCCGAGGGTGTCTGCGCTGTAGAGAATGACGCCGCCGTAGCCGTTGTCGGCGATGATGTTGCCCGGGCCTGATCCGGCCAGGGACTGCCCAATGGTGTTGCTGGACGCGCCGCTTTGAATGATCACGCCCTGCCAGGTGTTGCCCAGGGCGGTCGCGCCATCCGCGCCGACGCCGATGTTGTTGCCCTGAAGGACGTTGGCGTCGGTGCCGGGGTCGGAAAGGAAAATGCCGTAGTTGCCACTGGCGGCGATGACGTTTCCGGTGATCTGGTTGCTTTGTGAAGCGGTGAACAACGTCAAGCCGTATTCGGCATTGGGCACGGCAAGCAGGCCGCTGACATCTGTCCCGATGTAGTTTCCCTCGATGATATTATTCGAGGCGGCGGAAAGAAGGACGCCGTCGTAATTCGAGCTGCCGGAGAAGAGGTTGCGGGCGGCGGCGGTTGTGCCGCCGATGGTGTTGCCGTCTGGGCCGGCGATCAGGGACAGAGCGTTGCCGCTATTCCCCAACCCGCCCGAGCCTGTTTTCGTGAGGCCGACGATATTGCCTTGCACCGTGTTGGAACTCGTGCCGGGGCCGTAGAACTGAATGCCATCGCCGGAGTTTCCCGAAATGACGTTGCCTTGGCCGCCAGCGGCGCCTCCAATCAAATTGTTTTCACTGAGGTAGAGATAGACTCCATTTCCGCCGTTGGCCAGCGCCGTCGTTCCATCTGCGGCCACGCCGATGTCGTTGCCCTGAACCACGTTATTGCTCGATTGGTATAAATAGATGCCGTCAAAGGAGTTGCCGGAAATGACGTTTGATTCGATGATGTTGCTCTGCTGGCTGATCTCCACATAGAGGCCAATTCCGTCGTTGGGGAGGGCGGCCAGGCCGTTGCCTGTCACGCCGATGTAGTTGCCTTCAATCGCGTTGCGGCCGCTGTTGGCGAAGCCCGTGGCAATGCCGTTGTTGCCGTTGCCCGAGATGATGTTCCGGGCGGCGGCGGTCGTGCCACCGATGAGGTTGTCCGTGGCGTTGCTCCAAATCCCAATCCCCATGTAGGCATTGGGCAATGCATTCGTGCCTTGCGGACCCGTGCCGATGAAATTGCCCTGAATGACGTTGCTGCTGGTGCCCTGGTCGCTAATGAAAATGCCGTAGGAAGCGTTGCCGGACACCACATTGTTTGCGATGAGATTGCTGTAGGAGCCGCCCACAATGGCCAGACCGCTCCAGGTATTGGATACGATGCCTGTCCCAGCGGCGTTGACCCCAATATAATTGCCCTGCACGACGGTGGCCCTGGTGTTGGTGTCGCTGACGTAAATTCCGTATTCGATATTGCCTGAAATGACATTGCCCGCGCCGGCGCCCGGGCCGCCGATGACGTTGCTGCTGGAGCCGCCCCAGATGCCGATGCCGTTGTAGGTGTTGGCGACGGAAGCAGTTCCGGAACCGTTCAGTCCAATGTAATTGCCCTGCACCACATTGCCGTTGCTGTTAGTGCTGGTGATGGTGATGCCGTAGCCGGAGTTGCCGCTAATGACATTGCGCTGGCTGGCGTTCGTGCCGCCGATGACATTGGCTTGGGCGCCTGCGCCGATGTTGATGCCTTCGTAATCGTTGGGCGCAGGCGTGGTGCCATTGGGGGCCAGCCCGATGTAGCAACCTTGCACCTCGTTGCTCGTGGCGTAGTTGTAAAGGAGATTGACGCCCGAATTGGTGAAATTATCGAGGGCCAAGCCGCGCAGGACGCAGTTGCCGGCGTAGATATAGATGCCGCCGATGGGAAACTCGGTTTGAGGAATGAGCTGCGAGCCGTCCAGGGCCACAATCGGGCTGGCCACGTAGCCCGGTTGGGTGGTGGCGTCAATGACGGTCCCGGCGGAGACCAGCGGGGGCAGTTGGCCGGTGGGATAAATCGTATAGACCCCATTGCTGAAACCGGCGTCATTGGTTGGGATATTGAAACGCACCGTCGTGCCGGGATGATCGTTCGCGTAGTAAATGGCGGCCCGAAGGCTGCTTGCCCCGACGTCGGCGGTCGTGCTGACAATGTTGGTCAGCGGCGTAGTGGCTGCGCCGTAAAGATGGGCGGCCCCGGCCCGGTCTCCCACGCTCAGGGCGAAGTTTCCGATGCGATTGTAATACTCATAGACGTAGGCCGGCTGCGGGTCGAGCACGTCCAGGGTGGCGGGATTAATCGAGAACAACGTCCGGCTATAGTGCATGACGGACTCGAAATCGTAAGCGCCATAGGCGGTCGAATTGCTGTCAATCGCGTAGAGATTCGTGACGCTGCCGGAGCCTTCGCCGCTGCTGTTGGTGGTTTCCCCGGTGTCAATGTTTGTGAAATTGACGATGATGTAGCTGTTGCGGTCGGTCCGAACGTGCTCGTGTTGGAAGCCCAGGAGGTGGCCTGTCTCGTGGCAGACTTGGGCGCGCGACAGGTTATCGACGGTCATCACCGGCGGCACGCTCGCCACGTAGGTGTTGGTGCCTTCCATGTAATCCAGGTCGAGGATGACGTGGTTGGTTTGCGTGGTCCAGGGGACGAACTGGATGTTGGCCGACAGCGCCCATTCCTTCATGCCATCCAGATAAACGACCTGTTCGGCAGGCGATACGTTGGTTGTAAATACATAAGGCACGATGCCGCCGGGCCACGGCAAGCTGGCCGGAGAGACGCCTTGGTAAAAATTGGCGGCCCAGGCAGTGGAGAAAGTCCCTGCCAAAGCGAGCAGCGGGAGGACACGCCGCAGGCTGAAAGGAAAGGACTTGGTCAGGCACATACCTCGCAAGTTCGCCCAAGAGAAGAATCCGCGCCAGTCTTTTTTGCCTTGGCCGGAATTGCCACGGCTGGCTCATGAAGGGCAAGTTGAGAGAGTGGGGAAACCTCCTCTCCCCGCGCCCTCTCCTCCACAAGTGTGTGGAGGAGAGGGAGAAGACGCGGATGGCTTTCCTTCATGAGCCAGCCATGCAGAAAGGCTGACCTGCACGGAACCCTCGACGCCCGCGCGGGAAGACCGGCGGCGCCGCCCGGGCCTTCCGCAAAAAAATCACTGTGATTCGGTGCGACTGGGTGCGACTAAGCTTGATTTTCTGAGCCTGAATCAAACCGAACGCAAATGCGCAGGGATGCTCCGCCTTCGCCAAGGCTACCGCAGACAGGGACACAACAGATGCGCTGAGTCTGAATTGAAAATTAGTCATCGAGAATATGTCATTGGTCATTTGTTTTCTTAGCACGATTTAGCACGAATTACCACGAATCTGCACGGAACGGCGGGGACGCATTTCCGTTGGAACTCATTGGGCGGCAGCGTGTTACGGTTTGAGCAGGCGATAAACTGCCCCAAATCCAGTTTTCGTGTTTCATCATGTTGTCGCTCCCTTCCGGGAATGTGGGAATAAGGGATTAGGATTAAGATTACGATTAAGATTAGGATGGGACCCCCTCCCCCCCATACACCCAAGCGAAATTCTTACGTATAATCCGTAAGATGCTTGTCTCTCATTGCGGCCGTAAGGGATTGGACGGCGGCAGGTTACGAACGGAAAATAGGTAAAAGCAGATTTTACGGTTCTTACGGTTCTTACGCTTTGGTTTTCGGCCATAGCTGAGGAGCCGCGGCGAGACAAGCGTGCCGGCGCCAGCCATGCCGCCGCGGCACTGGCGGATTGGCCGGGCCGCAACTCTGCGAAGGCGGACCTCTTTAATTCATTCTTCATACTTCCCACTTACTTGGACTACTTATATGCTATAAATATTCAATAGTCAAATAAGTATTTTAATTATTTTTGGTGGGGATGGCGTTTTCTGGCGCAAACGATGCGTAACGGATTGCGGGGCAAGGACTTGGCCTGGCTCCTGCAGGTGGGACCAGAACGCAACACCCTAACAGAACGGTAAAAACCGATTCATTTCCGTAGGAGACGACGTAAGGGGTCTCAAATCTCCTCGAGAACAAGGCATTGATCAGAGACTCCTCACGTCGTCTCCTACTTCTTGAACGGGCCGTTAACGTCTGCGCTGCAGAGAATCCCCGGCGGATGGGCGATATGCGTAGCTGGAGCGCAACCAACGCCGGTTCAGGAAAAATGCGGCCAACATCAGGGATAATCCCAGCAGCCACCAGAAAGCGGCCGGCCACTGCACGTTTGAAACCGTGTCGTAGATAACCATCGAGGCTGGCAGGCCAAGCGCCAGTCCTATAAGGCTCACGTCTTTACTTCCAGAACAAAGAACCATGACACTTGACGCCAAGCAAACGGCGCCAGTCATCGGAATCAGGAAAGTCGCCGAGTCTCGATTTAGGCAGTGGCCCAGACTGGTCCACTGCGCCACCGCGCATCCTGCGATGATAGCCAAGACGCTAAACAGTGGCATGAGTAACAGCACCGAGGCGAGGCGACCGGTCGAAAGAGGCAGACATCGCAGCAAACGTAGTCTGCCGCACAGAAGCATGGCCCACCCGATTGCGCAATAGGCAATCAGAAAGGGCCAAAAGTTTTCTGCATCGAAGTGAATTCCAAGAAGCGGCAAGAATATCGTGACGCCCAATCCGGCCAGGAACGCCCTCCACACAACATTGAAAAGGACGCCACCAAATCGCTCCGAACCTGGCTTGCGAGATGAGATTTGCCTGGGTCGCCGAGCCTACCGACACACTGCTACTCTTGTGTAAGTCGTTGATCATAAAAGAAACATGCTTTGTTTGGAATCGAGACGCGGACCATGTTTGCCTGCATGCACCGCCTCTATATAAGTTTG
>JBEKDI010000018.1:0-63497 GCA_050014435.1 Verrucomicrobiota bacterium | reverse complement strand
AGGTCAATGATGCCGACCAGTTTTGGCAATCCTGCGGGCAGTTGCGCTTCCACAGGGACTTCCACCGCTTCCGGTCGTTCATTCGCTTTGATCGGAGTTTCGGCGAAGTAGGTTTGCAGCAGGGTCCAAGTATTGGTCCGCTGCTCGTCCTCTTCGCCGTCCCAGCGGATTGCCGACCTGGCCTGACGGTCCCGCCAGTCCTTCTCGAACAACCCCTGGAGCAGTTCACTGCTGAATGCCTGACCCTTCCACCGGGCCATGTTCCATGCCTGCAAAATGGCGTGAACCACTTTGCCGATGTGAAGTGCTGCGGTGGCCCGCTTGGGAATCGAGACCACGTAACGGAAGTAGAACTTGAGCCGGCACTGCTGCCAGCAGCTTATTCTGGATGCCGAGACCGTGGCGGACAATGTTTCGATGGTGCGGCCCCAACGTGGCTTTGACACCGGAGCTTCAGAAACGGCGCTCATCGCGCTCCCGAGTGGGTGAAACGGGGCTGATGGCCTTTGCCTCCCGTCCGTTCAATCAACTCTTCGATCAGGCCGCTGGCCTCCAGCCTGTTCAGGGCTTTAACGGCCTTGCCGAAACGATCCTGTGCCAACTGCTCGACTTCATTTTTATCGAGTTTGCTTTCCTCGACGATGTTCAGGATGAGATTGCGCTGCTCGACATTTGATTGCAATGTCGCGAAGAGAGCGCGGCTCTCATTTTCGACCTGGGTGATGTCGCTGACCTCTTTGCGAATGGTCAGTGAGAACTGATGGCTGGAATACCCGGGCAAACCGAGTTTCTTCGAATAATTGGCTTCGAGAACGATCATGGTGGTGAATCTCCTTTTGTCTAAACGAAAACACCCGGTTCATCACCGGGTGTTACGATCCGGGTTTGATTGACGAGCAGCCGCCTTGGATCAAGGCGCGGCCTCCGTTTTGTTTAATGAAAATTCAGATGTACAAGCAAAACGCCCCGGCTTTTTGGACCGGGGCGTTCGCTTGGGGTTTATGATCACGGTTTGGACGGTGGCGGATCCTCTTTGAGCGCCATGTCCGTTTGGGCCTGGTGCCAACTGTCGGATTCGCGCAGGGCGTTTTCCAAGAGGCCGTTTGTCACGACCGTCATGGGTTTCCTTTGTCGCCGGGCCTCGTGATAGAGCACCGTAATGAGGAACCGATCAATGGTTGGGGAATAGTGTTTCGGACGTAGCATGGGTGTGGGAATGAAGTGACGGAGAAAATGAGGTTCCGTCTCAAAGATATATAACGCGGAAACAGAGGCTGTTGCATGAGGGCGGGTGGATTCGCAAGAGGCCGTGGTTTCGAAACCGGGCTTCACGATGCTGCATTTCCGGGTTTCTTTCTCGGTTCTATGTCAGATCAAACGTATTTGTAAACGTCGTACAGGTGAAAAGGTCGCCATCTCAGACCGAACAAGTGGCAAAGAAGTGGCAAATTCAGCTTTCACATTGCTACACAAAAACACGCGCAAGCCGTTGATAATCAAATGGTCGGGGCGGTGGGATTTGAACCCACGACCTCTTGGTCCCGAACCAAGCGCGCTACCAAGCTACGCTACGCCCCGACACTACCGAAGAGCTACACCTTGCCGCTTGCAGGGCTTGATTGCAAATAGAATCTGAAAAAGATTTGCAACCGGAACTGGCCATTGCAGGATAATGAGGATTGACCGCGTGGATTTTACCTTTTATGGCCGACAGGCCAGGAAAGGCATCCCGCCGTTCCACCCGATTGATGATCTATGCTCGGTGCCGTCCTTAACGCAGCAGGAATTGTGGCAGGAGGCGTCTGCGCCCTCGCCATAAAAAGGCCGCTCCCGAATCGTTTCCAATTGACCGCCAAAATCGTGCTGGGGATTTACACGGTATGGCTCGGATTGCAATTGACGTGGAAGAGCTTGAACGGGAGCGTGCTGCAAATCTTGAAGGAACTCTGCATCGTCTTGCTGGCGATGGCGCTTGGAAAACTCGCCGGAAAAGCGCTGCGGTTGCAGGAACTTTCCAATTCCATTGGGCAGTATGCCACCCGTTCGCTGGCCGCGGAGGAAAGGCGGAAACGTTTCAGTGATGGATTTCTTGTGGCCACGTCATTGTTTTGCGCCGGGCCGCTGGCGATTCTGGCGTCGGTGCAGGAAGGGTTGAACGGTTTTTCGCCGGTGTTCCTCGTCAAGGCCGGAACGGACGGTTTGGCGACCATGGCATTTTGCGCGACGTTTGGGTGGGGCGCGCTGGTTTCAGCCGTTCCAGTGTTGGCGTTTCAGGGTTGCCTCATCCGCTGCGTTCAGGCGTTGGAGCCGACGCTCCAGAACCAGCCCTGGCCGCTGGTCGATTCGATCAATGCGACCGACGGGCTGCTGATCTTCTCCGTGGCATTGATCATCCTGGAAGTAAAGAAGGTCCGGGTGACGGAGTATCTGCCCAGCCTGATTTTGGCACCGTTGCTCGTGCGGTGGTTGTGGTAGGAGCCCGTGATCCTTACCGCCGCAAAAACTTGGCCACAGCCTCAGTGCGGGTGCGGACTTGGAGCTTTTCGTAAATGCGCCGGATATAAGTGTGGACGGTCTCATAGCTGATGCCCATTTTATCGGCGATTTCCTTGTAGAGAAATCCGTGGCTGAGGTGGTCCAGGACTTCCTGCTCCCGGGCGGAAAGGGCCTCGCCCGGAGCCTCGGCGGCGCCTTGTTTTTGAAAGGACTGGACGACCTTGCGCGCGATGTGGGTTGTCATGGGCGAACCGCCCCGGCGCACTTCACGAATGGCATCCAAAAGCTCGGCGCGGGGGGCGCGTTTGAGCAGGTAACCGGTGGCGCCGGCGGCCAGGGCATTGAATATATTCTCGGTGTCCTCGTAGGCTGTGAGCATGACCACGGCGATTTCCGGGACGGCCTGCTTCAAGCGCCGCACGCATTCGACGCCATTGATGCCGGGGAGATTGATGTCCATCAAGACCACATCGGGCTTGTCTTTGGGCAGGCCGACCAGGGCCTCTTCGGCGCTGGGGTACTGGCTGACGCAATGAAAGCCTTCGGCGCCATCCAGGAGGCGGGCCAGCGTGCCCCGCAACTGGTGGTTGTCTTCCACAAGGGAAATGTTAATAGGCACAACGTTCAGCGGTTTTGCAACGGAACGGTCAGTCGGACGAGCGTGCCGCCCTGCTGTCCCGGCCCGATGAAAAACTCGCCGCCAATATCTTCCATTCTTTTGCGCATGTTGCGCAAGCCATTTCTGGACGAAGCTGCCTTCTCATCCTTGCCCCCGGGACCGCGGCCGTTGTCTTCGATTTCCAGGGTAAAACTTTCCGGGTCCAGGCGCAACCGCAGCCAGGCTTCGGAAGCGCGGGCGTGCCGGACCACGTTGGTCACCGCTTCCTTGGCGGCGAGAAAGACGTTGTGCCGAGCTTCCGGGGTAATGGCCGCCGCGGGCAATTGCGCCGGAACATCCAGGCGGTAACGCAGGCCCGCCACCGCCAGATATTCCTGCGCGTTCTTGCAAATATAGTTGACCAAGCCATCCAGGGTGTCGTTGGAAGGGTTAACCGTCCAGACGATTTCATCCAGTTCGAGCGCTGTCTCGCGGGCGGTCTGGGAGATCTGGCGGGCGTGGCTTTCGGTTTCCCCGGGTTTGTCTTTGTCAGCCTGGATCATTTCACTCAGGAAGGAGAGTTGGGTGAGGCTGGCGCCGACCTGGTCGTGAATGTCGCGGGCGATCCTGGCCCGTTCTTTTTCCAAAGCCTGTTGCTGGCGCAATCCCGCCAGTTGCCGGTGCAATTTCTGGGTGGAAATGAAGTGGACCGTGGCAATGATGATTCCCAAAAGGGCGCCCGCCGCGACAGCGCGGAACCACCACGTCTCCCAAAAAGGCGGAAGCACGATCACATTCAAACTGGCGCCGGCTTGGTTCCAGATGCCGTCTTCGTTGCGAGCCTCGACGTGGAAACGATAGTTGCCGTGCGGCAGGTTGACGTATCGGGCCAATCGGTCCCGGCCCGCCTGGGTCCAATTTGTCTGGTGTCCTTCAAGCTGGAAGCGAAAGACCGTCCGGCCGGCGGCGGCGAGATTCAAGCTCGTGTAATGAATCTCCAGGTTCTCCCCGCCGGCTGGAACGGTGATGGATTCGGGGGGCGCCATGCGCAGTCCGTTAGTGGTTTGCGCCGGCTGGCCGGCCAGCGCTTCCTCAATCACCACCGGCGGAGGATTGGTATTGGGTTTGATGTCGGACGGATTGACCGAAACCATCCCGGCAATGGTGGGAAACCAAAGAAGACCTGCGCCAGCGCGGCAGGCGGCGGGCTGCGACCCGTAAGTGCATTCGGTGGCGGGCAAGCCGTCCCTCTGATCGTAGCTGCGGCAGAAGACAAGCGCGGGGCTGTCAGGGTCGTATTCGTCCAGGTCCCTCTTGCTGACCCGCATCAAACCGGCATTGGACCCGATCCAGAGGAACCCTTCGCCGTCCTCGATAATATAGTCAATACTATTACCAGACAGGCCGTTCCGGGTGGTGTAGTGTTTCCATTGCCCTCCGGCCAGCCGCGCCAGGCCGTTGCCGATGGTCCCGATCCAGAGGACGCCCCGGCCATCCAGGTAGAGGCAGGAAATGTTGTCGCTAGGGCAGCCGTCCATCTTTTGAAAGGCTGCGCCCTGTCCACCGCGCAGCAGGTCCAATCCTGCGTGTTCCGTCCCGACCCAGAGATCGCCGTTCGTTTCATCGGCAATGGCGCACACAACGTTGGCGGAAAGGCCGTTGTTGGTGGTGAAGTTGGTCCACTCCTGTCCGTTCCAACAGCCCAAGCCACCCCGCGTTCCGGCCCACAAGCGGCCATCATGCGCTTGATAGAGAGCAGAAATATAAGGATTCAGGACTCCGGCGCCCAGGGCGGGCTTGAACTCATTGCCCTCTAATCGAAACAAATTAATGCCCATCGTGGCCGCCCAGATTTTTTGGTTCGCATCCACCAGAATGGTTTTTGGGTTAAACCTGCTCAGGCTGCCGTAGCTTGATCCGACATTGGTGGCAATCCCGCCTTTCAAATAAGAAAAATTATTGTCCTTGGGGCTGAACCATAATCCGCCCTTGTTATCCGCGGAGATGGATTGGATGACCTGGCCGGCGGAAGAATCCAGGAGGTCGAAGATCGAGCGGGTGATGCGGTTCAAGGGGCGCGCCGTCGGGCCTCCTCCATCCAACCCCACCCATAAGCTGCCATCCGAATCCATCACCATCGACAGGACGGAATCATTGGCCAGGCCGTTGGTGGTGGAGATGTGAGTGGCATGCCCCTGGGCATCGAACCAGAAAATACCCTGGTTCAGCAGGCCGACAATTAGATTTCCGTCGCGGTCCTCGCATGCCGTGTTGACCGGGTCTCCATTCCTTATCCAAGGATAAGACCCGAAATTCTGTTGAACCGTTGTGCCGGCGCATTTCTCGATCACCCCATCCGCGATCAGCCAATAACCTCCAGTGCGGCTGGCGAGAAGAAAGTCCAACTGCCCAAACGGCACGCGCGCCGTTTCCGGCAACGGGGTCCTGGTGCGCACCGCAGCGGGGTCCAAGGCGATCATTTCATGTTCGGTTCCCACCCAGACGGGCCCGGATTTTTCCGCGATGACGGCACGGCCATCCCCGGAGACGTTCCAGACATCGACGCTGCCGCGCCAATAACGGGCCAACGCATGGTCCTGGGTAAGAAGCCAGACCGCGCCGGTCGAATCCTCACAAATTGAGACCAAATGCCCGCTGCGCTGCTCTTGTCCCAAGCTCAGGTTGAAGATCTGGCCGTTGGTGACGAGCATCGCTCCCGCGCTCTCGGTGCCGAGCCAGAGATTGCGTTGGCTGTCCTCGAAGAGTTTGACGATTTGGATGCTGCTCAATTTCGGGGTTGTGCTCTCGTCGAAGACGGCGAAGTGAACGCCGTCAAAACGGGCCAATCCGTCGAGAGTGCCCAACCAGAGATAGCCGTCGCGCGTCTGCACCATGGAGATGACGGAACTTTGCGGCAACAAGCCCTCGCCCGTGCCCCAGCCATCGACGACGCAAAAGCGCCCCACGCCCCAAGCCGGCAAAGCCGCGAGGCAAGCCGCAGCCCACAACCCCAAGGCGGCGAACCATTTGGCCGGTGTCCAACGATGCATTGCCATTGGATGGATTGTCATGGTTGGCGAAGCACTTCGCCAAGTTCAAAGTTTAGGGCCAAAGTGGCTCAATTGTTTCCATTGCAAACAAAATGGAAGTGCCGGCGCTTTGCGCCGATTGTTGAGCCACAGGCTCAAAACTACACCGAACCAAGGCATCACCAACAAGCTGCTCACCTTGACTGGAAAAATCACTTTGAGTCACTTTGAGTACTATAACCGGCTCAACCGCTGGTTGTTGTGTAAGGCGTTCTTGTATAGATCTTTGGGTTCGTTTGGCAAAAGCCTCGATTTGAAGGCTGGATTTGGTAATGGCCAGGAAAGGATTAACGCTAAAGGGATGGCCGTGAGAAAGCGCAAAAGGCGCAGCAAAGCCGCAACCAACGCGATGAAGCGCGGATAAAGCCGGAACTGTCAGAGGAATGTTTGTCAGCGGAATAATCTGCAAACCGTTCCTTTCATTCCCTTGATAAACATTCTTTTGACAATCTTCCCGGAAATGCGTGACTCTGACGCATTGCAGGACAAAACGACTTCCGCATTTATTCATTGTCCATTACCCATTCTTTTCTTAGACTACATTAGAATATATATTATTCAATAGTAAAATCCATTTTTAATTATTTTTTCTGGCAACGGCTCGATTGGGCCGAAAATGCGGGAAACCGGGGCGTTTTGGAAGGATGGTGACGCGCGGCTTGGTCATCTGGAGGAGTATGCCGATTACCTGACGCAGGGCGAGTCGGTGTTCGACTTGGAGGAACACATGCGCGACCTGCACAAAAATTTATCGAGCGGAGTAATTCCTTGCGTGCGCAGGCTGGCTGAACTTCCGGTTTCGTGAAGCGTGTTGAACTTGTTCAGAGTCTCCTTACGTCGTCTTCTACTTTTTAAACGGGATGCTATCTGCACGAATGCCCAATGCCTCATGAGCTACCCGTGAGGCGGCGGCTCTTTTATTTGGCTAAAATGGCGCGTTTGGCGTCGGCGCGTTCCTGGTCGCGGCGGTGGTAGCCGCAGTCGTTGATGAGTTTCTCGGCGGCGGCAAGGTCGGCCTCTGCACCACCCCATTCCTTCGGCTGCGTTGAATTTGCCGGCAGCGTCGCCTGAACGCCTTGAATTCGGCCGCACTATTTGTGCCCGGAATTGTCATTTTCGAGGCGCAAAGACCTTTTGGCGCAGTTGGAGCAAACCTAACGAGTTTCCAGATTGAGCTCAGATCCCAAATTCAATGCTGCGCCGACTTGGAGCGTGCGTTGCCGAATCCTTAGTAAGACCGCATTCACCCGGGACCCTGTGTCCCAGAGGATCACGTCAGCGATGGCCTTTTGCGGCAAAGGCAATTCCTTGATACTGAGTTTGAGGTTTCCCAGATCCGTCCCAATCGCTTTGAATTCGAGGTTCAGGTCATTGCAGGTTTCATGCCCGTCAACCTTCGACCCGTCGGCGGACGCTTGAACCGCAATCAGGTCACGTTGAAGGTCCTTGAGTTTCAGTAGATAAGAATTGCAATCCGTCAAAGTGGAAATCGCATGGCCTAGAACATGGCTGAGCGGCGAATCTGGATTCTTGCTGTTGAACTCCTTGATGCGTTGCCTGGCGGCTTTGCGAATCAACTTGTTTGATTTTTGAACGAGCTGATCAATGGCAAGATTGGAATGCTCAAGTCCGTCATGATCGAAAGCCGACTCAGTGAGACGGTCGAGAATTTGGTCCAGCGAGGCGGCACCCTGAGCTTTTTGAGGCCGATGTGGATCGGGCGCCGATGCACCGGCGGGATCCGCCCCCACCCAGGCCCAAAAGACAAGCAGTATGGACACAACCTTGAAGGTCCTGGAAAACAGGCATTGTTGATTCCTCATGCCGTCCCTTTCTGTTTTTACAATGGCGGCTCCAAGTTCCGCAATCGCGCTCACGCACAAAATTTAGCATGACAGGCGGCCCACAGCAAGGAAAGGAGCAGCAAATTTACTGCGCCTTGGTCGATCGGTACAGATAGTAGCCAAGACTGCCAAAAACCACCACAAGGGTAACCGGCGCAAACAACAGCATCGCCAGGCTCAGGTGATGACCGGAGGCCGACATGACCAGGAAGCATTCCAAACCCGAGAAGGTCAGCATGACCACCCATTTCAGCCAGCGCACCAGTCTTGTTGCCAGACGATATTGGATTTGGGCGTTTTCCCCGGTTATTTCAACGGCATAATTGAAGGCATTCGGATAGCGGTTTAGGATCGTTAAGCCAATGTAGAGCACGAGGGACACAACCACAGGATACAAGAGGGTGTATTTGCTTCCATAACCGTCAATTTCTCCTTTCAAGTTAAAGTGCGTTGGGACGGTGTCCGGCAAGCAACTCCCTCCCCAGAGAGCGATGGCAATGCAAAGGACAAGTGTGGCGAGCGCCAAGAGTTCCAGTGTGATGTCAGCGCTGGTGGCAGTTACCTGTGACGGAGGTCTCTGGTTCATGGCGCTCAAGGAATTCTCTGAGGTTACCATCGCACCCTCGCATCCTTCGCCGTTACCACTCGAACCTCGTGTTTCATGTAATTCGTGATTGGGAACTCCCTTCGAAACGAAACCTTGAAGGAAGACGTCCCGTTGCCTGATAAATAAAAGCTGTAGTCCTCCCGCTCTCCGGCATCTGATCGCTTGCCTTGGGCATCGAAGAAGTCGGCGTGGAACTGAATCTCCTTCCAGGGAATCGGACTGTTGTTCCTGATCGTGCCCATCACGGCGACGGTTCCTCCGGACGCGGTGTCGCCAAAAACGATCCGGCTGTCTGTAATTGCAATCTGATTCTTGTAACACTCGAAGTCCTCACCTTTATCGAGAATTGACTCAGACACAATCAACATCCCCACCATCGGAATGCAGAAGAGGAGAACAGCAAACGCCGGGTGAAACATGAACATCGTCAAACGATTCTGGAAGTGGTGGCAAAAAGGACACTTCCGGGCCTGGATTGGAATCTCCATGCAACACAACTTGCAGGTCTTTTTGGCCAGATCAGTGCTCATCGCAGGCAAGGTTTATCAGAACGGGCCGTGGCGGGCGATTACAAAGCGGGGCGGCTGTTTGTAATCCAGGCTAACCCTGTCCCGGACGACCGGTAGGTAGTCCCTAACGGGGGCAAGGCGGCAGCGCGTCGATTACAGCTCGTCGAACGAAAACGGAGGAACGCTGTCGAACCCACCATGAAGTCAACCAAAGGCCGGGATTGGTGCAGGAAACTCTGGCGCGAGAACAAGTCGCTGCTCATTATGGTTATCATATTTACGGCGGTGCGGTCGGCCATTGCCGATTGGAACGACGTCCCCACCGGCTCGATGAATCCGACCATCGTCCAAGGCGACCGTTTGTTCGTCAATAAACTGGCTTACGATTTGAAGGTGCCTTTCACCACCTGGCATCTGGCGCAATGGAGCAATCCAAAAAGGGGTGACATTGTGGTTTTCTTTTCCCCTGTGGACGGCACGCGCCTGGTAAAACGAGTCATCGGATTGCCGGGGGACAAGATCGAACTGGCCAATGAACGGCTGCTGATCAACGGCCAGCCGTCGGAATACGAAGCGTTGCCGTCGGACACCGGCCGCGACGTTCCGCCGGACAAGGATGGGTTGCGTGTTTATGCGGAAGAAAAGGCGGGCGGAATGGCCTCGCACCTGGTAACGATATTACCGCAACGACCGGCGTTGCGCACTTTCGGGCCGGTCACGGTGCCGGAGGGGAAGTATTTCATGATGGGCGACAATCGGGACAACAGCAACGACTCGCGGTTTTGGGGTGCGGTGGACCGCAACCGCATCGTCGGGCGCGCGTTGGTGGTGGTCCTCTCGGTGGATCGCGAGCATTTTTATGAGCCGCGCTGGCATCGGTTTTTCACAGGGTTGATTTGAGGGCGCGTTTTAGCGACCTCATTTTCTGAACCGCCCGGCTCGGCAGGAGCCTCGCCCTCAAACGTCGCGGCAAGGCGAAACTCCTGGGGAGCCATTTGACGGCGGTTGCTCAAAAATCCGATTTTTAAAACATACTCCAAGCAGGGACATCTTTGGCGTTGAGAAAAGCTGGTGTTCCACGGTATTGTTCGGCGATGAAATCATTTTATGTTCTTATGGCGTTAACTCTTGCCACCCCGGTGTTTCCACAAACGATTGCGTCCCCTGAAGTCCAGGCGGACGGGCGGGTGACGTTCCGGCTGAAAGCGCCCGGCGCCACGAATGTCGAAGTGCGATGCGAATCGTTGCCAGCCGCGGCGATGACGAAGGACGATCAGGGCGTATGGTCGTTCACGACAGGCTCGCTCGAGCCGGATTATTATGGATATTCCTTGGTGGTGGACGGCCTCCGCACCATCGACCTGAACAATCCGCTGATGAAGTATAATCTTCTGAACACAGAGAGCCAGGTGCATGTGCCCGGGCCGGCGTCGCTTCCGTGGGAGGTCAATGACGTGCCGCACGGGGTGTTGCATCGCCATTTTTACAAATCCGCCGCGGCAAACGATGAGCGCGCTTACTTCGTCTATACGCCGCCCGGTTACAAGGCAGCCGGGAAGCGTTTGCCGGTGCTGTATCTGCTGCACGGCTTCAGCGATGACGCCACGGGGTGGTGGTCGGTCGGACAAGCCAACATCATTCTTGACAATCTGATTGCGCGAGGCCAGGCGAAGCCGATGGTGGTTGTCATGCCACTGGGTTACGGGACGATGGAGGTCGTTGAGCGAGGGTGGTCTGGAACGCGCTCTGCGGGCCTGTGGCAGCGCAACATTGACCGGTTCCGCGCGACGCTACTGGATGAAGTGAAGCCCCAGGTGGAACGGGCCTATCACGTCTCCAAGGATCGCAAGGACCGCGCCATTGCCGGCCTGTCGATGGGCGGGGCGGAATCGCTGACCGTCGGGTTGAATACCTTGGACAAGTTCGCCTGGATTGGCGCGTTTAGTTCCGGTGGGGTGAGCACCAATTATGCTCAACGATTTCCCGATCTGAACTCCAAGTCCAACGACCGCCTGCGCCTGCTGTGGATTTCCTGCGGGAAAGACGACGGTTTGTTCAAGTCCAACCGCGAGTTTGTGCAGTGGTTGGAGTCGCAGGGCATCCATCTCACCTGGACGGAAGTGCCCGGGGTGCATAGCTGGCGGGTCTGGCGGCGCAATCTGGCGGACTTCGCCCCGTTGCTTTTCCGATGACCTGGATTGCACGCGCCGGACTGGCAACGCCCTGGTTCTTCGTGGCAGTATTTCTGGCCGCATCGTTCCTGATGATCTGGCGGCTGGAATCAATGGCGGCCGATGGGATGGAAGGCACGGTGCTGGGCACTTTGATCATGCCGTATTGCACCGGGATGGGGAATCTGATCTTTGCCATCGTGCTGGGAATGCACGGCGGCTCCGGAACGGAGGTTGTGACCAATTGCCTGGTCAACAACGTGACAAATCTGACGTTGCTAGTGGGCTTGCCGGCCGCGCTTTGGGGAATGGCGGTCCTGCCGGACAAGGCCGCGAAAAGCAAACAGGATTGCTCCCATCACCTTAACCGGCTTTCCATGATGCTGACGTTAATGGCGGTGTTGTTTTTCACCGGCACGGCTTGGGTGGTGGGACGGCGGCATGAGATCGGCCTTGGGGAAGGGCTGCTTTTGGTTGGACTTTTTCTATGCTGGCAAGCCTTTCACGTTTTTGAGGTGTTGAAAAGCAATCGCCGGCTAAACAAGACTTTTGGGCGGATGCTGGTGATTGATTTGGTTTTGCTGGGGGTCGGAACCTATGGGACTTATGCGAGCACCGACTGGCTGGTGTTGTGGCTCTCGAACATCAAAACAGGCTTTATCAGCGCCCGTTATATGGGATGGTTAAGCGGCTGGCTGGACGTGCTGCCCAATGGTCTGATGGCATTTTATTACGGGTGGAGGAGGCAGGCTGAGGTCGTTTACACCTCGCAGGTTGGGGATGCGCACATCTGCATCCCTTTGTGCATCGGCATATTTGCGTTATACAAACCGATTGCGGTGCCGCCCATTTTTGAAGCCGGCGTGCTGATCTTGGGCGGGGCCACGCTGGTGCATCTGGTCTTTATCGGAACTTGCGGGCGGCTGCCCCGGGTCATCGGCTGGCTGTTGACAGCGGCCTACGCGGTTTTCATTTACAGAGGATTGATCAAATAGCACACGATGTTCATTGGCCTGGCGGAGGCGGAGGCAGCGTGGACGCTTCGACCGCGGGCACGGGCGCTGGGGCTTCGGGCGCGGACCCCGCTGTTTCGGGGCCTGGAGTTTCGGGCGCAGGCGTGGGCGCTTTGTAAGGCGTGATGGCATCCACGCGATAGCGCTTCTTTCCACCCTCCACCGGCACTTCCACTTCGTCGCCAGGCTTGTGGTTCAGAAGAGATTGTCCAACAGGTGTCAGGTAGCTGATGATGCCCTTTTCCGGGTTGGAATCCCACGCGCCGAGAATGGTAAATTGTTCCGGGTGCTGTTGATCCAAATCTGTCACCTCAACCCGCGTGCCAACACTGGCAACGTCGGTGCGGGGATTGGCAAAATCGTTGCCGCGGGCGCGGACGAGTTGATTCTCCAATTCGCTTTTGCGCCGCATGAGGATTTTTTGCATTTCCTTGGCGGCTTTGTATTCGTGGTTTTCGCGCAAGTCGCCATAGCTTCGGGCCACGGCAATCTCCTTGGAATTGGCCGGGATGGATTTTTGCACCAGTTCGGCATATTCATTTTTGCGCCGCTCCAGGCTTTCCCAGGAAACCAAAATCGAGGTTTCCTGGCGGGTTTGCTCGCCGGAAATCATGGTTTGCACAGCGGGATAGCTTTTGACGATGCGAGCCAGCAGGGAGCGTTTGTCCATGTCGTCAAAACAAGGGGAAAGTTGCAGGGCGCGGGTCAGGTCCTTGATGACTTCCAAGTCGGCGGAGCCGATTAATTCAACCAGGAGAGTTTGATCGGCCAGGATGAAATCGCGCAGTTTGTTGGATCGCTTTTCGTTGAACTGATCGCGCTCCATGGCGGTGAGCATGGCGCGGAAGACTTCCGGACCGAGGATGTCGGCAAAGGAGTCGGACCGCTCCTTGGCCAGCCACAGCAACAACTCGCTGCTGGCCTGGTGCTGGCTGATGAGGCGGGCGAGGAGCTCCTTCAAGCCGTCGAGATGCCCCCCGGAAATGAGGGCGTGCGCCACTTCCGCCGCCAGCTTGGCGGAGATGTGATTGAGGGCGGCGAGGAGTGCGTCGGGCCAGCGTTCCTGGTTGGCTTCCTTGAAAGATTGCAAGGCGCGGCGATGTTTGGCTGCGGGCATCAGTTCCAGGAGGGCGCCGACTTTTGCGCTTTCCTGGAGCCAGAGCGTATCGGCTAACAACTCGCCTTCGACAGGCGACACATCGGCAGCCTGGCGTATTTCATCGCGTACAAAGATGGCCTCCAGCGCCACAGATGGCTGTGTGCGTTGATGGGTGGCAATCTCCGCGTTCAGCGCTTGAATGACTTCTTTGGCGGCGGCGTTTTTATCGCTCAGATCGGACAAGCTTTTCAGGACCTCATGGGCGACATTCAAGCGGGCCTTTAATCCTTTGGCGGCGCGGAATTCCGCCAGCAACCGGTCCTGCATCGAAACTTCCTTGGCTTGATAAATAAGCGGCTCGGACTTTTTGAGAGGCACCTGGAAATGGCCGTTTTTCTTCAATTCGCGTTTGGCGGCTTCCCACCATTTCTTCCAGTCGTCTTCGATAACTTCCGGCACCAACGCCTGCTGGATTTGATCCACGGTGGCGCGGCCGCCGAAGCTTTGCAGCACCAGTTTGATCAAATCCAAATGGTTCAGGGCGGCCATCTGGCGCAGGGACTCGATGTCCGAGACCTTGCGGGCGTAGATGTGATCGCTGGAAATGGCTTTGAGGGACTCGGCGGCGAAAGCCAGGTCCATGGCGTGAGCGGGCTTGGATTGGAAATCAATGACGAAGCGGGAGAAAACGGCGTCCACGGTTGTGATCTTGCCGAATCCCCAACTGCGATGATAACAGTAGCCGCTTTCCGTCAGCGCCACCAGGGCATCCACATTTTGACGGGTCAGCTTCCCTGCGGCGGCCAATTTTTCAAACTCTTCTTTCATGGATATATTCTCGCGTCCCATAACAATCAGACCATTATTAAGTCGTGAATGGCGAAAGTCCAAGAGAAATTGCCGTGCGCGTGATGAGGCGGCACGGAGAGGGCGGCGAATACGTCGAGAAACTGCTGGAAAATGAGCTGGCCGGAGGCGGGCTGACACCGCCGGACCGGGGCTTGTGCCAGGAATTGGTCTATGGGATGGTGCGCTGGAAAACGACATTGGACTGGCTGGTGGCCCGCAAAACCGGGGACCGGCCGCAACATTCGGTCTTGCGCCTTTTGCTGCATCTCGGTCTGTACCAACTGTTTTGGCTACAACGCATCCCCAACCACGCCGCGGTCCATGAAACGGTTGAATTGTGCAAGCGGCTGGGTTTTGGCGCAAAGGCGGGATTTCTCAATGCCGTCCTGCGCGGTTACACCCGCGAACGCGAGGCCACGGTCCGTCAACTGGCGGATTTGAAACAAACCAACCCGGCGCTGGGGCATTCCCACCCCGCCTGGCTGGTCGAACGATGGCAGGCCCGATGGGGCGCAGCCAAGACCGCCCAGCTGCTGGAATGGAACAATACCCCCCCTTCCATCTATGCCCGGCTCAATCTTCTGAAAACGGATTTTGCCGGGTTGGCGGTGGCATGGCGGCAGGAAGGAGCGGACTTCCTGGAGCGGGAATGGGATTGGACGGGAGGCAATATGGTTTTCGAATTAAAATCGCATCCTCCCCTGGCCCAGTGCAAAAGTTTCAAGAACGGCTTCTTTTATGTGCAAGACCCCGGCACGCTCCTGGCGGTAAACGATTTGGATCCCCGGCCCGGCGAGAGCATTCTCGACCTCTGCGCAGCGCCCGGAGGAAAGACCGCTTACATCGCCCAGCGCATGGACAATCGCGGGCGCATTGCGGCCCGGGACAATCAGCCGGAACGGCTCAAACTGGTGCGGGAGAATTGCCTTCGCCTCGGTATTACGTGCGTGGACTTCGAGGATTCCGGCCCGCCACAGCTATTCGACCGGATTTTGGTGGATGCGCCCTGCTCCAACACGGGCGTAATGCGCCGCCGGGTCGATTTGCGCTGGAGGATCAATTCCGGCGAAATCGACCGGTTGCGCCAGGAACAGCAGACGCTGTTGGATGAAGCAGCCCCGCGACTGAAGGCCGGCGGAACGCTCGTTTACAGCACGTGCAGCCTTGAACCGGAGGAGAATGAATCCGTGACGCAGGATTTTCTGGAGCGGCACGCTGATTTCAAGCCGGAATGGCGGCGCCAATTGCTGCCCTTCGCCGACGGTGTTGATGGAGCTTACGTGGCGCGAATGCGCAAATCAGGTTGACTCCGTCGCGCCTTTTGGAAGATTGATGCCAGTTGTATGGCGAAAATTCAACGTGCCCTGCTCTCCGTTTTCGACAAAACCGGCCTGATTCCTTTTGCCCAAGCCCTGGCGACGGCGGGAATTGAAATCATCTCGACCGGTGGCACGGCCAAAGCGTTGCGCGAGCACGGCGTTGCGGTCAGCGATTTGAGCGCCTACACCGGCTTTCCAGAAATGCTGGATGGGCGGGTTAAAACGTTGCATCCAAAAATCCACGGCGGCCTGCTCTATGTGCGAAGCAACGAAGTACACGAAGCAGCCGCCCGCAAACATGGCATCAAGCCCATCGATCTCGTGGTGGTGAATCTTTATCCTTTCGCGCGGACGATTTCCCGTCCCGATGTCACTATGGCCGAGGCCATCGAGAATATTGACATTGGGGGACCTGCCATGCTGCGCAGCGCGGCCAAGAACCATGAAAGCGTGACCGTGGTCATGGACCCGGCGGATTACGCCGAGGTAGCCGGACAGATTGCGGCCGCAGGCCAGACCACGCTGGAACTCCGCCGGCGGCTGGCGGCGGGGGTCTTTGCCGGGACCGCAGCTTACGACGCCCAGATCGCCGGCTATCTCTCAAAGACATTTGCCATCCCCGGCGCTGGCGACCCCACGCCGCCCTCCAAGGCCGGCGATCCCTGGCCGGCGAACATCCAGTTGAACCTGCGCCTGGCGCAAACTTTGCGCTACGGGGAGAATCCGCATCAGGGAGCCGCCCTCTACGGCCGCTTCGGGGATTATTTCCAGCAATTGCACGGAAGGGAATTGTCCTACAACAATATCCTGGACTTGACAGCCGCGGCGGCCCTGGCCGCTGAATTCGCCGGAGCCTCCCCGACCTTGGCGATCCTCAAGCACTCCAATCCCTGCGGGGCGGCCCAGGGCAATACGCTCCGGGAAGCTTGGGAGAAGGCCTTTGCCACCGACAAACAGGCGCCCTTTGGCGGGATTATTGTCGTCAATCAGCCGCTTGATTTGCCCTGCGCCGAAGCCGTGGCGGAGATTTTTAGCGAGGTCATTGTCGCGCCCGATTTTGCGCCCGAGGCGCTTGACTTGTTGCGGCGCAAAAAGAACCTGCGCCTGATGAAGGCGCTGAAGTGGCCGGGCGGGGGCAGTTCGGCTGAAGTGCGCGATGTCGGGGCGGAATCGTTCCTGGTCCAGGACCGGGACACGAAAGTTGTTTCCGCCGCGGAATGGCGGGTGGTGACCAAACGCCAGCCGTCGGACCAGGAGCGGCAGGCCATGCTTTTCGGCTGGACGATCGTCAAACATGTCAAGTCGAATGCCATAGTTTATGCGGGCTCCGACCGCACGCTGGGCGTCGGCGCCGGCCAGATGAGCCGGGTGGACGCCAGCAAAATCGCCGTTTGGAAAGCCCGGGAGTCCAACCTTTCACTGCGCGGCAGCGCCGTGTGTAGCGATGCCTTCTTTCCGTTTGCCGACGGTCTGGCCGCCGCGGCCGAAGCGGGCGCGACCGCCGCCATTCAACCGGGCGGCTCGATGCGAGATGCCGAAGTCATCGCGGCGGCCGACAAGCACAACATGGCCATGATTTTCACGGGCACGCGTCACTTCCGCCATTGATCAGCGATTCAACCAGTAAATGGCCGCCACCTGGCCCAGGCACAATGCGCCCAGAGCAATCCACGTCAGCCATTCCCGCAACGCCGCGCTGGACTGCCGAATGGGACTGAAGCTGAAGCGGAGATTCACGCCACCCAGGGTCATCACGTCGCCATTGCGCAAGAGGGCGCGCGGCATCGGCGTGCCGTTGAGGCTGGCCAGCGCGCCTGGTTCGACCTCGAGAACCAAGCCCTCCTGCCGCCACTGAATTTTGCAGTGGGTCGGCCAAACCCCGGGTTCTTCCAAAGACATGTCCGATTGCGCGGAACGGCCAAGGGTAATGGGCAGACTCGAACAGTCAAATTTCGCGCCGGCTCTCCTGCCGGAGAGGATTTGGAGTTGGACCATTTACCAGAGCCTGCGCTTCACCACGATTTTGTCGCCGGGGTAAACCGCCAGATCCAATCTCGGATCGTCCAGAGCTTTGACGCAATTGATGACCTTGCAGGAGCCATCGACCCGATAAAGCCTGACGTTCCTGCGGTTGGCAAAGGGATTGAAACCGCCTGCGGCTGCAATGGCGCGGGTGACCGTTATCTGGCCAGTGTACTGTATCCGCCCGCCGCCCCCTCCCCCTGCGGCATTGACCTCGCCGTCCACGTAAAAAAAGCGCACAACCGGCGTAACGGTCACGCTCAAGTGTGTGTAATAGGCGGGGACATAGCCTTTTTGGATGATTCTCTCCAGTTCGCCCGGCGTCTTTCCATCGGCCAAAACGTCTCCGATAAAATCAAGATGAATGGTTCCGTCGCCTTTGACTTCAGTCTGGACGGAAGGCATCATCGTAGGGGCGCCGGAGAAATCAACTCTGACGCTGTCGCCCACCCGCAACGGGTCAAAGCGCTCGTCATGAAGGTCATTCGTGGCGCTGACCGGCTGGCCCGACGCCAAGTAGCTGTCCTTCTTTGGGCCTGGACTTGAGCAACCGGCCAGAAGGGATCCTATGAGGATCAACGGAACAAGAGACGACATACCCCGAATACTATCGCGTAACATTCTCATAATGTGGTTGCGGCCTGGAACCCGGATTAATACTTCTGTTTGATATCAATTTTGGCTTCTTTGGCCGCATCACTTAATTGGACAACCGTCCGGTCTTTTTGTTGAGAGCCATATTCGTAATACCCGCTGTAATAGTAGTAGTTTTCATCCTGGCTCATATTGATATTGTTCAACACAAGGCCGACGAGGTTGCCGCCGACCTTGAGAATCATCTGTTTGGCCCGCAGGGTCATCGGCTGGGGATAACGGCGGTATTGAATGACCTGCAGGATCATATCCATTTCACTGGCCAGAATGGAGGCGTCGCTCACCCCGAGCAAAGGCGGAGAGTCGAAAAAGATAAAATCATAGCGGCGCTTCAGCTCCTGGATGGTCTCCTTCATCTGGGCGGACCCCAAAATGCTCATCGAACTGCTGGGCAGCTTGCCGCTGGGGATAAAGTCGAGCGTGGCGAGCTTCGTTTTCTGGATGATTTCGTCCAGCGTACGCTGCTTGAGGAGGAAATCGGTCAACCCGATGTTGTTGGGCAGATGCAGCATCTTGTGAATGGCGGGACGGCGCAGATCGGAATCGACCACCAGGACGCGCTGTCCGTTTTGGGCAAAGATGACCGCCAGATTGAAGAGCGTGGTGGTTTTGCCTTCACCCGCCCCGCCGCTAAGCACGGAAATGGTGTTCCAACTTTCATTTTTGCGCGAAAACAGAATGTTGGTGCGCAAGACCCGGTAAGCCTCGGCATGCGGCGTTTCCGGGCCCTCCTCCATGATGTTGCCAATGTTCTGAGGAATGACGCCCAGCACGGGCGCCTGCAGGGCGCGTTCCACGTCATCAATGGTCTTGACGCTGGTATCCAAATACTCGATGAAGAACGCAAGGCTGACGCCCACTATGAGGCCGACCAAAACTCCGAACGGAATAATGAAGATGGTCTTGGGACTGACCGGACGCAGCACGGGCCTGGCGGGATCGCGCACAATAACGGTATTGAGAGGCTGGCCAACCTCCGCCACTTCCTTTTGAATCATTCGATTCAGCTCCTCGTTGTTGCGCCTCAGGTCTTCGATATCGCGCTTCAAGGTGAAATAGGGCTGGTTCTTGCGGGCCAGCTCATTCCTTCTGGTTTCCAAGTCCGATTTAAGGCGCTGCATCACTTCCATGTTCTGCTTGTCGATCTCCACCCGCTCCTTCAATCCGGTGATGATGCCGGTCAACTTGGTTTCATAATCACGCCGCGCCTGGGAGTACTGCGTTTGCGCAGTCTGGTATTCAGTGTGTTTTGGGCCGTAATCGTTGTTGATGGAGGCCAACCGGTCCTTGGCCGTGTTGAGCCGCATGGCCAGCGCACCCAGTTCCGTGTCCGCCTGGTGGGCGAAGGCAGTGTTGATCGCGTCTCCCAGGTCATTGGTCGGGATGGCAGCGATGCCCGCCAGAATATTGCTGTATTCCAGGTAATCGGCCTGAGCCATCGTTTCCTCGTGCTGATATTCGCGAAGCTGTTCGGTTTCAATGGTGGCGCTGGTCACCGGACTCTCTTCATCCAAGTCGGAAATCTGCAACGTGGCCCGCAGCTCATTCAGATTAGTCACCATCGCGCCCAGCTTCGTTTCCTTGAGACTCAACTCCTGTTGCAATGCGCTAATTCCGCCGTAACGGTCGCTTTTCCACTTTTCCAGGCGAGAATCGCGGTAGGCATCGACGATGGCATTGGCGATGTCGGCAGCCATCTTGGCGTCGGAATTTCTGACGGAGATTTCAACCAAACTGGTCATGCGCGTCTGCTCGACCGTTACTTTGCCGGCGAGGGCACCGAAGGTTTTGTCCAGAGACCAGGGCGGATCACCAACCTGCGCCGCCAGCTTTTCATCCAAATGGAGCGAGACAATGACGTTGGTCAGTATCGACCAGGACTGGATGATTTTGAATTGGGTGGCGAGGAAGTATGGATCCGAACCAACGGAGCCGAGGTGCCCCCCGCCTTGGGTTACGTCAATCTCGGGAGTGTCCTTTTGCACCTCAATCCGAACCGTGCTGGAGTACTGCTTCGGCAGCCAGAACGTCAACAGAATGCTGGTCACGGCGCATAGCAGGAAAACCATCAGGATGAGGCTGCGCCGCAGACGGATGACGCGCCAATAATCCAAAAAATGCAGTTTCAGCTCGGGAACTTCGTTGCTTGTCGCGACATCCATAGATTTATAAAAAGAAAGCCAGACCGTACATCAAGCGTATACGTTCCAGCTTTCTGCGCCAAACGTCAATTCTTATCTTCCTAATTTAATAGGTGGCGCGGACGCCAAGATAAACCACATCCCGGGTGTAACTGCGATCGAGCAAATCGGAATTCAATTTGCTGTAGTTGTAACCGGTTTCCCCAGCCAGCCAAGGCGTGAAATGATACGCGAAATTAATGTTCAAAGTGTAAAAATCTTCACCTGAATTATCGTAAGCGCTCCCGCCGCCATTAAAACTCGAATATTGGGCCTGAGCCAGGGCCGAGGCGGTGAAGCGCGAGGTGACCCGGTGGCTGACCGACAGATAAACAGCGGTTGACTCCTCGTCCAGCACAGGCGACGTCGTGCCGACGCCCGCCACGTCCGTCGCATTATGCGTTTGCCTCAACCCGAATTGCGCCGTGCTTTGAGGCATGTACTGATAAGTCAGGCTCGCATCAACATACGGGGAGAGCGTGTGATAAACATCGTTGTAATAATCGATATACATGCCGCCCGCCCGGATGGAACCATTCAGATTGGGCGTGAAACTTTCGTCGGCCCCGACATAGACATATTGCGTATCAGAGTTGCGGCTATTGGCGCGGAACCCCGGGCTTGCCACGCCATTGACGATGCTTGGATAAATAATATATTCATGACTGGTGTAGCCGACATCCTCGTATTGATAACCGAACACGCCCGTCGTTTCCGGCAACACTTTCCAGCGCAGATCCACAGCAGCCGTTTGATCCATCCGGTCCAGCAGCGCCTGGTAGCTCGCATACTGTCCCTCACCCGGAAACAAAAACTCATCTCCCGCAGCCTGCTGATACCAATAATCCGAGTTGGCATAACCGACATGCACGTCAAACAGCCGGGTCAACTGCGCCGTGAAATCAAGATTCCCGGTGTTGCGAAGGTTGCTGCCGGGCACGCGCAACGGCGTGGCCACCACCGTCGGATCAATCGTCCCGGGATCCTGCGCACTGACGAGCGAATCGCTGGCCGTCACTTTGTACCGCTCGCTGAACTCATGGTCTATTTTGGCGTTGAACGCGTGGGTCTGAAACGTGGTGCCTTCCCGATCCTCATACCAGTCCACGTCATAAACGTAACTCGCACTCAAGAGCGTGTTCTCGACGGAGTGGTTGTAATAGATCCCAGGACTCGCTTCAATGCCGAAACTGTCCCGGGAATGCACCTCCCCCACCGTGCCGTTGGGAAGGAACCCCGGAAAATTTTTCGGCAGCGTCAGGTAGTTGTCATCGTAAAAGCCGCGCACCACACCCGTGAACGACCACGGTTTTGTCATTTCCGTATAAGCCAGACCGGGAGCGTATTGGGCATGGGCGGCTGCCGCACCAAGAGCGACCAATCCTGCAGAGAAACAGATTCTTTTCATAATTACTTTGATTTATCCTCCATGACGCCAGTGCATCATCTCTCCGTTGTTTGTGAAATTTCGTTCAACCAATGCGATTTCTAAGTGCAACGCACAAAATTGTCAAAGGAATATTTCTCTTTTTTTCATCATTTTTCCTGTGGCATCAAGGTCGCGTTTTGGCGTCCTGCCAGCGCGCTTTGTCGCTCAGGAACAATTGATCGGGCAGGAATCCCTTCGGCGCTTTTCTTAAGGGAAAACCAGTCGGCACTTCGCCATGCTCCGAGCATTGGAGCATGAAGTGGCCCCAACCCTTCTCATTGGCCTTCATTTGCGTCAGAAACCGTTCATCGGCGGTTACTTGCGTGAGGAACAACCCGTGAACCGGCTTGAGCGCGTTGACCTTGAAAAATTCGTTTTCGTCGTCCAGCGGCAGCCAGACACAGGAACGCCCGCCGTACCAGGCCACTCCGGCCGGGATGTCGCTCATCATCATTTCGTTGGTTTGCAAGAGGCGGGCCGTGCGTTGAATGTGCAGAGGGGAATAAGGAGAACTCACCGGCAGATCGCGGGGCGCCAGCAGCGCCAATAAAAGCGGCGCGCACATGACGGCGACGAAACCCGCCACGGCCAACCCGCGCACGTCCAGCAGCGGCAGGTTGAGCTGGTCGAGCAGCGTATGGAACATCGCTGCCCCGTAGATAAAGACCAGCGGCGCCAGCAGAACGAGCAGGTTCTCTGAATTGATCCGCGGCGAATCGCTGCTCACATGCGTCTGCCCCAAAGCCTGCACCACAAAAAGCAGGACCAGCGACCCGACCAGAAACCAGCGCAGGCGCATTAAACCCGCGTTTCGAAATGGAATGAGCAGTCCGGCCAGGAAAAACGCCGAAATCCAATTCCCACCCAATCGCGGCGCTTCGTTCAGGCAAAACTCCCGCGCATTGGCCAAACACTTGTTGACAACATCCGCGGGCTCCAGGCGCATTAACTCGCCGCGCGGATCGGCGGATCGCTCCAGGGTGTTGTCCGGTAAAGAGGGCGTCTCCTGCGCCACGGCGTAATCCGCCGTGCCAAAGCAGTGACCGCTGAGGCTGATATTGCGCGCCAGCCACGGGGCCATCACGGCCAGAAACGACGCGGCAACCGCCAGGCACAGTTTGCCCCTGCCGCGAGCCGCGCTCAGCCAGACGAACAAGATCACAGGCGCAATCATCCAGGCAAAGGCATAGCGGCTTAGCCCACCCACGCCGACCAGCGCCCCGGTCAGCAGCGCCAGGAGAATCGATTTCCCGCCCGGCCCGGCTGCCGCCACCTTGTCCTGTCTCTCGATGGTCGTCATGCAATGGACAACCCCCAACAAAACCAATGTCAGCCAGAGCGTCGATAAACCCGAAACACTGAATCTCCAGAATAATTCCGTTCCGGCAAAAAGAGCGGCGGAGAGCCAGGCGACGTTCGAGTCGAAGAGCCGCCGCGCCAGGAAAAAGAGAACAATGACCGCCGCGAAGAAGAGCGCCTGGTTGAAAAGACTGATCCACTGCTCCGGTTCGTAAGACCAGAATTGTTTGGCGGCAAAGTGAAACGGCAGCGCCTTCATCAGCCCGGCCAGCAGAAACGGATACACCGGGGCGATGCTCAAATCCGGCACGCGTTGGCCCAGAACTTTCGAGGATTGGCCAGGCTCCGCCGAGCTTGCCAATAAATAAAGCGCCAGGGGCCGGATGGAATCCGTTGTGTAGCCTTTGCCTTGGGAGATGTTGCGGGCCAGTTGCGCGTTCTCCATCGCTTCTTCCGATGACCAGCCCTGGCCCTGGTATTGGAATAAATCGTAAAGCGACGCCAAGGCGATGAAAGCCAGCAGGGCCACCGCCATTTTCAGGAGCCGCGCCCCGGCCCCCTCTTCCCAATGATGGATCCAGTCTTGCAGAGGCATTAGATCCCCTCCAGATGGTAGAGGTGCAATTTCCGGTGCAGCGTCCGTCGGCTCATGCCAAGTTTCCCGGCGGCCAATGTGCGGTTGCTGTCGCATTCCTTGAGGGCGCGGACGATCAATTGCTTCTCCGCCTCCGCCACAGTCAAGTCCGCCTGGGCCGGGACACGCGCCGGCTGGCCCGCCCTGGCCTCGCCAGCGCGGATGGTGGCCGGCAAGTCCCGCAGGCCGACGCGCTCGCCGCGCGAGAGCACAACGGCGCTTTCCACCGCGGTGCGCAACTCGCGCACGTTGCCGGGCCAGGCATAAGCCATCAACGCTTCGAAGGCCTCGGGGGTGAAATCGTTGACCTTTTTATTATTCTCGACAGCGAATTCCTTCAAAAACGCCCGGGCCAGCAGCGGCAAATCCTCCCTGCGCTCGCGGAGCGGCGGCAGCTTGATTTCCACCACGCGCAAACGGAAATACAAGTCCTCGCGGAATTTTTCCTCCCTGACCTGCTCTTCCAAGTCCTTGTTGGTCGCGGTGATCAGCCGCACATCGGCCATCAAAGTCTTGTTCGAGCCGACGCGTTCGAAGGTGCGTTCGCCGAGGAACCGAAGCAATTTGACCTGCAAGGTGGAATCTATCTCCCCGATTTCATCCAGGAAAAGGGTTCCGCCCTGGGCCTGTTCAAAGCGGCCTATGCGCTTTTCGTGCGCGCCTGTAAAGGCGCCCTTCTCATGCCCAAACAACTCGCTCTCCAGCAAGGTCGCCGGCAGGGCCGCGCAATGCACGGTAACCATCGGCAACTTGGCGCGCGGACTCAGTTGATGAATCGCCTTGGCGACCAATTCCTTGCCCGTGCCGCTTTCGCCCAGCAGCAGGACGGTGGCCCGAGACGTCGCCACCTGCCGGACAACATCAAACACGTCCCGCATGGCCGGCGATTGCCCGACGATGTTTTCCAGGCCAAACTTGCTCTGCAATTGCTGCCGCATGGCCACGTTTTCCACCTCGAGGTTTTGCTGGCGCAACGCGCGGGCAATGCGCATTTCCAATTCATCAATCTGCATGCGGCCCTTGGCGATGTAATCATCCGCGCCGTGCTTCATCGCGTCCACCGCTAGTTCCTCCGAGCCATAGGCCGTCATCAAAATGCAAATGGGCGGCTTGGCCAGCGACTTGGCCCGCGCGATCAACTTCATCCCGTCTTCCTGCGGCAGCCGGAAATCGGTCAGCAACACGGCGAAATTCTCCTCTTCCAACAGCCCCATCGCCGCCTTGGCATCCTCGGCCACCCACACTTCATAATGGTCCTCCAGCGCCGCCCGCAACCCTTCGCGCGTCGGCTTTTCATCATCGACGATCAACAGCTTCGCCTTGGAGGTTGCGTCAGCGTTCATTTTCCGGGGCCTGGAAGTTCCCGCGCGTTTGCGGCGCGTCCGATTCCGCTTGTGAGCTGGCCAGCAATTTCGGTTCGCGCGTGTGCAGCGGCAGGCTGATGCGAAAGGTCGTGCCCTGGCCGACGTCGCTTTCCACTTCGATGTGCCCGCCATGCTGGCGCACGATGCGTTGCACAATCATCAGCCCCAGCCCGGTGCCTTTTTTCTTCGTAGTATAAAACGGCTCGAAAATGTGGCTGATCTGGTCCGGGGGAATACCGCCCCCGGTGTCCGTGATGCTGACCCAGACGGCCTCGGGCGTGTGGCCCGTCTGCACGGTGAGTGTGCCGTCGCGCGTCATCGCCTGCATGGCGTTCTTGATCAAGTTCATCAACACCTGCTTCATCTGGCCCGGGTCCAAAGGCGTCAATGGCAAGCGCCGCGCCAATTTCTCTTTGACGTTCAACCCGCGGTTCTCCAACTCCGGCCGCAGCAATTCCAGCGTCTCTCGCGCCACATCATTGATTGAGGCCGGCGCCAATTGCGACGGGGATGGCCGGATGGCCTGGAGAAATTGCGTCACGATATAATCCAAACGGGAAATCTCGCCCTTGGCCACTTCAAGGTAATGCTCCAGCTTCTCCGCCACCTCCCCGGCTTCGCCATGCAGTTTCGCGTCGCGCCGCGAAAACCTTCCCGGCGCAGCCGCGGCCGCCGCTGTCCTGAGCCGCTTGACCTGGCGCGCCATCAATTGCAAGTGGATGTGGAGGGCGTTGAGCGGATTGCCGATTTCATGAGCCACACTGGCCGCCAAAAGCGTCAGGGAATGGATGCGCTCGCTCTCGATGGCCTCGAACGTTTTCTGCCGCGCTTCTGTCGCGTCATTCAGGATCAAGGCCATGCCGGATCCGCCTTGGGCCTCGCCGTCGAGCGGCGCAGCGTAAATGCGCAAGAACCGGGCGCGGGGGTAAGCTACCTCGAACTCGTGGCGTGTGGTCTGTTGCCGGCCATCCGGACCAACGGCGGACAAACTCTTCCAATCCAATTCAGGCAACAACTCCTGAATTTGCCGTCCGTCCACCCCCTCCGGCAGCCAATTGAGCATCCGGGCCACAGCCTGATTCAGATAAACGACCCGTCCCCGCTCATCGACAACCACCACCCCGTCTTCAATGGCATTGAACAACGTTTCCAGGAATTGCCGTTCGCGGGCCAGTCGCTGGACAACCGTTTGCACCCCCTCGGCATCCAGCCGTGAAATCCTCCCCAGGACTTTATCCAGAAAAGTCGAAATAACCGCAGCCATAATAATTTGCAATAAATGATGATAATTGCCCGCCAGCGCTCCACCGCCGCCGCGCCAAATTGGCACACCCAAAATAGAAATGCAATCCCGCTGAGGCAAGCACTTGGAAACCTGGCGAATTGAGATAAACGATAGTTACATCTTGGAGGCATCAGGACTGTGCCTCGTGGACGAATGTTTCTCGAGAGATGGATAATCAGTATAGCCTTTGGGTCCTGACGAGTAGAAAGTGGATTGGTCCGGTTTATTGAGCGGGGCGTTTTGGCGAAAGCGTTCGGGCAGGTCGGGATTGGCCAGAAACAGAACGCCGAACGCCACCGCGTCGGCTTCTCCTGCCGCCAAAACCTGACTGGCGGTTGCCGGGGTTAACTTATCATTGGCGATGTAACTGCCGCCAAAAGCCGTTTTCAATTTCGGCCCGATGCGCTTCTCCCCAAGCGATTCGCGGGCGCAGATGAAGGCGATGCGCCTTTTGCCCAATTCACGTGCCACATATCCAAACGTGGCCAACGGATTGGAATCGCCCATGTCGTGGGACTCACCGCGCGGAGCCAGATGCATTCCGACCCGATCAGCACCCCAGACCGAAATAACGGCATCGGCAACTTCCAGCATCAGACGGGCGCGATTTTCAATCGGACCACCGTACTCGTCCGTGCGGTGATTGCTCTTGTCCTGAAGAAATTGATCGAGCAGGTAGCCGTTGGCCCCATGAATTTCCACCCCGTCAAAACCGGCCCTGCGCGCATTTTCCGCTCCCTTTCGATAGGCTTCCACCACGCCGGGAATCTCCGCCAGTTCCAACGCCCGGGGCGTGACAAAAGGCTTCAATGGACGAACCAGACTGATATTCCCGGCAGCGGCGACGGCGCTGGGCGCCACCGGCAATGCGCCATCCAAAAACATCGGATCTGAAATGCGTCCCACATGCCAGAGTTGAAGCAAAATTCGTCCGCCCGCCTGGTGGACCGCCCGCGTAACCAGTTTCCAGCCTTCCACTTGGGCCGACGCCCAGATGCCGGGCGTATCGGCGTAACCCACTCCCATGGGCGTGACCGAAGTCGCTTCGGAAATAATCAGGCCGGCCGACGCGCGTTGTGCGTAGTATTCGGCCATCAACGCATTGGGGATGCGTTCGGCTCCGGCGCGAGCGCGGGTCAGCGGAGCCATGATGATGCGGTTGGGAAGATTCCAAGCGCCAATGCGGAGAGGATCAAATAAAGCAGGCATGCCCTTTTAGAAAATCATTTAGTCAAACTGCTGTTTATTCATGTCGTCCATCGTTCGACAGATGCCAATCGTACCGCCGGCCCGCCTGTGATGTCAAAAATAATTCGCTGATTTGCCGCAAAAGCTTTGAGAAGAGCTGCTCGGCGTATTTGCGCCGGCCTACGGAATGGGGGTCCCTGCCTCGTAGAGTTTCATCTCATATTGCAGTTGCCCGGCCAGCTTGGTGTTGGATTGCGCCCTGGCCAAAGACAAGGCGCGTTGCGCCGTATCCACTGCTTCGGGAAAGCGCCCGGCCGCCGCGTAAGCGGCGGCAAGGGTGTGAAGAATGAGCGGATTTTCTCCGCCGGTCAGCCCATTGGCCTGCCGGGCCAATTCCACCGCCTGGTTGCCGTCGCGCAGTGAAGCCTCGGGACAAGCAGCCAGGAGCCATGCCAGTCTATTCTGGGCTTCCACCAACTGCGGCCTGATTTCCAGCGCCTTCCGGTAATGAGTCATCGCCTCGTCCATTCTTCTTTTTACCTGAAGCGCGCCGCCGATGTTTAAATGCGCTTCCGCATAATTGGGGTTGAGTCTCAGAGCGTCCTCGAACTGGACAAGCGCTTCATCCACTCTTCCCTTTTGAAAGAGAGCAGATCCCAGACTGTTGTGGGCTTCCGCGTAACCGGGATTGATTCGCAGCGCCTTTTGGAAATGATCAATCGCTTCGTCCACGCCGCCTTTTTGCAGAAAAATGTTGCCGAGGTTGTTGTGGGGGTCCGCGTAGCCGGGATTAATCTCCAGCGCTTTTTGGAAATGATCCATCGCTTCATCCGCTCTGCCATTTTGGCAAAGAACGCTGCCCAGGTTGTTTTGCGTTTTGGCGTCGCCGGGGTTGAGTTCCAGCGCCTCCTGGTAATGGGCGATCGCCTCGGCCATTCTTCCCCTTTGCTGCAGCGCGTTGCCGAGGTTGAAATGCGCTTCCGCATCGTTGGGCCTGATTTGCAGCGCCCTTTGAAAATGATCAATCGCTTCGTCCACTCTTCCCGTCCGGAGAAGAGCCGTGGCCAGATTGTAGTGGGCTTCCGCGCTCTGCGCATTAATTTCCAACGCCTTTCGGTAGTGCGCGATTGCTTCCTCCGTCTTGCCCTTCTGGAATAGAGCCCAGCCAAGATTGTATTGGGCCACGAAATTGTCTGTGGTGCAATCCAGCGTGTGAACCCACAAGGTTTCACCACTTTTCCAATACGTTGTCTGCTTCCAGGCGCAGACCATCATTGCGCCCGTCACGATCCCCATCAAACCGCCCAGTATGGCCCGCCGGTGTTTCCAGCCTCCGCTCCAATCCCCCACCGCCCATGTCCCCGCCAGCACCAGCCCGATTCCAGGCAAATAAGTGTAGCGATCCGCATGGGCCAGGTACGATAACTGAATCAACCCTATCGCCGGAACCATCATTCCCAAATACCAGAGCCAGCCCACCAAAAAGTACGGGCGTCTGTTCCGGCACCTTAAAACAATGATGGAAATCACGGCCAGAAAAACAAAGACCAGGCCGACCTTCCATAACGGCAGACTGCGGGGCGCAAAGAGATAAGGGTTGGCCAATCCCGCCGGAAAAACCATTTGCCGCAGATAGACGCCATAAGAAACCACGGCATTGGCCAGGCGTTCGGGCAACCGGAACTTGGAGGCGTCAGGCACTTTTTCCGGCACAAGAAAACTCACCGCACACGATCCAACCGTAAGCAGAAACAATGGAATCTTCTCCTTGACAAGTTTCCAAAAAGGCGTCCCAACCTCCGCCATGCCAGCTTTCCCGCCGCCTGCTCGTTGCTGCTTCACCCGACGAAGCGGCCACCAATCCAGCAACAGCAACACAAACGGCAGAGTCATCAACGAGTTCTTGCTTAATAGTCCCAAGGCATACGCCAACACGACCGCCGCGTAGCGCCCGCCCGAGGGCTGGCGGGCATAACGTGCGTAGGCCCACAGCGTCAGCATGAAAAACACCCCGCTCAACACGTCCTTGCGTTCCGCAATCCAAGCCACCGACTCCACCCGTAGCGGATGAATCGCAAAGACCGCCGCCACAAACGCGCTGCGCCACAAGCTCCCCGTTAACTCTTTCAGCGCCAGCAACAAAAGCACCGCCCCCAGCGCATGCAGCGCGACGTTGGTCAGATGATGTCCACCCGCCCACAGGCCATAGATCTGGCAATCGGCCATGTGCGTCAGCCACGTCAACGGATGCCAGTGGCCGATTTTCCCATACGTCAACGCCCAGACCATTCCCTTCAGGGTCAAACCCTTTGCCACCACTGGATTCTCATAAACATATCTGCCGTCATCGTAATTGACGAAACCGAAACCCGCCGTCTGGCCGAAGACGGCAAAAGTGATTGCGGCCAGCACCAGGCAAACCGCCGCCACCCGCCAGCCTTGCTCCCGGCTCTTTGTGCGAGCCGTGTTTATTGGCGGAGTTTTTTGGCCGGTCATATTTTGCCGAATTGCTGGTCAGATTTTTGCGCAGGACTGTGGAATGGCCAGGCCTGCTTGATAAAACTTCATCTCCGAATGAAGTGCCCCGGGCAGCGCGCTATTGGCTGGCGCGTCGGCCAGGGCCAATTCCCGCTGATTCGTGCTAAACCATGCCAAAAAATAAACAATTCCCAAACGCTCCAAATCGTATGAATTTGTGCTTGGGAAAAATCTTCCTATTTGGCGACGGAGGCCTCCGCCTTGCGCTTCTTTGCTTCCTCGATCACTTTCTGTTCCAATTCCTGCGGCATCTCTGTGTAATGATCGAACTTCTCCGTGTGAATGCCCCGGCCCGCCGTCAAGGACCGAAGCTGGCTGGAATATTTGTAAAGATCACGCGCCGGCACTTCGGCGCGAATCACCTGGAACTGTCCGTCCGCGTCAATGCCCAGTATCCGGCCCCGGCGGCTCGAAATGTCGCCCATGACTTTACCCAGGCAATCTTCCGGGATGCGGACTTCGATCTGGTGAATCGGCTCCAGCAGACAGGGCCGCCCGTTCATAAACGCCTCCTTGAACGCGAAATAGCCGGCAATCTGAAACGCGATGTCCTTGGAATCCACCGGATGCATTTTGCCATCGTAGAAATCTATTTTGACATCCACCACTTTGCACCCGGCCACGATCCCTTCGCGGCAGGCGTTCTGCACCCCTTCCTCGACCGATGGCACAAAAACCCGGTCCACGTTCTGGCCGCTAAGGGAATTGATGAATTGAACGCCTGTATCACGCGGCAAAGGCGAGATGCGCATCCAGACTTCCGCGAATTGCCCGGCCCCGCCGGTTTGCTTTTTGTGGCGGTATTTGGAGTCCGCCGGAGCCTTGATCGTTTCCCGGAATGGAATGCGCGGCTCGCCCATTTCCACATGGGCGTTGAAGCGCCGCTTCAGCCGGTCCACGATCACATCCAGATGCAGCTCGCCTTGGGCGGAAATGATGGTTTGGTGCAATTCAGGATCCACGCGATAAACAAACGCAGGGTCTTCCTCATGCAACGCCGCCAGGCCCGCCGCAATCTTGTCTTCCTCGCCCTTGGCCGCGCTTTGCAACGACGCATGGATGGTCGGCTGCGGATATTGCACCTTCATCAACTTGATCGGCCGCGTCGCGGAGCAAAGCGTGTTGCCGGTGTGCGTGTCCTTCAGTTTCACCACCGCTCCAATGTCGCCCCCGGTCAATTCCTCCACCATGGTGCGGCTTTGTCCGTTGAGAATATAAAGCTGCCCGATTCGCTCGGTCGCGCCGCGATCGGAGTTAAAGAGCTCCTTGCCGGGCTTGAGGCTTCCGGAATAAATCCGGAAAAAGGAAAGTTCGCCAAAATGGGCCTCGGACATGGTCTTGAACACGTAGGCGACCGGCTCCGCATCGGTCAACCGCACCTCCGCCGGCGTTCCGCTGCCGTCCACCGCCGCGAAACGTTTGCGATCAGCCGGCGAGGAGCCGTACTTGGCGATGAAATCCATCAGCCGCGCCACTCCCACGTTGGTCTCGCCCGAAGTGCAGAAGAGCGGAATGAAATGCTGCTTCTGCACCGCCGTATGTATGCCGGCGCGAAATTCCTCTTCCGAAAGTTTTCCTTCGTCCAGGTACTTCGTCAGCAACGAGTCGTCGGATTCCGCGATATATTCGATCAACTCACGGTGCAGTGTTTCCGCTCGCTCCTGCCATTGCCCCGTGACCGGCTCCTCGGTGTATTTCCCCCGGCCGCCGGCGATGTCATAGGTGACTATATCGTTGCGCAGAACGTCCAGCACCTGATTGAAACCGGGTCCGGGATTGATTGGCAGGTTCATGGGAAAGACGCCGGGACCAAAATGCTCGCGCGCCGATGCCAGCACCGGATCGAAGGCCGAATTGACCTTGTCCAGGGCATTGACCACCAGGATTTTCGGAATGCCAAGCTCCGTCGCATAATTCCACACCCGCTCCGTGCCGACGCCGATGCCATGCTGGGCATGGACAACGATCACGGCAAAGTCCGCCACACGCAGCGCGCACAGCGCTTCGCTGATGAAGTCCAGGTAGCCGGGCGCGTCGATGATATTGAACTTCTTCCCCATCCACTCGGTGTGCAGCAAGGAAGTCTGCACGGAAATGTGCCGTTGCTTTTCGCTGGGATGATAATCGGAAACTGTGCTGCCGTCGGCGACCCGGCCCATGCGGCCGATGACGCCGCTGCAAGCCAGCATGGCTTCACTCAGCATGGTTTTACCGCAGGATGCATGGCCCACGATGGCGAAGTTGCGGATGTCAGACGGAGAATATTTTTGCATAAGCTTATAATTCGTGCCCGGCCATTTGCCTGAGCGATGCCGCCGATTCAATCATCAACCCATCGAAATGCCAAGCGGTTTAATTTCCGTTTTCGCGTCAGCCGCCCCTCACGCCGCCGGCGGCTGCCCGCCAGTCAGCGTGAGAAACACTTGCTCCAGCGGGCCGGCATCGCCCGCCCGCCGGCGCAGTTCTTCGCCCGTCCCCACCGCGATCAGCCGGCCCAGGTGCATGATGCCGATGCGATCGGCCATCTCTTCCGCCACGCCCAACTGGTGGGTCGAGAGAAAAACGGTGGCTCCTTGTTGTGTGCGCTCCTTCAGAACGTCCTTCACCACACGGGAATTCTGCGGGTCCAACCCCACCATCGGCTCGTCAATCACCAGCACTTCCGGGTCGTGCAGCAGCGCCGAGACAATGGCCACGCGCTGCCGTGTGCCGTGCGACAACCCTTCGATGGGCCGGTTGACAAAAGCCTCAAGGTGGAAGCGTGCAATGAGCTCGCGGCTGGCTTTTTGTATCCGGCTTTCGCTCATCTGAAATATCTGCCCGATCAATCGCAGGAACTCCAACGGCGTCAGCTTGTCATAGAGGAACGGAAAGTCCGGCACATATGCCAGGCGGCGGCGCGCCTCCAGCGGCGCGGTTTGCACGTCAAACCCCGCCACCCGCGCCGTTCCCCGCGTCGGCTTGAGCAATCCGGCCAGCACCCGGATCACTGTCGTCTTGCCCGCCGCATTGGGACCGAGCACGGCAAAAAACTCCCCGCGCTCCACTTTCAGTGTCAAATCGTCCACCGCCACCAGGTCGCCAAACTTTTTTGTCAGGGAGCTTAATTCGATCATGTTTTTACAAATGACTGAATGCTTCGTTGCGCAAGGTCAGTTCGTCCGGCCCATCCACCCGGAGTACCTCACCCGCCCGGCTGGCAAAAATGGAAAGGCGCTGTCCCAATATTTCCGTTTCCAAACGATAGACCCGCAGCTTGGAATGCCCCAATTGCATCCAATCCTCATGCGCCGTCCAACGGATGCCCGCCGCTGCTTTCGTGATGGCATCTTTTTGCAATGGCAGGACCGCCGCCAGTCCCGCCACGTCCTCCCCGCCGAACTCTCTCAGAAGCGTTTCCGGATGGTCAAAATCCGAAAAGTCCACCGTCGTCTGCCAACTGCCGCCCTCGTCATTGACTTTGACCAATATTTTCCGGGCCACCGCGCTGCCGCGAATGTCCCAACTCGTGGGCGCCGCTTTCGCCGTCAGGCGAAATTCCCGCCAGCTTTCATTGCTCGAGAGGCGGAGTTGCATCTCAAAGCGCACGCGGTTCGTGCCAAAAATCATCGCGTTGCCTTCCAGGCTCAACCCATAGCCGGCTGGTTGCGGCGCCAAACCATCGGGCGCGTAATCCCTGGACAAACTCTGGTTCAACGCCTGCGCCGCGCCGCCCCCGGTCACCAGCCACTGGCAAAAGCCGGCCTTTTTACCGTGATCGTAAATCTCCAGCGAGGAATTGTCCGGCGCCGTCAGGATTTTGTCCCAGACAATCTCCACCGGAATGGCGCTGCCGATCTGATTGTGCGCCAGCGATTGCGAGCGCCAGAGCAGAAAATTCATCACCAGCCAAAAACCCGCAATCAGCCCAAAAAAAATCCGGGAACGCATTTTGTTCAAGGCAGGTTCAGGCTCTGCCCGACGCGCAAGTGCCTTGGATCCGTGTGCGGGTTGGCCGCCAGCACCGCGCTGGCTTTTATGCCGTACTCGGCGGCAATGGAGGTCACCGTTTCATGCGATTTGACAATATGCACGCGCGCGCGCGACGGGGCGGGCGGCGTGGTCGCACGGGGCATTTCCGCGCGCGGGTGCGCCGGGGCGGTCGGGGTGGTCGCACGGGGCGTTTCCGCGCGCGCGACGTCCACGGCGGCGACAACTTGCGGCGGCGGCGCTGCGCGGCTCTGGGCAAGCGCGGCGCTGGCCGCAAGCTGGTTTTTGAGAGCCTCCAATTGTTGTTTCAACAGCGAGTTCTCCGCGTTGAGCCGATCCACCTCCTGCTGCAAATTCCCGCTGTTGGGCAGCGGAAATTCGCTGTTGGCCAGTTCCTGTTTGCAGCCTCTGATCCGTTCCTTGACCAGCGCCGCGCGCCCCGAGTCCGGCTGCAACTGCAAATGCCGCTCATAATGATAAATGGCCGCCGCATAGTCATTCAACTTGGTGTCATAAAGCCACCCCAGCTCAAAATGGGCCGCGGCCGACCCGGGATTGGTTTCCAACGCCTTCTCGAACTCCTGCGCCGCCCCTTTGAAATCCTGGCTGCTCGCCAGGTTGCGGCCCCGTTGAAAATGCGGGTCCTGCTCCTCGTCCAGGTGATTATTGTCCTCCTGGAAACAGCCGCCCACGCAACTCATCAGCACAAACAGAACCGCGCAATGTCCAATCACCCGCAAACACAACATGCCCTCCAGCCTACCGCACGGCGCGCCTGGTTCAAAGTTCCAATTTCCACAAAGGGCCTTGCGCCCTTGAATTGGCCTGGAGAAACAGGCAGCATGACCGCCGCATGAACAAAGAGGCCCAACAGCCCGCCTTCCCTTCCCCGGGTGACATGGCGCGTCGCAACTGGCTGGCGGGGCTTTTGCTCATGGCGTTGACCATCATGGCCTATCAACCGGCCTGGCACGCCGGAACCATCTGGGACGATGACGATTACATTACTCCCCCAAAACTCCGCTCTCTCAGCGGCCTGGCCAGCATCTGGACGCAACCCGGCGCCACCCACCAGTACTACCCTTTGGTTCACACGGTTTTCTGGGGGGAGCACAAGCTTTGGGGCGATGCCACCGCCGGATATCATTGGGCCAACATCCTGCTCCACGTCTGTTCTGTTCTGCTGGTGGCCAAAATATTGCTCCAACTGCGCATCCCCGGCGCCTGGCTGGCTGCCGCCCTTTTTGCCCTCCATCCGGTGGAGGTCGAATCAGTGGCCTGGATCACCGAACTCAAAAACACCTTGTCAGGCCTCTTTTATCTCTGCGCCGCGCTGGTCTATCTCGGATTTGATAGAAAGCGGAACTGGGAAAGTTACGCCCTTGCTTTGGGCCTGTTCCTCTTGGGGTTGTTGTGCAAAACCGTCATCGCCACCCTGCCGGCGGCTCTGCTGGTGCTCTTTTGGTGGCAGCGCGGCAAATTGTCCTGGAAGCGGGACGTGCTGCCGCTGGTTCCATTTTTCATCGCGGGTCTTGGAGCCGGACTGTTCACCGCCTGGATGGAACGCAAGTTTGTGGGCGCGACGGGCGCCGAATTTGACTTCTCCCTGCTCGAAAGGTTTCTGATCGCCGGGCGGGACATTTGGTTTTACCTCGGCAAACTATGCTGGCCGGCAAATTTGGCCTTCATTTACCGCCACTGGAATGTCAGCCAGGGCGTGTGGTGGCAATATTTGTTTCCGGCGGCGCTCTTGCTGTTGTTCGGCCTGTTGCTCTGGCGGCGCTGGCGGGGGCCGCTGGCGGGGCTGCTTTTCTTTGTCGGAACGCTCTTTCCGGCCCTGGGGTTTTTCAATGTGTTTCCGTTCCGCTATTCCTTCGTGGCGGATCATTTCCAGTATCTGGCCAGCCTGGGTCCTTTGACCCTGGCGGCGGCGGGGATCAGCACCCTGCCCCGCTTGATTCGAAAACCAAAGCCATTCCTTGTGCCGGCGTTGTGCGCCGTGTTGGTGCTGGTTCTGGGAACGTTGACATGGAGACAATGCCGGATCTACTCCGATAAAGAAACACTCTGGCGGACCACGCTTCGACTCAATCCCGATTGCTGGTTGGCCCAGCTCAATCTCGGCAGCGTTCTTTGGCAAAAAGGCGAACTGGATGAGGCGATCTTTCTTCTTCGGCGAGTGCTGCAAACGTATCCCGACAACTCGCAAGCCCATGGCAGCCTTGGTTTCGCCCTGTTGCGACAGGGTAACGTGGATGAGGCGATAACCCAGTCCCAAAAGGCGCTGGACCTCGATCCGCTCTTCCTGGCGCCTCACCTTAATCTCGGCGACTGTTTTTTTCGGCAGGGCAGGATGGACGAAGCCGCCCTGCAATACCAGAAGGCGCTGGATCTGGGGCTGGATACCATGGAAGTTCACGAGAGTCTTGGCAACACCCTGGCCCGCCTCGGCCGGGTCAATGAAGCCATCGTCCACTTTCAAAGGGCTTTGCAATTCAATCCCGACTCTGCGCAGGCTCAACTCAACCTCGGCAACGCCCTTCTGCAGCAGGGCAAGGTGGATGACGCCATCACCCATTATGAACAGGCGCTGGAAATCAATCCCGGCTACGGCAAAGCATCCAGCAACCTGGCTACCGCTCTTCTGCAACAAGGACGCGTGGCCGAAGCTATCGCCCGGTTGCAACTGGCCCTCAAAGTCGGGCCGACGGATCCTTCAATCCAGAACAATCTGGCCTGGCTTCTGGCCACTTGCCCGGACGCTTCGCTGCGTGACGGCCCCAAAGCGCTGCGCCTGGCCCGGCAGGCCAATGAATTGACCGGTGGGAAAAACCCTGTCTTTCTTCACACCCTGGCCGCGGCTTTCGCCGAAACGGGCCAATTTACCGAAGCTGCGCAATATGCGCAAAAGGGCCTTGAGCTGGCCCAAGCGGCAGGACGACAGGATTTGGCGGAGCGATTAAACAGCGAATTGCAGTTCTATGAAGCGCACCGTCCTTTCCGGCAACCGTGAACGCCGGTCATAAGCGGCCTGGCAAATCCTGCGCAAAAACGAAGAAGGCCGGGGTTGACTCCCCGGCCTTCTGAGAACAAAATTTCAAACTCAAAACTTGCGCGTCACACTTACGGCTTTCCACACACACGGAAACCCACACACTTGCGCCCCCAACTGTGTATAAATTACCAGAACCCGGGATTCCTGCCAGTCACCAATACTGGTGACACCTGGGGGCGGGATTATCCGTTTCGCAAACGCAGATTTTTGGACTTGATAATCAGGGACTTACACCATGAAAAACACCAGAATTAGCATTCAGGCGACATGGATTTTGGCAGGGAGCGCGGCTGTCTGTAGATTGCTATTTAGGCAAATTTACTGTTATTGGATACCTTTGTGGGAATCGTTCACCAACAAGCGGATTGCAATAGGCGGCAAGGAATGCCTCAACTCCATCCCTGTCTTTATCTGGAACAGCGGCCCAAGTGACGAACAATCTATGCTGACGGAACGCCAAAATCTGAGGGTCGTTGCGATGTTGAGCAATTCGTTCCTTAATGTTGCCTTGGCCAACGCGCACCCAACGAGCGGGCGTTCCTGTTGGCGCGCTGCCTTGGGCGGGGCCTGGTGTAGCGCCATGCCAAATAAGATACACACCTGCAACATCGCCAATGCCGTCAAGGTTGACGGTTTCAAGACCACACCAAACATTGCCAATACATTTAGTCCATTGAAGTTCCATAAAAAATCACGCAGGCGGTGGTTCTCCGGGAGGAGGCGGGGGCACGTTTTTAACAAGAAGTTCTCGTTTTCCTTGGAGAATTTGAAGCCACAATTTCCGAGTTTCTATTTGTTCAACCTCTGCCTCCTGCCAGCCACCTGGATAATAAGTCCCACTTTTAATTTGAGATTTGTCGTATGAAAACTGAATTGATTGAGCCATTTCGTATAAAAGGTCAAACAATAGATCATCTTTACGCGCTGCCCACGATTCTCGCGGGTAATTTCGGTCGTTCAGATGCACCAAGTACAATCGCCAGCAGTCCACCACCTTACGCTCTTGGGCGCGGGTCGAGTAAAATTCAATCTCCACAAGATTCAATGCTTCGATATGAGATGGAGAAAGCGATGCAGAGCGAGTCGCCATAAGTGTTCTAAAAATATGGATTTTTCTCCTTCTGGCTTCCGCTGAATTGCGAAGCGTTTCGGAAATTTGAACCGCGAGGATTGGGCCGGATACCAGCGCAACGATCATTACAATGTCCGTGAATTTGATTGTCCAGTCAAATTGCATATTGCGCTTTAATTAAAATCCGATTATGAAACGATCATCTGCCAAATACTGCATCAAAGTGCCGACAAATTGCAAGGTCGCGTTGCAAAAGCTCTAATGGGGCCGAATGCGCCTCTTCGACTTCGGCATCGGCGGCGTGTGGAGCAGAACGCGCACGGCATCCTCGAACTTAACCCCGCTCAGATTCAGGCTGATGTCCTTCGGCGGCGTCTTTTTGGCTGTCTTTCTTCTTTTCACGATGTCGTTTCCTTCCCCAAGGTTGTCGTATTGGCCGTGGTTTTACAAGGCAATCCTGCTGCCGGGCCAGCCGGGCCATTCAAACGGCCTGGCGGTAGGTCAGGCGTTTGCCTTCCACGCTTTCGACGCCTTTCACGAACCGCTCGCCGTCCGTGATGTTGCGGTGGTTCCAGCGGAAGGCGAACTCGCCCGCGTACTTTGGCAGGTGCTCCCGGCTGACGTGGTGCCACGAGCCTTGGACGCCGCGCTTGAACAGGCCAAAAAAGCTCTCGCACGAGTTGACATGTGCGAGGCAACCGTCCGGCTGCCTGAGCACGTATTGTTTTGCTGAGTGATTGACGATGTGGTGGTCTGCGAACGCGTTTCGCTGCCTGCGGTACACCCCAGAATCGTCGGTGTTGATTACTGCGCTGTTGTCCACGCATTCATTAATCACGGCCCGCAGGTTCTTCTGTGTCACGTTTGAAACGACCGCCGTCCGCATATTGCCGCCCCGCTCGATCAAGGCCACAACGGGCGTCTTGCGGATTACTTTTGTTCTCATTTCGCCCTTGCCGCCGATGAACGTCTCGTCAACCTCCACCGTGCCTTTGAGTTTGGCGACCTTGGCGTTGTTCGGCCCCATTGCGAATCGGATTCTGTGCGCCATGAACCACGCGGCTTGGTAGCCGATTTTGAGCATCCGGTGCAACTGGTGGGCGGAGATGCTTTTCTTGCTGGAGCACAGGATGAACATGGCCATCACCCACTTGGTTATTGGGATGTGGCTTGCCTCCATAACTGTGCCGACAGTGACCGTGAACTGTTTCCGGCAAGCCGCACAGCAATACAAGCCCTGCCGCACCTTGCGTGGTTTGACCCGCGTGTCGGTGGCGGGTGTGGGCTTGGGCGTCAACTTGTAAACATCGTCGCACTTGCAGTGCGGGCAAACCGGGCCATTCGGCCAGAGCAACGATTCCAGCAGTTCACGAGCTTTTGCCTCGTCGCTGTAGTTCTGCGCCAGTTCAATCAGGTTCAAATCTTCTGCATCCAATTTCATTTTCATGCCCTTAAATTAACCCAGCTTGCTAGGTTATGCAAGCGAAAAGATTGCGATTATGCGTAAGTCTTTGATAATCAAAGGAATTCAGTTGCTCTTTTTATCACCCTTGGCGGTCTTCTTCGGGCGTCCGCCGAGCTTGCCGTTGGCACGGCTCGCCGCTGCCCGTGCGGGGGACTTGGATAGGCCGCCTAAGCAGGCGAAGGCCGACGCATAACTTTTCAGTTCTTTATTCATGGCCGTATATTAAACCCATCAAGCTGGGTTTGTCAATAAAAATCGTGCCCCGCCCATTGCCGCTGCGGGGACACGTTGTTTTGCTTTGGCACTACCGCCGCAAGATTGGCCTCAGTCTGCTGCTTATCATCGACCTGGGATTCACTGGCCTCTGCGGGCAGACCCGCTTCGGCACCGCTGGAGGATAGATAATGGCAAGATGCAGCCTTTCAGCAACAGGAGCGCATTTTATATTTTTCTTCATGGCGCATCCGTTCTGTTTTTTGGACAGATTTTGCTTGCTGCCAGCCGGATGCTCATGCTATGGTTTTCGCATAGCTGGCATCTGCTGGCCCTTATGCCTCCGGCCCGCTTGGCCATCCTGCAAAGACACGACCAAGCGGGCCGTGCTTTTTATTTTTCCGGGCGCGTTCGCGGACGGCACCGCGTTGCCCCCATCGCTCTTCTCATATTCACTTTGTCAAAAAGAAAACCGCCTCGGTTCCAAGTCGAAAAGCCCAGGCGGGGGCATTTGGAACTAAAGCGGTTTCCAGATTTCAATCCACCTGCAAACGGTTTCGACACCGTGGATTCTTGATCCGCGATGAAAATAGAAGAAAAGAACCAGGTTTGCAAGCTTTATTTATTACATAAGAAGCTTAATATCAAACAGTTACGCATTAACGAAACTGCATATTTGCTCTACGAAATGTCACTTTTAAGCTTACGAGAATGCACTTTTTTAAGCTTCTTATCCAACGAAACTGCACTTTTTTTCAACGAAACTGCACTTTCCATTCTACGAAGTGTAGATATTCGATTTTGAAGCAAAAACAGAATTTTTCTTCGGTGAGACTTCAATGTGCGGCTGGCACGGGCATTTTTGCGCTGTTGAACCATGTTCCGCCTCCGCCATTCGGCGATGCCGTTTTTAATGTTGCTGAACCATGATTCATCAACGCCCTCCCGCATAAACTTGTCAATCATCCGGTCGGCCTTGGCAATCCGCTGCTCATCCGTTTCCTCCCCACCTGGCATATTATAATGGCGATAATAATCCGCCATCCCTTTTAGTTGGGTGCACCAATAGCCCCGAAAGACATTAAGCCGATCCTTGTGCAACCTTCCCCCAACGGACAGACGCAGGCAAGCTTTGAACTTGATTGGAAAAACAAGCGGCTTGGCTGGCGGTTGTGCTTCATCGCGCCGCTTGACTCGTTGATGCATCCATCTCTGGGTTACGAAGCTCCAACTATTGTAATCTTCCCCAGAAAAACCATCTCGCCTCTTCTCTTCAATTATTTGCTCTGGGGTCCAGCCTTGATTCGCCATTCGTGGTGGGGTGACAGCGCGAATTGTCGCTGGGAAATCGGCGTTTTCTGGTTTGAGGCAATCGCGCCACCATGCCAACATTTGCAATGCGTATTTTAACCTCGCCTTCTCGGTTCTTGCGCTTGGAATTAGTCTTCCAAAAACACCATACAAACAACCTTCGGAAAAGGTTTTTGGCCATACGTTTGGGTCCCATCGACGTGGCATATCAAGCACATAAAACCCTATGTGTCAGTGCGGGGAAAGTCCAAAAATCTGCGTTTGCGAAACGGATAATCCCGCCTGGGGGACAGGGTTTATACACCGCAAACGCAGATCCTTGGCGTTGATACTCAATGACTTATACATGCAAATAGCAGAGTTTTGTCGTCGGGTGTCTCGATTTCAAGGGGCAAAGTCGGCGTTGACGGAACGACTGCCCGGGGTTTGAATTCTCTGCATGAGTTTGAATTGCGTGGCGGCATCATTTCTGTCGATGCTTCTCATGTTTTCGGCCTGCCTGACTGTTCAGGCTCAAGAAACATTTGGCGCAGCCTCTGACGGCGGCGGCCCGGGCGGATCGCCAGCCACAAACGCGCCCTGTTGGCGTTTCCCAATCCGAATCGCTAATAATCGGAAGTTTGACTTGCGTCCACAATTCGCATGGTGGCGGAATAATTTTGAGGCTTACCAGCGCATTTTTTCCAGCGCCCGGGCGTCGGGCAAGCCGCCGGTCTTCTCTTCCCTGCCCCCGCCGCCGCTTCCGGCCTGGCAACGCATCAAGGCTGGCCGTTTCCTTTCCAATGTCGCCTATGGCTGGGCTTGCGAAGCGGTGATTGAGGATTTGCCGTCACACACCATCACAAACAAAATCATCCTCCGCAATCCGCCTCTGGCCGACAAGGCCGAATGGGACGACTTAGTGGCCCAATATGATGACCTCAAGACCCAGGCTGGCGCTGCCAACCCCGCTCCTCACCACGCTCACAAGGCCGCGAAAACCGGATATGCCGCCGCAGCCCGTCAACAGGCCGGCGCACAAGCTGACACCAATGCAGCCAATCTGGCGGCTCAGCGCCAAAACGCGGCGCTGGGCATGGCTGACATTGTGGCCGCTCTCCAGAAATTCCCAAAGGGAACGAATTATTCCGTTGACTTCTTCGCCTTGAAAATCGGTTACATTCAAGACGGCTCGCATCGCCAGGTTTTTGATCTGGGCCAAATGTATTCGAGGTAAGCAATGGAGTTCTCCGCTATTTAGCCTGCCGGCCTGTCAAAGCGCTCCTTTGCTGTTGCAGGGCTTGCTGGCCCTGGGTGTCGCTGGCGGGGATGGCTTGCAAAAGCTGGTCGATCACCGAGAGACGCTGGGTGATTTGATCCGGTGTCAATGAATTCAGGAGATCAGCCACCGAGAAATCCTGATTTCCGTTCGCCAGGTGCAATCCCTGCGTGCTGGTTCCGGGCGGATTCGGGTCGGAGCCAAGCTGGTTCTCGCGCCCGCCAAGATAAGGCGCCAATTCCGCCAACTCGATGTCGGACAGTTGCCCCTGTGCGGCCATGTTCACCAGCGCCTTGAGGGCATCGCTGTTTTGCGGCGCCATTTCCGCCAGGGCTTGCGTGGCGGCCGATTGGTTTCCCCCGGCGTCGGTTTGCGCCATTTGAAGCAGGGACGCCACCCCTGCCCCATTGGGAAGATTGGCCAGCTCTATGGCCGCGTAATAGGGCCATTTGGCGCCGTACTGCGTCAAATCCGCCGTGACATCCGTGCCATTGGCCGCGGCGGCGGACAGCAATTGGAACAATGGGCCCACATTGGCGCCCCCCAATTGGTCCTGCGCCGCAAGCGCCAACTGCGCCCGCACCGCCGACAGAACCTGCCCGTCATACTGCCCGGGCGCCTGCTGTTCCAACGTCGCCGCCAGGGTCGCAACATCGGCCGGAAAGACACTCGTCTGCAAAGTCTGGAGCATGGCCGCCATCGCTTCCGGCCCGCCGATTTGCCCCAAGGCGTTCAACAAACCCGCCCGCAAGGAGGCATACCCCAATTGATCCGCCCCCGTCACACCCGCAAAGCTGACGTCCTGGTTCTGCGCCAGATACCCCTGAATCGCGGCCACCGACGAAGCGCCCTGTCGAACCAGTTGTTGCAGGCTGTCCTTCCACTTCTGAGCCTCATCCGCCGTGATCGGGCCATTTGTGCCAAGCGACGTCAGCGCGGACATCAACACCCGCGAATCCGTGTGCGTTTCAGTCCGGGCAACCTGGACCGGCGCAGGCACCGCCGCCACCGGGGGCGCAGCCGCGGCCGGCCCGGCAGGATCCATGGTCTCCTCGCGAGGCGCGACAGCCTGTGCAGCGGATTCCTTTTGAACCGTCGCCTCCAGCGTCTCCAGCGGCGTGGGGGCAGGAGGCGGCGTGCTTTGAAATATCTTGTAAGCGGCCGCCCCGGCGATGACGAGCACCCCGACAATGACCGCCATCAACACGATGAAAGGCTTCCGCCCGACCGGCGGATTCATTCGCCTGCCGGATCGGGACTGTGGGGTATTTGCGCTCATAACCTCGCTCGCGCGCAATATCGCGATGACACAAGCGCGTTGGCCCAGGGGCGGAGCGGGTCCAATGTGAAATTTCCTGTCTCCGATTTCAACGCGGATAATTTCCCTGATTTCATCGTCAATTGTCCATTGTCAACTTCCTTCCTTCTGCCTTCATAATTCATACTTTTCTTCCGGTGGCCCCAGTCTAGCCCAAAATTGGCATGACACAAGCGCGTTGCCTCGTGATCAAAGAAAGCCGGGTCAACCGCGAACCCTCGTGAACGCTTTTTAACGCGCTGTGGATTCATCGGCGAAAGAGGACGGGAACAAAAATCTGCGATTGCGCGGGACATCTTTACGGCATGCTGTCGAACAGCGAGGAAACGTTGGCAGCAACGGCGTCGTAAAAGGCGATCTCTTCTGGACTCAGGGTCAGCGCCTTGCTCCGCGCGGCTTCATTATCAATCTCCTTGCGGATTTCGATCATCACCCGCGCGACATCCGCCGCCTGAATCGCCCGGTTGTGATACTTCAGGAGCGTCTGTTCCAACATTTCCTTGAACGACCGATATTTCGTCACGTTCATTTTCTCTCGCACTCGGATTTCGTCGGCGAGAATTTTTGCGCGGAAAAGCCCGCAGCCAGTCGGTCATCACGACTTCCCGCCAGTCGCGGTCGATGTCCCCGCCGTATTGGTAGCGGTACCCGCCCCCGCCCGCCCGTTTCAACCGCTCGTCGTCCAGGGTGAATCCCTTGACGATGTATTCCCGCAACCGTTGTGTGGCCCAGATGCGGAACTGAGTGCCGCGCAGGGATTTGACCCGGTAGCCGATGGCAATGACCACGTCGAGATTATAGTGCTGCGTTTCATAGGACTTGCCGTCTGCGGCAGTTATCCGGTATTTCCGGATAACTGAATCCGGCAACAACTCGCCCTCCTCGAAGATGTTCTGAATGTGTTCGTTGATGGTGCGGACATCCTTCTGAAAAAGCTCCGCCATGAGCTTCTGCGTCAGCCAGACCGTCTCGTTCTCCAATCGCACTTCAATGCGCGTCCGCCCGTCCTCCGTCTGGTAAAGGATGATCCCCCCCAAAAACATTCGGGGCGTCCCATGGTCAACAACTCATTTCTTCGACTCTGTGGTCAAAAATCTCAAGCCTTTGATGCGCAGTGCTTTCCATCAAAATATCACATTTTTTGTTAATTCTTTTAAAAATTCTGTTGACGAAAGAATATGTTAACTGTAGTGTTTGTTTAATGAATGTCCAATTCAGGACATGTCGGGGGGGGCGAATCATAATCTTAACCCCTCATCAACGCATGCCCGGCAGGTCGGCGGCAATCACTTTGATTTCCGGCCAAAAAGATGATTCAAATCAAACCCCGTCGCACCGAGTCGCACTCAGTCGCACCCAAATCCGTGGCCATCACTAACCTTAATCCTAATCAGTGGCGGGGCATTCCCGGTTCGAGTTATTTCGACCTGTTTCGACCATAAAATAAATCCGAAATGATCCGAAAGAACCGTAATAACCGTAAAATGAATATTTGTCCTGATTTCGATTGCAACACATTGCCAGCCAACATGTTCCGCTCAAATCGGCGGAAAGGGTTTTACAGTTTTTCGAGGATTTTCGGGGTTTGGAATCCTGCGCCTGCCAAATCGTAGTTCCGGATATTTACTGGTCATTACGATTTTGGCATTCCAAATTTTCCCCCGGAGGCTTGGGGCCAATCCCTTTATCCTTTACATCAGGAAGGGGGGGTCTGCTAACCTGCCATGCTTATGAAAGAGTTAATTGGCAATCTTTTGGTGGCACAGTCTGGAGGACCCACCGCTGTAATCAACGCAAGTGTGGCTGGAGTCGTGCAGGAAGCCCGCCGTCATCGTTGCCTGTCCCAAGTTTATGGCGGCAGGAACGGCATCTTCGGCATCCTCAACGAGCAATTGATCGATCTGGGCCAGGAACGGCCCGAGAACATCGAAGCCCTTAAACACACCCCTGCCGCGGCGCTCGGCACCTGCCGTTACAAAATTGATTTCAAGAAAAAACCCGAAAAAGCTGCCCGTGAAATGGACCGCCTGTTCCAGGTTTTTCAGGCCCACGACATTCGGTATTTCCTTTATGCCGGCGGCAACGATTCGCAGGACACTGCGGATAAACTCCATCAGGAAGCCGTCCGGCGCGGTTACGAGATGCGCATCATCGGCATCCCAAAAACAATTGACAACGATTTGCCGGAAACAGATCACTGCCCCGGCTTTGGCTCGGTGGTGAAGTACAACGCCTGCACCGTGATGGAAGTTGCCGCCGACGTCAGCAGCATGGCCACCGATGACGGTTCCTGCTGCATCATCGAGGTCATGGGCCGCAGCGCGGGCTGGATCGCCGCCGGAACCGTTCTGGCCAAACGCGCCCCCAACGACGCGCCGCACATTATTTTGTTGCCGGAGATTCCGTTTAACGAGGAGGCTTTCCTCGCCAAAGTGACGGCGACCGTCCAGGCCATTCACTACTGCATCGTGGTGGTGGGCGAAGGTTTGAAGAATCCTGACGGCAGCGAATACAGCGCGGACAAAACGCGATTGGACGCCTTTGGGCATCCTGTGCTCTCCGGCGCGGCGGATCGTTTGGCCGAGGTCGTTTATGGCCGGCTGAACACCAAGACGCGCTCGGTCAAACTCGGCTATGCGCAGCGTTGCGCCGCCCACTACGCCAGCGCAACCGACGCCGTGGAAGCGGCGGCCTGCGGCGAAGCGGCCGTGCGCGCGGCGGTGGAAGGCAAGAGTGGGTTCATGGTCAAGATCGTCCGCCAGGGCGGCCCTGTGTATTCCTCAACCACCGGCTTGCAACCCTTGTCGGATATCGCCAACGTCGAACATTTGCTCCCGCGCGATTGGGTGAGCGCGGATGGTTTTATGCCGAACGAGAAGTTTGTCCAGTACGCCCGTCCGTTGATTGAAGGCGAGGTCAAAGTCCCGACGGAAGGCGGCCTGCCCAAGTTCGCCGTGCTGCAAAACAAGACTCTGCCCTGCAAACTGCCGCCCAGGGCTTGAGCGCGCCCGCACTTGGCCGATGAGAATATCCGCCCCGCTCCTTTGGGTCTCGATGCTGGCGTCCGTGGCGCTGGCTGGTCCTGCTTCGGAGCCGGCCAACATCAATGCCGAACCCGGGGCACGCGCGCTGCTGAAGTTTTTCCAAAGTATTTCCGGCTCGCCAGCCCGCCGCATTGTCTCGGGGCAGTTCGCCAATTTTGGGCGGGGGGCAAATTTAAGCCTGCTCGCATCGATTGCGCAAAAGACAGGGCATTGGCCGGCTATCATTGGGGTGGATTACGCGGATTTTCGAAGCGGCGGCCTGGAGACAAGCCGGCCCAATCAAACCGCCATTGATTATTGGAGCCAAGGCGGCCTGGTCACGATCAGCGCTCATCTTTACAATCCGGCCAACACCAATGGCGGCGGATTGCGGGATAAAGGCGTGGACCTCGCCAGCCTGCTTGACCCTGGGACGGACGTTCATGGCCGGTGGATGCATGAGCTTGATCTGCTTGCGGCCGGATTGAAGGAACTTGACGATGCCGGCGTGGTCGTCTTATGGCGGCCCTTTCACGAAATGGACGGCGGCTGGTTCTGGTGGGGCGGTCAGAAACCGGAAACTTTTATTAGGCTCTGGCGGCAGATGTTCGATTATTTCACCCAAACCAAAGGACTGAACAATCTGCTCTGGGTCTATGCGCCGAACCAGGCCCCGAACGCCGGCTTTTACTATCCGGGCGGCCGCTATGTCGACCTGGTCGGACTGGACGCCTACACCGATTTTGTCGATCCCAGGCACATCAAAGGTTATGCGGAATTGGCCGCCCTGCCCAAGCCCTATGGTTTCACCGAGTTTGGTCCGCACGATTCAAAGAATCCGCCAGGCGACTATGATTTCACCCGCTTTCTGGCCGGCGTCAGGAGCAATTTTCCCGCGACCTGCTTTTTCATGTGTTGGAACGGCGAGTGGAGCCTGGAATCAAACGTCAATACCAAGCAACTGCTGGATGATCCCCTGATCGTCAACCGGGCCGATCTTCCGGTCCACATCGCCCAGTCGCAGCCGCAGCCGCAGGTCATGAAAGGCGCGCAAATCTTGATCCATCCCGCCGATCGGGCGCCGGAAAATAATCCGGCGAAGTGATATTCGGCAGGGCGCGCACCTGACGGGCGCATGAATACCCTTGAGACTTCTTCAGAATTGGCTATGTAAGAGCCTGCGTGATTGAACTGATTCACCTAACGCTCAAGCGCCTGGCGCTGTGCAATTACAAAAGCATCAAGCGCCTCGAGCTGGACAACCTGAACAACGTGGTGTTGCTCATGGGACGCAATAATGCGGGCAAATCCAACATTCTTGATGCTTTCAAGTTTCTCTCCGAGGCCGCCGTCAGTTTCGAGCACGCCCTGGCCTCTCGCGACCGTGACGTTGTCGAGCTGATCCACCGCAAGCGCGCGGAAGAAACGATGGAATTTCTGTTTGACTTCGTTATCGCCCCGCAAAGGCGGGCGGAATTGGTCCGCCGCCTCTTCACCGGCAATTCCCAAACCAGCGTGGCCGACGCGCTCAACTCGGACTTGCTCTCGATTCTCACTTTGAAAATCAGCGTGAGCCGGGAACATTTTGAGGAGGAGCTTTCCACCCCCAATCTGGAAGGCAGCCGGCCGTTCGTGATTTTTTCCATCAAAGGCACGACCGCAAGCGTCGAGTCTTCGTGCGGACAGTTGGAAACCTTCTGCAAGCAGCACAAAGGTGAGCTGCCCTCCGAACTCCTGCCGCTGGAAGCCAAGCCGGAGAAGATCGGGCCTTACCGCTTGCGGCTGGGCCGGCCGGACGCGGCGGCGGCGTGGCCCGTTTCCTGCGAACTTGCCGAGGCCGTTTTCCAGCAGTTCGCCTGCCTCGAATGGGCTGATCCCATGCGCAAACTGCCCACGTCCTCGCCCATCCTTGGTCAGCAGACGCTCACTGCCGATATTTCGAACCTGCCGGACGTCCTGCACTGGCTCTACAACAATAAGCCCAAACAATTTCGAAGAATCGAAACGGAAGTATCCAAATTGGTGCCGAATCTCGGCAAGCTCTATACCCCCACCCAGCAAAACCAAGCCACGCTCGGTATGATTGACTCCAGCGACGAGGACCTGGTTTATTCAATGGACCAGTTAAGTTTCGGCACGCGTTCGCTTGTCGCCATCATCGCCAAAGTGGTGCTGGCCAGGCCCGGAGCCTGGGTTTGCATTGAGGAACCCGAAACCTACCTTCATCCAAGCGCGCAAATGGAGTTGTTTCATTTTTTGCGCGACGAGGGCAAAAGCAAACGGATTTTTGTCGCCACTCATTCCACCGCGATTGCCGCTTCCTGCCCCCTATCCTCGCTCTTCATCGTGCAACGCGACGCCGCGCGCTGCACCATCGTCACGCCGGTCACCCCGGCGGAGGCTGGCGACGTCATCGAGCAACTGGGCGTAAAACCGTCGTTCAGTTTCGAGGCCGACGCCATCGTCTTCGTGGAGCAGGCGGCGCATGTTCCAATCTTCGAAGCGTGGGCGCGAAAATTTGAATTCGGGGTTAAAATTCAATTCCTCGACGCGGAAGGCGCGGCGACGTTGAGTTATTTCGCCAATGCGCGCATCGCCTTGAGCAGCTTTGTCCACACCCTGGTCTTCGCCGTATTCGGCAACGGCAGCGAATTGGCCAGCCGCACCCGCAGGAAAATCATCGAACAGCTTGAACTTCCGGAGCAACAAGTATTCACCCTGGATTTCCCCGAATTGGAAGGTTACCTGCTCGATCCCGCCGCCATCCTGCGTGCTTTCCCGGCCATCACCTTGCCGCTGGCGGAGTTGGAGGCGCGCCTGGACCCCGCCCGCACGCTGCCGGAACAAAAGAAGGCCCTGGCCGATTTGCTGGCGGAATTTCATCTCGGTGAATATGACGGCCACCTTGGCGCGCGGATTGCCGAGGCCATGACTGAAATCCCCGCCTCCATCCGTCAATTATTCGAAAAAATCGATCTCAGTTCCAAGCCGTACTGGAAGATTTGAGACCAGCGCTTATTTTTTCCTGGCGTAAAGTTCGGTGAACAACTTCAGGAACTTCGCCATCTCATCCTTCTTGCTTTCCCCCATGTTGAGGACGTCCTGATGGACAAGCACGCCGGATTTGGTGTCGCCGCCGGCCATGTTTGTGATGCACGAAACGCCTGCCACGGCCAGGCCGCATTGCCGTGCCACGATTGCTTCCGGCACCGTGCTCATGCCCACCGCATCGGCCCCCAGCCGCCGGAAGGCCCGGATCTCCGCCGGCGTTTCATAGTTGGGGCCCGACACCGCCAGGTAAGTCCCCTTCCGCAACCGCAGCCCGCTGGCCTTGGCCGCCAGCCTGGCCAGTTCAATGAGCCGGCGGTCGTAAACCCGCGTCAAGTCCACGAATCGCGGCAGCCCCGGCAAGGCGGGCCCGCGCAACGGATTCACTCCCATGAAGTTGATGTGGTCCTCCAGCACCATGAAATCCCCCGAGCGAAAAGAGCGGTTCACGGCCCCGGCCGCATTTGTCAATAATACGGCGCGTATGCCAAACTCCGCCAGGACCCGCACCGGAAAAGTCAGCCGCTCCATATCGATGCCTTCGTAATAATGGGCGCGCCCTTTCAACACCAGCACCGGCGTCTTGTCAAAAAGGCCCAGCACAAGCTTCCCGGCGTGGCCGGTCACCCCCACCGTCGGAAAGCCCGGCAACTGTCCATAGGCGATCTCCCGCGCCACCTGCAATTGCGCCAGCGCGTGTTGAAATCCGCTGCCCAGCACCAAGGCCAGGCGAGGGCGCAATGGCGTCTCCTTCTTCAGCAGGGCCGCCGTCAGTTTCGCATCGTACAACATGATCGGGCTGATTATAAACTCCTCCCTCGCCCCGGGCGCAAATCATTTCGCGCCGCCGACAAACTTGATTTATCCCCGGTCTCAACTACCCTTCATTGTTTCTATGGAATTGAACAATGATGAAATTCGCCGCTATTCGCGGCACCTTATTCTGCCGGAGGTCGGGCTGGCCGGGCAAAAGAAGATCTGCTCCACCAGCGTCGTGTGCATCGGCGCGGGCGGCCTAGGCTCGCCCATCGCCATGTACCTGGCCGCCGCCGGCATCGGCAAAATCGGAATCGTTGATTTTGACACGGTCGATTTTTCCAATTTGCAGCGCCAGATTATTCACGGCACCGATGACGTCGGACGCCCCAAATGCGAATCCGCCAAAGAGACCCTCCACCGCATCAATCCCAACGTCGAAGTCGTCCTGCACAACACCGCCCTCAACAGCGGCAACGCCCTCGACATTCTGGCCCAATACGACATCGTGGTGGACGGCACGGACAACTTCCCGACGCGTTACTTGACAAACGACGCGTGCGTCCTGCTCAAGAAACCCAACGTTTATGGGTCCATCTTCCGTTTCGAAGGCCAGGCCAGCGTCTTTGCCCCGCATTTGAACGGGCCTTGCTACCGTTGTTTGTATCCTGAACCACCCCCGCCCGGCATGGTGCCGAGTTGCGCGGAAGGCGGCGTCCTTGGTGTACTGCCCGGCATCATCGGCTGCATTCAAGCGACCGAAATCCTGAAACTTGCGCTCGGCAAAGGCAGCTCCCTCGTTGGCCGGTTGTTGCTCTTCAACGCCCTTGAAATGAAATTCCGCGAGTTGCGCCTGCGCCCCGATCCACAGTGCCCCTTGTGCGGAGAAAATCCGACCATCACCAAACTGATCGATTACCAGCAATTCTGCGGCATCGTCCCGGAAACAGCCGCCGCCGCCAATCCCGATGAAGTCACCGTGCAGGAGATGAAGCGGGCCTTGGACGACCCAAAACTCGGCATCAAAGTCATCGACGTGCGCGAGCCGGACGAATATCAGATCGCCCATGTCAGCGGCGTCCCGCTCCTTCCGCTCAGCATCTTGCCGCAGCGCTTCCCGGAACTGGATCCCAACCAGCAGATATACATTCACTGCAAGAGCGGCGGTCGATCCATGAAGGCGCTGCACCTCCTCCGCGGGCACGGCTTCAAATATTTGAAGAGCGTCAAGGGCGGCATCAACGCCTGGTCGGATGAAATCGACCACAACGTTCCCAAGTATTAGCTCCCGCGGCGCCGGAGATTTACGGTGCATATTGAACTTATCAACACCGGCAGCGAACTGCTTTTGGGGCGCGTTCTCAACACGCACCAACCGTGGATTTGCCGCCAACTGGCTGACTGCGGTTACGAAGTCGCCCGGCAAGTCTGCGTCGCGGATGACGGCCCTGCCATCCAGGCCGCCGCGCGCGATTCGCTCGCCCGCTCTGATTTAGTTTTGACAACTGGCGGCCTCGGGCCGACTTCCGACGACATCACGCGCGACCTCATCGCGCAAATGCTCGGCCTCCAGCTAGCGGCGGATGCGGACGTGCTGGCGCGCATCGAGGGATTTTTCGCGCAACGGAAGCGCGCCATGCCGGCCAGCGTCAAAGTCCAGGCCCTGGTCCCGGCTGGAGCGCGCGTCCTGTCCAATGCGCACGGCACCGCCCCCGGTCTGGCCATCCACGTCAACCCCAATCCTTTCCGCGCAGACAAACGCCCAAGCTGGCTCATCCTTCTGCCCGGCCCCCCGCGCGAATTGCGGCCGATGTTCACCGAATCGGTGCTCCCGCTCGTGCTCAAGGAGTTTCCGCTCACCCGGCCGTTTGTCTGCCGCACCTTGCGCACAACCGGCCTGGGGGAGTCGATGGTCGAGGATAAAATCGCCGGCCCGCTGCGGTCGCTCGTGTCGCAAGGATTGGAATTGGGCTATTGCGCGCGCGTTGGCGAAGTGGATGTGCGACTGGTTGCGGGCGGCGAAAAGGCCAGCGCCATTGTCAGCCAGGCGGAAGAAATTGTCCGCCAATTACTTGGTCCGCTGATTTTCGGCAACGACGACGCCACGTTGGAATCGGCTGTCGTGCATCTGCTGGCCGGGCAAAAGAAAACAGTGGCTTTGGCCGAATCCTGCACGGGCGGATTGATCGCCCACCGGCTCACCAATGTTCCCGGGGCGTCAGAAGTCCTTGACTGCGGTTTGGTCACCTACAGCAACGAAGCCAAGAAGAGTTTGCTCGGAGTTCTCGAAGAATCTCTGAAAGAGCATGGTGCTGTCAGCGCGGTCGTGGCCCGACAAATGGCGGACGGAGTGCGGAGTCGGCACGGCACGGATTTCGGGCTGGCGGTCACCGGCATTGCCGGCCCAGGCGGTGGCAGCGCAGAAAAGCCCGTCGGCACAGTTTTGATTGCGCTGGCTGATGCACGGGAAACAACAGTGAAGCAACAATTCAATCCCTTTGACCGCGAGACCTTCAAATTCGTCACATCGCAACAAGCCCTTGATTTACTGCGTCGCTCCTTGTCCGGGTGAGGCTGGTTAATCCCCAAACAGCTTCTTCAGTTTCTCCCGCGCCGCGTCTTCGCGCGTATGCGCCGTCTCTTTGGGTGCGAATTCTCGGCGGACCAGCTCAAAATATTCGCAAAAGTTTCCAGCCGCCTTCTCCATAACGGGGTCGGCCCGCCGATCGCGGCATTGGTGGGCCACGCGCGGATCATAACTGACGCAATTCAAACAAACGCGCAGATCCGCGTTGCAACGGTGGCATGAATCGCCGCGACCCGGTTGCCCGGGCAGGGTCCATTCCCAGCCGCACTCGTGACAATGTCGTGTTCCAGCCATGCGGGCAGTTTAATGCATTGACGGCGCCTGGCCAGAATGGATTATCCCCGGCCGGAGCTGATCTTGATCTTACGAGGACTCATTCCCGAAAAAATGCAACTTAAATATTTTTTAATTTGCACTTTTGTCACTGGACGACATGGCAAAGGAAGCTAGTTTTACTGCAAGCAGGCGGTCTTGTATTGAGCTGACCAGCCTGCCCAAGTTCGCATGAGTCCGTCGGAAAACAGCGCGTATCGGCGCTCCACCGGGTCCGAAGTCGCGCGGAGTGAAGCAGAAAATCTGCTGGGGGACTTTTGCGCCTTGCTGCAACAATTGGGAGTTGGCGCGACGCTGCCGAATTGCCATTCACTCGTCGGCGCGGCATCTGAACCCTTCACCAGCCTGGCGGCTCTGCAAAGTTTCCTGAGCGCGTACCTCACTCAGATTCTTCTGCCGCTGGAATTGCCGGCCATTGCCGAAGCTTGCCAGTGTGTGCGCCGCGGCCAAACACGCGAATTGATCGCCCTGGACCGGCAACTGGCGGGCGAAACGCGACTGGCCCCGTTTGCTTCGGCCAGCCGGAAGATCGGCGTCCTGCAATTGCAACGCTTGAAGCCCTTGCGCGATGAGCGGACGGTCCAGCGTTATTTATCCGCCGTCGATGCCGGCCGCGCCGAAGGCTGGCACACATTAGTCTATGGTTTGACTCTGGCCGTCTATTCCTTCCCGTTGCGCCAGGGATTGCTTCATTATGCCCGGGAAACCATTTCCGGCCTGGCCCTCGCCGCAACGGAGCCGGGAACATTTATTGCCCCGGCCTGCCAGGAGATGTTGGAAACCATCCTGGCCCGCCTGCCCGAGGCGGTCGAGCGGACTATCCCGCCCTGCGACGACGCCCTCCATGCGTCCCAGCAGTCCACCTAGTCGCATCTGCTTGCCGGTTACACTTTAGACTTGTCAACACGGGTTCGGTTTTGGTTTCATCCTCTCCATGAACACCACCCGCCTGCTACGACTGTCCACCAGCCTCTTGATTTCATTTGGCATCGGACTAGCGGCGAGCGCGCGATCGTCCGAAACCAAATCGCTGGTCGAAGGCAACACCGCTTTCGCCTTTGACCTCTACGCCCGTCTCAGCGGCACACCGGGCAACATGTTCTTTTCGCCGTACAGCATTTCCACCTGCCTGGCCGTGACTTATGCTGGAGCGCGCGGCAATACGGAAACGCAAATGAGCCAGGTGCTGCACTTCAGCAACGACCAGCCCCAGTTGCATTCCTCTTTCGGCGAACTCCAGCGCCAATTGAACAAAGCGGAAGAGCAGAAAGGCATCCAACTGGACATCGCCAACGCGTTGTGGGTGCAAAAGGGTCATCCCCTTATTCCGGCCTTTCTGGAAATCGCCAGCAACAATTATCAGGCCAACGTCAACCAGGCGGACTTCATGAGCAGCGCCCATGCCGCCACCCTCGAAATCAACCGCTGGGTCGCGCAAAAGACCAGGGACCAAATCCAGGACATTCTTTCGCCTGGCAGCGTAAACGACCTCACCCGGCTTGTATTGGCTAATGCCATTTATTTCAAGGGTATGTGGATGAACCGATTTGAAAAAGCCCACACCTCCACCCGACCTTTCAACCTTTCCATGACGAGCCAGGCTGATGTGCCTCTCATGTTCCAGATCGCTAGATGCAATTACGCCGAAGATAAAGATTTCCAAGTCGTGGAGTTGCCCTACAGCGGCGATGAACTGTCCATGGTGATATTGCTGCCGTGCCAGATCGATGGTCTTGGCCGATTGGAAAAGCAACTCAGTCCCGCGTTTCTTGCCCGCTTGCTCGCGCAAATGCAAACACAGTATGTCATGATTCACATGCCACGTTTCAAATTCGAGTCCGGTTTTAACCTCAACAACACACTGGCAAAAATGGGCATGCCTGATGCCTTCAACTGGCCAAATGCCGACTTTTCTGGCCTCAATGGGGTCAAAGGTGACTTATTCCTTTCCGGCGTGTTTCACAAGGCCTGGATCGAAGTCACTGAAGAAGGCACGGAAGCCGACGCTCGCACTGCCCTTCAAATCGGAACCATGGAATCACATCAACCTCCGCCACCGCCCGTTTTCCGCGCTGACCATCCCTTTGTCTTTCTGATCCGCGACATCCGTTCCGGCAGCCTGCTTTTCGTCGGCCGCCTGGCCGATCCGCGCGCGTGACCCCTTCGCCGCTGCGGCGAAGGCCGGAGGATTTGTTTGGCATCGGTTCTTCGTCTTCCACTATCCTCGCCCCGAATGGCAAGTTCGCCCGCCAGCTTTTTGAACGCCGCGGATTGGAGCATCATCGTCCTTTACCTGGGCGGCATCATCGCGCTGGGCAGTTGGTTCGGCAGGAACCAGCATAATACGCGCGATTATTTCCTCGGCAGCAGGGATATTCCGTGGTGGGGCATCGGGCTTTCCATCGTGGCGGCGGAAACGAGCGCGCTCACCATCATCGGCGTGCCGGCCATGTCCTACGCCACCAACGGAGATCTGTCGTTTTTGCAATTGATCATCGGCTACGTCATCGCCCGTGTCATTTTGGCCGTCGTCATGGTGCCGCATTATTTCAAGGGCGAAATTTATTCGCCCTACCAGCTTTTCTCCAATGCTTTCGGCAACAGCGCGCGCCAGACGGCCGGCGCATTTTTTTTATTGAGCGAGACTTTGGCCGCGGGCGTCCGCGTCTATGTCGCCTCCATCCCGATACAGTTGATGCTCGGATCCAAAGTCCTGGGCGCTTTTGGCGGCGGGCATCCCATCTTGGGGGCCATACTTTTGTTTGTTCTTCTGTCGCTGGTCTATACCTGCATTGGCGGGGTGAAAGCGGTGATCTGGACCGATGCCGTGCAGTTCGGACTTTTTTTGTTGGCCGGCCTGTTCACGCTTTTTTATATCCCGCGCTTTTTTCCACACGGGGCAGGGGAAGTTTTTCACATGGCGGCGGCGGCGGGAAAACTGCACTGGCTCAATGCCCGCGTCGATGCCTCTTCTCTCTGGCAGGAACCGATCAACATCTGGATGGGAGTCATTGGCGGCACGTTCATGGTCATGTCCTCACACGGCGCTGAGCAATTGATCGTTCAACGGGTGCTGGCCTGCAAAACCGTGGCCGACGGCCGCAAAGCGCTGGCCTTGAGCGCCGTCGTCATCTTTCCGCTCTTTCTCATCTTCCTGCTCGTGGGCGTCATGCTCTGGGCTTATTATCAAACACACCCTCTGGCCATTCCGATTCCCAAAGTGTCCTCGCATGGCGGCATCACGGCCAATGATTTCATTTATCCAATTTTCATGCTGACCGGCGTGCCGCATGTGTTGAAGGGCTTGCTGATCGTGGCCATCCTGGCCGCGGCCATGTCCTCGGTCAGTTCGGCCCTCACGTCGCTGGCTTCGGTTTCGACGATGGACTTTGTCAAGAAGATGCTTCCGGACCGGTCGGAGTCCTTTTTCCTGCGTTTCAGCAAAATCTCCACCATCGCGTGGGCTGGGGCGCTGATTTTTGTGGCGTATTTGAGCCGCGAAGCGGCCTTTGTGCTGGAGGCGGCCTTCAAGCTGCGCGGTTTGACGAGCGGCGCTTTGCTGGGCGGCTTGCTGCTGGCGCTCTTTTGGAAACGAGGCCCCGCCGCGCCCGTCATCACGGGCATGGTTTGTTCGCTGGCCGTAATGACCTGGATCAGCCCACTGACGCAGGAGAACCTTCCGGCGGGTTGGCCGCATCTCCATCTCGTGATCGCGTTTCCGTGGTACACGCTGATCGGTACGTCAGTGACCCTGGCCGTGGCCTTGAGCATGTCGAAGTTCCTGCCGAAACCAAGAGCGGCGTCCCGGATCACAAGCGATTTCCTCTCAAAAACTTGAACTCCTCCGTTGCCCTTTGGCAGAATGAAATCTATGGCGATCACACCCCGACAATTCGAGCAAATGCAAGCAAGGCTGAGCGGCTCAAAGCTTACTCCCAGCCCCGTCTTTGCGGGCAGTCATCGCCCAGGCTCCAACCGAAACCAGATTATCATGGGCGTGGACCCTTCGTTGCGCGGGACCGGCTACGGGGTCATCCAGTTGGCCCGGCCCAATCCGCGCGCATTGGTCCACGGCGTCATCCCCTGCCCGCCAGGCTGGGAACGGTCCCGATGCCTGTCAAAGATTTTGCAAACGTTGCGCGAGGTCGTGGCCAAATACCGGCCTTCCGCATGCGCCATAGAAGGTCTCTTTTACGCGCAAAATCTGCAAACGGCCCTGATCATGGGTGAAGCGCGCGGCGCGGCGCTGGCGGCGCTGGCCGAAGCCGGGTTGGAGATTTATGAAATCGCGCCGCGCAAGGTCAAACAAGCGGTGGTCGGTTATGGCGCGGCCCAGAAATTGGCGGTGGCCAAAATGGTGCAGCGCATGTTGCAACTCCCCCAACTCCCGCCTCCCGATGCCGCTGACGCCCTGGCCCTCGCCCTGGCTTACGCGCAGGACAGCCGGAGGACCTTTGGCGCGGGGGCAAAGAAGATTTAATCAAGCCTGGGCGTTTACATATCCGCCAGATACACGAGGCGATTGCGCCACAGATAAATCGCGCCGGAGGAGAAGGTCAGGATCACGGCAACATCCAGGGCAAGGGTTGTGGCCCACCCGATCCAGGGCTGGCCCGAAGGGAAACCAAAGATCGCCTGTCCCACAACCCCCCATTGCGCATAACTGTGGAAGGTGAGAATCAGAACAATGGCCACGATTTGTGAAATCGTTTTATGTTTGCCAAATCCTTCCGCCGCCAGCACCAGATTCTTGGAGGCCGCCAGCAGCCGCAATCCCGTGATGGCCAATTCCCGCGCCACCACGATCACCACCATCCACGCCGGCATCCAATTCCGCCCGACAAACGCGATAAAAGCCGAACAAACCAGTATCTTGTCCGCCAGCGGGTCCATGAGAATGCCGAAGTTGGTGATGAGGTGGTCCCGCCGCGCGATTTTACCGTCGTAGTAATCGGTCAAACCCGCCGTGCTGAAAAGAGCCAGGGCAATGGTTTCTTGAAATGGAATGCGCGAAAAGATGACGCCAAGGAATAGCACGGTGATGGCAAATCTGGCGACTGTCAGTTTATTCGGAATGTTCATTCACGCTTCGGAAAACATTTTCGGCTGGCGATATAAAGACAGATTCCGCCCGCGAAGCAAACATTTCCTGAGGTCAAACGATGGGTTCGGCGATCAGATCGTAATCAGTGTGCCCGGTGATTTTGACGCGGGCAAACTGACCCAAGGGCAGTTTGCCGCGAATATACACCCGTCCGTCAATGTCCGGCGCATCGGCTTGGCCGCGCCCAACCATAAATGTGCCGCGACGGCCGGCGGCCGCCCCGTTTTCCGCTGCGGCGGAACGAATCAAACCGTGCTCCCACGAACGGATGTTCTCCTTGGGCAGATCCCGCCAATGCGCTTCCCTCTCCACCAGGACGTCGATCTCCCGCCCGACGCACGAAGCTGAAATCGCCCGCGCTATTTTCAATTGTTCGGACATCGCCAACTTTTGACGCCGCTTTTTGATGGCCTCGGGAACCTGCGCTTCCATTTTGCCGGCCCGCGTCTCTTCCTGCCGGGAATAGGTGAAGACGCCCATCCGCTCGAACCGCGTTTTGGCAATGAAATCGAGCAACGCCTCGAAGCAGGCGTCCGTCTCCCCGGGGAAACCGACGATGAACGTAGTCCGAATTGCAATGCCTGGAATGCCCGCCCGGATTTTTGCGATCAAATCAACGATATACTGCCGCGAAGTCTCGCGGCGCATGCGTTCCAGCATGTTGGGATGAATATGTTGCAGCGGCATGTCCACGTAGCGCGCCACGTTCGGGCATTGGGCAATGGTCTCGATCAGCTCATCGGTCCAATGGGCGGGGTGGGTGTAAAGCAGCCGCACCCAGAAATCGCCCGGCAACGCATTCAGTTCGCGCAGCAGCGTGCAAAGGGTCGTCGCCCCGGCGTCCAGCGATCTGGCGGTGGCGGAGAATCTTTCCGGCGAAGAAATGGCCCGGCTGGCGTTGGGCCGCAGATCCAGCCCGTAATAGGTTGAGTCCTGCGAAATAAGATTCAGCTCCTTGACGCCGTCAGCGATCAGTTGCCGCGCCTCCCGCACAATGTCAGCCTGGGCGCGGCTGCGATGGGAACCGCGCATGCGCGGGATAATGCAAAAGCTGCAAGGATGATTGCACCCTTCGGCAATCTTTACGTACGCAAAATGCTGCGGCGTCAGCCGGAACCGCGGTGTGGCAAAATCGGGAATGTAACCTGGCCGGAGGCTGACCTGGACCAGCGGCGCGACGGGCGGCGCTTCGGCCGGGGCGGGTTTGGCGCGATCCAACTCTGCCATGCGGCGCGCAATCTGTGCCCGGGCTCCGGCCCGCGCCCCCGGGGTCTTCGCCGGCTGGGCCAGCTTCTCATGCCGCCGCGCCAGCGCCTGGCGCACAATATCCGCCGCCTGCGCCACTTGATCGATCCCCATGAAGGCATCGACTTCCGGCAGCAGCGCGGGCAAATCATTGCGAAAGCGCTGCGGAAGGCAACCGGAGACGATCAGGCCCTGGCCGGGCCTGGTTTGCGCGCGCAGCTCCGCCGATTGCAAAATGGCATCAACACTTTCCTCCTGGGCCGCGTCAATAAATGAACAAGTATTGACAATGACAACATCCGCCTGGCTGGCCTCATTGGTGATTTCCAAACCGGCCTTCAGCAGGGCGCCGAGCATGATCTCCCCATCCACCAGATTCTTGGCGCAGCCAAGGGAAATGAGACCGACGCGCACGGGCCTTGTTGCAATTTTCGACACGGTCACATCTTACGGGACGGGGCCGAAAAGGCAAACACCCTAAGAACGTTTTCTAAAAATCTCATTCTTTAACGCCCCGGTCCGGCAAGGAGCCTCGCCCCACCACATGCGCCTCGGTAGGGCGAGGCTCCCGCCGAGCCGTCATCCCGGTAGGGCGAGGCTCCTGCCGAGCCATCATCCCGGTAGGGCGAGGCTCCCACCGAGCCATCATCCCGGTAGGGCGAGGCTCCTGCCGAGCCATCATCCCGGTAGGGCGAGGCTCCCACCGAGCCATCATCCCGGTAGGGCGAGGCTCCTGCCGAGCCGTCATCCCGGTAGGGCGAGGCTCCTGCCGAGCCGTCATCCCGGTAGGGCGAGGCTCCTGCCGAGCCGTCATCCCGGTAAGGCGAGGCTCCCGCCGAGCCGTTTGCAGGGACCCAGTCGATGGATGGCATTTTCAAAACACGCCCCAAGAGCCTGTTTTGCACTCAAACAGGCTCTTAACTGGCGGGCCGTGGCAGAGGCAACGTTTCACTGGCTGGCGGCGCTTGATACAATCCCGGCCCCAAGCCTTGCAACGGGTCCTTATGCTGGTAACGCAGCCAGATGCAATAGGAGATAGCGGCCACTGCCACGACGACCAGCAGCCCCACTGCGGGCAAAGCCAGCCGCCGGAAAAACTTCGAAAAATGGAACATCGCGTCATCCAGCGGGCCTCTGGCTGTTTGGGACAGGGCAGGCTCCTTCTGCCCGGAATTAGCCAGTTCATGGTTGAGTTGCTGGAGGACTTGCGCGGCGTCGAGCTTCAACAGCGTGGCATAAGCGCGCACAAAACCGCGAATATAAACCGGGGCGGAAAAGACACTGTAATTGCCCTCCTCCAGCGCGCGAATATGATCGCCGCGGATTTTCGTCCAATCCGCCACCTGGTGAATGGCCAGCTTTTGCGCTTCGCGCGCCGCGCGCAATTGTTCGCCGACTGTTGGCATGAATATAATTGATACCATCTTACGGCGCCGCTGGCAATGGTTTAATTGCCGGTCGCCAGCGCTGGGGCGCATCTGGACCCTGTTCTTATCGCGGTCAAACTCCGGTCGGGCCAGCTTTTCCAAGACCCGCTGCCGATGTTTCCTCCTCTCCTGGCTTGTCCCGCCAAAGCACTCCTGCGACGGCGGAACGAGAGGGCAAGGGTGAGGACGAACCCAACAGCACCATTGTCAATTGCTGTTGCCGCCATCCAAACGGTGGGGTGAGACTCTGTCGAACCCTAAATCGATTGTTTCAGTCCGTACCCGCTCCGAGCCCGCATGGCGACCCTTCAAGTCCATCCAGTCCTCGCAATCTATTTGACGTTCCCTGTTTCGAGTAGTCCGATCAAAATCAATTCAAGCTCTGTATCAGTCGCGGCACGCTGGCGAAAATGGGACTTGGCTGGAGGTTGGTTCTCTGCCATAATACTCCCCGCTCCACAAAACGAAGGGAAAAAGAAGATGAATGCGGAAACTTCAAAGGCTGGCCAAACCATCTGGGCTTTCGACTTGGGCAAAGGCTCCATCGGCGAGGCCGTGCGACAAGGCACAACATTTCTTCACAAGGCATCGCTGCTTATACCGGCGGAATTTGCCGAAACCAAAACCGCCGCCACGCGCCGGCGCATGTGGCGCACACGGAAAGCACACAAGGAACGCGAGAAGTGGCTTGAAAAAGTTATGCAAGATGCGGGTATTGAAATTCTCAAAGGCCGCCAACTCTGCAAAGTAGATGAGCAAGGGAATATCATCCCGGAATCCGAGTGGAAAAGTAAAAATGGAAGAAAGGGACGCTGGCAGCCAGCACCGGAAACGCCAGAGGAAAAGTCCAAACGCGAGCTGCTTGAACGTGAATTTGCCAAAAAGGGCGATCCAACCTGCTACACATCTTGCCTGCTCCGAATCAAATTACTGCGCGGTGAGAAACCAGAACATTCCTGGCAAGTGTTCAAGGCGTTCCATTCAGCGATTCAACGGCGCGGTTACGGCAAAGTGCCGTGGGCGGCCCGCCAACAACGGCGGGCAGGCAAGACTGACGAACAAATCGAGAAGGAACAGGCGAAAAAAGACCCGGCTTTCCGTTTATGCGCGCCCGTGCGTGAATTTTGAACAATTGGATAAGCATATTGGCATCATCCAAAAGCTCGTGCCGGAAGCGGGCAACGTGCGGCTGCTTTACATCACTGACGAACAGTGGGGCAAGAGTGTGACTGTGATTGGGCCGAACTATGAACAAGGCCATAGGGCAAAAGATCCCAAAGTGCCCGATCAGGTCGAGTTCTGGGAATAAAACAGAATCGAGCTGCCGTGTGCAAGCACAGTGGGCAACTCGATTCATAATTAGTTAAGGCTTCCCCCCGGAAGCGCGTAAACTACCGTCAACTTCAACATACTCAGCCCCTTCCGTCAAGCCCATTCTATCAGGCGCGCCTCCGGGGGGAAGTCAAAACGACTGTCTTTATCTGACGCCAGAACGCTTCATTCTATCAGGCGCGCCTCCGGGGGGAAGTCAAAACAAGCAAGAGGTCTGGGAGAACCCGAAGACTATTCTATCAGGCGCGCCTCCGGGGGGAAGTCAAAACACCGATCTTTCCAGCGCGCGCGCCGTGTTGATTCTATCAGGCGCGCCTCCGGGGGGAAGTCAAAAAGACAACCTCAACCATGAAGAACCACAAAACCGCCAAGCCACGGCGCAGTGCCTGTTTGAAAACTACGAGGAGTCCTGCCTCCTGTCAAAAAGCCTGAATCCGAGTCCATCTGTGCTCGTCTGTGGCCGATACTTTCCCGGCTGCATTCCTGTGGGTCCTGGGGAGCGTCCATCTGTCAAAAAGTCTGAATCTGTGTCCATCTGTGTTCGTCTGTGGCCAATACTTTCCTGGCTGCAATCCTGTGGGTCAAGAGGCGTTCATCCTGCCCCGCCCGCCATAGTTTCAGGAGCCCATTATCAATTGTCCATTGTCAATTCGCGTTGCCCCCCTTCGCTTCCTTCGTGTTCTGATACGGTTTCCACAGTTATTCAACCGGCGGCGAGGAGAGCCCGAAGGACCAGCTCCCCGCAGCCGACGGTGAATAACTGTGCCGCGACAAAAATTTTGCGGCCTGCTAAT
>JBEKDI010000017.1:0-65242 GCA_050014435.1 Verrucomicrobiota bacterium | reverse complement strand
TCGTTCACCCGAAAGCGTTACCCTCAAGAAATTCCTCGCAACCAAAATCAGCCCCGCCCGCTGCGGCTACGCTGAAATCCTTGAACTGGAAAAGGCTGCATGAACGTTCCACTGTCCAGTTGGAACTATTGCGCGACAATTCAGTGTTTCCAGCAGGGCTGCCAGCCTGATTGTCACACTCACGCAACTCGGCTATGCCTTGAGCCTGCTGTTGGTGGTTCCGTTGGGGGATATCTTCGAGCGGCGCAGGCTGATTGTGATGACCACCGCCGCCTCGGCATTGATGCTGATCGCCGTGGCGCTTTCACCACGATTCCACTGGCTGCTTCTTACCAGCTTTTTGCTGGGCGCGGCCAGTGCCGCTCCTCAGCTTGTCGTGCCCTATTCGGCCGGTTTGGTCGGGATTGAAAGACGAGGCAGGGTGGTGGGAATGGTCATGAGCGGACTTCTGGTGGGCATTCTTCTGTCGCGCATTCTCAGCGGCCTGCTTGCCGCCGCCTTCGGCTGGAGATCTGTGTATTGGATCAGCGCGGGCCTGGCGTTGGGTTTGAGCGTCCTGCTGAGATGGCGGCTGCCTGCGCAAAGGCCCGAAAGCGGACTGTCCGCCCATTATGGCCGGTTGCTGGCCTCTCTTTGGGATGTCCTGCGCAGCCAGCCAGTCTTGCGCCGACACTCCATCATAGGGGCCTGCGGGTTTGGCGCTTTCAGCGTTTTCTGGACGATGTTGGTTTTCCATCTGGCCAGCCTGCCGGGCCGATATGGCAGCGGTGTGGCAGGGTTGTTCGGCCTGTTTGGAGTGGCGGGTGCATTGGCCGCCCCGGTGGCGGGTCGGTTGGCTGACCGGCATGATGCCAGATGGGTCAACGGCACCGCTCTCGTGCTGGTGGTGGTGGCGTTTGTTCTTATGGGGGTTGCCGGACATTCCCTGGTCGGACTCGCTGTGGGGGTCGTGCTGATGGACGCCGGAGTCCAAGGAAGCCACATTTCCAATCAGACACGCATTTACGGTTTGAACGCCAGCGTGCGAAACCGGGTGAACTCGGTTTACATGGTGGTCTATTTTATCGGTGGCGCGTTTGGCTCTGCAGTTGGCTCATGGGCCTGGGCGCACGGCCGCTGGGCCGGGGTGTGTTGGTGCGGAGGCGCTCTTGGCGTGGCCGGCCTGCTTCCATTGCTGATACCGTATCCTCGCCGGGAAGACGAAACCAGGGTTTGACCAGTGGCCTGATGGATGAGCCCCGAACCATGGGGCGACGCCTCGCTGGAAAACGCTCGATTTCCGCCCACACCGGCCAGATTGCATGCTGGGCTTTAAGAGCGTGTTTTAAAAATAGCCCGGGGCGTCTTGCGGCGGGGCGGGGCGGACGGCTTCGTGGCTCCTCGGTCGAAGATCCACGGGGGATATTCTCCTTCGTCGCGCCTCGGCCTCCGCCCCGCCGCGCTCGCAATCCGCGTTCCGATCCATTCTTAAAACACGCTCTAAGCGATTCCAGCAAACTGCAAGACTCAATCCCCAACGCCAACGCGATAAAAGAGCGGTCCGTTATTTGTAGCCGTCGTATCGGTGAAACTTGTCGTGCCGGATTGCCCGGTGATATTGCTTTGCAGGGTCGAAAAAGCCGGTTGGGCGGACAAATCTGCGGCGCGTTGGATAAAATAATTTACGCCGCTAACGCTTTGCCAGGTGAGGACGACAACGGAAGAATTGCTCGTATTTGCCGCGGACAGCATCTGCAACAGCGACGAGGGATCAAGAGGATCGAGGCCCGCGATCCATTTCTGCCAGTTGCTCATGCCATTTCCATCGCTGTCGAGGTAATCGGCGGAGCCGTCGGTCGGGAGATTGTATTTGACCAACCACGGGATGGGGATGGGGAGGCCCAAGTTTGAGCCTTGATATTCATAGGCGCCTATGTCCACGGTGCCGCCCACAATGCGCGGATTACCGTCAAAATCGTTCGTGAGCGGCGCGGGGATAAATATCGAGTTGGTGACGTAAAGGTTGTTCCCGCCGTTGATAGTGGGGGAGTTGGTTTGCTGGTGCAAATCGCCGCCCGTTAAATTGACAAAGAGCGGCGGGTTGGTGATGCAGGCCGAGTTGTAAGTCAATGGCACCGGTGTCGTGCAACAGGCTGCCGGTTGGTTCCCATAACAGTTGGAGCCGGTTGGAGCGTTGTTGTAATACACAATGGAGTTGTATAAGTTGCCGCCGTAAGCGCCGCCGCCCTTGAACGCCGCCGAATTGCTCACCAAAGTGCAATTGAGCAGGGTTGATCCGAAATCCCCGCCGCCTTCCCCGGCGCCAAGATTGGTGCTGGCAGCCTGATTGCCGAGCAGTATGCAATTATACAGCGTCCCTTCGTAGGCCCCGCCGGCGATCGCCACTGTGGCCGTGTTGGAGGTGATCAAGCAACTGTAGTCAATAGACTGATAAGTCCCGGCTCCCACGCTGGCTTGGTTGCCGGTGATCGTGCAGTTGAAATTACTGCCCACACTGGTCCCGCCGCCCTCGTCACCGCGGTTGCCAGCCACGTTGCAATCATATAACACGCAGGAATTTGCCCCGCCCGCTCCGAGGCTGGAAGAATTGCTTGCGAGCGTGGAATTATAAACCGTACTCAGGTTGGCGCCGCCGCCGCCAGAATAAGCCCAATTCGAGATCACCGTGCAATTGGAGACGACCGCCTGAAAAACACCGCCGCCGAAGTCGCCGGTCGCGGAATTGCTCGAAATGGCGCAGTTTATGAGGCTTGCGAAAGCAGCGCCTCCGCCGAAACTGGCGGAATTGTTCGATAGAACGCTGTTCCAGATCGTTCCGCCATAGTCACCACCGCCGTATGCGTTGAGGGCCACATTGCCGGTTAAAACGCAGTTGGACACCACCCCGCTTGCCTCGCACCACACGCCGCCACCACTGAGTTCATTGGTGATGTTTCCACTGCCGCCAGTCTGGCCGCCGATCAGCGTGAATCCGCTCAACAAGGCGTTGCTGCCGACATAAGCGCATCTCGTCTGCGCGCCGCCCGATATCGTCGCCCCTTGCGGTCCCGAAACGCCCAGCACTGTGATCGGATTGGTCACGGCCACGCGATTGGTTTCCGGTCCATAAACCGCCGTGCCACCCACATTATAGATGCCGTCCCCGACTGCCACAAATTCGCCCGCCTGCGCCACGCTGATGGCATCCTGGATGTTTGTCGCCGCCGTGCTCCAATTGGTGTAAGGCGGCGCCGGATTGGCGCTGCTCAGGCTGACATAATGGACCGTGCCGGTGAACTGGCTTTCGTAAGCGCCCATGTCCACCGTGCCGTTGGCAATGCGGGGATTGCCGTCGAGGTCGGTCGGGGCCGTGACGTAGGCAATGTCGCCGGCGGCGATGCACGGCGAGCCGATTTGCAGGTGGTAATTACCCCCCGCAAGGTTTACGAAGCCGGGATCATTCGAGATGTTGCCCGGGCCGCCGGGGAGTGGAGACGTGCAGCAGTAATAGAGAGTGCCTTGAGTGTAGTTGCTGGTTCCCGCCGTGACTGCCGTGTTGAAGTAGATGATGCAATTCTCCGAAGTGCAATGGCAGGCTCCGCCGCCCGCGTAGGAAGCCGAATTTCCCGCAATGGTGCAGTTGATCAGGGTGCTGGCGTACGCACCGCCGCCCAAACTGGCTTGATTGCCGGTCAGAAGACAGTTTATCAGCGTGGAACCATCAGCCCCGCCGCCGGCCCCGGCGGCCGTGTTGCCGGTCAAGACACAATTTGAAACCACGCCTGTACCCGCGACACCGCCACCATTGACATAATTTCCGGTGCCGGCCTGGCCCCCAGCCAACGTAAATCCTGCCAAAACTGCGCCCCCGGCCAAATTGGCGCACCGCACCGCGTTATTGGCGTTGCTCGCCCCAACCGGCTGGCAGCCTTGAATAATGGTCACCGCCGGTCCATTAACGCTCTGAACCGTCACCGCGTTCATTACACTGACCCGGTTGGTGACATCGGCACTGAAATTTCTTTGACCGCCCGTCTGGTAAACCCCGTTCGTGACCAGGACCAAGTCGGCTGCCTGGGCGAAGCCAACGGCATCCTGAATGTTGGTGGCGGCGGTGGACCAGGAGGAAAACGGAACGACGGGATTGGTGCTGTTCAAATCCACGTAAAGCACCGTTGCAGAAGCGTGGCGTGTTCCCAAAAAGCAGAGCACAACGACTAGACGCAAGAGGCATCTGTTCATGGTTGTCTTTAGTTTATTGCTTTATGGTTACCAGTTTTAGCGGGACTGGTCAATTCGTAAATGTGTATTAACAGCCCATTAATCGATACGCATCACTGGATTAAGATTAGGATCAAGATCAGGAACTGGAAACCGCCATCCCAAAAAGAAACACCCTCATGGCGGGGGGGGCACGTCTCAGTCTCCGCCCAACATTAGTACTTTGCTGTGTCCGCTCCATTCCACCGTCACTTCATCCTTCTCAATTTTTTTCACGACCACGCCATGGATTTGATCGCCGACGACGTGGAGGTCGCCGTTGATGAGGGCCTTGGGGTTTGTCTTGTTAAAGAAAATGGCGCCGAGCTTCAACTCCACGGGCCAGATAATGGGAGTTTCTTTGGGCGCGCTGGGCGGCTCGGCTGGCGTCGCGGTTGGAGGCGTGGCTGGCGCGGGTGCCGGTTCCGCAACGGGCGTCGCGGTAGCGGCGACGGGAGCAGGTGCGGGAATTGCCGACCCGACCATAGGGACTGGGGCCACTTTCGGCGGCGCTACCACCGTTGGGATGACATGGAGCGGGGCTGCAGGGGCTACATTGGCCATCGCGACGGCGCTGCCGGGATTATTGCCGGTATTGCACAATCGCCAAAAAGCCCAGGCTGCCAACAGCACCGCCAGCAGGCCGGCCGCGGCCAAAAGCAGAGTGAGGTGCGAACCTCGGGCTTCCGGCGTGGGTTGCATGCCCGTTGCGGTGGGATCCCGGCGCGGATGGTTTCTTTCCGTCTGACTGGCGCGTCTGAGGGCGTCGTTGATGAGGCTCATAATTCGATGTGTCCTTCCAATTCACGCGTAGCGCGGCGCACCATGCCAAAATCGATTCTGTCGCGTTGCTGGACAAAGCCGGCGAGGAGGCATTTATCGCAGACGGCGTTGATGAGGCGCGGGATGCCGCGGCTGTAACGGTAAATCAGCCACACGGCAGGCGAGGTAAAATAAGGCGCGCCATTCGCGCCGGACACGTGGAGGCGGTGCTGGATGTACTGGCGGATTTCGGAGCTTCTGAGGGGATTCAAGTGAAAACGCACCGTGATGCGCTGGCGCAATTGACGCAAGGAATGATCATTGAGCCGGTCGCGCAATTCCGGCTGGCCCATCAGGATGATTTGCAGGAGCTTGCGCTCGTCTGTTTCCAAATTGGACAACAGCCGCACCTGCTCGAGCAATTCGCGCGTCAAATCCTGCGCCTCGTCAATAATCAGAACGGTGTCCTTGTGGTGCTCGACCTGCTGCAGGAGGAAGCGGTTGATCTCGGCCAGTGTTTCCAGCCGATCCAGGCCCTTGACCTGCAAATTCAATTCCATGGCGATGGCCTTGACCAATTGCTCGGCGTCCAGCACCGGGTTCAGGATCAAGGCGGTGGAGAACTCCGGCCCCAATTGTTCGAGCAAGGCGCGGCAGAGGGTGGTTTTGCCCGCGCCCACCTCGCCGGTCAACTGCACAAAGCCTTTCCGTTCGCGGATGCCGTAAAGCAGATGGTTGAAGGCTTCACGATGCTTGGCGCTGTAGAACAGGAACCGCGGATTCGGGGTGATGTTGAAGGGCGGTTCTTTCAGCCCGTAATATTCCAAGTACACGCCCGTGGATTACCTTCAGCGGGATGTTTATTCAAGCTTGTTTTCTCCCGGTTCCTTCGAGTTTCGTCCTGGGATTTGCACAAAATGAGTTGCGCAATCGGGCCGCGGCATGTCTTATTTAGGGGATGTTCGCGAAATGCGAATGGCCGTTTGGAACCTATGAGCACTGCACCTTTGCCGCCCGAAGAGCTGACCAAAATCATTGCCAACCTTAATCGTCTTGCCCATAACCTGTGGTGGACGTGGAATCAGGGGGCGCAGGAAATCTTTTCCGAGCTTTCTCCCCGTTGCTGGCAGAACCTTTACCACAACGCCGTGGCCGTCCTGCACGAGGTGTCCGATTATGAGCTGCGCGTCCGCCTGCAAGACACCGAGTTCGCCCGCCGCGTCCAGCAAGTCCTGGGCGATTTCGATGCCTACCTCACTGACAAAGAGACCTGGGGCCGCCAGAATGCCCCGGCCCTACTGCAAAATCCGGTCGCTTATTTTTCGGCGGAATTCGGCTTTCACGAAACCCTGCCCATCGCCGCCGGCGGGTTGGGCATTTTGGCGGGCGACCACGCCAAATCAGCCAGCGACCTCAACATCGGCTTCGCCGGCATCAGCCTGTTTTATCGCGAAGGCTATTTTCAACAGCAATTCAACGCGGACAACTGGCAGACCGAATATTACACCCTGCTCAACCCGGACAATCTGCCGCTGGAGCCGGTGCTCGACGCCAAAGGCCAGCCGGTGGTTTGCTCGGTGGAAATCGAATTGACGACTGTCTATTTCCAGGCCTGGCGCGCCAACGTGGGTCGCGTCCCGGTCTTTCTGCTCGATGCCAACCGGCCCGAGAACGCGCCGCATCACCGGGATTTGACCCGCCGCGTCTATGGCGGCGACAACACGATGCGCCTCATGCAGGAAGTGCTGCTGGGTGTCGGCGGGGTGCGGCTGCTTCGCGCCCTGGGCATTGCCCCGTCGGTCTTCCACATGAATGAGGGGCACGCCGCCTTTTTGACCCTGGAATTGCTCCGTGAAAAACTGGCGGGCGGCCTTTCCTTTGCCGAGGCGCAAGCCCAAACCAAACAGCAATGCATCTTCACCACACACACGCCGGTCGAAGCCGGGCATGACCGCTTCAACAGCGACCTGATTGTTTACGGGCTGCGCAAGATGATGGACCAGCTCAAACTGTCCCTCGACGGATTGATGGCCCTGGGCCGGGTGGATCCGCACAACGCGCAAGAAACCTTCTGCATGACAGTGCTGGGACTGAAACTATCGCGCGCCGCCAACGGTGTCAGTGAATTGCACGGCCAAGTCAGCCGGCAAATGTGGAACTGCCTCTGGCCGGACCTGCCGGTGGATAAAGTGCCCATTGGTCATATCACCAACGGCATTCACCTGACGGGCTGGATGAAAGGGCCGGTGCGGAAATTCTGGCTGCGGAAACTTTCCGGCGCCGCAATGCAGCGGGATCCGTCCGAAGGTGAAACCACAACCTTTTGGCACCGCAGCCGTGCCGTTTCGCTGGAGAAGGAGGTCAATTCCAAGGAGTTCTGGCAGAAGTTGGAGGATCACAATTTCATTTCCGACGAAGAACTGTGGGCCTTGCGCTTCAGACTGCGCCGCGAATTGATTGAGTTTGCCCGCCGCAGGCTCGGACTGGGCACGTCCCATTCCGATTTTATCGCCTTTGATCAACTGTTGAGCGTGGATGCGCTCACCATTGGATTTGCCCGGCGCTTCGCCACCTACAAGCGCGCCCCCCTCATTTTTGACAGGCTGGAGGACGTCATCAAGCTGGTCAACAACCGCAAGCGGCCGGTGCAATTCATTTTCGCCGGCAAAGCCCATCCGCGCGACGATGAAGGAAAGAAGTTCATCCAGCGCATCATACATCTGAGCAAGTACAGCGAATTGAAGGGACACTTGGTTTTCATTGAGAATTACGATGTCCATGTGGCCCGGTCCATGGTCTCCGGCTGCGATGTCTGGCTGAATAATCCGCGCCGGCCCCTGGAAGCCTCCGGCACCAGCGGCCAGAAAGCCGGCTGTCATGGCTGCCTGAATCTGAGCATCATGGACGGCTGGTGGCGTGAGGGCTACGACGGAACCAACGGATTCGCCATCGGCGGCGACGATCATCCTTCCTCGATCGAGGCCCAGGACAAACAGGACAGCGCCAACCTCTACAAGGCCCTGACCGAGGAAGTCATTCCCACCTTTTACAATCGCGACGACCGGGGCGTCCCGCGCCAGTGGATTCATAGAATCCGCCGCGCCATGAGCACGCTGGTGCCGCGCTTCGACACCTGGCGCATGGTGCAGGATTACACCCGCCTCTATTATCTGCCCAAATGAATTACGAAGCGGTGATCGGGCTTGAAACCCATGTCCAGCTAAAAACCAAATCGAAAATGTGGTGCGGTTGCGCCAATCAATTCGGCGCGCCGCCCAACACGCATGTTTGTCCTGTTTGCCTCGGGTTGCCCGGCGTTTTGCCGGTGGCCAACGAGGAAGCCCTGCGCCTGACCGTCCTGACCGGCCTGTTGCTCAACTGCGCGATTCCTCCCTATGCCAAATTCGACCGGAAGAATTATTTCTATCCGGACATGCCCAAGAATTACCAAATCACGCAATACGACAAACCTTCGACCTTGAAGGGATACATCGATTTCGAGTTCAACGGCGGCATTTCGCGGGTCAACATCACCCGGGCGCATTTGGAGGAGGACGTGGGGAAGAATATCCATTTCGAGCGCAACAGCGGGGTTGATTTCAACCGGGCCGGGGTGCCGTTGCTGGAAATTGTTTCCGAGCCGGAAATCACCAGCGCCGCCATGGCCTACGATTATCTCAACGCGCTCAAGGACATCTTGGTCTATGGCGGAGTGAGTGATGCTGACATGGAAAAAGGCATGGTGCGTTGCGATGTCAACGTCAGCGTCCGTCCAGTGGGTTCCACGGAATTGGGTAAGAAGATCGAAATCAAGAACATGAACACCTTCAGCGGGGCGCGGCGGGCGCTGGAGTACGAAATTCCGCGGCAAATCGGGGTGCTGGAGCGCGGCGGCAAATTGAGCCAGGAAACGCGCCGGTGGGACGACGAGGCCGGGGCTACCGAAGCCATGAGAAGCAAGGAGATGGCCCATGACTACCGCTACTTCCCCGAACCGGACTTGATGCCTTTCGAGCCGACGGACGCGTGGATCGGGGAAGTCAAACAAAGGGTGGTGGAGCTGCCGCTGGCCAAGAAACAGCGGTTCATGCGCGACTATCAATTGCCGGCCTCCGACGCCCAAACATTTGTGTGGGACGCGCCTCTCGGCGCCTATTTCGAATCACTGGCCCGGCGCTGCAAGAATCCCAAAGCCGCGGCCAATTGGATCATCAACAACCTGCGCGCCAAATTAACGGACACCGGCACGACCCTGGCCGATTTGAAATTCAAGCCTGAACACATCCTCGAGCTGATCGATTTGGTGGAGAGCAAAAAAATCAGCAATTCCATGGGCCAGCAGGTTTTTGTGGAAATGTTTGCCAGCGGCGAATCCCCCGGCGCCATCGTCGAGAAAAAGGGGCTGGCCCAGGTCAGCGATGCCGGGGCCATCGAAGCTTTTTGCGATCAAGCCATCGCCGCCCATCCGGGGCCGGCGGCGGATTACAAGGCCGGCAAAGTGGCGGCGCTGAATTTTCTCAAGGGCCAGGTGATGAAACTGAGCAAAGGCAAAGCCAATCCCGGCCTCGCCGGCGAGATACTCGAGCGGAAGCTGAAGTGAAAAGATTCCGAAAGTTGCATCAATTTTGCTTATACTTTTGATAATCGTTTGCAAAAGCTCCGGCCGCGCCTAAGTTTAGGGGCATGGCAGAGTCCAAGAAGAAGCCGGCAGCAGGGAGTTCCGCAAACAAAATCCGTCCCCTCGATGCCCCCACGGCGGCGGCGCCTGAACCGGTGGTTTTTTCCCGCGAGCAGCTTGATGTCCTGTCGCTTTTGCAGTTGGTCGATATGATCACGGCCAAATTACCCCCGCGCCACAATTCGCTCATGGACATGGTCTATTTGCGCGACCGCATCGTGGAGGTCGAGGAACTCAACGATCAGGCGCGCCAAACCATCGAAAAACTGGATGCCATTATCGAGAAATTGCGTTCGCCCGCTTTCCGTGTCGGCACTTTCCTCATGCCGCTGGAGCCGGACAAGGGGCATGTTTGCGTGGGAGGCACGGACTATGTTTGCCGGCTGGATCCGCAAATTCCCCTGGCCAGCCTGCAAGTCGGCCAGCGCGTGCTCCTGAATGAGGCTTTTGCCGTCGTGCAGAGCCTTGGCTTCGACCGCAACGGCCCGATAGTGCGGATCGACGAGCTGCTCTCCAACGGCCGGCTGCGCATCGGACAGGAGGCGGGATTGCTTTGCTCAGTGCTGCTTCGTTCCTCGCTGTTGGCCAAGGAAAAACTCAAACCCGGCATGGAGGTGCGTCTGGATGTCAACCAACGCGTGGCCTTGGAAGTGATCGGCGTTGGCAAACGCATCGAACGTTCTCTCGAAACCGTGACCGCCATCCCGTGGGAGGCCGTGGGCGGGCAGGCCGAGGCGGTGCAGGCGATTCGGGACACGATCGAACTTCCGTTTTTGCACCGGGAATTGTTCAAGCGCTTCGAACACAATGTGCCCAAGGGCTTTTTGCTGCACGGGCCGCCCGGTTGCGGCAAGACCTTGCTCGGCAAAGCCACCGCCCATAATCTCCGGGAGCAAATCCGCGCCGAGACGGGAATCGACCGGCCGGAATTTTTCCTGCACGTCAAAGGCCCGGAGATTCTCAACATGTGGGTGGGAGAATCCGAACGGCAGGTGCGCGATCTGTTTGCCCAATGCCGCGAGCGGGCGGCGGACGGCTCGCTGGCCTTCCTCTTCATCGACGAGGCGGAATCCATACTGGGCACGCGCCGGGCCGGCCGCTACAGCAGCATCCTGAGCACGTTGGTGCCGATGTTCTGCTCGGAAATGGACGGGTTGGAGCCGCTGCAAAATGTTGTGGTCATCCTGGCTTCCAACCGGGCGGACCTGATTGATCCGGCCATCCTGCGCCCGGGGCGTATCGACCGGAAAATCAAGGTCAACCGGCCTGACCAGGAAGGCGCGCAAAGGATTTACGAGATTTATCTCAAGGACAGCCTGCCTCTGGATGAGCCGAAGGCAGCGCTGGCCGCCGCCCTGGCCGAGGCCCATTACGCGCACACGCCGGAGAACCAGTTTTTGGAAGTGACCTATCGCAGCGGCAAACGGGATTTTCTTTACCGCGGCGACCTGGCCAGCGGGGCGATTATTGCCGCAGTGGTGGAGCGGGCCAAAAGCCTGGCCATCAAGCGCTCCATCCAGACCAAACTCGACACGCAATTGTCCCGCGCCGACCTTCTCCTCGCCTTGCAAAAGGAATACGCCGAAAACGACCTGTTTCCTCCCACGGACGTGACGGAAGACTGGCTGAAGCTGACCGACTTCGATCCCGAAAACGTGATCAAGCTGGCTCCGATCCGGCCGCGCAAGAAGGACTTGCCCGGAACGGGCGTTGTTTGAATTGAGCAGCCCGGCGGCATTATGAAAACGCAGGCTGAAAACGAGTTTGCCAGCAAGGCCGAAGCGGCCCCGGACAATAACAAGGAGAGGATGATCATCCAGTTCGGCACCGAGACGGAGATCGGCATTGCCAGGGACACGGAAGAGAATCTGGACGTGGTGGCCGAGTCCATGGCGTTGGTGCGCAGCGCCACAAAGTCCGGCGTTCTTATGCGCTGGGATTACGAATGCGAGGATCCCCACGCCGACATGCGCGGATTCCACGTCGAGGAACTGCGGCAGGACACCGATGAGACTTCGTATTTCGCCCAGGACTCGGCCCGGGAACTGAGTTTTGTGGAAATCAAGAGCGATCTTGTGCTGGGCAACGGCGCCCGTTATTACAACGACCATGCCCATCCGGAGTATTGCACGCCGGAGTGCAGCACGCTGGATGAGTTGATTGCCCATGACCGCGCCGGGGAACGCATCCTGATGTGTTGCGCCCGCAAGCTTTCCGAGGAGCGCGGCTCCACCGTCCGCCTTTACAAAAACAACACGGATTTCCGTGGGCACAGTTACGGGTGCCATGAGAATTACCTGCTGCCGCGCTCCCTGCCTTGGGAAAAGCTGGCCGCCGGCGTCCAGGCTTTCCTGGTCACGCGCCAGATCATTGCCGGCGCGGGCAAATTCGCCATCGAGGAGGAGGACAGATTCGTCTCACCCGGTTTCCAGATCTCCCAACGCAGCGACTTTTTCAGCGAATTGCAAAGCGTTGACACCATGCAGCGCCGGCCCATTGTCAATACACGCGATGAGCCGCACGCCAACCCGAATCTGTTCCGCCGCTTTCACGTCATATTGGGCGACGCCAACATGTCGCCATTCGCCACGCGGCTGAAGATTGGCTCGACCGCGCTGGTGCTGGAAGCCATGGCGCGGGATCCCAAACGCGTCTATCCCACGCTGGCCGACCCGTTGCAGGCCCTGACGGCCATCTCCCGCGACCCGAGATTCCATTGGGAAGTGGCGTTGCAGGGCAACAAATGCTCCAACGCCCTGGCCTTGCAGCGCGAATACTGGCTGGCCGTCAACAAGCTGTGCGATCTGGCCGATCCCGCCAAGGCCTCCCTCGTGGCCGATTGGGACAAAGTGTTGCTGGACTTGGAAGCCGACCCCATGCGTTGCCGGAACCGCTTGGATTGGGTGGCGAAGCTGGCCTTGATTCAGGATTTCTGCAAAACCCAGAATATCAGCAGCACAGACCCCTGGCTGCAAAGCCTTGATCTGGAATACCATCGGTTGGATCGCCAATCCGGGCTTTACTATGCCCTTGAGCAGGCCGGCTCGATCATGGGTGTGCCGGATGAAAAGGTCGTCTTCCGCGCCATTTCCGAGCCTCCTCAGACAACCCGCGCTTATATCCGTGGACGCTGCATCCAAAAGTTCTCGGCCTCGGTCATGTCCGCGCAATGGGACCACATTACCCTCCAAGGCAGCCGCGGACCGCTTAAAATCTCGCTTCTGGATGTCTTCACGGCTGAGGAAATCGCGGCATTCGCAAAGGTGGTGGATGCTGCAAAATCCCCGGATGACTTGCAATCCATCGCTGACGATGGCTCAGCGTCTTTCAACTAGGGTTCACGCGGTAAATTTTCACTCAAATGCGGGGATTTTTTCACGTTTTGGGGCTCAAATTGATGCAGGGCATGACTTTTATTCTCCCCTGCAATTCATCCAAAATGGCATAAGTAATTGATACGCAAACGGTTATTACGATTGCGTTGGCTTTTTGTTGCGCATGTTGGCATCGGTAATGCTTTACAATACATAAGTATATATGAAGCAAAACGCTGAAAATTCGCCGGTGGAAGTCGCCAACCAGGATCTGGAGCGGTGCGCGGTTGAATCGCCATCCTCGGAGAGCAGCGTATCGACCTTCAGTCTTCCAACGCGCCGGGTGCGCCGGTCGCGGCCGGAAGTTGCGGTTTTAGGCTGGAAGGAACGATTTTACCGGCTGGCTCTGCGCGAGAGCAAAGCTTGATTCTGACCGCCTTCTTTGGTGGTGGCAGATTTGGGGCTGTTGCCCTTTGCCGTCTTTTCCCCCGATCGAGACTTATCCCAATTACAGATTTCTTAATGCGCTTTGCGCTTCAGATGCAGCCGTTTCTGGTGATATTCTGCCTGCGTGCTGCCGACGCCCTATAAAAAAGCGCGACATTCCGCGGGATATTTCCAGTCCTTCAAATCATTCGTCTATGCATCTCTTTGCGTCGCGCTTGTCGGTTTTTTCTTTTGGGTCTGGTCGCGGCCCGGGCCGGTAAGCCGGCCGGTTCCGGCGCCTGTTGCGCCCGTCAAAATTGCCGCCAATGCCGTTGTTCCGGTGTTACGCTTGAACACTTCCGGCGCTCGTCCAGTGGAAACGATTCTGGAAGCGCAAATTGCACTGGTCCGATTGGGCATTTCCCCAGGTTCAATTGATGGCGTTGCCGGGCGTCAGACTCGATCCGCTTTGATGGCCTTTCAACGGAAGCAGGGCATTCCCCCCAGCGGTTCGCTGGATGCCAACACCAAGGCGGCCCTCCTCATCACACCTCCGGCGATGACGGGCTACGCCATCACAGCCGAAGACCTGGCGCGGCTGTTGCCGGTTCCCAAGACCTGGCTCGGCAAATCCGAGCAGCCCCGCCTGGACTTCGAGAACATTGTCGAATTGCTCGGCGAAAAGGCCTTTTCCCATCCGCAACTGATCCGCGCGCTGAACCCGGGCGTCAATTGGGATGATCTGCCCGCCGGCACGACGGTCACGATCCCGCAAGTCCAATACCCGCCCGTGTCGGACAAGGCGGCCCGGCTGAGAATTTCGTTGCAGGAATGCGTCCTGGAGGCATTCGATTCCGAAAGCAACTTGCTGGCGCATTTCCCGTGCAGCATCGGGCGGCTGGCGGAGAAACGGCCCGCCGGGGAATTGCACGTGGCCACGATTGCGCTGGCCCCAAATTACACCTTTGACCCGGCCGTTTTCCCGGAATCACCCGAAGCCCAGGCGCTGGGCCGGAAATTAATTATTCCGCCCGGGCCGAATAATCCGGTGGGCGTGGCTTGGATCGGGCTGGACCGGCCCGGCTACGGCATTCACGGGACGCCCGCGCCGGAGCAGGTGGGACGCACGGAATCGCATGGTTGCTTTCGCCTGGCCAACTGGAACGCCGATTATCTGGTCAAGCTGGTGTGGATCGGGATGCCGGTGGTGGTGGAATAAGGCTTTGGCTTGCGCGTTAAAAATCCACTTAATGGTAGGAGCCGACGTAAGGAGGCTCTGATTTTGCCGGGAAAACAATAAAATGTCAGAGCCTCCTTACGTCGGCTCCTACTTTCTTAACGAGCTGTTAGGCTTGCGTGAGTGACATGCGCGCATTTATACTGCGCCCATGCTGCCAACTGAATTCAAAGGCGTGACTGCGGTCACCAAAGCGAACATTTATTTCGACGGCCGGGTGGTGAGCCATTCAATTCTTTTTGCCGATCTGAGCAAAAAGACGCTCGGCTTGATTTATCCGGGCGAATTCCATTTCGGCACCGACAAATCCGAGAGGATGGAGATCGTCGCCGGCCAATGCGCGGTCAAGCTCGATGGCCAATCCGCCGTCAAAACGTATGGGGCAGGGGACACATTTGAAGTCCCGGCCAAATCGGGCTTCGGCATCAGCGTCAACACCGGCATCTGCGAATATATCTGCTCGTATCTTTGAGGAAAATGGACATGGTTGCCCAGCCGGAGGCTGGTGCTAATTTGATTAACTGTGGCGGAAGTCAAGAAAGGAAAATGATGACTTCAAACGTAATTCCAGTTCTTTTTGTAATGCTAGGTCTTTGGGGAATGCTCGTCATTTTGAGAGTTAGAAGAGAGCGCAAAGAGAAGAAAAAATCAGAGTAGGACACAGACGGAAGGAAAAGACCGGCTCGACTTGGAAGGCAACAAGGATTATATTTGAAACCAATGACGAAAAAGTTTCATGTGACGCTGCTTGAACACGACGAAGGAGTGTCCATTAGCTGTCCAGAACTCCCTGGCTGCCATTCCCAAGGCGCCACTGTTGCGGAAGCCATGGAAAACATCCACGATGCGATCGAAGGCTATTTGGAGCTTTATGGGCAACCGGATGTGCGCTGTCAGGTCCGCGAAATGGAAGTAGTCACCGGTTAGGGCCATGCCCAAGCTTCCTGGCGTAAATCATCTCCGGGCCGTCAAGGCACTGCAAAGAGCGGGCTTCCACATTGATCGCCAAAGCAAACACATCTTCATGTCGAAAGGCGCGCTTAAAGCCGTCGTGCCACGCAATAACCCGGTGGATGCTTACACGATGGCCGCCATTGTGCGGGACGCGGGCTTGACCATCGAAGACTTCAAGAAACTGCTTTGAAGCCGACGGTTGCTTTATAGCCCCAACTTTTTCGACTTTTCCGTGGCGGCGCGGACGGCGTTGATCAGGGCGCCACGGACGTTGCCCTTTTCCAATTCGTGCAAGCCTTCAATGGTTGTGCCGCCGGGGCTGGTCACCATGTCCTTCAACACTCCCGGATGCTGGCCGGTTTCCAGCACCATTTTCGCGCTGCCCAGAACCGTCTGCGCGGCCAGCTTGGTCGCCATCTCGCGCGGCAAGCCCGACGCCACGCCGCCGTCGCTCAGCGCCTCGATCATCAAATACACGTAAGCGGGTCCGCTGCCGCTCAATCCCGTCACGGCGTCGAGCAGCGATTCCTTGACCTGGAGGGCCAGCCCCACGGACGAAAGGAGCCGTTGCGCCATTGCGGCGTCGGCGGCGGTGGCGGCCTTGCCCAGGGCGTAGGCGGAGGCCGACGCGCTCACCAGGGCGGGGGTGTTGGGCATGACGCGGATGACCCGCGCGCCTGCGATCAATCTATTCTCCAGTTTCGCAATCGGCACGCCTGCGGCGATGGAAATGAGCAAATGCCGCGCGGTCAGCGCGAGGCGGATTTCCTCCAGCAATTCGGCGACGTGCGCCGGTTTGACCGCCAGGATGACAACGTTGGCGAACTGAACAACGTCGATATTTGAGGCGGTGGTTTTTGCGCCGGTTTCTTTGGCGAATGCGGCCTGCGCCTCGGGCGACGGATCGCTGGCCCGGATTTGAGAGGGTTCGACCAATCCGGCCGAGGCGAAGCCTTTGGCCAGGGCGGTTGCCATTTTGCCCGCGCCGAGAAAACCAATCGTAAGTTTTGCAGCCATGCCAGCGTTTCTAACACTTCAGCCTCTAATGCGAAAGGGATTTATTTCCAACCATGCAAATGTAGCGTCGGCGCTCTGCGCCGATTTTTTAGCCACAAGATCAAAACCACACCAATTTAGGCCACTCCCGATTTACATTTTTGCCCGCCTTCCTCAATTCTTGCGCGTCACCCCGGCAATGGAGGCGGGCATTGCCGATCATTTCTGAAGCCTGGACGAAATCATCGGACTCATGGATTGACGATGAATCGCAATGAGATCAAAATGGAATAAATGAGCAGCGGGAAATTGAACTATAAATTCTATAGGAATAATCTCATCAAGCTCGCGCTTCTGAGTGTGGCGATGTGCGCGTATTTATGGGAAAAATTCCACGGGGGAGGAAACAAAAACGATGATCCAAGCGCACTAGTAATAATAGCTGTTATTATGGTTTTTGGAAACATCGGCTTGTTTATCGCCATGCGGCGAGCGAAGCGCAGGGAAGACTCTGAGAAGGGCTGATTCGAAACTGTACGACTACCGGCTTGTTATAAATTTGCGTGCGAGCCGGGTTTGGTGTAGAATCGCAGAGCTTGAAGCGGATAGGCATCCTGACCGCTGGCGGAGACACGCCGGCCTTGAACGCCACCATTTATGGCGCGGTGGTGCGGGCCAGCCGTCTCAAGATAGAAATCTACGGCCTCATCAAGGGATTCAATTCCCTGTTTAATCCCCAGGTCCCCCATGTCCTTCTCAACCCGCTTTACCAGCCCATTCCCGAACTGGACCCGACCAAGGGCGGCACTCTCATCGGCTCGTCGCGGGACTTTGTCGATCCGGAAAAAAAAGAGGAGTTGGACCTGGCCGATTCGCGCCTCCGCAAAATGGGCCTGGAGGGGCTGATCTGCATCGGCGGCGACGGCACGCTCAACGGCCTGCAACCGCTGGCGGAACGATTGCCGGTCGTGCTCGCGCCCAAAACCATCGACAACGATCTTGGCCTCAATTACGCCAATGAACCCAATGAATGGGTGCGGACCCAGGATGCGCAGGCCCGGCATGGCTATCGTTACAAGCGCATGGCATCCAACACGACGTTCGATCTCGATCACATTGTCAACTATGCCACGCCGGGTTATGCCACGGCGGTTTTTGTATCGGCCACCGGCGTGGAGCGGATTCGCACCACGGCGGAAAGCCATCGGCGCATTGCCATAATCGAGGTCATGGGGCGGCATTCCGGTTACATCGCGCTCGGCACGGCCTACGGGCGGCCGGATATTATTTTGATCCCGGAACATGCGCCGGATTTGGAGGCTTTGGCCGAGCGCATCAAGCAGTTGTATGATTTGCAGAAGAACGTCGTCATCGTCTGCGGCGAAGGCATTGTGGATGAAAAAGGGAACGAATTGGGTGCGGTGCGCGACACCAGCGATCCGTCGGGGAACATCATCCTGAGCGGCGCGGCGGAGGCTCTGCGCACCCGGTTGATCCCCATGATTGGCGACCGATATTTTCAACTTTATCGCCGCAGCGAATCGGCGGCCGAGGCCATCTTCACCAGAAAAGTCGGGCACACCCAACGGGGCGGGCGGCCCATCCTGTTCGACCGGTTCTATGCGGCGGAACTCGGGTCCAAGGCGGTGGACTTGTTGCTCGAGGGCCGGAACAACTGCGTCTCAGTCCTTCAGTTTAATACCGCCAAGGGCTTCCACGTTGATGGTTATGACGCCAATCGCTTCCGTGACCGCTGGGGCCACATCCACGCGCGGCTCATGCATCCTGCCCTCTACGATCCGATCCTGTACAAACCCTCACGCCTTGGGGTGGAATATCTGCTGCCGATCTTCACCGACGCCATCGGCTGGGACGACATCGAGCACACGCGCCAGACCTGCTTCGCCGCCGGCAACCTGCGCGAGCCCTACCACTCCATCAACACCGACATCAACAAACGAATCCGTTATCTGGAAAAGGAAAAAGAAGCCTGAATCGCCCTCGATCCGTGCAAGGGTCATTCACGGACGTTTCACACTATTCGCACAAAGTTCGTTCCCGCGTCCGAATACCCCCCCCATTTCCCTCGGCAATAAAATCTCCTTTGCGTTATTCTTAAGTCTTTGTCGCGCAAGCCCGTAAGGCTGTTTTTGCCAACATTTACAGTTTTCTTGAACATTCTTTCAAAATTAAATTGACGAAACGGTATTTGAACTGTAGCATTGATTTAGTGAATAAAGGCGGAGATTATGGAACATGGATTGATAAGTGAATCGCAGCCAGAAATGGGAGTGGCAGGCCTGCCTGCCGTAGCCGTTGCGGCGAAGGTGCGAAAATTAGGCAACGCCCGTCTTTCTGCCATCCTTCCGCCGCAGCGCAGACGCATCATAAGTCTTGGGGCCATGCGTCCGACTCTCATTAACACCGCGGCTTCAGCCCGGTGTCGAGAAGGCGTAAGGCGAACCCCAGCCGTTTTAACGGCTTACCGTCGTTTGGGAAACCGTTGGAAACGGTTAGGGATGTCGCAGGCCAGCCATCACGCCGGGCTAAAACCGCGGTGTTAATGAGAAACCCCAAGATTTAGATGCATCTACTTTGTGATCAACGCTTTACAAGAAGAATAGACCCTTATCGTTTCGGCCCGTTACGACCTGTCTCGACCTGTTTCGATCAAAGAATAAATCCGAAAATAGTGGGCCAAATCGCAAAAACCACCTGGGTTGCCGGAGCAAGTCAAGGCTGTGGTCAAATCGAGGCAGGCTCAATGTGCCTGTCAATGCAGGAACTCAATCAAACCGATTCTGCCGGGCAAATTGCCGGTCAAAACGCATGTAAATACTGGAACATGAATAGTTTACACAATAATCAGCCTTCACGAGGGCCATCCGAACTCAAAGCGACTCAAAGTAGTTTTCCGCCCCTCATTCATCGCTTCATTATTGGTCGTTCTGCTTTGTCCTGGAAACTTTCACCTTTCCGCTGGCTGGATTCGTGCCTATGCTCGTTTGGAGTGTCATTTAAATAATGGACTGCGCACACATAAGGAATTTCAGCATCATCGCCCATATCGATCATGGGAAGACGACGCTTTCGGACCGGCTTCTGCATCGCACCGGCACCGTTGCCACCCGCGAAATGGAGGAGCAATTGCTCGATTCGATGGACCTGGAAAAGGAACGGGGCATCACTATCAAGGCCCACCCGGTGACGATGAGTTACACGGCCAAGAACGGCGAGGTTTATGAATTGAACCTGATCGATACGCCCGGCCATGTCGATTTTACCTACGAGGTTTCCCGCAGCCTGAGCGCTTGCGAAGGGGCGGTGTTGATTATCGATGCCGCCCAAGGCGTTGAGGCGCAAACCGTGGCCAATGTCCACCTGGCCACCAAACAGAACCTGGCCATCGTCCCGGTCATCAACAAAATCGACCTGCCGCACGCCAACATCGCGCTGGCCAAAACGCAGATGGAAGATATCCTGGCCATCCCGGGCGACACGGCCATCCTGGCCAGCGCCAAGGAAGGAATCGGCATCGACGAGATATTGGAGGCCATCGTGCTGCGCATTCCGCCGCCGAAACCGACCGGCGCGCCGACCCTTCAGGCGCTGGGGTTCGATTCTTATTTCGACACTTACAAGGGCGTGGTCACGCATGTGCGCGTTTTCAACGGCGAGCTTCGCGCCGGCATGCATGTGCAATTGCTGCACTCCGGCAAAGGAGTCGAAATCAAGGAGGTCGGCAGCTTCAATCCAAAGCCCTATGTGCGCGAGAGATTGCAGACGGGCGAAACCGGCTACATGACGGCCAACATCAAAAGCCCCAAGGACGTCAAAATGGGGGACACGATCACGGACGCCAAATACCCGTCGCCGGTGCTGCCCGGCTTCAAGGAAGTTCATCCGATGGTCTTCAGCGGCCTCTATCCAATCAACACGGCGGATTACGAGCATCTCAAGACCAACCTGGGCAAGCTGCAATTGAACGACTCCGCCTTTGTCTTTCAGCAGGAAAGTTCCGTGGCGCTCGGGTTTGGTTTTCGCTGCGGCTTCCTGGGATTGTTGCACCTGGAAATCGTCCAGGAACGGCTCCGCCGCGAATACAACATGGACATCATCGCCACGTATCCAAGCGTGGTCTATCACGTGGTGATGACGGACCACACGGTCAAGACCGTCGATAACCCGGCCTTTCTGCCCGAGCCGAATTACATCGAGAAGATCGAGGAGCCGATGGTCTTCGCCTTTGTCATCTGCCCCAACGAATACATCGGCGACATGATGGCGTTGCTGGCGGAAAAGCGCGGGGTGATCGACCATACCGAGACGCTGGATACGCGGCGCGTCATCCTGACCAGCACGCTGCCGCTGGGGGAGATTCTTATTGACTTTCACGACCGCATCAAGAGCCTGACGCGCGGGTTCGGCTCCATGGACTACGAACACGCCGGCTATCAGGAGGCGGACATGGTCAAGCTGGACATGCTGGTCAACGGCGAGTCGGTGGACGCGTTTTCCTGCATTGTGCATCGCTCCAAGGCCGAGGCCCGGGGGCGCGCTCTGGCGGCGAAGTTGAAGGAGGTCATTCCGAAGCAGCAATACGTGGTGGCCATCCAGGCCGCCATCGGCGGAAAGATCATCGCCCGCGAAACCGTCGGCGCCATGCGCAAGGACGTCACCGCCAAATGTTATGGCGGCGACATCTCGCGCAAGCGCAAATTGCTCGAGAAACAGAAGGAGGGCAAAAAGCGCATGAAATCTTTCGGCTCAGTCAACATTCCACAGGAAGCGTTCATCGAGGTGCTCAAAGCCTGACTCAATTATGAAATTACGATGGTTCCTTTCCCGGACGGTCCGGCAAGCCACGGACATGTGCAAGCAGGTGCAACGAATGCTCCGTGCCCAAAGCGACATCCTATCCCCCCATGCGCTGGAAGCCGTCACGGCGGCTTTGAGCCGGACAAAAACGGCGATCGCTGATGGGGTCGAAGACAAGGCGCTGGAAAAGCAAATGGCCCAACTGGAGGAGGCGTCCGCCAAATGGATCAAGCCATATCCCAATTCCGAGTGGCGCGAGAACATTGAAGTTTTTCTGGTCGCTATTGTTGTGGCCATGTCCATCCGGACCTTCTTTCTGCAACCCTTTAAAATACCCACCGGCTCGATGGAGCCGACGTTGTTTGGCATTGAATGCAAGGACCTGCGCGGCCAATCCTTTAAGATGCCCAACCCCTTGGAGCGGTTTTGGGACGTGATCTACAAGGGGACCATCTGGCATGAAATTATCGCGCCCGCAGACGGCGAGGTGGTGCGGGTCGGGCCGTTGCAGCACGTGGTGGGCTTCATCAACAAGCAAACCATCTGGGTGCAGTACCGCGGCCGGGAGGAGCAGGTTCCCTACACCATTTGGTGCGGGCCGGACGATCATTTCGAGCACGCGACCGGGCTGGACTTGCAGTCCACCTTCAGCAAAGGCGAACCTATTCTCCGATTCAAGGAGACGACCGGGGACCATCTCTTTGTTGATCGCGTCACATATAATTTCCGGCGGCCGCGGCGCGGCGACATCGTGGTTTTCAAGACCAGGGGCATTGAAGGGATCCCGAATCAGGACCAATTCTACATCAAGCGCCTGGTCGGATTGCCGGGTGAAAGCGTGTCCATCGGCGCCGATCAACATGCGCGGATCGATGGACGCCGCCTCGACGCCTCCACGCCGCATTTCGAGAATGTTTATGGATTCAATCCCAACGCGCCCCGAATGGAGGGCAAGTTCGGCCAATACAACGGCCACGTGCTCCAGGACAGGCCGGACAGCCGGTTGCGGACGCCGGGCGACAGCATTGACATCCCTCCCCGGCACTACCTGGTTTTTGGGGACAATACTCTTAACAGCCTGGACTCGCGTTACTGGGGCCCGTTGCCCGAGCAAAACGTCATCGGCAAATCGTGTTTTGTTTATTGGCCGATATCCAGCCGCTTCGGCTGGGGCCAGCAATGAATTGACGAAGCCATGGCAATGCTGACATTCCAGTAGTCATGCAGGAACGATATGCCGGTTGAGTTTAAAGATTATTACAAGGTGCTGGGCGTGCCGCGCACCGCCAGCAGCGACGATATCCGCAAGTCGTTCCGCAAACTGGCGCGCACCTATCATCCCGACGTGGCCAAGGATAAAAAGGGCGCTGAGGATAAATTCAAGGAAATCAACGAAGCCTACGAAGTCCTGGGCGACGCCGACAAACGCAAGAAGTACGACCAACTGGGGGCTGATTGGAAGACAGGCGGCGCGCGGCCCGGTCCCGGCGGCCAGGCCTACCAGACTCATTCGTGGCGGTCGGGCGAACCAAGGGCGGAAGGCTTCGAGTTCGGTGGGACGGGCTTCAGCGATTTCTTCGAGCAGTTTTTTGGCGGTGGCGGAGGCGGTCGGGGCCGGGCTGGTTTTGCGGAGCCGGAAACGGAGAAGGGCCAGGATGTGGAGGCGGTTCTGATGGTGACGCTGGAAGAAGCGATGAAAGGGGCCGTTCGTCCCATTACTTTGCGGCGCAATTCCGCTTGTCCCGATTGCCACGGCACCGGGGCCAAGGGACAACAAGTTTGTCCGACATGCTTTGGCATGGGCCAGGTGACCACGACGGAAAATTACAAGGTGAAAATTCCGCCGGGCGTTCGGGACGGGCAGCGCTTGCGCCTGACGGGCCAGGGCGAACCTGGCACAGGCGGCGGACCGCGCGGGGATCTATTTTTGCGCGTCCGCATGGCCAGCCACCCGGACTATCGCGTCGAAGGCGGCGATCTTTATTACGATTTGGACCTGGCCCCATGGGAGGCGGCTTTGGGCGCCAAGGTGTCAGTGCCACTTCTCAGCGGGTCACTTAGCATCAAGATTCCGCCCTGCACGCAGAACGGCCAGCGATTGCGCATCAAAGATCGGGGTTTGCCGGGACGTGGCGCCGAGTCCGGCGATCTGTATGTGGTGGCGCGCATACTAATGCCCAAGGAGATCACCGAAGCTGAAAAGGCTTTGTGGGAGCAACTGGCTCGCGATTCTCGTTTCAATCCCCGGACTTAAAGGAATGACGAAATTGCGTCATTGAATCATTTGAGAATTGACTGGTCATTAGAATTTAGTCATTAGACATTCTCCTTATATTATATGAACTACGGATTTGATATTCCAGCCCGCGGCGACCTTGACTTGCTTTCCCTCGGCGCCCTGGTCCATCGCCTTGATCCGGGCATCGTCCCCTTCCGCAAAGCCACGCACTTCACGGTCCACGTCAGCGGAGGCGAATTCAACGTCGCGGCCAACTTGTCGGACTGCTTTCAGATGCGGACGGGCATCGCCACGGCGATGGTGGATTACCCCATCGGCGCGCTGGTGGCCGGACAGGTCAGGGCCATGGGTGTCAAACCTTTTTACAAGCAGTTCAAGCATGACGGCATCCGCGGACCGGCCATCGCCACCGTTTACAGCGATCGCGGATTCGGCGTGCGCGCGCCCGTCGTCTTTTACAATCGCTCCAATGAAGCCGCCGCCCTGCTCAAACCCGGGGACTTCGACTGGGCCGCCATTTTTGGCGCGGGCGTGCGGTGGTTTCACAGCGGCGGCATTTTCGCGGCCCTGTCCGAGACCACGCCGGAACTGATCATCGAAGCCATGCGGGCGGCGAAGTCGGCGGGGGCGGTGGTGTCCTTTGATTTGAATTACCGCGCCAAACTTTGGCACTCCGTCGGCGGGCAGGAGCGCGCCCAGTCCGTCCTCCGGCGCATCGTGGAGAATGTCGATGTTCTGGTGGGCAATGAGGAGGATTTGCAAAAGGGCCTTGGCATCCCCGGCCCGGAAGTGGCGGGAAAATCCAAATTGGACCCAAGCACATTCGTCGCCATGATCAACCGTGTCGTGCAACTGTTTCCGCGAGTCAAAGTCGTCGCCACCACCTTGCGCGAAGTGCACTCCACCAACCATCATAGTTGGGCCGCTGTGGCCTGGATCAACGGCAAGACCTTCACCTCACCCACCTGCGAATTGGCGGTCCACGACCGCGTCGGCGGCGGCGACGGCTTTGCCGCCGGCTTCATTTACGGCCTGCTTACAGGCGAGACCCCGGAAGAATCCGTCAAGCTCGGCTGGGCGCACGGCGCATTGCTGACCACATTCCCGGGCGACACGACCATGTCCACCGTGGAAGAAGTCCGCGCCTTCGCCAAGGGCGGCTCGGCCCGGATTCAACGCTGACCGGTTGTCTCTCGGCTTTTCGGCTTGAACCGCCGGGGAAGGGGTTTATTCTGCAGTGGTGGCTCAACCGCAAAAAAGGAAGAAAACGGCGCTGGTGCTCGGAATTGGTCTTGACTCCGATGGCCACAAGCGTTTGACCACCGGCCCCAATTTCGCCCTCGTCGGCGGCACCCAGGAAACGCACGACGCCATGACCGAGAAGGCCATCAAGATCAACGAGAAGCTGGCCGCCAAAGGCAAGAAACTGGAGGACGTCAGCCGCGATGAATTCGACGACATCGCGCAGTCGGTCGGTTTGCAGCGCCGCGTCGATAAGAATAATGAAAACGAGTGACGCGCTTTGAACACTCGACCCGCACTCAGTCCCCAAGCCCAAGCCACCGTGCCGACGCATGTGGCCATTATCATGGACGGCAACGGGCGTTGGGCCAAACGACGGCATTTGCCACGGGTGGAGGGACACCGCAACGGCGTTGAATCCGTGCGGGCGATCGTGCGGGCGGCGGGCGAGGCGGGTGTCAAGTATCTGACTCTGTATGCGTTTTCGGTGGAGAATTGGAACCGGCCCAAGGATGAAGTGGACACGCTGATGCGTTACCTGGCCAGATTCCTCAAGAACGAAATTGGCGAATTGAACAAGAACAACGTGCGGCTCGACGCCATTGGCCAGATTTACCGCCTGCCGGAGTTTGTGCAGGACCAGTTGAAGAAAACCAAAGCCGCCCTGGCCAAAAACAACGGACTGACTTTGATCCTGGCCCTGAGCTATGGCGGACGGACGGAGTTGGTCGAGGCGGTGCGGAGCATCGGCCAAAAGATCAAGGATGGCGAGCTGGAACCGGCGGAGATCAATGAATCGTTGATTTCGGAGAATCTTTACACGCGGCTTTATCCCGATCCCGACTTGCTGATTCGCACCAGCGGCGAGATGCGGATCAGCAACTTTTTGTTGTGGCAAATTTCCTACTCCGAACTGGTCGTGACTCCCACCCTTTGGCCGGACTTTCGCAAAGCGCAGTTCTTTGACGCGCTCGAGGAATACACCCGCCGTCATCGTCGCTTTGGTCTGGTCTGAGATGGGACTGGACAGTTTTCCGTTGTCCGTTAATTTCCTTTTTCCATGTCCGAACCAGAGAATGTTCCGGTTGCGCCATCGTCCAAGGGGGCGGTTTTCCTGCGGCGCCTGCTCAGTTTCACCGTGCTTTGGGGCATTGTGCTCGGCTCCCTGTTTTCGGGAAACAAAGTCGTCTCGGATTACGTCTTCCTGATCATCCTGGTGATCCTGGCCGCGGCGGGATTGCAGGAATTCTACGGGATGGTGGCGAAGCTGGGACACGACTGCTTCGCGAAGGAAGGTATTTTCGGGGGAGTGCTTCTGCTGGCGGCCACGTTTTGTTATGTGTCGGGCCGGTTTGGGATCGCCGCTCCGCCGTCGCGGGTCAATGATTTTGAGACGAGCTTTTTTATTCTGTTCGTTTTGGGGTTGTGCATCCGGCAGTTTGCCTCGCGCCACACGACCACCGGCATCATCGCCATTTCCACCACGCTTTTTGGCCTCATGTACGTGCCGTGGCTGCTCAACTTCATTCAGAAAATTAATTTCTTCGGGCGCGGCGTGGAGGGGCATTACTACGTCCTATATTTTGTTGTTGTCACCAAACTGGCCGATTGCGGCGCTTATGCGGTGGGGTCACTCATCGGCAAACACAAAATGATCCCGCGGATCAGTCCGGGGAAAACCTGGGAGGGCTTTTGCGGGGCGATTGTGGTTTCAACCGCTGCCAGCATGCTCTTTGCCCGAGTCGCGGGCGGGCATCTGAGCGGCATGACGACGACCCACGCCGTCATTCTAGGGGTCGTTTTGAGCCTCGCGGCGGTGGTGGGCGATTTGATCGAATCGCTTTTCAAACGCGAGGCGGGCCTGAAGGATTCGGGGCGGCTCTTTCCCGGCATTGGCGGAATCCTCGACTTGCTCGACAGTTTGCTGTTTAATGCGCCCCTGATGTATTTGTATTTGCGCCATGTGCTGACGCCATGAGAGAATTCGCTCCCTGAATCCAGCACTGGCGTTCTTCTGTATGAAAAATGTTGTTCTCCTCGGTTCGACCGGCTCCATCGGGACCAGCACCGTGAAAGTGGCGGAGGACTTGCCGGACCAAATCCGTCTGCTCGGTTTGGCGGCCGGCAACAATGCCGAACTTTTGCTCAAGCAAACTCTGCGGCATCGTCCCGAGGCCATCTGTATTAGCGACCCCGCCAAAGCGCAGGAATTGCAAGGCACTTTGGGGGGCTCGACCAAGGTTTTCTTCGGGGCGGAAGGACTGCTCAAGCTGGCCACCTTGCCGGCAGCGGACATTGTTTTAATTGCCATCGTCGGTACGGCGGGATTGCAGCCGGCCCTGGCGGCCATTCGCGCCGGCAAAGACATCGCCGTGGCTTCCAAGGAGATTCTCGTCATGGCGGGCGAGATCGTCATGCGCGAAGCGCAAAAAAACGGCGTGCGAATCCTGACTGTGGACAGCGAACATTCGGCGATTTTTCAGTGCCTGGATGGCAAACCGCCGGAGTCGGTGCGCGCCTTGTGGCTGACCGCGTCGGGCGGGCCGTTTCGGACTCTGCCGAAAGAGCAGTTTGCCTCCATTACGGTCGAGCAGGCGCTCAAGCACCCGTCGTGGGTCATGGGCCGGAAAATCACGATTGATTCCGCGACACTTTTCAACAAAGGCCTGGAGATGATCGAAGCCCGCTGGCTCTTCAACATCCAGATGGAACGGGTCCGGGTGGTGGTCCATCCGCAAAGCATCGTGCATTCGATGGTTGAATTTGTCGATGGCTCGATCCTGGCACAAATCTCCACGCCCGACATGTGTTTGCCCATTCAGTATGCGCTGACCTATCCCGCCCGCGTCCGCAGCGACCGTGTGCAAACCAACCTGGCCCGGCTGGGTCAACTGACCTTTGAAGAACCCGATGTGGAAAGGTTCCCGGCGCTGGCTCTGGCGCGAAGAGCAGGAGAGGCAGGCGGCACTTTGCCCGCCGTTTTCAACGCCGCCAACGAATCAGCCGTCAGCGCGTTCCTGGACAGACGAATCAATTTTCCGCGGATCAGCCAGATCGTGGCCCAGGTCATGGACCATCACGCCGTGGTCAATCATCCTGACCTGAACCAGATCCTGGCCGCCGATGCCTGGGCACGGCAGGAGGCAATGAAGTGAATAACCTGTGGAGCGTTTTGGATTTACGCGACGCCGTTCAAAAATGATAATCTCGCCATGATCGACTCGACCATTCCCGAGAGCAGTGCCACCGTCGCTGACCCGAAGAAATCGCGGCGCAAGACTTCCGCCACCGCCGGCACTCCCAAAATCGACCGCCTCCCGCCCCATTCCATCGAAGCGGAGCAAGGCGTCCTGGGTTGCGTCCTGCTCTCGCCCCACGATTGCATGGGCGAATGCATCGAGAAGCTCAAATCTGGCCACGAAATTTTTTATGATCTCCGTCACCAGACGCTCTTTCAAACCCTGGCGGAGATGTACGATCGGAAGGAGGCCATCGATCTGATCACCCTGCAGCAGCGCCTGAAAAACTCGCAGCAGCTTGAGAATGTCGGCGGCCTGGCTTATTTATCGTCTCTCCCTGATGCCGTTCCTTCGGCGGCCAATCTGGAATATTACCTGGACATCGTTCTGGAGAAATATCTGCTGCGCAAGATGATCCAGACCTGCACCGGCATCGTGGGGCGCGTGTTCGATTATGAGGGGCAGGTGGAGGCTTTGCTCGATGAAGTCGAGCGGGACATTTTGCGCATCAGCGAGGAGCGGGTGGCCGGAGTCAGTTTGGGCATCAAGGAACTGGTCAATAAAGCCATTTCAAAAATCGAGGAGTACCACCAAAACCACGGCATGTTGACCGGCATCGCCACCGGCTTTGCCGATTTGGACAAAATGACCACCGGTTTGCATGAGGGCGAAATGATCGTCATCGCGGCGCGTCCGTCTGTGGGCAAGACTTCGCTGGCCATGAACATCGCCGAACACGTGAGCCTGGAGTTGAAGGTGCCGGTGGGCGTGTTCAGCCTGGAAATGACCGCCGACCAACTGGTGCTGCGCATGCTCTGCTCCCGCTCCCGGGTCAACTTGCGCAACATCCGGGAGGGATTCCTCGCCGAACGGGATTTTCCCAAGTTGACCGGCGCCGCCGGCAGGCTGGCTGGCGCTCCGCTTTTCATTGACGACAGCTCCGCGCTGTCCATTTTACAGTTGCGGGCCAAGGCGCGCCGGATGTGGCAGCAGTATGGCATCAAGTTATTTGTCATTGACTACTTGCAGTTGCTGAATTCTACTTCGCGGCGCGTGGAGAACCGGCAACAGGAAATCGCGGAGATCTCCGGGGGCATCAAGTCCCTGGCCAAGGAACTGAGTGTCCCGATCATCGTCCTGAGCCAGCTCAATCGCGAGCTGGAGAAACGCGGTCCGGGCGAGCGCCCGCGCTTGTCCGATTTGCGCGAGTCGGGGGCCATTGAGCAGGACGCCGATTTGGTGGGTTTATTGTATCGAGAGACAAAAAACAAAGACGGAGACGACGAGACAAATGAAGAGGAGCAAGAGGCCATACCTGTGAAACTGTGCATTGCCAAACAACGCAACGGGCCGACCGGGGACGTTGATCTGACCTTCCTCAAGAATTACACGCGCTTCGAGAGCGCGGCCAAAATCAGCGCGGAGGATGCCGACAACTAAGCGATGAAAACCCCCCTTCGTTTCGCGCTGCTCCTGCTGGTGGTTTTGCTGCCGGGGCATTCCGTCCAAGGCCAGGCCTTCGCGCCGCGCGTTCATCAAATACTGATCCGTCACGTCGGCCCCCCCGCGGTCAGCGACGAGTTCATCCGCGCCAACATTCGCACCAAAGTGGGCGAGACGTTTACCCGCCCGACGGTGGATGAAGACATCAAAAACCTCTATGCCACCGGTTACTTCTTTAAAATCCAAGTGGGCGAGGAATCCACTTCCGAAGGGATGGATTTGACTTACGCCTTGCAAGGCAAGCCGATCCTGACGGACATCAAAATTGTCGGAAACAAAAAAATGAAGGTCAAGAAGCTTCAGAAGAAGATCACGTCGAAGGTCGGCCAGCCCTTGGACGAGAGGAAGCTTTTTGAGGACGCCCAGGAAATGCAGAAGGTCTATGAGAAAGGCGGATATCAGAAGACCACAGTCGTTGCCCAGCCGCCGGTCATCGATGAGTTGGCCGGTCGCGGCTCGGTCACGTTCCTGATTCATGAAACCCCGAAGGTCAGAATTACGGACGTCGTCTTTGTCAACGCCAGCGCTTTTAAGCAGAAGCCATTGCGCAAGGCCATCAAAACCCGTCGCCACTGGATGTTTTCGTGGCTGACCGGCTCCGGTGTTTTGAAGGAGGATGACTTTGAGGATGACAAGGACACCCTGGTGGAGTTTTACCAAAACGACGGGTACATTGATTTTGCCATCCAGGACATCAAATTCGATTACGTGACTCCAGCCAAAATGATCATTCGTTTTCTCGTCTCGGAAGGCCGTCAATACAAAGTCGGGTCTCTCGATATCAAAGGCAACACCCTGTTCTCGACCAATGACTTTCTCAAGGGCGTTTCGGCCGGCACCGGCCGATTGAAGCTGGAGATGACCCCCGGCAAAATCTTCAAGCCGGCGGCATTCACCAGGGACACGGACACCCTGCGGGATTTGTATGGCTCCCGCGGGTATCTGGACCGCGAGCAGGGCGGCACGACGACCGTCACCGCCACACGCACGCCCAATCCGACCACCGGCACCATCGACATCTCGTACGATATAGAAGAAGGCGAGAAATGTTACATCGAGAAAATCGAAATCAAAGGCAACACGAAAACCAAGGATCGCGTCCTGCGCCGCGAACTAGCCGTTTATCCCGGCGAGGTGTATGATATGGTCCGCGTCAAAATCAGCAAATCCCGCCTGGACCAGCTTGGCTATTTCTCCAAGGTGGACACCCAAGCGCAGGACACCGATGTGCCGAACCGCAAGGACTTGGTCATTGGAGTTGAGGAGAAGAGTACGGGCAATTTCACCGTTGGCGCTGGATTCAGTTCCGTGGAGAGCCTGGTTGGTTTCGTCGAGCTGAAGCAGGGCGACTTTGATTTGTTCAATCCGCCCACCTTTACCGGTGCCGGGCAAAAATTCCAGATCCGGGCCTCGATCGGCACAGAGTTGCAGGATTACGAAGTTTCCTTTACGGAGCCGTGGTTCCTGGGCAAACGGCTCATTTTCAATGTGGATCTCTTTCACCGGAACATCTATTACGCCAGCGCTAATAACGAGTATGATGAAACCTTCGACGGCGGCACCTTGAGCCTGACCAAGGCCCTCGGCGGCTTGGTGGGTCTTGATCCGCAGGTCTTGCGCGGCACGGTCAGCTACACCTTTGAAGACGCCCACATCTCCATCAATTCGGGCTACACCACCAATTCAAGCACCAATTACGCCACCGCTGCGGGCGGCCTATACCAAACCAACCAAGTCAACGGTCCCAATATCTCCACCAACATCTACGATTCGCACGGCACGTATTTGATTTCCAAGGAAGGCGTGTCCCTGGCTTATGACACCCGCAACAATTTGAATCTGCCCGATCGCGGCCAGCGCACCTCGGTTTCCGCCGAGGTGGCCACATCGCCCGGCGACACGGATTTTTATAAACTGGAACTGACGACCGACTGGTATTTCAAAGGCTTCGGCAGCAACCAGGTGTTGGAACTCGGCGCGCGCACTGGGGTGGTGGACAACTACGGTGACACCACTCAGGTGCCCCTTTTCGAACGCTGGTTTTTGGGCGGTCTTTACAATTTGCGCGGCTACAAATATCAGACCGTCGGACCCGAGGACCAATTCGGGGAGCCGCTGGGCGGCGACACCTACTTCTATGGCGTGGCTGAATACAGCATCCCGATCGTCAAGATGGTGCGTCTGGCTTGGTTCTACGACGCAGGCAATGTTTTCACCGAAGCCTACAGCTTCAGCCCCGGCCCTGGCCGCAGGTTGATCACTGACGACGCGGGCATGGGCCTGCGCATTGCTTTGCCCATTGGCGGCGGCATTCCTTTGCGGCTGGACTACGGCATCCCAATTACGCATGATCCGAACCTTGGCAGCAGTGGCCGATTCCAAATTGGCGTCGGTTACACGCATCCCTTTTAAATGCTTGTAGATGCTTATGAAAAAAACGCTTCAAATGATGGCGATCACGGCGGCCGCCTTTGGCTTGAGCCTGCTGGCCGCGCACGGCGCGCCGGTCGAGCAAAAAATCGCCACCGTCGATCTGCAAAAGGTCTTCGAGAAATATTACAAGACCGTCCGCTCCACCGCCGCCCTCAAGCAGGAGGCCGCCGAAATGCAAAAAGAGCGCAAGGACATGGTTGACGCCGAACAAAAACAGGAAGCCGAGTGGCAAAAGTTAATTGACAAGGCGGAAGACCAGGCGGTTTCCGCCGAGGAGCGGGCCAAGAGCAAAACCGCCGCCGCCGAAAAATTGCGCGAAGTCAAGAACTCGGGGCAAAACATCCAGGAATATGACCGCGCCAGCGCCGCCCGCCTGCGCGAGAAAGAACGCCAGCGCCGTGATGACATCGTCAAAGAGATCCGCACCGTTCTGGATGCGGACGCCAAAGGCGCCGGTTACACCCTGGTTTTGGACGTCTCCGGCGAAAGCGCCAACATGGCGCCGATCATTCTTTTTACCGCAGGCGCGAACGACATGACCGACAGCTTGATCAAGGAACTCAACGCCGGCGCGCCTCTCGCGCCTGGGGATGACAAAGAGGCAAAAGGGGGAAACTAAAGCCATTATCGCATCGTGAATAAGAACGAAAATGGGCCGGAATTTAACCGCCGCATCTTCCTTAAAAACACTTCGCTGGCCACCGTTATGGCCATGATGGGCGGGGTCGAACTTCGCGCCTCCGACACCCCCCAGGCCGCGGCTTCCACAGATTCGGCCCTGACCAAAATCCCCGTCGGGCCAACCGTCAAATTCGGGGTCATCGGATTGGGCGCGCGGGGCCGTGAAGTTCTCAAAGATTTGGCGCTTTTGCCAAACGCCCCGATCACGGCCATTTGCGATGACTATCCACCGTCGTTGCGCCGGGCCGGGACCAATGACGCCCCCAAGGCGGAACGATTCAGCGATTACAAGGAGCTTCTGGCCAGCAAAGAGGTGCAGGCCGTGGTCATTGCCACGCCGACCCCAGATCACCGCGAAATGGCCCTGGCTGCGTTGCAAGCGGGCAAGCATGTTTATTGCGAGGCCCCTCTCGCCAATACCATCGAGGACACCAAGGCCATCGCCGCCGCCGCGCGGGATTCGATCAAACTAGTTTTTCAACCCGGACTGCAAGAACGTTCGCATCCGCAGCGGCATTTTCTTTTGCCCTTTATTCGCGCCGGCGCATGGGGGGAAACGGTCATGGCGCGCGCCCAGTCGCACCGCAACAACAGTTGGGTCAGTGCCTCGTCCAATCCTGACCACGAAAAAGCCCTCAACTGGCGGTTGCATCGAAAAACCAGCACCGGCCTGATGGGCGAAATCGGCATCCACCAAATCGATGCCGTTTCTTGGTTCCTCAAGGCGCGGCCCATCGCCATCACGGGTTTTGGTTCGCTGTTGCGCTGGAAGGAGGGTCGCGATGTCGCTGACACCGTTCAGGGAATTTTTGAGTATCCGGGAGGGGTCCGCTTCATGTATGACGCCACGCTGTGCAATTCGTTCGACAAGGACTACGAGATGTACTACGGAACACAGGCGGCCGTCATGGTGCGTGATGCCAAAGCTTGGCTCTTCAAGGAACCTGACGCCCCATTGATGGGTTGGGAGGTGTATGCGCGAAAGGATGATTTTTACACCGAGACGGGCATCGCTCTGGTGGCCAATGCAACCAAACAGGCCGCCATCGGCACCGCTGCAACCGCAACGGCAACAACCTCTACCCCTCTCCAATACGCCCTGGAGGCGTTCACGTCGAATGTCGGGCAGCGCGACGTGGCGGTCAAAGATTTTATCGACAGTTATGGAGACGACGACCCCAAAGCGCTGGCGGACAATTTGAAGGGAATCAAGCCGCATGCCCTCGCCGCCAATTGGCGGGACGGCCTGGATGCCACCATTCTGGCCATCAAGGCGAATGAAGCCGTCGTGCAACAACAGAAGATCAACCTGGAAAAGGAATTGTTTGATTTGTGAAAACATACCCGCCGCTCAGTTTTAAATCTGGAACCCCGAAATTATCCGCCGGTCTTGCCGCGATTTTGTTGAGCTTTGGTTTTCTCGCGCCGGCCCGCGCGCAAACACGCTTTAATTCCCAGCCAGTCGGGACTTCTGTGAAGATCGACGGAACGTCCACCATGCACGCTTGGGAGATGGAAGGAACGACTATTGCCGGGTTTATCGAATTCGGACAGGGAATTAAATTGGAGGCCGCACAAACCACCATTCCGGGCCTCAAGGATGGCAAGGTGCCGGTCAAAGTTCATGCCCATATATCGGTTACATCCATTCACGCCAAGGTCGATCATTTGCCGGAAGTCATGGATGGTCTCATGCAGAAAGCCTTGCTGGCAGAGCAACACAGCAGGATCGAGTACAGTCTGACGGAAATGACCTTCAAGGAGCCGCATGCCCCGGGCACGCCATTCGCATTCGACACCACGGGGGATCTCTCCATCGCCGGGGTGACCAACAAAGTGAGTTTCCCGGTGTCCATTGAGTCGTTGGACGCTGACAGAATCAAAGTCAATGCCACCGTGCCTTTGAAGATGACAGCTTTCCATGTCGACCCCCCGGCGCCCAACATTGGCGCCGGATTGATGCGCTGCGGCGACGACGTTAAAATTATAATTGACTGGACATTGAAGGAAAGGAAAACGGAACACTGAACCCGGGCGCCCGCGGCGTCTTGCGAAAGATCATTTCATGGATACGCCGCCAGCCAATTGGAATTCAAAGGCAAAGCAGGCGCTTAACACGCACCTGTGGCTGATTCTCTCGCTGGTGGCGAATTTCTTCCTGGTCATTTTCCTGTATATTGCCGCCCAGCCGCTGGAGGTGCCGACGGTCCCCACCTCCACGTTGGACAATGGGCCGATAATCAAAACGAACGTGGTGGTGCGTCACGAGACTTTTAGCTGGGACCAGCTCGAATCCACCAATTATGTTGTCTTCATTAAAAATCTCCACGCGGTAGGATGCCCCGAGCAGACCATTCGCGACATCATCCTGGCCGAGGTGAACCGCTGGTACGTGCGCCGACGGCTGGAGGACGTCAACTATCCCAACTTTCAATGGTGGCGTTCAGACCCTGACCCTGCGTTGGTCAAGGCCGCCGCCGCCAAGCTCGAAGCTCTGGAGACGGAGCGGCGGGGCGTCTTGACCTCGCTTTTGGGACCGGGCTGGGACGCGCAGAGCAACGAACAGATCGCGGCGGCGGGGGGCATCACCCTGACCGGGCCGATTTTGGGCGACCTGCCGCCGGAGGTAAAGGAGTTGGTTTATGCCGTCGCCGCGCGCTCCCAGCTCAAAATCGAGGCTTACCAGGCGGCGCAACGCGCCCAGAACAAGGCGGACGACCCAATGGAGTTGGTGCGTCTGCGCGAGGAGCCGTTGATCCAGTTGGTCGCCGTATTGAACCCTGCCCAATACGAGGAGTACATCTTGCGTTATTCGCCCGCCGCGCAGGAGCTGCGCGAGCAGATGCGATCCTTGCAGTTGACTCAGGACCAGTTTCGCGATCTGTTTAACGCCGTCAGCTCGATCAACGGGCAGCCGGTGTTCTATTACACCGGCAACGACTTCGCCTTGCTCGCCCAACAACAACAACTGCGCGCGCAAAGCGACGCGATCATCAAGGCGACGCTGGGCGATCAACTCTTTGCCGCCTATCAATTGAATCAGGATCCGCTCTACCGGTCATCCAGGGCCATGGCGGCGCAATTGGGCGTGCCGGATGCGTCCACCATGTCGATTTACGAAATCAACCGCGCCACGCAAGCCGAACTGGACCGCATTCGCAAGGATACCAACCTGAGCGACGACGAAAAGGTTGAAGCCTTGTCCCAGACGCAGGTCGAGCAGCAGCAGTCGCTTCAGCAAATCCTGGGGCCGGAAGCCTTCGAGCGCTGGCTGCAGACGCATACCACCCTGCACTAGAAGTTGCGGGCTTCACGATTCCCTGCCTTATGCCCCCGGGATCCGTGCCTCGCATGACAACCTCTTTTTTCTGTGCTACAATGGGACAGGAGATGAAAATTTCAACCGCATTTCAAGGTCGGCGCAAGGTTCGTTTGGTCCGCGCCCTGAACGACAATGATGTTTCCATCGTCGCCGGGCAGCCTTTGCCGTTGCCGGCTGCCGATGACGAATTGTTGGACGGCTATTCCAGGACCGTCTCGGCCGTGGTGGAAAAGGTCCGGCGCACCGTGGTCAACATTCGCGTTCGACATGCCAGCGGTGAACGGGGCGGCAAGCCCGATTCCGCGGGTAGTGGCTCGGGATTCATCATCGCGCCTGACGGCTATATCATGTCCAACAGTCACGTCGTGCATGGCGCCGGCAGAATCGAAGTTGCGTTGGCCGATGGCCGCTCTTTCGGCGCAACGCTGGTCGGCGACGATCCGGAAACGGACCTGGCCGTCATTCGCATCAACGCCTCCCATCTGGTCCATGTTTCCTTGGGCGATTCCCGGGCTGTCCGCGTCGGGCAAATTGCCATCGCCATCGGCAGTCCGTTTGGATTCCAGCAAACCGTGACCGCCGGCGTGGTGAGCGCGCTGGGGCGTTCGATGCGCTCCCAATCGGGGCGGCTCATCGACAACATCATTCAAACCGACGCCGCCTTGAATCCCGGCAACTCGGGAGGCCCCTTGGTCAATTCGCGCGGCGAAGTCATCGGCGTGAACACCGCCATTATACTTCCGGCGCAGGGGATCTGTTTTGCCATTGCCAGCAACACAGTGGAGTTCGTGGCGGCGTGGTTGATCAAAGAAGGCCGCATCCGGCGCAGTTGGATCGGCGTTGCAGGGCAGGACGTGCCCATTCATCCGCGCGTTGTCCGTTTCCACAAGCTGGCCGTCCCGTCCGGCGCGCTGGTGGCGGGCTTTGAGTCGGGCAGCCCGGCCAGCCGCGCCGGAATGCGCGAAGGAGACATTATCGTTGGGTTCAACAGCGAACCCATATCCGGGATTGATGATTTGCACCGCCACCTAGTTGCGGCGGCGATAGGCGTGCCTGCGCGCCTCACCGTCCTGCGGCTCACAGAGAAACGCGATTTGACTGTCACTCCGGAGGAACTGGCCCCGCCTGGCCGGCGGAATTAATTTCGGTTTTCCATTCCAAGGCGGTTCGCATTATACTTCATCCTTGAATTTGAACCGTGCCGTGTTTCTTGATCGTGATGGGACGTTGATTCAGGAGAAGGAATATCTCTCGCGTCCCGATCAGGTCGCCGTCTTTCCCGGAGTGGGGCAGGCCTTGCGCGCGCTCCGCCAGGCGGGTTTCAGATTGTTCATTGTCTCCAACCAATCGGGGGTTGGCCGGGGCTTCTTTACGCTGGAGGACGTGGCCCGCGTTCATGCGCACCTCGAAGCGGAACTTGCCGCGCAGGATGTGCGCTTCGACAAAATCTATGTGGCCCCGGAAGCGCCCAGCGCGCCCAGCCGCGGACGAAAACCGTTGCCGCAATTTCTCTTCGATGCCCGTGATCAATTCCAACTCGATCTGGCCCGAAGCTACTTCGTCGGAGATAAGTTGATTGATTTGCAATGCGGCTGGAACGCGGGCGTGAAGAAGTCGATTCTCGTCCGGACCGGCTATGGCATGGAGCTTGAGCAAACGGACCGGCGACAGTTGGGCGAGGCTGTCATCGTGGATGATCTGGCTGCGGCCGCCGCCTGGATCCTGCAGGCGGAAGCGGGGGCCACCCGATGAAAATCATTGGAATCATCCCTGCGCGCTACGGCTCGACGCGGTTTCCCGGCAAGCCGCTTGCGCTGATCGCGGGCAAAACGCTCATTCAGCGCGTGGTGGAGCAATCCCAGAAGGCCAGAAGCCTGGACGAAGTGGTCGTGGCCACCGATGACACCCGCATTTGGGAGGTGGCGCAGAATTTCTGCCGGGTCGAAATGACCGCGCCGGAGCATGTCAGCGGAACGGACCGCGTTGCCGAGGTCGCGGCCGATTGCGCCTGCGACGGCGTGGTCAATATCCAGGGCGACGAACCGCTGATCGACCCGCGGGTGATCGATGCCGTGGCGGGCGCGCTGGCCGGGGAGGAAATGTCCACCGCGGCCACGCTGATCAAGGACGTTGCGGAATGGGACAACCCCAACGTGGTGAAAGTCGTTGTCAACGCCGCCGGCCGGGCCTTATACTTCTCGCGTCGAACCATTCCGTATGTCCGGGACGCCGCCACGGGCGCGCAGCAATTGGCGGCGTTTCCGTTTATGAAGCATTTGGGCATTTACGGTTACCGGCGGGCAGCGCTGTTGCGGCTTGTCAAGTGCAATGTCTCGCAGTTGGAACAGGCGGAAAAGCTGGAGCAATTGCGCGCCCTGGACAACGGCCTGCAAATAGCTGTTGTCAAGGTGAATTATGAAGGCGCGGGGGTCGATGTGCCGGGCGATCTCAAACGGGTCGAGCAGATTTTGAAAAGAGCGTCATGAAATACATTTTTGTCACGGGCGGCGTGGTGAGTTCGTTGGGCAAAGGCCTGACCGCCGCCGCCCTCGGCACCCTGTTGGAGGCCCGGGGGCTGAAGATCACGCTGCAGAAATTCGATCCCTACCTCAACGTCGATCCCGGCACGATGAACCCCTATCAGCACGGCGAGGTTTATGTGCTGGATGACGGCGCTGAAACGGACCTGGACTTGGGGCATTACGAGCGGTTCACGCACGTCAAACTTTCCCGCATGAACAACCTGACCAGCGGGCAGGTTTATCAAACCGTTTTGGACAAGGAGCGGCGCGGCGATTATCTGGGCAAGACGGTGCAGGTCATTCCGCATATCACGGACGAGATTCAACACCGCATCCAATTGCTGGCCGAGCGAAGCAAGAGCGACGTGGTCATCACGGAGATCGGCGGCACGACGGGCGACATTGAGGGACTGCCATTTCTGGAAGCCATCCGGGAATTCGCCCTCCGAGTCGGTTACAACAACGCCATCTTCATGCACGTGACCTACGTACCGTTCATCAAAGCGGCAGGCGAGTTGAAAACCAAGCCGACCCAGCAATCCGTCGCCAAGCTGCGTGAAATCGGCATCACGCCGCACATCCTGGTCTGCCGTTGCGAACGGCATTTGGACAAGGAATTGCGCGAGAAGATTTCCCTTTTTTGCAATGTTCCCTACGAGGCGGTCATTGAGGAGAAGGACGTTGAGCATTCCATTTATGAACTGCCTCTCATGCTGCAACGCGAGCGGGTGGATGATTTGGTCTGCAATCTCCTGCATTTGGACACGCCGCCCGCCAACATGTCCCATTGGCAGGAAGTCATCCGCAAGCTCATTGCGCCGCGCCACCGCGCGCGCATCGGCGTGGTGGGGAAGTACATCGAGCTGCACGACGCCTACAAGTCCGTCTATGAGGCCATCATGCACGGGGGCGTGGCCAATGATTGCGCGGTGGAAATCGAAAAAGTCGAGGCCGAACAGATCGAAAAGTTTGGCGCGGAGAAAATGCTCAAGGGCTTGGGGGGCATCCTGGTTCCGGGCGGTTTTGGGGAACGCGGCATCGAGGGCAAAATCCTGGCGGCGCAATACGCGCGCGAGAAGAAGATTCCGTATTTGGGCCTGTGCCTCGGCATGCAAATCGCCACCATCGAATTCGCCCGCAACGTCCTCAATCTCAAGGGCGCCCACTCGACGGAGTTTGACCCCGACTCCCCGCATCCTGTGATCGCTTTGCTCGACGAGCAGAAGAATGTCACTTGCAAAGGCGGCACTATGCGCCTGGGGCGGCAGGCCTGCCAGCTCGTGCTCGGTTCCGCGGCCAATCGTCTCTACGGCGCGTTCGTCGTCAATGAACGCCACCGCCACCGTTACGAATTCAACAACCACTACCGCGAGGCCTTTGAGAAAGCCGGCTTCGTCATCAGTGGCGCTTCGCCAGACGGCAAGCTGGTCGAATTGATCGAACTGCCCGGGCATCCGTTTTTCATGGGCAGCCAGTTCCACCCCGAATTTCAAAGCAAACCCGACGCGCCCCATCCCTTGTTCAAAGCTTTTATTGCGGCCGCCCACGCCCACTTTCATAACAAGCAGCTTTAAGGCTTTAGAGAAATTCCAGTTTGGTGGTGGCAGCCTCCGGGTCCCAGCCGCGCGGCGGTTTGCTGTTGATGGCCGCCACTTCCTTGATCGAAATCTGCCGGCCCCGGGTCTTGGGGCTTTTGACTTCCACGTCCTCCGGCTGGCAGGTCTGCTGGTTGATTTTTTGGTAGGGCGCGGCCTTGTAACGAATGAACAACTCCTTCGGCGTGCCAGGCTCGAAGAATAAAATTTTCGATTTTGGCGGGATACAGAAATATTCCTTGTTCAGAATCGTTCCGCCGAAAGTGAAGCGCTTGAGATAGGTCGCTTCGCGGTTGGTGTAAGCGAGGGTCATGACGCGCTCCCGCTCCGGCACCGCGCTGTAAACCAGCTCCGGCCCGACAAATATCTTCTCCTGCAAATCCGTCACCCGGTAGTGGCCGTCCCGGAAAACCAGCAGGAGCTTGTCGAACTTCGTGCATTCGGATTTGAATTCCTCCCCGGAAACCTTGTAGCCGATGTAGCCCGACTCGCGGTCATAAGCGACTTTGAAGGCCTTGAACGCGACTTCACGGGCATCAACATCGTCGTAGCGGCTCGATTTTGTCAGGCGCGGGTAAAGCGGACCGTATTTGGCCAGCAACGCCTCCAGATGGTTGATGGCGTATTTCGTCACGTTTCCCAAGTATTTGGCCGTTTCCGCCAGGTCGGCTTTGACCTTGTCCATTTCCTCGCGGTGTTTGTTCATGTCGAAGAGCGAAATCCGGCGGATGCGGACTCCCAGCAGCATCTCAATGTCCTCGGCGGACAGATCGCGGCGCAGTTGGCGCCGGAACGGCTGGAAACCCTCGAGGACGGCCTGGGCCACCGCTTCATTAGTGCGGGACTGTTCGATTCTCTTGTAAATGCGCTCCTCGATAAAGATGCGCACGAGTGTCTTGTAGTGCAGTTCCTGCTGTAGTTGCTTTTCCTTCAGTTCCAGTTCGCGTTTAAGCGTGGCGACAAGCTGGGCGGTGTTTTCGCGCAGCACGTCCGAAACGGTCATCTCCACCGGCCGGTTGTCCTTGATCACCACAATCCGGCTGGCGATGGTCACTTCGCAATCGGTGAAGGCGTAAAGCGCATCGGCCATTTGCTCCGCGCTCACCCCGCCCGGGGCCCGAACCTCAATTTCCACTTCTTCTGAGGTGAAATCGTTGATGCTCTTGACCTTGATCTTGCCCTTGCGCGAGGCGTCCTCGATGGACGCAGTCAATGACTCGGTGGTTGTTGTGGGCGGGATCTCCTTGATCAGCACCGTCGAGTCGTCCTTGATTCTAATTTTGGCGCGCACCGTGACCTGGCCTGCGCCGTCGCGATATTCGCGCGCGTCCATCAATCCGCCGGTTTGGAAGTCGGGCAGCAGCTTGAACGATTGCTTTTTCAGGATGGCGATCTGGGCCTCAAGCAACTCGGGAAAATTGTGGGGCAGAATGCGCGACGACATGCCCACGGCGATACCCTCCGTGCCGAGCATGAGCAGGAGGGGCAGCTTGCAGGGCAGAGTGACGGGTTCTTTGCCGCGTCCGTCATAAGTCGGCACGAAATCCGATATTCCATCGTTGAACACTTCCGTGCGGGCCAGCTCCGTCAGCCGGCATTCGATGTAACGCGGTGCGGCGGCGACATCGCCGGTGAAAATGTTGCCAAAATTTCCCTGTCCCTCGATGAGATAGGATTTGTTGGCCAGGCCGACGAGGGCGTCGCCGATGGAGGCGTCGCCATGCGGGTGGAACTTCATGGCGTGACCGACGACGTTGGCGACCTTGATGAAGCGGCCATCGTCCAGGTCGTGCAGCGCCCAAAGAATGCGCCGCTGCACTGGCTTGAGGCCGTCGCTCAAATTGGGAATGGCGCGGTCGCGAATGACGTAGGACGCGTAATCCAGAAAGCTGCGGTCCACCCGCCGGTGCAGGGGCAGCTCGATTTTCCCAGGCACGAACGGACGATGGGCCACGACCTCAACCTGTTCGGCTTGCACGTGCAGTTCGCCGTGGCCATTCTTTCCCTCCTTGGGCGGGGCAGGGGACTCGGGCGGCTTTGCCGTCGACGGACCGTCAATCGGCAATTCGGGCTGTTGAGGGGTATTCTTGCGTTTGGCTGCCATAAATTACCTTGAGTTTTCCAATTTTGCCTTCGTCGCGCAAGGCTTCAGAAACGTCAGGCCGGTTCGACGAATGCCGGGGCGGCGGTCAATTCGCCAGGGGCGGGTCTGATGAACCGCGCCAACCCGATGCAGGCGAGCACACACGCCATCGAGACCAGGCCCGCAATGGCATAATGAGTGATCTCTTGATTGGGGCCCTGCCCAATGATGCTGCCGCTGATCCAGGCGGCCAGACCGCAGGAGAACTGTTGCACGGACGAATTGACGCTCATGAAACCGCCGCGATAGCGCGATTCGACCGTGGCCGTCATCATGGCCATGGCCGGAACAAAACGGCCAGACATGCAGATCATGAGCAGCGTCGAGGTCCCCAGCGCGGCGAGCAGGGGGACACGCGGCAAATTGGTGAGGATGAGGACCGGGACCGTGGCGGCCAGGGACATGAGGGTGAAGACGCGGAGTTTGCCCGCGCGGTCGGCCCAGCGTCCCACCCAGTTCATGCTAAAGAAGGTGCAGATGCCGCCTGTCAAATAGATGAACGGCAGTTGCTTCTCGGTCAATCCCACGTTGTACACCATGTAGGTGGCCAGAGTGGGGAAGATGGTGAAGCCGGCGCAAGTGAGCACGGCCATGAAAACAAAGGCCACTTGATGGCTTGGCTCCATAAGGACGGCCCACATGCGCGTCACGGGATGGTGTTCACCGGCCTGGTCCAGATGATCGCGCATCGGCGGCACAGACCGGGCCACAGCGAGCAGAATCGGCACACTGATGCCGGCGATGAAGTAGAACGGGACGTGCCAGTTAAAATCGTTGGCCAGCACCAGCCCGAGCGGCACGCCAAAAATCGAAGCGACGGAGAAGGCGGACATGACCATGCCCATGGCCTCGCCGCGCCGGTATTCCGGGATAATATCGCCGACGATGGCAAGGATGACAGCGCCGGTCACGCCGCCGAAAGCGCCGGCCAGGGCACGGGCGGCAACGAGAAAGCCGTAAGTGGGAGCCAGCGCGCACATGAGCGTGCCGATGGCGAAGCCCAGATAGAGGCAAAGGAGCGCGGTCTTGCGATCAAAGCGATCGAGGAAAAATCCGGCGGCAATGCCGCTAATCCCAGCCGCGATGGCATAGGCTGCGACGATGATGTTGAACTGGGCCGGGCTGATGTGCAGAACGCGCATGTACTGCGGCCCCAGCGGCAGGATGATCAAAAAATCCAGATTTGTGGTGAATTGGATGGCCGCCAGGAGCAGCAGCACCAATCGTTCGTTCTGTAGTTTCAATGCGCAAATACCAAGTTCGGTCTTTTGGGATGCAACCTCTAAGATTTGCAATTTAACATGGATTTGTGGCGGCGCGAGTGGAAAAAGGCGGGTCATGGACTTTACTCCCCGAACCGCAACACCAAGGCGTGTAATTCGATTTTGGCGCTGCCGATGCCTTGTGAGGCTGCCTTGCCCAGCCACTCCCGCGCCTTTGCCAAGTCCTGCGGAACCCCCAAGCCGTCACGATAACGCGCTCCCAGGCAATAGGCGCTGTAAGCATGGCCTTGTTCGGCCAGCTCCCTCTCGTGTTGAACTTCCCGAGCCTCGGACTCCTCGGGGTAGATGGGAGCCATGGGAAGAATGGGATTTATGGGGGGCAAGTCGTCTGCGGGGGTTGGGAGACCCGCCGTCGCTGAAGCTATGGCGGGCAAGTTAAGATTAGAAAGGGCGGCGGCGGGGGCGGCTTCGGGCGAGGGCGCTGCCGGTCGGGGGCCGTGAGGAATAGGATGGATGGGACCGATGGGGGCGAAAGCGTGGACTTCATGGACTTCATGGACGGGGTGGACGGAGGATTCTGGCTGAACAAAATCGCTTTGAGTCGCTTTGAGTTCGTCAGAGTGAGGCTGGCTGGATTGTGACTCGGGAGCATGCGCCATCTTCTTGTGCGCCAATGGTTTAGGCTTGGATTCCGTGGTTTTTTTGGCCTTTTTAACCGCTTTGATTGGGTTTGGCTTGCTGCCGGGATCTTCCTCAAAGGTGTCGGCAGGCGACACGTCCAATTTTGCATCCGTATCGCCCCTCTGAACGGCCAGGACATAGGCGGCGATTTTCCTGCCCAATTTGCCGCCGCCGTAGGCGTAGGCCATCGACGGCACCAGCGCCCCGTCCATCAGGGGCTGGACCATTTTCTGCCTCATCTCTTTCATTTCGGCTTTATGCTGTTCCTCGCACTGGCGCGCGTATTTGAAATCCTCCCGCCGGGCGCGGTGCATGCCGTGCTGCAATTGCACCACGCTGCGGCAGATCCGGTTCAGGGCGCGGGATTTGGCCTCGAATTTGGCGTCCACCTCGCCGTCCCATTTGGCGAGGAGAGTGCCAAAGCGGGCGGCCAGGACCACGGCCACGTCATCGGCCAGGATGCCTTGCCCAGTCTCCTCCTGCATGCCTTCGGCCAATTCCGTCACGTCGCCGGCCTCCAGGCACAGTTCGCGGCGGACCAGCCATTCCTGGAAACCGCCCTGACGCCACTGGCTCAAGTTCTGTTCGCTGATGGGGACGCCGTCGAAGTCTTCTTTGATGATTTCCTGGACCTCTTCGGAGCCGTTGAGCCAGGGGAGGATTTGGGAGGCGGGTTGGGAGCGGTCGAGGCGCTCGTTCAACAGGTCGCGGATGGAGCGTGGGAGATGGGCGATTTTACCGTTGCGGGGGTTCATAGTTTTTGGGTTGATTTAGGTTTCAGTTTTTCATCATGGTCATATTTAAACCATACTATGGATACAACAATATCATAGATATTATTCGAAGCAACAATTAATTTAGACTAATTTTGTAATCGGGCGTGGACCGGGGCGACAGGGCGGGGAATGTGGTCTAATGGGGAAGGGCTGGGGGAGGATTTTTAACCACAAACCACGCGGAATACACGAACAGAACTCAAGAAAGCCGGGAATTGAGCGAGTGGTCAGGCAGATGTTTCCATGAGGCCGAGGCAGCCAAATGTTGACACGCAAGGAACTGACGGCATTTCGAAACGCTCGATTTTCGCCGCGAATTGGCCATATTGGCCGCATGATGTTTGCGCCGGTCTGAAAATGCAGATGGAGCAGACGGGCACTGCCCGAAGGACTGGAATTTTGTGCTTCAGTAGACGTGCCAGCGGCTGTATTTTCAAAGCCTGTTGATTATGAGTAACTTGCGAATTTCGGATTCGGTCAGAAGACCGGTTTCAATATACGAACTGCTGTTCGTATATTAATAGTTAGGGAGCTATGCGCCATCTCAAGTTCCAGCATCCCAGGATGGTTTTATTTGCTGCTTATATCTAGACTTTACTCATGAAAGTAATCTAGCGCTTTACTCCGTATCCGGCAAGCACAGCTCGCGTGTCGCCGGTAATGGGTCAGTGATGGCGGGAAAAGGGAAACTGTTGAAACAGTTTTCGCACGTGCTTCGTCGCAAATTCACCTGGCTGAAGCCAGGTGTTAATGAGATTCCGCCTTGATTGACGCATTACCGCCGCGGCGCTTAATTAGCGGTCGGGGAGGAAAGGGGCAGCTTGAGGGAGAAGGTGGCTCCGGCGCCGGGGCCGTCGCTCTGCACCTGGATGTCTCCGCCCAATTCGCGCACGGCGCGGGCGCTGCTGCACAGTCCGAAGCCATGGCCGTCTTTCTTGGTGGTGAAGCCGTGGTCGAAGAGACGGCCCTGGTTTTCAGGGGGGATGCCAATGCCGTTGTCCGTTACGGACAGATGAACAAATTCGCCGCCGTTGGTGGCGCGCAAGGCCACTTTCTTGTCGGAGCGGTCGGAGGTCAGGCAGGCGTCTTTGGCGTTGCGGATGAAGTTGACCAGGATCTGCAACACTTTGTGTTTCTCGACGGTGATGTCAGGCAGGTTGGCAGCATATTCGCGCTCCAGTTGGATGCCGTGGCGCGTCAAGCTGGCGGAAACGATCCGCAACGCGTCTTCCATCAAGTCAGTCGGCTTGATCGTCTCGCTGGTGCCGCCCAGCTTGGCGTAGCTTTGCTGCGTCGTCACAATGTCTTTGATGTGCTGCACGCTGTCTTCGAACTGCTTCAATTCCCCAAGAACCGCCTCGTGCTCCTTGGCAAGCTGCAGGGCCAGTTGTTCCAGATACTGGGGCAGGAGTTTTCCCTTGGGGTCCTGGGTAATGAATGAGCCGAGGTCGCCGGCATGCTCGCGCAACAAGGCCGTCACCTTTCCCAGGCTTGAAGACTTGGATTGCTTCAATTGACTGGCAATGACGCCGGCCGAAACGTTGATGCTGTTCATGACGTTTTTGACATTGTGCAGCACGCCGCTGGCCAGTTCCGCCATGCCGGCTTCGCGGGAGGCCCTGACCAAGTCCTGGTTCAGCCGCTCCAGTTCGATTTCCGCTTGCTTCCTGTCACTGATTTCCTCGACCGTCCCGATCCGCCCCATGATTGCGCCGGTTTCAGACCGGAGAAAGTTGGTGCGCGTGCGGACCCAGCGAGTCGTGCCGTCGGGGCCAACGAATCGGAATTCATGGTCCAGGTCACGGCTTTCGCGTTCGCAGGCTTTGAGGGCGGCAACCACGCCGGGCAGATCGTGTGGATGGACGCACTTCAACCAGTCGCCTCCGGCGCCGGCCTCCTCGGGTGAAACCCCGCACAGTTTATGGCAACGGAGATTCTCGTAGAGTATGCGTCCGGAAGCATCGGTCAAAAAGATACCCATCGGCGCGGACTCGCACAAGGCGCGGAAGCGGAGTTCGCTGGCTTGAAGCTCCTCGTGAGCGGCGGAAAGTTCCATTTTGGTGGCGCTCAATTCAGCGCCGGCCTTGCGGGATTCAGGGGAGGCGACCTTGACGATCTCGACGAAGACCATGGTCTGGTTTAACAGTTGGTAGGCGATCTCGCCAAAGGTAGCCGGGCCGACCAGTGCGCCCGTGCGGTGGCCTTCGAGCTTGGAATACAGGTAATTGAGGATGCAATTGCAGGAGAATAGCACATTCCCGGGCGACAACTCCTTGAGTCGGGCTTCAAATTCCGAGACGTAATCTTTGACCGGGGACGCCAGCTTGTATTCGATTCCGGCAACGACTGGCGCGTAGAATTCAACGCGCCCATCCCGAGGGTCCGTGCTTTTCAGGCTGACGTTGACCATGGCTCCGGAATAGTTGGCCACCAAAGGCAGGCGTGTGTCAGCATTGATGCGCTGAAGGTATTCCGCAAAGTTTTGTTCCTGGCCGTTGATCACAGCCATGGTGGTGGAGAACCCGGTGGCTTGAAAGCAGATCGTGTCGCCATCACCCGGTTGGAACAGATTGATGATGTTGATTTGTGCCAGGCGGTCGGCGGGCAGCTTCAGGCGCATTACGGCTGCGGCGTCGTCCAGCGGCTGCGGACCGCCGCAAAACACTTTTGGGGCGGTCTTGCCCACCATCGCCAAATCGATGCCGGCGATCCAGCCCACCAGCGGGTCGAGGGCAAAATCCTCATAGCGCGACGCGTGCAAGGCAAACTCGGTGTGCGCCGAACTATACGCAGGCAGGATGATAAAACTGACAGTGCCCTCAACGGTTTCGTGATAAACACCCGGCAGCGTGGCTGTGGAGTAGGTGTGGGTTGAGGCTTGGAATTCTCCAGGAATTTCAGTGACAAAAATCTTGTCCTTGCACAGGCAGCCTCCGTCGCGGGCCATGAAATAAGGGATGGTCCCGCCAATCCAGTTTCCGGGGGGCAGTGTGGTCAGCAATGATTCCTCCCCGGCGAGCATCAGGCTCTGGCCGGTAATGATTCGGCGGGCTGTTTCTTCGCGGTCCATCAGCCGGCTGGTCATGGTCTGCTCCGGGCGGGCAATCTTGTTGAAATCCTTCTCCGCAACGGGCAGTCGGCTGAATTTCGTGTAAAACGCTTTCAGTTCATGAATGCAATCCTGAATCGAAATTTCCCCGGCCTGCAACCGGTTCCGCAAATTGACGAGAAAGAGTTGGAGCGCCAGAAACTCAAATTGAACAGGGCGCGTGCCGCGGATGACGGAAACCCAGTCACTCTCACTGATCGCCTCTATGTTCATAATAATTCCAGCGCGCAAGCTCCGCGGCCAAAGATAGCCGGTCGTGAGGCTACACCCTCGCTTGGGTATCGGCATTTGCCTCAGGGACTTGAGGCTTTTTTGAAGAAGCCGTCAGGCCCATTATGGCGGTCTTGCAATGCCGCCGTCGGCGATTAGAATCGGGCTCATGCGCGCAAAAATGTCCCGCCGAACCGCCCTCCACAAAGCCGCGGTGGGAGCCGCGGCCATCGCTGTCACCTCGGAGCTTTCGCCCGCTTCGTCTGCGGAAGTTTTCACCTCCACGAAACTCAAAGGACGAATCCACCAGTCCGTCTGCCGCTGGTGCTACGCCAAGATTTCACTGGACGATCTTTGCCAGTCCGGCAAGGAGACGGGCCTGGCGGCCATTGACCTGCTTGATCCGGACGAATTCGACACTGTCAAGAAACACGATTTGGTGTGCTCGATGGTCAATGCCCCGACACTCGACGGCTTGGGCGGCATTCCAAAGGGTTGGAACCGCCTCGAACATCACGACACGCTCGTTCGAGCTTACGAACAGCGCATTCAGGAAACGGCGGACGCAGGGTTCAAGCGATTGATCTGTTTCTCCGGCAACCGCGCCGGCCTGGACGATGAGAAAGGGATGGAGAATTGCGCGATTGGCTTGCGGCGCATCCTGCCCCGGGCCGAGAAGCACAAGGTCACACTTTGCATGGAGCTGCTCAACAGCAAGCGCAACCACAAGGATTATCAGTGCGATCACACCCGGTGGGGCGTCGAGCTTGTCAAGCGCATCAGTTCGGAGCGGTTCAAGCTCCTCTATGACATTTTCCACATGCAAATCATGGAAGGTGACGTGTGCGACACGATCCGCGAAAACCATGCCTGCATCGACCATTATCACACCGGGGGCGTGCCGGGCCGGAATGAAATTGATGAAACGCAGGAATTGCACTATCCGCGCATCATGCAGGCGATCCTGGATACGGGCTTCGATGGCTATGTCGCGCAGGAATTCGTGCCGAAACGTGCTGATGCCCTCGCCTCGCTGCGGCAGGGCGTGCGGATATGTGATGTTTGACCCCGCCGGGCATGGGGTTTCACCCTACATAATGCATCAGGCCGCGGCTCTGGAATCGTCCGGAGGTTTGATTGTCGCCAGCACGAGGGCACCGGGAGTCAGGTATTTTCGGGAGACCGCCTTGATATCGTCCAGGGTGACGGCTTCGTAGCGGGCATCCTCCAGATCAATGTGGTCGTGGCCCAAACCATACAGTTCATCCAGCGCCACCGTAATCGAATAACCGCCCAAATCCTGGCGGGCGATTTTCTTCTGGCCGATAATTTTGGCTTTGGACCGTTTCAACTCTTCCTCGGTAAAGCCTTCGTCGCCCAATAACTTCACTTCCTTGAGCAATTCCTCTTCAACCTGAGGCAGCTTGTCGCGCGCCGTGCCCGCGTAAAAGGCGAAGTACCCTGGAACCACGCCGAGAAAATTCTGCGCGCCGACATAATAGGCCAGGCCGAGCTTCTCCCGTATGCGCAGAAAAAGGCGGGAACCCAAATCACTGCATCCTTCCTGCACCAGTTCAAGGGCGTAACGATCGTCATTCTTCAAGGTCACTCCCGGGAAACCGGCCAGCAATACCGCCTGTTCCTTGTCGCGCGTTTCCGTGATGCGTTTTATGCTTGTCAGCTCAAGAGGTTGCGCGCCCTTGGGCAGAATGGGAGTGCCCGCCTTCCAGCCGCCAAAAAACTTTTCCATCATGGCCTTCAAGGCGGCGGCCTGAACGTCGCCGAAGATGGCCATGACGCAATTGTTTGGGACAACCATCGCCTTGTAAAAGGCGGCCAAGGCGGACAAGGGGAGCGCCTTGACGCTTTTCTCGGTGCCGGAGGGATCCAAACCGTAGCCGGCGCCGCCAAAAAGGCCGCGGCGCATGGCCTGGCTGCAAAGTTGAAGCAACTGATCCTGTTGCGAGCGGATCACTTCCAACTGAATCCGGCGCTCCCGCTCAAAGGCCTCCGCCGGAAAGGAGGGATTCAACATAACATCGGCGAAGATCTCGAAACCGATTTTCAGGTCCTCCCTCAACACCTCGGCGGAGACGCCAAAACTATTGTTGCCGCCGAACGTTTCAATGCTGCCGCCGACGGATTCTATTTCGGTGGAAATCTGTTCCGCGCTGCGCCGGCCGGTGCCTTGCAGCAGCATTTTGGACATCAACTGGGTCAGGCCGTTGTTCTTTTCCGATTCGGCCAGGACGCCGCCTTGAAAGACGGCGCGCATCTCGACGAACGGCAGGCGATGGTCCTCCTTGACCAGGAGGCGGAGGCCGTTGGGGAAGACGATCTTTTGCACGGCGTTCTCGGCGGAGACGTGGACCGTCGCGGCGGCCTTGGGCGCGGCCCCTTCCGGCAACAAGGCGTAGAGAGTGCGATTGGCCGGCGTCAAATATTCCCGGGCGACTCGTTGCAGCATGGCCGGCGTGGCTTGCTTGGCCGCAGCCAGGTAGCGCTCGGAGAAATTCAAGTCATTGGCCGCCAGCCAATTCGAGCCGAGGTCCTGCGCCTGACCCTGCATCGTCTTGCGCGTGGCGAGCATGCCGGCGACAAATTGCTTGACGACCTTGGCCAGTTCGCCGGCGGGCACGGGTTCGTTTTGGACACGCTCGATTTCCGCCAGCAAGGCATCGCGCGAGGGAGCGAACTTATCCCCATCCACGACCGCGCTCATGCCGAACAAGCCTTGGTCGGCGGCGCAATAAGTCCAGGCATCGGCTGACGTAACCAACCCCTGCTTCTCGCGCACCTCACGAAAGAGGCGCGAGCTGCGCCCGCTGCCCAAAAGCGAGGCCAGGATATCCAGGGCCGGCATGTCGGGATGACGGACATCAGGAATGTGCCACGCGAGGTGGAAGTAGCCCAGTTGGATGGAAGCCTCCTCGATGGTGTCGCGCGGGCCGGTTTGCCTGGGTTCGCGCGGCAGCACCATGGGAGCCAGCGGCCTGGCTTTGCTTTTGGCGAAGGCTCCGCGGATCTGGCTCACCACCGCATCCGCCTTAACGTCGCCTGTCACGATGAAGAACATGTTGTTGGGAACGTACCGTTCTTTGTAGTAAGCAAGAATGTCCTCCGGCTTGAGCGTGTTGAAAATGTCCGGATAGCCGATAATGGTGAAACGATAGGGACTTTTGGTGTAGGCGACCTCGAAAAGCCTGCGGCCGGCCCGGCGGGCCGGATCGTCCTGGTTCATGTCCATTTCGCGGCGGATGACATCCAGTTCCTTGTCCAACTCGGCCGCGGGCAGGCTGGCGTTCTGCATAATGTCACACAGGATATCGATGGCGACGGTCGCGCCGGTATCGGGGACGTTGATATGATAGACCGTGCGATCAAAGGACGTGTAGGCGTTCATGTAGCCGCCGGCCTGTTGCACTTCCTGGTCGATGCGGCTGCCGGGGCGGGAGGTGGTGCCCTTGAAAAGCATGTGTTCAAGAACATGGGACAAGCCGGCCCCGAGCCATTTTCCCTCGCAGATGCTGCCTGTGTTGCACCAGGCCTGCGCTGAGACAACCGGCGCGCTGTGGTCTTCCCGAATAATGAGCACCAGGCCGTTTTCCAGAGTCACTAGCCGAACGTCCGGCGGGATACCCGGAAGCGGACTTTGCGGAGCGCGAAGAGCGGCGGCCCGGGAGTCTTGTTTTTTTCGCGCCGGCATGGCGGCGGGTTTTCTCGACGATGCGAGACGTGCCGTTTTTTGTTTGGCGCCAATCATCGAATTCCCGGAAGAGTCACCCTTTGCCGATTATCCGGGGCTGCGACGGTTTCGCTTCCAAAACCCGCGGTTTGGCCGGCAGAAACGGCTTGCGGAAGGCTTCATCAAAATCGTAACCGTTCTTAAAATCGTCACGACTGTCGGACTGGGATTGGGTGGCCTGATGGTGCTGGATCAGGTTGAAAACAATTTCGCCGAAATCTTCGCAGGAATGGATGCCCCATTCGGACAAGACGGTGGGGGTCATGGGGCCGAACATGTCCAGGGCGTAATCGCGGATCCCCTTGAGCAGTTCCTTGCCGCCGACGTGTTTTTGTTCCTGTTTATGCCGGCCGAGGGCTTTCTGGGTGTAATAGATCGCTTCCTGCACAAATGTGTAGGCCTCAGGCTCATAACGGCCATCCTCCGCCACAATCTTGCGGATGGCTTCTTCAAAATTAAGCGATTGCATACTTTACGGTCTTTGCTGCGTGGCGGTCATCACAGCCGCGTGAGCCGCGCGATACGTCTTCACCGCCCACCCCGTGAGCAATAATGCTAAAACCAGACACAGCACAAACTGTTCCTGCTTTGTCAGATTCCTCATCCTGCATCCAATATACAGTCGGCGCGTCGATTTTCCAAGTGAAATCAGACGACGATGTTGACCAGGCGTTTTGGAATGACGATGATCTTCTTGACGGGCTTTCCGCCCATGAAGGCCTTGACCTTCTCGCCCGCCAGGGCGGCCGATTCGATCTGGGCCTGGGAGGCATCGGCTGGAACAATGATCCGGTCTCGCAGTTTGCCGTTGACTTGCACAGGTATTTCCACGGTGTCTTCGATGAGAACTTGCTCGTCGAATTGCGGCCACGCTTCGTAGGCCAGCGTGCCGGCGGGATCCGCCGGGGCGCAAAGCTTGGCGTGCAATTCCTCCGCCAGATGCGGCGCGAACGGTTGCAGCAGAATCAGGAAGTCGCGCAAAACAGATTTGGGTTTGGTTTCCCAGGTAATCGCATCGTTGACAAAAACCATCAAGGCCGAAATGGCGGTGTTGAAGCCAAAGCGGTCGAGATCTTCGCTCACTTTTTTTATGCAGGCATGGAGCGTTTTGAGCTGGCCAGGAGTGGCAGGGCAGTCCCGAATGGCCGCGCTCAGCCGGATTTGATCCAGCGTCCCGGATTCCTCCGTTCCGTTTGCCGCCTGGTTTTGCTCGAATTCGGTTTCGCTCTGCTCATCGACGAACAACCGCCAGACCCGCCCCAGAAAACGATAGACGCCTTCCACACCTTTCGTGTTCCACGGTTTGACCATTTCCAAAGGACCCATGAACATTTCGTAGAGGCGGAAAGCGTCCGCGCCGTATTCGTTCTGAATGTCGTCGGGATTAATGACGTTCCCGCGGGATTTGGACATTTTTTGGCCGTCCTGGCCAAGGATCAGCCCCTGGTTGACGAGCTTGGCAAACGGTTCGGGCGTGCTCACATAGCCCAAATCGAAAAGGACATTATGCCAGAACCGGGCATAGAGCAGGTGCAGCACGGCGTGCTCGATTCCGCCGACGTATAAATCAACCCCGGGCGTGGAGCCTGGACCGGCCGTGCCCATCCAATATTGTTCCGGTTCAGTCCCGCAAAAGGCGCCGTCATTCCGCGGGTCGGTAAAGCGCAGGTAATACCAGCAACTGCCGGCCCATTGCGGCATGGTGTTGGTTTCGCGCCGGGAGCCGTCGGGCAGGTTGACCCATGCCTTGGCCCGCGCCAAAGGAGGTTCGCCCGTGGCCGTGGGCTTGAAATCGGTCAGGTCCGGCGGCAGCACGGGAAGGGCGGACTCAGGCAGAGCCTCGTGTTGAAGATGGCCGGCGGCGTCTTGCTTCCAGATAATCGGAAACGGTTCTCCCCAATAGCGTTGCCGGCTGAAGAGCCAGTCGCGCAATTTGTAATTGACTGTCTTGCGGCCCAGCTTCCGCTCTTCCAGCCAGCGAATGATCTTTGCCTTTGCCTCGGGCGTCGGCAGGCCCGTGATGAAATCAGATTCGACGCTCGTGCCGTCGCCTGTAAAACCAAGCGACTCTTGCCGTTCAGGGGCCTGCACGACTACGCGGATGGGCAGGTTGAACTTGCGGGCGAATTCCAGGTCGCGCTCGTCGTGGCCCGGCACCGCCATGATGGCTCCCGTGCCGTAGCTCGCGAGCACGTAATCGGCGATCCAGATCGGAATTTTTTCCCGGTTGACCGGGTTGACCGCGAAAGCGCCCGTGAACACGCCGGTTTTTTCCCCGGCTGTTTCCGTGCGCTCCAGATCGCTCTTGGTGGCGACTTGCGCCCGGTAGGCGGCTACGGCGGCTTCTTGTTCAGGCGTGGTGATGGCATCAACCAGTTTGTGTTCGGGCGAAAGCACCATGTAAGTGGCTCCGAACAAAGTGTCGGGCCGGGTGGTGAAGACCGGGAAGGCCGTCGACCCATCTTCCAGGCGGAATTGCACCTCGGCACCCTCGCTGCGCCCGATCCAGTTGCGCTGCATTTCCTTGAGCGATTCGCTCCAATCGATCTTTTCCAACCCGGCCAGCAATCGATCCGCATAAGCGGTGATGCGCAGCATCCATTGCCGCATGGGTTTTCGCACCACGGGAAATCCGCCGACTTCGCTTTTTCCGTCGATGACCTCCTCGTTGGCCAGGACGGTGCCGAGTTGCTCGCACCACCAGACGGGCGCTTCGGACACGTACGCCAGCCGTTTGCCGTCAACAAAGTCGCGGCGCTCGTCCGGCAGGGTCTGGATTGGCTCGGCCTTGTTGGTCGCGGGGTTGAACCAGGAATTGTAAAGCTTGAGAAAAATCCACTGCGTCCATTTGCAATACTTCGGGTCCGTCGTGTCGATTTCGCGGCTCCAATCATAGCTGAACCCGAGCGATTTTATCTGGCGCTTGAAGACGCCAATGTTCTCTTCCGTCGTTTTTCTCGGATGCTGTCCGGTGCGAATGGCATATTGTTCGGCCGGGAGTCCGAAGGCATCCCAGCCCATCGGATGCAGCACATTGAAACCGAGTGCGCGGCGATAGCGCGTCAGGATATCGGTGGCGGTATAGCCTTCCGGGTGGCCCACGTGCAGGCCCGCGCCGGAGGGGTAGGGGAACATGTCCAAAATATAGAACTTGGGCGGCAGCTTTCCCGCCGGGGTGTTGCCGCGCAGGCCGTGCCGTTTGGCGGACGGATGTTCCGGCGGGATGTCATCGCCGGGGTTCCAGGCGCGGAAAGTTTGCCGCGCCTCCCAAAAGCGCTGCCATTTTGGCTCGATCAGATGAAACGGATATTGTCGCCGCATAAGAAGCGCATGGATATTGCGGAAAGAACCCGCGTCGGGCAAGGAGTTTGCGTGTCGCGCCGGGGTTTTATTTTTCCTTTAAACAATGGCCGGATGCGGATAAAGTTGCGCAATGACGAAAATCATCTCCAAGCTGTGCGGTCTTGGTGTGGCGCTGGCCCTGCAGACCGACGCTCCGGCGCAGACCATCACCAACCAGCCGCAGAGCATCATTGTCAACAACGATTCCACCGCCACTTTTACCGTCGGCGCCGGCGGCGCGACGAGCTATCAATGGTATTTCAACGGAACCAACATTCTGACAGACGGCGCGAACAGCGACGGGGTATTTATCAGCGGCTCCACCAATTCGGCGCTGACACTGGATGACGTCACAACCAATGAAGCCGGAAGTTACACGGTGGTTCTCAACGGCTCGGTGACGAGCGCCCCGCCCGCGGTATTGACAATCACCAATGGCACCATTGTCCGATTCATCCTCACCGGCTTTCCCGGCGGCGGAACCAGCAACTTGGATGTGCGACTTTTCGACCATGACAAACCGGCGACAGTGGAGAACTTCATTCACTACGTCAGCTCCGGGGCTTATTCGAACATGTTCCTTGACCGGTGTGCGCCGGGGTTTGTGCTACAGGGTGGAGACGATGGCGCGTCAAATCGCACCAGCACAACTCCTCCTCTGACGGGTTGGGATATTGTCCGTTACACTGCCAGCAACCAATTCTATCCGCCATTTCCGGGTCAAGTTGACAGCGAGTTTAACGTTGGGCCGTTGATTCATAATCGGTTTGGCACGATTGCGATGGCGCATGGTTCCAGCCCGGATTCCGCCAGTAGCGCCTTTTTCTTTAATTTAGCTGACAATACGAGCGGTATAAACAATTTGGACACCACCACCAATGATAGTGGGCCATTCACCGTTTTCGGGCGAATACTCAATAATTCAAATGTAATGTCCTTCTCCAATTTATTGGCGTATTTTAATACTCTGAGCGATGGATACGGCGCGGTTGAACCTGTAACATTTTTAGATTATGGGAGAACAAACACAATCCCATCTATCAACTTGCTGCCGGTCGATTACACGGGAACCAACGCGCCGGCCAATTCAAACCTGCTCTTTTGTGATTTTACCAATTTGACGGCTTTTCCAGTGTACACGCGTTCTCCCACCGTCTCGATAACGTCGCCCGCCACCAATGCGTTGTTTACTTATGGCGGTTCAGTTGCGACGGGAGGAACAGCCAGTGATGACGTGGGGCTGGCAAATGTGTCCTGCGCCATGGTCCCGCAAGCCACCGGCGGAGCGTATGCAAATGGCGGTGTTTCTTTGACCAATTATGCTCTTGGAACCACCAATTGGTCGTTGGACTTGTTAACCATTGAGGATCTATATGGATTATTTCAGGTGCCGGAGCTGCTGCCAGGCAGCTACGAATTAATCGTTCAGTCCCAGAACGGCGCCGGTTACCTGAGCACGGCAGCAACTCAGTTCGTGACTATTACTGGGGTCACTACCAATGGCAACGGCACTGTCAGTTTTGCGCAGGGCCAGGGAGTGCCCACAAACATCAATGCCCCAATTGGCTATCCTTTCCAATCCGGCAGTAACTTTAACTTGGTCGCAACGGCCGCGCCCAATTGGGAATTTATCAACTGGACCGCCGGAGGCCAGACAGAAACCAACTCGGAAGTTGCGTTCGACATAAACTTTGGCTCGACGGTGACGGCGAATTTTGGGCCGCTTGCCCCCTTGAATTTGATCATAGTAGGGAATGGATCAGTTTCTCCCATTACAAACGGGGAATATGTGGCGGCAGTGGGAGGAACTTTCCAGGCCACGGCAATCCCCGGCTCCGGCGAGTCGTTTTACGGATGGAATGATGGCACCGGGGTCTTTACCAACTCGACGGAAACTTTCACAATGACCAGCAATATGACGCTCGTCGCGGAATTCATCTCAAACGGCGCGCCAAAAGTCATCTCCTTTACCTATCCCCCGGCCAATGCCAAATTAAACACCAACAGTTTTCTGCTGAAAGGAAGGATTACGCCCGGCGCCGGGTCTGCACAAATCACCTGCCAGATTTTTTCAACGAACACCGGTTTTGAGCTTGGTCCGTTGACAACATCCGGCCGGGGCGCCTGGTCGGTGGCCGTGAGCAACCTGCCTCCCGATGACTACGAGGTTGAAGCGGTGGCCACCTACGCCGGGGGAACGACCACCGCCGTCTCCGAGAAATTCTCCGTGCAATATTTCAAGGGCGTGGAGGGAAACTACATTGGCCTCTTCATTTGCGACAGCGGTGCTCCCGTCACTCCCACCAATTCAGGTTCCTTCACACTTGCCGTGACGGCCAGCGGCGCGTATAGCGGAAGGCTGGTTTTCCCTGCTTACAAGCCGATCGCAATTATCGGCAAATTCAACGTCTATGGAAATATCGGCGGGGCATACTACACTTTGCCTTTTCCCGGGAACCCTGTTTATCTGTACGGCTTCAATTTGGATTTGACCAATGGAACCGACGAATTCACTGGATCCGTCGTGGCTTCAAATAGTAGTTGGTCTTCGCAAATCGTCTGCTACCGTGCGGTCACAAAACTTTCCGGCCTTACCACGCCAGCCACTGGAAAATATATTCTCAGGTTGGACCCATTGTCGTGGACCAACACCAACGGCTACGCCTCACTTTCCGTCAGCAGCGGAGGCGTTTTGAGTTTAAGCGGCGCGCTGCCGGACGGCGCGGCGTTTTCCCAAGCAACCAGGGTTTCCAAGGACGGTGTTTGGCCCCTCTACGCCATCCCGGCCGGTTACAAGACGGACGGAGCGCTCATGGGCTGGGAAACCAACCAGGCGGCTGGAGTCTCCAGCGGCCAATTGTATTGGCTCAAAGCTGCCAATGTTGGCTCTTACTTGACGAACAAGATTGATGCGCTCGTGGACTCAACCGGCACAAATTATTATCCTCCCGCAAAGGGCAACTACTCAATTGTTTTTCAAACAGCGACGAACAACGTGCTGGGGAGCAATAATCTGTCGGTGGCTGACGCCGGCGATCAATTCAAGCCGGAGAGTGCGACCGACAGTGACAAACTGGCAATTTCCCTCTCAGGCAATGGGGTGTTAACCGGGCATTTTATGAGCGCCAACAGCGCCAAACCGCTGCAATTCAAGGGGGCTTTCTTTGGCCGGGAACAGGGCGGCTCCGGTTTCTTTCTGGAGGACGATGGCCAGACGGGATATTTCCTCTTGGAGCCGTCGCCCGGCCAATGACGATCTTTTACGCCGATGCTGGATGAATAGGCTTTATCCGATTTTTCGGGTTTTTTTAATGATTTTCGCCTTTTGGGCGACCGCCCCGGCGCAGACCATCACCAACCAGCCGCAGAGCATCACTGTCAACAACGCCTCCAGCGCCGCGTTTACCGTCGGCGCCAGCAACGCGACGGGCTATCAATGGCAGTTCAACACCACCAACCTGACCGACGGCACCAACGACGACGGGGTAATAATCAGCGGCTCGGCTGCTTCGGTGCTGACATTGGAAGACGTCATCACCAACGAGGCCGGAAGTTACACGGTGATTGCCAGCAACTTAACCAACTCCGTGACAAGCTCGAACGCCGTGCTGGCAATCACTAACGGCACCATTGTCCGATTCATCCTCAGCGGCTTCCCCGGCGGCGGAACCAGCAATTTAGATGTGCAACTCTTCGACCACGACAAACCGGCGACAGTGGAGAATTTCATTCACTACGTCAGCTCCGGGGCTTATGCGAACATGTTTTTTGACCGGTGTAATCCGGAGTTTGTTCTTCAGGGTGGAGACGACGGCGCGTCAGACCGCACCAACACGACCCCTCCTTTGACGGGCTGGGATATTGTCAGCTACACCTCCAGCAACCAATTCAATCCGCCCTTTCCCCCTCAACTTCAGAATGAATTTGGTTTCGGGCCGCTGATTCATAATCGCTTTGGCACGATCGCCATGGCGCTCAATTCAGAGACAACCAATTCCGCCACCAGCGGCTTTTTCTTCAATCTGGTGGACAACTCCAGTGATCTGGATGGCCAGAATTTTACTGTATTCGGGCGGATACTTAATAATTCGAATGAACTGGTGTCCTCGAATATGCTCGCGTATTTTAACACATTGAGTGTCGGAGATGGCGAGGTGGAGCCTGCCGACTTTTTAGATTATGGAGCGAGCAGCACAATCCCCTCCCAGGCCTCCCAAGGGCTTTTGCCGGTCAATTATATTGGAACTAACGCGCCGGCCAATTCAAACCTGCTCTTTTGTGACTTCACCAATTTGACGACTCTTCCGGTGGAAACGAATCTGCCCACGGTTTCGATAACCTCTCCAACATCCCCCCTGCCGGCGACTAATTTGCAAGGAACCGCAAGCGACGACATTGGGTTGGCGGTGGTGATCTGCGTTCTGACTCCGCAAGCCGCGACAGACGGGACATATCCATATCCATATACGAATGGGACCCTTGTAACCAATTACGCTTCGGGAACCACCAATTGGTCACTCAACTTGTACCCAGGTAGTTATAACGTGAGCGTTCAGGCCCAGAATGGAGCAGGGGACCTCAGCCCGCCAGCAACCAATCTGGTTAGTGTTACTACTATTCTAACGAACGGCAACGGGACCGTTAATTTCACGAATGCTGCATCCAACATCGTCACTGCGGTGGGCTATCCCTTCCAGGACGGCACAATTTATTCCGTCGAGGCAACGCCTGGCTCCAATCAATTGTTCGTCAATTGGAGCGCCAGTGAAGGGGATAATTTTAACCAGGAAGTGGAATTCAGCATGTTTGAAGGTTTTGTGTTGACCGCGACGTTTATCTCGAATGGCATTCCGAACAGCATCGCCTTTACCTATCCAGCCCCAAATGGGATAGTCAGCAACAACACATTCAACATCACCGGGGCCATTTCCAACGTGCCGTCGAATACGGCGACCATAACCTGCCAGATATACTCCGTGTCGAACGACATGGCGGTCGGTCCGGCGCTTACGGTCATCGGCACGAACACGTGGTCAGTTACCGAGAGCAACCTTGCTGTGGGCTACTACATTGTTCAGGCTATCGCGATGGACTCGAATGGAGATCAAACGTTGATCACCAACAATTTCAGCGTCACGACGAACGCTCCCCTGCTGTTGGAAGTGGTTGGCCCCGGGAGCGTTTCGACACCTACGAATGGTCAGCTTATTCCGGTGCTGTCAACTTTCCAGGCCACGGCAAATCCTGATTCAAATCAGTTCTTCTACACATGGACCTATGGAACCGAGGTTTCCCTGAATCCGGTGCAAACGTTCACGATGTCCGGAGCCTCGACTCTGACCGCGACTTTCGTTTCCAACAGCCTTCCTTCCAACAGCATTACTTTTACATCGCCGACGGCGAATGTTGTCCTGAGCAACTACAGCCTTCTGGTCGGCGGCACGATTTCAAGCAATGGGGTGTCGCTGCCGCTGACCGTGACCTGCCAGATTTTCTCTCAAACGAACGGGCTGGCGATGCTTCCGGCGCAATCAACAAGCGGGACGACAAATTGGTCGTTGACGATGAATGAACTTCCCGCCGGCAACTATATTGCCCTGGTGGAAGCCGTGGACCAGGCAAGAAACAGTACGGTGATCAGCAACAACTTTAGGGCGATCGTCGATACTAATGCTCCCGGGCTGTCGATTCTTTATCCAGGGGCCAATACCATTCTCGGCGACAATAGCCCCCTGATAGTCAGCGGGACGGCCAGTGACACCAATGGTCTGGCGTGGGTGCATTGTTACATGATGCCTGTGGCGAATGGAGACGGGACGGTTCCGAACCAGGGCATTGGTCTTGGCGGTTACGCTCTCGGAACAACCAATTGGTCGCTTAATTTCGGGATTATGCCGCCAGGTGTCTATAGCAACTCTGTTGCAGTCCTGGATAACGCAGGAAATTTTAACGAATCGGTTCAACTGGTGACGAATACCGGCATTCTTATCAATGGAGATGGCAGTGTAAGTCTCACGCAGGCAGGGGTTGTTAAGACAAACCCGGTCGGCTATCCATTGCAGTATCAGGCCGCGTATAAGGTTGTGGCGACTCCCGCGGCCGGATCAACATTCGTCGGATGGAGCGAGGGGGCTTACACTACGGCCAATCCAGCGGTTTCCTTCACAAATGCCCAGGGCCTCTTGTGGACCGCGACGTTTGTGCGGAGCAATGCGGGGAAAGGCATCTCGTTTATTTACCCATCAGCCAATGCCAGATTAACGACCAACTCATTCCGTTTAAAGGGAAGGATGAGGTCCGGTTACGAGTCCGCCCCGGTGAACTGGAAAATTACTTCGCTGACCACCGGCTTCGGCGTCGGTCCCTTGTTGGCCGCGAGCGGCGCCTCGGCCTGGTCGGCGGCGGTGAGCAATCTCCCGCCCGATAATTATGTGGTCGAGGCCGTGGCCACCAATGCGGCCGGGCAAACCTCCGTTATTGCGGAAAAATTCTCCATTGTCGCGTTTGCCAATGTGGCTGGAACCTACAGCGGCCTGTTCATTTGCTCGGACAAGCCCGTGACCCCGACCAACTCGGGCTTTTTGACATTTACCCTGACGCCAGCCGGCGCGATAAGCGGCCGGCTGGTTTTCCCGGCTTATGCTCCGATTCCAATATATCCTGTTTTTCTGAATAACAGCTATTTTACAGTCGGATCCATGTCCACCGGCATTGCGGATTTTCACGGAAAGCCCCTGGACGTCATCGTTCAGATGGATTTGAGCAACGGCACCGACATTGCCACTGGAGTGATTTCTTCGGACACCTGGTCTTCCGGGCTGAATTGCTACCGCGAGGTGACGAAACTGTCCTCGAATACAGTGCCCGCCACCGGCAAGTACATTCTCAGCCTGCAGCCGGCGGGCCAAACGAACGGGCCGGGCACGAATGGCTACGCGGCTCTGAGTGTCAGCAGCGGCGGCGCCATTGCGTTGAGCGGCGCGTTGCCCGATAATGCGACGTTTTCACAGTCGGCCAGGGTTTCCAAGGAGGGCATTTGGCCCCTTTACGTGGTACCTGCCGGTTACAAGACCAATGGATTGCTCATCGGCTGGGAAACAAACAACGCATCCGGGAGTTGCAGCGGCCAGTTGTATTGGTATAAAGCGCCGAATATCGGCGGTTATTATTCGGGCGGCGTGGGTGTTGTCAGTAACATGCTGGTGAGTTCGGGTGGCACAAATTATGTGCATCCCACAAACGGCAGCCAGTATTCGATCATTTTTGGAGGGGGAACAATTCTGCCACCGCTGACCAACAACCTGGGGGTGAACGAAAAGGGCCAGTTGTTTGTTGAGGGAAGCCCGTCCGACAATTTAAAAATTTCCCTTTCAGCCAATGGCGTCATTACCGGTTCTCTTCTTAATACGAACGATAATCAGACGTTGCGATTCAAGGGGGCTTTTATTGGTGCTTCCCAGGGCGGTTCGGGTTTCATTCCAGACGCGGGAGGACAGACTGGTTGGTTTGAACTGGAGCCTGCGCCCCGGTAATCCACGCGATGGCGCCCACAACGGTTTGCAACTTATGACTACGCTGCTGATTGCCACGCGCAATGCGCACAAAGTCCAGGAGTTCGGGCAAATTCTGGGAGGGGATTTTCGTTGTCTGACGTTGGACGATTTTCCCGGCGCGCCCGCGGCCATCGAGGATGCGGATACCTTTGCCGGCAATGCCAGAAAAAAGGTTGTTTCCCTGGGCGAGTGGCTCACAAAGAGTTCGGATCCGTTGCCGGTTCCGGCGGATGAGCCGTTTTATATCGTGGCGGATGATTCCGGTTTGGAAGTGGATGCGCTCGACGGCGCTCCCGGCGTCCACTCGGCGCGCTTCGCGGTCGGGGCCGCTCCCGGCGCCGCCAATTCCCCGGATTCAGCCAACAACGCCAAATTGCTTCGCTTGCTCGAAGGCAAACCGCCCCGGGAGCGGACGGCCCGGTTTCGTTGCGTCCTGGCGGTTCTTCGGCTGGCCTTCGACCCGGGCTCCCGGCGCATCCTGCCGTTTGCGTCGAGCCAGATTGTTCTGGTTGACGGTGTTTGTGAAGGGAGGATCAGCGGAAATGCGTCGGGCCGGGGCGGTTTTGGCTACGACCCGCTCTTTGTGCCGGAGGGTTATGCGCAATCTTTTGCCGAACTGGGGGACGAGTTAAAGAACAACCTGAGCCACCGGGCGCGCGCCTTGCAGAAGCTCAGGCAACTTATTGGCGAAGGGCCAGGATGACGGTTTCCGCTATTCCGGCGGCAGAATCCCGGCTTGGGGAGCCACTTTCGCGATGTTTGGGGTGACGTCGGCATCGACACGGCCCAGCGCCCAATTCATCCCGCCCAGCAGGACCTGTTGGAAAACAGGACTGGTCCAAATATCATCCCGGTGGCCCATGCTGGTGTAAAAGACTCGGCCCCTATGATGCGGTTGCACCCTGTGCAGAAGCAAAGAGGCGCCGTGCGAAAAGCCTGCGGAACAAGCCTGTCCGTTGCCATACTCGCGCGCCCAGGTGGACGGATAGTTCGGGCGATCATACGCGCGTTTGTTGCCGCCGTCTGATTTGACCATATTGGAGGTGTCCTGCACCAGAAGCACGTGCAGCTCAGGCGAGAAATACTTGAGCGAATACCATTCTTCCAATGGCGCGAAGTCATCCGGCACCTCGCTCATTCCCGGAAAACTTTTATCCACGCAGATCTGGCGGGCGCGTTGCTGCGAGCCGTGGATAATGAATTCCGCGCCGATCATTTTGATGTAGGGATCGATGGTGGCGTCATTGTTCTTTTTGCGGGCCGGACCGCGCTCGCCGTATCCCGGCGAATGAAAAGTGTCAGTGGCGCTGTGAGTGCCGATGAAGCCCTTGCCGTTGGCGATGGCCTGGAGAAGCGCGGCCTTGCCTTCCTTGGACATGGGCGGATTTTTGTCCGAGCCGGGTTGCGTCAGGTCCCCTGTCGTGTAGAAGAAGAAAGCATCATATCGGGCGAGATTGTCAGGCGTGAAAACGCTCCCGTCCTTGGTGAAGGTGAATTCAATGTTATTCTTTTCCCCCAGATCGGCGAGGATCTTCTCGGCTTCGCTCAATTGCCCGTCATGCTGTTTGATCATGTCATGCTCGTAGCCGGACGATTTGGAAAAGAAGAGGATTTTCTTTGGCGCCTCCTGCCCCCGGGCCATGACAGAGGCCAAAAGCAGCGCCGGGACAAGGATGAAGGACCGGATGATTGGAGCGGGTATTTTCATGTCATCGTATTGTTTGTAAAGGTCTCTGGACACGATGTTGCCCCGCCGCGCAATATTTGCAACAGCATAGAATGATGCAAATGGCTCATGGCCGGAGAGTTAAACCGCGCGGGTGAACCCGTCACAAATGCCGGCACAACCTGGCACGGAGCCGTCGCAAGCTGCATTTTGCATTGCACGGATTTTGGCATTTTTAAACTATTTCCTCCATTCGGTTGACAGGCTACGCGAATACGTAAAAGCCGCAATGCCTTTCTCCTGTCTCGGTTGTAAAATATTGGGCGATAATAGGTTCCCACCTAAAATAGGGCAAAAACAGATTTTACGGTTCTTACGGTTATTTCGGGTAAAAAAATGTTTCAAAATGGTGCGAAAAGGTCGGATAAGGTGCGATAAGGTGCGAAAAGGTCGGATTTTTTGGGCTTGAATCCAGACTGAGGAGTGAAACGTTCTCCGATACGTTACGCGGTCCTTTGGCGTTTTTCTTTGGCCAGACGGAGGGATAAGCCCACCCATTTTTCGGTCAGCTCTCGGAGCCGCTTGTAGTTGGCC
>JBEKDI010000016.1:0-65621 GCA_050014435.1 Verrucomicrobiota bacterium | reverse complement strand
GACGCCCCGAAACAAATTATCAAATTCAACGGTGTGATCCTGCAAGGCCAGACCACCGCCCAAGGTTATTTCCTCGGGGCCGATCAGAGCGGCGCCTTCACGCTCGCCCTGCCATAATGGAAATCGGTCAAGTTGATCCCAGGTTTGTGCCGGATGCGGTGATTGAGATTTAGTGCCGCGTCAGGATGCAACCGGTTTTCCGGATACGGCGGAGGCTTCCGGCGCGCGCCTGAGGCGGGAGACAACGACGTAGCCGGTCAGCAAGACGCCAAAGGCAAAGGCGGAGGCGCTGACGTAAAGCCATTTCATGGGGGCGCGGAAACGGAATTCAACTGAGTGGTGGCCCGGCGGCAGAAATACTCCGCGCATAATGTAGTTGCAACGCAGGACGCTGGCTGGCTGCTGATCCACCCAGACCTTCCAATATTCCCCGGTCCGGTCATTGAGCAACAGGACAGCCGGCGTTTTCGCGTCGGCTTCCAGTTTGACGTCTTTGGGGAGGTAACTGCTGATGGTCACAGTGCCGGCCTCCGCATCGGGCTGGGCCGGTTTCTGCGCCACCGGGGTGTCGTTGGCAATGAGCACCGTTTTCGCCGGGTCAAATTTCGGTGAGTTTAATTCCGCCAGCGCCGCGGTGTCGTCGGTCATTTGCCAGTGGGAATAGAGTTTGGCGCGCGGCAGGGCGGCGGTGAATTCGATCAGTGCGACGTGCCCGTTCTCATTGGTCTGGACGGTCAAATCACCACAGTCTTCGACTTGACTTACCCCGGGTTTGGGGACGATGTCCATCAGCAGGACGTTGCGGAAGCTGTTTTTCGGCTCGGCCAACTGGTTGAGGGCGGGCGTGACGCGCGCGTCCGCCAGGATATAGCGCGTATTGGTCAGGCGCCAGAAGCGCACAGGGGGAGACAAATCCTGCGAGTTCCAGCCGCCGAAGTTGTCGATATAAGTCCGGTCGAGGTCGGGCAGGCGCGGTGCCTGGTCCAGTTCCAGGGACTCGATGTTGTTGGCCAGGTAATCATTCTCCAGCCACCAATGGCAGAGCGCGCCAAGATTGCCCTCCCCGGGGATGTAACCCCCCGTGGGCGAGAAGCGCGACATGACGCGATGTTCCCAAGGTTCGTGCCGCAGCAAATCAACGACCGGGTTCATGCTGTATTTTTGCTCGACGTCGTAATAACGGACCCACGGCGCGTCGGCGCGGCCCAGATCAAATATCATGATGGCGCCAAGAAAGACCCAGGCCCAAATCGCGCGGCGTCCGCTGAATGCGCCGCTGAGAGCGCCAATGAGAACCGCCACCGACAGGCCAAAAAAGACGATGAAGAGAACGACTTCCTGGATGCAAAACGCCGCCATCTGCGATGCCTGATCAGTTGGAAAACCGTTCTGATCCAAATAGTGGGCCAGGTTCGCCTTGTAGGAAGTCAGGATCAGGAGGCCCAGCACGGATGCCCCCAGGACCAGCAGGCTGCCGGTGGTCCATTTCTTGTCGAAGGCGGCGGCTTTTTGCCACCAGCTTCCGGCGCGATTGACCGACCCGCGCAGATAGCCGCGGTAGAGCGCTTCCAGACCATAGCCCGACAAGATCATCAGGCAGATGTTCAAGGGATGCAGGAATTTGATCGGGTTGCGGATGGTGCTGAGGTAGGGCAAGTGGTAGATGAACTGATACACAAAGCTGTACCGGCCCCAAGCCGCCATCAGAGAAAACAGCGCCGCCCCGCCCCAAAACCACACAAACTGCCGCTCATGTTCCGAGAAGGGCGAATTGGATTTTCGCCAGGAATTAAACAGGCCGAAAAGTGCCAGCAGACAAACCAGCACCCCCGTGTAATCCCCGGAGCCGGTATGCCGCCGTTGCAGGCCGCCCTTGATCTGATCCATGATCCGTCCCCGCATGGACAGGTCGTCGCCCGCCATGACGTTTTGGACTTCCGACTGCAATCCGAGGGAGGCGGCGGCATGGGCGCGGGTCTGCGGATCGCTGCTCTCCAGTTGGTCCACATGCGGGTCCTCGGCGATCTTGCCCCAATAGGCGCTGGCTTTGTTCGTGTCCGTGATGTAGTCCTGCAGGCGGTATCCGAACACGCCCGGAATGACGAGGCGAATCGTTTCCAACTTCGGGAAACTCCATTGGGTGGTGAAGTTCCAGTGGGCCTCCTTTTCACCCGCGCTTTGCCCCGCCCCGGATGATGTCCCCTTGATTTGCGTCCCCACCAACGTGTAAAGGGTGCTGTCCGAGATCAAGAGCGCAAACAGCACCACCAGCGTCCCCACGCCGATGGTCCGGGGAATTCCCTGCGTGGGGTTGGGCGACGTTCGCAGGACATAGAAAACAATGAAAAGTCCCACATAAAGGCTTAAAATGGCCCCCACATCATAACCCTCCATCACGATCATGCCGACAGCCAGCCCGGCAATCGCCGCCTTGACCCACAAGGGACGAATAGTGGAGGAGGCCAGCACGGCCAGCGTGATGAAAACCATGGCGGCCGATATATTCCAATTGCCCAGGCCCCAGCAAGCGTTGGAGAAAAAGTGCATGTTCAATCCCGCCCCCAGGGCGCCCACCACGCACGCTGCCGGCGCGAAGCCCAGTCCCCTGAAAAACAACCACGCCGCGAACCCCAGCATCACCATGGTCAACGGTGTGTAAATCTTGAGATAAATCACCGGACCGAGAATCCATTGCAACAGCGTCGAAAACGAAGGTGAAGAACTCGGCGAAGGCCCCCCAATATAGTAGAGGGTGTCCCAATGGCCGGAAAAAGTTCCAGGCAAGCGGTTGCAAGGGTCCATCATTGCGCCCAGCGGCACGTCGTTCGCCCACATGACCTGGTGCGGCAAAAACCCTTGATGACACAAGGCGGCCAATGCGCCTCCCAGCACAATGAACAGCACCAGCAAGCTGCCCTTCCGCGTGTGCTGTTTTGCGGCGGACTGTTGTCCATTCATAGCCATTGGCGGCAGGATACGCAAAAAAACGCTGAAGCCAACTCGTAAATTAGCCGGCCGGAAACCGGCAGCCGCCGCCCAAATGAATTGACTCGCGCTCTTTCCGGGCGGATTTTTATGAGGTGACACAACGGCGCATTATTATTGTAGGCGGCGGCATCATCGGCCTGGCCACCGGCCTGAAATTATCCGGCCGCTTCCCCGCCGCCCAAGTCGTCGTCCTGGAAAAAGAGGACGACGTGGCCCGCCATCAATCCGGCAATAACAGCGGCGTGCTCCACGCCGGGTTGTATTACAAGCCCGGTTCGCTCAAGGCCAAACTGGCCGTCTCCGGCATCCAGGAAATGGTCGCCTTCTGCAAGGATAACGGCATCGCCCACGAAATCTGCGGCAAGCTGGTCGTGGCGGTGGACGAAACCGAGCTGCCCCGTCTGCACAAGCTCCTCGAACGCGGCCAACAAAATGGCCTGCAAGGCCTCCGCCTCCTCGACCGCCCGCAAATGCTGGAGATCGAACCCCATGTGGCCGGCATCGCCGCCGTTCATGTCCCCCAGGAGGGCATTGTCGATTACGTCCAGGTCTGCCATGCCATGGTCAAGAAACTCGAGGCGGCGGGCGGGCGCGTCGCCACCCGCGCCAGCGTCAACAAGATTCAGCCGCAGAGTGGAGGCTGGTTGGTCCGCACTTCCTCCGGCGACTGGCAGGCGGATTACGTGGTCAATTGCGCCGGCCTGCACTGCGACCGCGTCGCCGCCATGGCCGGCGAAAAACGCGAGGTCCGCATCGTCCCCTTCCGCGGCGAGTATTTCAAGATCAGGCCCGAAAGCCAGCATCTGGTGCGCCACCTGATCTATCCCGTGCCGGACCCGACCTTCCCGTTCCTGGGCGTCCATTTCACGCGCCTGATTGAAGGCGGCGTCGAAGCCGGCCCGAACGCGGTGCTGGCCGGGGCGCGGGAGGGCTACAAGAAAACCGATATTAACGTCCGCGACCTCTGGGACGCTTTGAGTTTTTCCGGACTCTGGCATTTCATGGGCAAGCACAAGCGAATGAGCTGGGATGAAATCAAGCGTTCCTTCAGCCGACGCTTATTCTGCCAGGCCCTGCAACGGCTCGTCCCGGAAATCCGCATCGAAGATCTGGGCCACGGCGGCGCCGGCGTCCGCGCCCAAGCCATGTCGCCGGACGGCGAATTGTTGCAGGATTTCTGCCTCGTGCGCCGATCCCGCGCCTTGCATGTTCTCAACGCCCCCAGTCCGGGCGCCACTGCCTCCCTGGCCATCGGGAGTGAAATCGCGCGCCTCGTCGCCGAGGATTTCGCGCCGTAGGAGTTCTTGGAAGCGAAATTGGCCGGGACCTGCACATTTCGTCATTAGACATTTAGAGTTGCCCCTGTGGCCGTTCCTGGCGTATCCATTGCCCATGGTTCTCATGAATAAAACGCCCGTTCACCCGGAGCCTGGCCTGCCATGAAAGTCGTCATACTCTGCGGTGGCAAAGGCACCCGCTTGCGCGAGGAAACCGAATACCGCCCCAAACCCATGGTGCCCATCGGCGACCGGCCCATCCTGTGGCACATCATGAAAACTTACGCGGCCCACGGCCACAAGGACTTCATCCTTTGCCTCGGTTACAAGGGCGACATCATCAAGGACTACTTCCGCAATTACCTCTGGATGACCAGCGACGTCACCCTTCGCCTGGGGCGCAAAGCCGGCGTCACATTCCACACTCACCACGACGAGGAAGACTGGTCCGTCACCCTGGCCGACACCGGCGAAAACACCCTCACCGCCGGACGCATCCAAAAAATCAAACCTTACATTGGCGACGACCCTGATTTTTTCATCACCTACGGAGACGGCGTGGGCAACATTGACATCAACGCCTCCCGCGCTTTCCATCGCAAGCACGGCAAGAAGCTTACCGTGACCGCCGTGCGGCCTCCCGGCCGTTTTGGCGAAATGGGCATCTCCCCCGAAGGCCGCGTCACGCAATTCAACGAGAAACCGCAAGCCGCCGAAGGCCGCATCAACGGCGGCTTCTTCGTCGCCTCCTGCGGCATCTTCGATTATCTGGAGGGATCCTGCGACCAGGTGATGTTCGAGCAGAAACCCATCCGCACCATGGCAGCCGACGGCCAAGTGATGGCCTTTCTGCACGACGGCTTCTGGCAACCGATGGACACCTTCTCCGAGTTCAACCTGCTCAACAAACTCTGGTCCGAAGGCAAAGCCCCGTGGAAAATGTGGTAGAAGCCCCCATTTTTCGGCTAGACGCTGCTACTATATGCGTGTCATTGCACTACTCTGCTTGATTTTTGGCTTGTTGGCCCAAGGGATATTGGATGGCCAGACATTCACCCATTGTGTCTTCGGCATATTTTGCGGTTGTACCGCATTGGGGTGCGGTTTGGCAGCAGCACGAACGAAACAGAACGATAAAACGCGGCGCTGGGAAGGACGGATTATGGCAGTGCTTGGTATGTTGCTTATCCTTTTTTTGCTACCACAGCTCCCGTCCACATTTAGATTCCAGACGGAGTTCAACCAGATACGAGAGCTTACCAAAAAGATGACCTCGTTCAACGAGTCGCTGCAGCCAATGCCGGTTTGCTGACCCGAAACAGTCGGCACTCTACAAGCTTTGCTTCCCGGCGTATTTCTTGGAGGCGGTGTCCACGCGAATCGTCTCCCCTTTGGCAATGAACAACGGCACCATGACCTCAAGGCCCGTTTCGAGTTTCGCTTCCTTCCAGGCTGTATCCGAGCTGCCGCGAACGGGCGGGGCGGTGTCCGCGACTTTGAGCGGGATTTGGGGCGGCAGCACGATATCGAGGGGCGCGCCCTCCAGGTACAACGCTTTGTATTCCTCGTTTTCCTTGAGAAACCAGCGCCGCTCGCCGAGTTGCTTGTCGTTCAGATCAAGCTCTTCGAACGTCTCGGCGTCGAGAAAGACATGAGAGTCGCCCTGGCTGTAACTGTAGGTGACGCGCCGGGTTTGCAAGTGGGCCACGGTCACGCGTTCGTTCTCGGCAAAAACGCGGTCGATCGTATGGCCGGCCTTGAGATTGCGCAACCGGGTGTGGAGCTTGTGCTTGGTTTGCGCCGTGCCGCTCTGGTGAAGCTCCTCGATGATATACGGGGCGCCTTCCAACATCAGAACCATGGCTCGTTTGAACTCCGACGGCAATACTGTTTCCATGCATCACCTCCTCCGGCTGACGCCGGAATGACTTCATTGCAACCGATCCTGCGTTGAGAAATGTTAAGCCCAAACCGCGGAAGAGTCAATTAAAACATCCCCTTCTGTTCGGGTCCATCTTGGGTTTTAGGCGACGAATTGATTTATGCCCAAACCACTGCCTCTCATTAACCCCTCGTTTTAACGAGGGGATGAGTGGAGCCGTCGGCTTATCCAATCGTTTCAACGGTTTCCGGCGTGGTCGGACCATGGCCGAAACTGTTGAAACAGTTTAAGGGCCTCCTTGCACCCAGGTCCCCTCGTTAAAACGAGGGGTTAATGAAAAAAATGAGATGCGCCTTCCATTCATTTTATCAATGTCGCGTTAAAAGTTATCAATTAACTGGAGCCTCGTAATGAAGATAAGCTGCTCCCATGAAAACGTACCGACTCTGTCTAGGCTTCCTGGGCTGCCTTTTGGCCGGGTGCGCTTCCCAGGACAATCCATACGGTCTCACTTGGGCAGTGGCCACGGTCGCCTATACCAGCTATGACGCCGCCAAGTGTGGAGTGATGAAGCACGTCTATGCAGCGCCCGGCGCCACGTATCCTGCTTTTGTAACGGTCATCGAGAAAACCGAAAAAATCACCTCCGTCTCTCCCGAGTTCAATCCCGGTCCAAATTGCGCCACGGACCACGCATTTCTCTTCAAGTACGAAGGCCGGAAAGCGATTTATTATGGACGGTTTGTCCAACAGACAAATGATCAATCCGAACTTGTCCCGGCCTTTCCAGCGGACGAGATAACGAACCTCGCGTTTTTCGTTGCGAAACTAAAATCGCCCTCCGATCCGGTCTCCTCTTTTCTCATCACCCGGTTTTCTGAAAGCACCCGGTTGGCGATTGCCAGTTTCCCGGAATCGCGTCCGGAGGAGACACCCCTTGAGCTTCTCCTCGTCAAAGAACTGAACACGATAATCCTCGGCCCTTCGATTTATGAGGAGGATCGGTTTCGTGGAGTCAAGTTGCGCCCGCCAAACCTCCGCATGTTGCAGCTCGATCTCAATCCACCGCCGGAGATGCGAATCGGCCGTCAACAAATGACCGCCGCGTTCAACCGCATGCTTTTGGAAGATGCTTATCCATCCAATTTGCCGATTACGCATGAGGATAGGATGCGAAATTACGTGGCCATCCAGTATTGAGAGTACATTTGAAAAAAGGACATTTTGAACAACTGCCGCCAAATGCCTCGGCAGAAAGCCCTGCCGCGTCAAAGTTACGCGCGCCTCGTGGTGGAAAACTTTTGAAGCCTCTGCCGCTCACGGCTTTAACCACGTTTTATCCATAAATGGTGGTTTTTAAAAGATTGTTTTAAAAATCTATTGACTGAATAATGCTTGAACTGTATAGTTCGTTTAATGAATTATTAATAGTGGATCATGCAAAATTGACAATGGATAATTGAAGTCCTCGGCGGAAAGGAAGAAACATGAGAACCCAAAATTGGGCCGGACGGGAAGAGGGGTTGCCTGGTGAGAATCAAGGGAAGGATTCTGAAATCAATCTGCGAAAATCCGTGTGCGGGTCTGTGGCCATTTCCGGCCCAAAAAATCGCAGTTAATCACACTTGCTCGCACTTAATCCGGCTTAATCGCACCATTTTCAAACATTTTTTATTTTGCCTTTTGAGGCAGACGTTTTAAATTCCTGTCGGCCAGAAAACTTATGACAACCGATCCCGCGGCTAATATGTCAAGGCGAACCAAATGGCTGATTGCGTTGGGAACGGCGGTGGTTCTCTACACCGTCATCGGGTTCCTCATCGTTCCGGCCGTTGTCAAATCGCAGATGCTCAAACGCCTGCCGCCGCTGACCAAAAGGCAGGCCGCCATCGAGCGCGTCAAATTCAATCCCTACGCCTTTGCAATGACCATCGACGGCTTTTCATTGAAGGAAACCAACGGCGACGTCTTCAGTTCCTTCAGCGAGTTTTACGTCAGGTTCCAACTTTCCTCGATCTTCAGGCGGAGCTGGAACTTCGCTGATATTTCGCTGCAGGATCCCTTTGCGCAAATCACTTATCTCAAGGATGGCACGTTCAATTTCGCCAATCTGCTCGGCGCCCCGTCGCCTGCGCCGGCCCCCGCGCCTCGGCCAGCTCAACCACTGCCGCCCATCATCGTGCATCATCTCCTCATCACCAACGGCGCGGTGGCCTTCGAGGACCAGACTCGCCGGAGCCCCTTCAAAATCCGCTACCAGCCCATCAACGTCAGTCTCAAGGATTTCACCACCTTGCTCGATCAGAGCAGTCCGCACGAGATCGTCGCCACCGGCGATTCCGGCGAAAGCATTGCCTGGTCGGGGCATGTCACCGTCAACCCTCTGCAGGCGACCGGCACTTTCCGCCTCGGCGGGTTCAAGCTCGGCAGATACAAGCCCTACAGCCAGGATTACGCGCTCTTTGAAATCGCCGACGGCCAGCTCGACGCCTCGGCGGAATATCGTTATGACTCCGCGACCAACGCCCTCGACCTGGAGGTTTCGAACGCGATGGTAACGTTCAGCCACCTCCGGCTGAAAACGCCGGACACAGGGGAGGATGTTTTGACGATCCCATCGCTATCCCTCAAGCAAATCGAGGCGAGTGTGGCCCGGCGCACGGCAAAGGTCGGGCAGATCAAATCGGAGGATGGCTCGATATTGGTTCGCCGGAACCAGGACGGGACAATCAACTTCCTGGCCAATCTGGTTCCCCAGCCCAAGCCGGCCCCAACCCAGTCCCTCCCGGTCGCCACCCCGCCTTGGTCGGTCAAGATTGACGAAATCGCCTTCCACAATTACGCCATCAAAGCCGAGGACAGGCAGCCGCCCAAGCCGGCGGCGTTCAACATCGACCAGCTCAATCTCAACCTGAAGAACGTCTCCAACCAGAGCAATGCGCCGGTGACGCTGGCGCTTTCCCTGCGCTTGCAGGAGACGGGATCGATCGGCGTGAATGGCGCCCTCACGCTCATTCCCCCGTGGGCCGACGTGCTGATTGGGGTGACCAATCTGGACTTGCGCATGATCCAGCCCTATCTCGATGAACAACTCAAAATGTCCATCACGCGCGGCGTGCTCAACCTCGACGGCCATGCGCATTATTCTCCCGCCAGGCAGGGCGCTCCCCTCGTCAGCTTCGCTGGCAATGTCTCCGTGCGCGATTTTGCTGTGACCGATCAAGTGCTGTTCGAGAACCTGGCCAAATGGGATTCCCTCGACATCACCGGCATCGACACGGCGTTGCAGCCGGACAAGTTCCACGTTGACCAGATCAAGTTCGTCCAGGCGGACAACAGTGCGATCATCGGCCCGGACCGTCGCCTGAACATCCTGACCATCCTGCCGGAGAAAAAGGCCTCCCTTGCGGAAGCCAACACACCGGCACCGACGACGAACACGATTCCGGAAATTACTCTTGGCGCGTTTGTCTTTGAAAATGCCTCCCTCCATTTTGCCGACCGGTCCCTCGAGCCAAATTGCACTTTTGACGTTCAGGACGCCAGCGGAAGCGTCAAAGGCATTTCTTCCCTCGTGCTGACCCCGGCCGCGGTGGACGTCAAAGGCAAAGTCGATCAGTTCTCGTCCTTCAGCGTGACCGGCTCTCTCAATCCCATGCCGGACAAGCTTTTTGTGGACGTCTCCGTTGCCTTTACCAACGCCGGGCTGACCGCGTTCAGTCCCTACACCGAAAAATATGTCGGCCGTCCGCTGGAGAAGGGCAAACTTTCCCTGGCCCTGCATTATGACATCAATCAAAAAGCATTGAATGCTTCCAATTTCATTTTCATCGATCAACTCACACTCGGCGCAAAAAACGGCAGCACCAATGCCACCAGCCTGCCCGTCAAACTCGCCATCGCGCTGCTCAAGGACCGCAACGGCCGCATCAAACTCGACGTTCCTGTGCAAGGGCGGGTGGACGATCCCAAATTCAAGCTCGGTCCGATCATTTGGGGAGTGGTCGAGAATCTCCTCGTCAAAGCGGCCACTTCGCCGTTTTCGCTGCTGGGGGCAATGTTCGGCAGCAGCAAAGAACTAAGCATCAACTTTGATCCAGGGCTGTCTGACATCCTTCCAGTTGAAACCAACACTTTGGATGCACTGTCCAAGGCCCTTTACGACCGGCCTGAGTTGACTTTGGAAATTAACGGTTCTGTTGATCCGGCGATGGATCGCGAAGTAATGGCCCGCGCCAGGCTTCAGCGCCAGCTCAAAGCGCTCTTCATCAAGGAAATGACCGATGCCGGCAAACCGCCCGCCTCCATCGATGAAGTCGTGCTGCAACCCGCCGACCATGACCGGCTGTTGGCCGCGGTTTACACCAACACTTTCGGCGCTTACCATCCGCCTGAAACCAATCAATTGCCGGGCGCGCCCGCGCCGTTGCCCCGGAACAAACCGGCCCCGAATCCGCCGCCTCCGGCCAAGCCGTTCTTTGCAAACGGAGCGACTCGTCTGGTTCTCTTGTCGCATCCGGGCTGGGTCTTGACGTCGCCGCCCGCGGTAATAAGCAAGCAGGCCCAACTCGCGCAGGCCGCTGTCGCGCAAAGCGATCTCGCCGGCATGGAAGAACAGCTCCTGCAAAAGATCGACATTACCAGCGACGACTTCCGGCAGCTAATGCAGGACCGGGCCAATCAGGTTGAAGCTTACCTTTTGAAATCGGGCAGGGTCACGGCGGACAGATTGTTCATCACCGCTCCAAAACCCATCGGAGCCAATTTCAAAGGTCAAGATCGCGTCAATCTCACATTGGATTAGCATCTCAAATTTAAATTTCTTCTTTACACATCCTCGCTTCTCAAGGCGACCACCGGAGGCTGGCTCAGGATGCCGCGGCTCATGAAAAGGCCGAGACCGGCGGTCAGGACCGGGGTCGCAACCAGGGCGCACAACAACGGCGCCGCCTCGGGCACAAACTGAACGTGAAAAACAAACCTCGCCAGCGCCCAAACCGCCGCCAGCGACAGCAAACCCCCTGTCGCCGCCGCCAGTGCTCCCAGGCTCACATACTCAACGGCCAGGATGCAGTGAATTTGGCGGCGCGAGGCCCCCAGCGTCCGCAACAGGATGCTCTCCCGCGCGCGCTGGAAACTTCCGCTGGCCAGCGCGCCCGCCAGCACAAGGACGCCGGTCAGCACGGTGAACAGCGCCATGAACCGCATGGCCAGCGCCACTTTGCCCAGAATGGCATCCAGTGTCTGCAAGATGAGCGTCAGGTCGATCACCGAAACATTCGGGAACGCCTGCACCACGGCCCGCTGCAGCAGCGCGGATTGGGCGCTGGAATCCACCCGCGTCACCAGCACGTTCATGCTCGGCGCGCTTTCCAAAACGCCCCGCGGAAAAACCACAAAAAAGTTTGGCTGCACCCGCCGCCACTCCACCTCCCGCAGGCTGGCCACGCGCCCCGTCACCCTCACGCCTTGAAGATCAAATGCAATTTCGTCCCCCAGCCCGGCGTGCAAATCCCCGGCGATGCCTTTTTCCAGGGAAATCGGCGCGGGATTGGTCGCATTTCCCGCCTGCCCGATCCAGCGGCCTGCGATCACCTTCTCGGCGTCGCGCAGGTGATCGGTGTAGGTGCAGCGGTATTCCCGGCGCAAAACCCAGGAGGGAATGTGGATTTGTTTGTCTGCCAGAAGCGATTCGACGCTGCGCCCCTTGATCGAACTGAGCCGCATCGTCACGATGGGCAATTCATCCAGGACCGGCAAATGCATGGACCGGACCAACTCGGCCGCGGCTTTCTGTTGGCTGGGTTGAATGTCGAACAGGACGGCGTTGGGCTGGTTGCCGCCCGGCACGATCAATTCCGTGGCCAGAGTGTGCTGAAGCATCTGGATGCTCACCATCAGAAAAACGCCCAGCCCCAGGGACAGCAGCAGCAAAAGTGTCCGGTTGTTGGGCCGGTGCAAATTGCCCAGGCCCTGGCGCAACGTGAACGGCAGGGCCGGACTCAGGAATTTCCGCGCGAGGAAGATCAGGGCCTTTGCCGTCCCCGCCAGCACAGCGATGGCGGCCGCCAAACCCCCGCAAAACCCAAGGCCGATCCGCCAGTCGCGTCCCTGTCCGAGAACGAATGCGGTAATGCCCGCGGCCAGGCAGCCTTCGACCAGCCAGCGCAACGGGTCGCGCTTTGCTTTTGTGTTCTCATAAGCGCGCCGCAGCGCGGCCAGCGGCGCGACGCGGCGGACCTCCAGCAACGGCAACAACGCAAAGAGCAGACACAGACCAAAGCCGATCCCCGCCGCGCATCCAACCGCCGGCCAGGATGTCTGAAATTGGAAAGCGAACGGTATGAAATCCGCCACAGCGCGCGGCGCAGCGGCCTGCACGGCCACACCCAGGGCCGAGCCGGCCAGCGCCCCTGCCAGCCCCAGGGCAATCCCCTGCGCCGCGTAAATGGCGAAGGTTTGCCCGACGGAGCCGCCGAGACAGCGCAACACCGCCACCGTCCCGAGTTTTTGTTTGACATGCGCCTGGACCCCGCTGGCCACCCCAATGCCACCCAGCAGCAAGGCCGCCAGGCCACCCAGGTTCAGGAAGTGATACAGATTGTCCATGGTCCGCCCCAGCTCGCGCTGCCGGGACTCGACCGTCTCAACGCCAAGGCGGAAGCGATCCAGTTGCGGCCGAACGCCTGCGACTATTTTCGCGACGTCGGCGCCGGATGGGAATTGGAAGAAGGCCCGGTAGCGGGCCAGGCCGCCCCCGTTGAGCAGTCCGGTTTGCGCCAGGTCGCTCATCGGCAGATAGACGCGCGGCGCAATGACCGCCAGGGCCGCGCTTTCGCCCGGGACCTTCTTCAACACGCCGATGACCGGCAGAGTCAGCGTGCCGAGCCGGATATTATCGCCGGCCCTGGCCCCGAATTGAATCAGCAGATTCTCCTCGACCAACGCCCCGCGCCCGAGGCGGAATTCATCCGCCGCCGCAGGCGGCTCGGTTTCCAGCCGGCCGTAAAAGGGAAACGGCCCGCCCAACGCGCGCACCTGGACCAGGCGGGTGCCGCCTCCGTTCGGAAAATAAATCATGGACGAAAAGGAGGTTTCCCGCGCCTGCCGTCCGCCCAATCCTGTCAATAACTGTTCTTCTGCGCTCGAATAAGGCTGGCGCGACGACAGGGCCAGATCGGCCCCCAGCAACGTCTTGGCCTGTTCCGCGACGGCGCGCTCCAGGTTTTTCCCCAGCGACCCGATGGCCGCCAGCGCCGCCACTCCGAGCACAATGGAGGACGAAAACAACAGCAGCCGACCGCGGTTGGTGCGGCTGTCGCGCCAGGCCATGCCCCACGTCCAGGCGGACAACAGATGTTTGAGGAACGCTTTCACGCGCCGGCGACCACCGCCCCCGCCCTAAGCTGGATGATCCGCTCCGCGCGCCCGGCCAGCTCCGCGTCGTGCGTCACGATTATCAGCGCGGTGCCGGAAGCCGCGTTCAGCGCGAACAAACTGTCAATGACCCGCCGCCCTGTCTCCTCGTCCAGATTCCCGGTCGGTTCGTCCGCAAAGAGGACTTTGGGCCGGTTGATGAAAGCGCGCGCCAATCCCACCCGTTGCTGTTCGCCTCCGGATAGTTGCGCCGGGAAATGCGAGAACCGCCCCTCCAGCCCAACCCGCTCCAGCAATTCCCGCGCCCGCCCCGCCGCGCCCCCCTCGCCGCGCAATTCCAGCGGCACCATGACATTCTCAAGCGCCGTCAGGGTGGGGATGAGTTGGAAACTTTGGAAAACGAACCCAACACTCCTGTTGCGCACCGCGGCCCGCCCGTCTCCATCCAGCGCTCCAAGATGGATGCCGTCCAGGCGCACTTCGCCCGAGGTCGGCTGGTCCAGTCCCGCGCACAAACCGAGCAACGTCGTCTTGCCGCTGCCGGACGTCCCCACGATGGCGCGGGTCGATCCGGCGGGAATCGAGAAGGAAACGTCCTTGACCACCGTGAGAATCGCGCCGCCGCTGGCGTACTCCTTGGTCAGATGTTTGACTTCCAAAATGGCTCCATTGGCCGTGGCATTTGATGGGTTCATCAGCTCCTAATCCTAATCTTAATCTTACTCTTAATCCTAATCGAGGAACGACGAATGTCGAAACGAATGACTTGGACATTCCTTCCCAATAACCGATGATGTCCCCGATGCTGTATTCGAGAAAGTGCTTCTTACTGCTCCTTGCCGCGCTCCTTTTATCCGCGTCGCTCCCTGCGGCCGCCGCACCCAAGACGATTCTGGTCCTCGGCGACAGCCTTGCTGCCGGATACGGTGTCGATCCCGATCAAGCGTGGCCGGCTTTGCTGCAAAAGAAGATCGACGCCGCCGGACTGAGATTCAAGGTGCTCAACGCCGGCGTCAGCGGCGACACGACCGCCGATGGATTGCAGCGCGTCGATTGGCTGCTGCGGCGCAAGGCCGACGTGTTGCTGTTGGAACTGGGCGGCAACGACGGGTTGCGGGGTTTGCCGTTGGACTCCACCAGGACCAATTTGCAGGCCATCATCGACCGCTTCCGGCAAAATATCCCGGCCATACAGATCGTCATTGCCGGAATGAAAATGCCGCCGAACATGGGGCCCGGGTATGTCGATGCATTCGATAAGATTTATCCCGAGCTGGCGGCGAAGAACCATGCCGAGTTGATCCCGTTCCTGTTGGAAGGCGTGGGCGGCAAGCCGGATTTGAATTTGTCGGACGGCATTCATCCCACGCCGGAAGGCCACAAAATAGTGGCGGAAAATGTCTGGGCGGTTTTGCGGCCCTTGCTGCAATGACGGCTAATCGCGGGCGGCGAAGGCATCCCCCAACTCGCGCAGCCGGCGCGAGAGATCGCGGGCGATGCTCAGCAGAATGATGCAGTATTGTTCAGGCGCCTTCTGGTAAAGCTGGAAAAAGGCAGAGGTCGGAACGCTGACCACTGTGGTCTGGCCGGTGGCCTGTGCCGTGGCGTAACGGGGCTGGGTTTCCAGCACGCACATCTCGCCAAAGCACTGTCCCGCTCCAAGTGTTGCCAATTTGACAGGGTTCGGCGTGCCAAATTTCTTGAAGATGGACACCTCGCCAGCCTTGATCAAATACATGCAATCATTGGTTTCCCCTTCCCGTGCAATCACATCGCCCTCGGAAACCGTCATCTCTTTGGCATGCTCCAAAAAGATCTGCATGGCCCGCTCATTAAGCCCTGCAAAAATCGGCACGCTATTCAAGGGAAGCCTTGTCACGGGCGGAATAATGGCCCAGGCAGCGACAAAACACCATTATTCTTTGCGAAGCCAGTTCAGTTGACAACCCGGCGGAGGGTGCAAGCTTGCGGCAGTTGGCGGCTCCTTATATGCGTCTCAAGGCGGCATCTCCGTCGTCCAGGTAGTTCAATGGTGCCTCTGCCTCTTCCGTTCCCTCGACAATCCACGAGCAGGTCTTCCTGGTTCGCGCCTGCCGAATCATCGTATCCAAAGAATCCATCCAGGCTGAAAGAATCTGCTTTGATTGGCCAGAGTAACAGCTGCGCTGAAGCTCGGTGGAAATCGACTCGCGATGTTCCTGTATGCCCGCCCGGAGAAGTTCACACTGCTCTATCACCGTGCGCGCGTCGTCAACTCCGGAACAACTGGTGAACCTTGAAAACCACTGATCTTCATCCTGCCCGACTGCGCAAAGTTGCTCTGCCAGGAAGAGCAACCGCGCCCAATTCGGCAGCAACACTCCTTCAAAGCAAATCGCCGTCAGGTTCTCCTGGCACTTCGCGCTCATATGTGCATCGATTAGTTCAGGGTTTCTCACCTTTGACATCGGATCGAATTTACCGGGGCTTTAGAACAGAATTCACTGATGCCTGGGCTTCGATTGCTCTCGCTCCTGATTCCTATCTGATCGAGGCGGAAAATGCCGGGCTAATGCGACTCCTCCAAACCCTGGCTTCAACCTGTCACAGCGTCCAACTGGCGGCCCTCAGCTTCCATCCAATCGTTCGCAAAACTGCGTCATTATTGTCTTGCTTTTTCCGCGCAAATGCCCAACACTATGCGAAAATCTAATTCACTCAAGATGAGAGCTTGGGCAAAATCTCTTTTTCTAATACCCGCTCTGGTGGCGCTGCAGGCCGGCGCCCAAACGTACACCACATATAACACTTTCGGAGAGCCGGGGAACATTTACGACGGCGGCGACGCCTGGCTGGTCAATGGCGGCAATGATCCGCCCGAGCCATACGTCGGAGAAGCCGTCGCCTTTACACCGACGGTCTCCGGCTACCTGGACCAACTCAGCATCGCCATGTCAGGCGGCACTGCGGCAAGTGCCCTCGCCAATGTTTTCATCGAGCCCAACAGCAGCCAAAACCTTCCCACCGGCACCTACTTGCAAAGCTTTCTTTATGTTAGCACCACCGCCGACAACAACGGCATCCTGACTCTTACCTCGACCAAGAACCCATTCCTCCAAGCCGGCGATCCCTATTGGCTCTGTGTCGTGCCCGCTTCCGGCACGACAGATATCGCGGTGAATCAAAACAGTCAGGGTGTGCAGGCCGTTGTGGCGCAGTCCTTCTCTCTCGGCTCTTGGGGCAAGCTGGGGAGCAATAACACCTTCGCCTTCGACGTCGAGGTCGAGGAGACCGTGGTGCCTGAACCCTCCACCGCTGCGCTGGCGGCTCTTGGCATTTCTGTTCTGAGTAGCCCGCTGTCCAGGCGCTTTTATTTCAACTCCCGCCAGCCGCGCAAAACCAAGGCGTAAGACTCTTTTGTCCAAAGATCGCATACGCATGGTGGCCTGGTCCTTGCCGCCTTCCTCCGCGAAGGATAGGAGCGGTATGGAACCTGTAACACAAACTATTGCGCCACAATCACCCGGTAGAATTTCTGGCCGTTCGTCACGATGAAATCGGAGGCGCCCATGATGGAATTGGTCGCAATCACGGCGCTGTTCAAATTGCTCCAGGCGGAAGCCAAATTCGTGGTGGATTGCAGTTGATAAGCCAGCCCCGGTGCCGCGCTCCAGGTGAATGCAATCGTGCCGCTGCTGCTTTGCGCGGCCGTCAAAAATGCCGGCAGCTGTTCGACGGTGAGAAACGCGCCGAGGCTTGTCACCGAGCCCAGAGCGTTGCTGACGATGACGGAGTAAGTTGCGGCATCGGCAGGGGTGAGGGTGTTGAGAGTCAGCATGCGCGTGGCGGAGCCGGAGACGTTCTCGCCATCGGTCAAATTCGCGCCGTTTTCCTGCCATTGATAAAACAATTGCGGCGCGCCGAAGACCGTGACGTTAAAGGACGCGCTCCCGCCCGCGAAATTTGTCTGGCTGGCCGGTTGGGTGGTGATTTGCGGAGCGGATGTGAAAGTGAGCCGGAAGATGGTGCCCTGCCCACCCGGACCTCCGTTGGTTGTCGTGCCATAGAGACTGCCATCCGGACCCTCCACCATCGCGGATATGGGATAGGCGCCATCATCGGTGCCGTTAAAATCTGCCAGAGTGGTGAACGTGCCGGAAGGTGTTACGCGAAAGACGGTGCCATACAAGCTGTCGATAATGGTGCCCGTGTCGTTGATGAAGAACCCGTTTTCTGTCGTGCCGTAGAAGTTGCCGTCGCTGCCCTGAATAAGGCCGGCAACAGGATTGGTGCCACCAGCAAGAGTTTCCAAGGGGTTGAGCGCAAACAAAGTGGTCAGCGCGCCGCCGGGAGTTATCTTGAATATCGTGCCATAGAAGGGGAGGTGATTGATGTTATTGCTCCTGGTCACGCCGTAAAAATTACCATCGGTGCCCTGCGCCAACTGGCCGGAAGGAAAAGATCCGTCAGTACCACCGGTGAAGGAATAAATATTGGTCAGAAACCCTTCTGAGGTCAGTCTGAAGACGTTGCCATTCGTGTAGGCCCCGCCGGTACCGGTCATGCCATACAAATTGCCGTCCGTCCCCAGTGTCAACGCCCCCGCCGGCAACGTGCCATCGAAGCCGCCGGGGAAAACATAGAAAGTGTTGAGCAGGCCGCCCGGGGTCAGCTTGAATATAGTGCCGTCGCCGGTCATGGCGTTGTTGGAGCTTGCGCCGTAGAAATTGCCTTCGGCGTCCTGGATCAGCGAAGTAAAAGGATCGATGCTGTCATTCGTGCTGGCAAAGGAGTAAATGCTGTTGATCGTGCCACCGGACGTCATGCTGAAAACAGTTCCCGCGGAATTGCTTCCCCCCAATTGTGTGGTGCCGTAAAAAAGGCCGTTGCTGCCCTGAATCAGGCCCGCCACAGGCATGGCGCCGTTGGTTCCGTCAAATGAGGCGAGTGTGATCAAAGTGCCGTTCGTTGACAGACTGAAAATCGTGCCGTCGCCGTACATGCCGCCGTTCTGTGTCGTGCCGTACAAAAGGCCGTTGCCCCCCAACATCAGGCCGTTGGGGATGCCGCCGTCGTTGCCGCCCGTGAACGAGTACACATCGGCCAAGGTGGTTCCGGCTGCGCTGACCGCAAACACCGCCAACACGGCTTCTGAGCTGACTACCGGCGCACTGGCAATGGGATTATTGATAATCACGGAATAAGCTCCGGAATTGGTCTCAACCAGATTGGTGATGGTCAGGCTACTGGTGGCCGAGCCGGAGATTGGACCGCCATCGGTCAGATTAACGCCATTCTCCTGCCATTGATAGGACAGCGGCAGATCGCCCACAGCGGCGATGGAAAACACAGCCGTTCCTCCCACCAGCAAGGTCTGACTGACCGGTTGCATCGTGATTTGCGGGGGGGAGTAGATCACGCCAAGGCTCGCATCCCCGCTCAAAATCGAACCCGCCGCGTTGCTGACCAGGACGGAATAGGCTCCGGCGTTCCCCAAGCCGACATTGCTGATGGTCAGGACGGGGGTCAGCGAACCGGAAAAGCCATCGCCGTCCTTTAAATTGATTCCGTCCAGCTTCCACTGATAAAAGAAAGGCGGGTTGCCGATGACCGCAACGCTGAAGACGGCGTCCGCTCCGAGATAGGCGTTTTGGTTGGAGGGCTGGCTGCTGATTTGCAACGAGGAGAAATTGAGGTTGAGCAGGAAGATGACACCCATGCCGTTGGCCCCGCCGTTTTGAGTGGTGCCATAAAGATTGCCATCGGTCCCCTGCACCAGGGGGGCTTGCGGGTTCGCACCGTTATAACCGTCGAATTGCGCCAAGGTCACCAGGGTGCCGTCGGGAGACAACCTGAAAACCGTGCCGTCGTCGTAAGCGCCCCTGAATGCCGTGGTGCCGTAGTAATTGCCATCGCTGCCTTCAATCATTGCGTCGACGGGGTGCCCGCCATCGTTGCCGCCAGTGAAGGCATAAATCGTCGCCACTTCGCCTTCGGGTGAAACTTGAAAGACCGTGCCGTAGCCGTAAGCCCCGCCTTCGTAGGTTGTGCCCAGGAAATTACCGTCAGGCGTTTGCACCAGGCCGTCATACGGCAGAGAACCGCCATTGGTGTAATTGAAGGAGGCCAGGCTGGCCAAAGCGCCGTTGGTGGTGAGTTGGAAGATGGTGCCGTCGCCATTCGCGCCGCCGCCGAAGGTTGTGCCGTACAAGATGCCGTTGGCGGCTTGGACCAGATTGGCTGGATCGGAGCCGTTCGTGCGGTTGAACGCAACCAGGGTGGACATGGTTCCATTGGTGGTCAGGCGGAACGCCACGCCCAACCCGTAAGCGCCGCCGTGGGATGTCGTGCCGTAGAAAGCGCCGTCGGCGCCCTGAATCATTGCGGCTGCCGGGTCCAAGCCCGTGGTGCCGGTGCTGAAGCTAACCAAATTGGACAGCACGCCATTGGTGGTGGTCTTGAATGCGGTTCCGTCGCCGTGTTTGCCGCCAGATTCCGTCGTGCCATAGAGTTCGCCATCCAGGCCTTGCGTCAGCGCCGCGCCCGGCAGGTTTCCCGCATTACTGGCATTATTGAACCAATACAAAGTCGTCACCGCACCGGCAGGTGCCATTTGAAATATTGTCCCTGAATTATTGGACCCGCCAGCCTGCGTCGTGCCGTAAAGATTACCGTTGGTTTCCTGCATCAACCCGTTCGGATTGCCCCCGTCCATCCCCCCGGTGAACGAATAGAGGGTGGACATGGCCACTCCGGGGGCGGTCGGAGAAATGACCGCCAGGATGGCGTTGGAACTGGGGGTCGATCCAAGGGTGTTGCTCACCACCACGGAGTAGCTTCCGGCGTTGGTGGGAGCCAGGTTCATGAGCGTCAACACGTTCGAGGTGGCGCCGGAAATGTTGCCGCCATTGGTCAAATTCGTTGTGTTCCACTGCCATTGATACAAAAGCGGCGCATTTCCAGCCCCGGTGACGGACAGAGTGGCCGTTGCTCCCTGCAACGCCGTCTGGCTCATGGGTTGGGTGAGGATCACCGGCGAGGAGGAAGTGATGGAAAGAGTGGCGCCATCGCTGACGGCCACGTTCGCGGCGTTGCTCACCACAACTCTGTAAGTGCCGGCATTTCCCGCGTTCACGTTGCTAATCATCAACTCGCTGCCGCAAGCGCCGGAGATGTTGCCGCCATTGGTCAAGTTCGTGCCATTCTGCTCCCACTGAAAGAAAAGCAAGGCGTTGCTGGCGGTGCCGACGTTGAACATCGCCGTGCCCCCCAACGGCACGCTTTGGCTGGCAGGTTGCTGACTGATGATCGGCGCAACAACCACGTCCAGGGTCAACAGACGGTTCTGGACAAAGCGGTCGTTCAGGTTGGTGAACCACAACGTGGCGGCATAGCTTCCCGCCGTCAAATTGCTGGCGGTGGCATTTAGGCTCAAAGTTACAGTGGAGGCGGACGCGCCGGCGGTGAGAGTGCCCCCGCCGGGCGAGGCGTTGAGCCACGACGAACCACCGCCCAGCGCCCAACTGAGCGAACCCGGTCCAATATTGGTCAAGATGAAAGTCTGACCGGTGACGCTGAGTGGCCCCCCCGCAGGGCCGGACGAGACAAAGCCCGCGGACGGAGTGATCTGCAGCGGGTCCGGCGTGAGGGCATTGATCAAATTGCTTCCCGTCGGACTGCCCCATCCGGTGCAAAGGTCGTAGCCTGGCACGGCAAAGAAATTCGTCGGGCTGGTTGCATTGGTGTTGTTGCCGCTCGTTATATCGTGGAAGGCGGTGGTGTAACCGTTGCCCTGGCCGATGGCATAAATCGCCGGATTGATAAACCCGATGCTGGGCCGCCCGTTGGCTGCGGCCTGCTGATTGGCCAGGGCCATGAAGCCCGCCCACAACGGTGTGGCTGCGCTGGTCCCGCCGATCGGGCCCTGATGGCCATTCTGCGCGATCGACCATATCGAAACAGCAGCCACGCAGGATATATCAGGAATATTACGCATCGTTATCGATCCAAAGTTGGAAGACATGCTCACGCCCTCTTGCCAGGGCGGAATCGGGAATGTAGTGCTGGGCCCCCCGCCGCTGCCTGACCACGTCGTCTCGCCGGACCACGCGCCGCCCGGACCGGTCGTCGTCAAGGATGTGCCCCCTACCACCGTGATATTCGGGTCATCCGATGGCGCCGGGATGCTTCCCGGATAGGCTCCGCTGTCGCCGGACGCCTGGAACATGGATTGCCCCTGCGCTGCGAATTGCTGATAGATCTGGTCGCGCACCGGGTCGGTTGAAGACCCAAAACTCCACGAAGAACTGAGCTGTTTTGCCTGATTGTCCGTCGCCATCCGGTTCAAAACATCATTCGGAATCTCCCCTTCATAGACCATGACTTGCAACAGACCGGGCGCCATGCAAATCGCCATGTCAATGTCCAGCGCCACCTCGATATTTTCGCTCCCCGGTGTCCCGTTGAATCCGTCCAACAATATGTTGGTCAGCGTCACATTCGGCAGCTTGGCCAGAATTTCGTAGTCGGCAATATCGCCCGGATAATAACCGTCCAATTCGAAAAGCCCGACAGACTGGCCCGAGCCATTGAGAGCCACCCCGGGCGCATAGGCCGCCCGGAAATCACCCCCGATGAAATATCCGCCCGGGCCGGATCCCGTCACATAAGCCAGCGCGTTCGTGCCCATGCCAAAGGCGGTGGTGTTGAGATCCATTGGGCGGGGCAACACGAAGTTGTCCAAACCGTTGATGCCCAGGATCGGCACGGCGAGATCCAGCGTCGGAGCGGTGTCCGGGGCATAGAATGTGCGCGCTTCCGTGGGATGCCGATAGACGCGCATATGCAGATGGAACGCTTTCTCGATATCCGCTACTGCCCCGCTGACATCCAGCAGCGCGCGGTTCAGATGCGTGGCGGTCACACTCAAGCCGTAAGCTTGCGCGAAACGTGTCACGGCCTGATAATCCTGTTCCGTCGGACCAAACTGGTCCGCGAATTGGCGGGCTGTCAAATATTGGTGAAACCGAGGGCTGGCCGGGTCGTAGAGATCGCGCAGCAAATTGGTCAACGCTCCCCGGTTGCGCAAGGGCAGGCCGATGGCCAGGTTCAACCGCTTCGAGGCATCGAGACGATCGACCGGCTGCAAAAGCTTTGCCTCGGGAGGAATCTGGCCGCGCAGCAATTGTCCTGCCGCCGCGCCCGGCGCGCGCGCCATGACGCTCAACAAAAGCGACAACACGACAATGCGTGCGAGAATGGGGAGTTTCACAAATCCTTCATGCTTGCCCGCAGCCTATCACAATCCCCCAACGACCTCAAGCAAGATGCGATAGTCAACCATTCTCAAGGAAGGTTTTAATTATTGCCTGAAAAATCCTGAATTAACTTGAATATTCAGGGTTGGAGATGTCCCGCGCCGATTAGGATTATAAGTCCAAGTCCCCGGGATACCCGCAACCGACGTCCGATTGATAGATAGGTCCGGAAACGGCGTAACACCCGTTACACGATTGATAATCAACAACTTAGACCGTAACAAAAAACGCAACAGGGCCGTAACAGACCCGTTACATTCCTTGCCGGGTTCGCCGCCGAATAATAAAAAACGCTCGAGTTTCGCCGTGAATCGGTTATACCGCCCCCACGGCGATAGTTAAGTGGCTGGAGGCAATATGACGCGAGAAGAAATTGAGAATTGCAGGAAAGACCCGCGCAATCGAAAGTGGGGTTTCTATTATTGCAAGGCAGATCCACGAGTGATCGTGCCAAGGGGTCTGAAGTGGATGGGCTGGACGGTCAATGCCGCCCGCCCGAGCGCGATTCCGGTATTGTTGCTCTTGATCGCCCTTGTTGTTGTCCCGGTACAGGTCGTGTCTGCCATGGGAGCCGGGGATGGCATCAAGCTGATAACTGGAGTCGCGTCCATCACTGTTTTGTGCCTGGTGTGCGCCTATTTGTCTTCGCGCACGGACTGAGCGCGCCTACTCCCAATAAACTTCCTCGGCTGGTTTTGAAGTGACCACTGACACCGATTCGTGATGAGTGTCACCCACGCGCCAGGACGTGATAAACCGCGCTGGGGTATTAATCGCACCCAATGTCGGTGCCGGAATTGTAAAACCGCAAAATTAGTCAAGCGGCCCGTAATGGCGTTTGCTAATCTAACGCGCAGATGAGCGGCACACAGCCAAAGCATAAGTCAACATGGAACGATTATAACGAGCGCATTCTGCGGGTGTTGAGGCATATCCAGGAGCATCTGGATGAGCCATTGGATCTGGAGGAGTTGGCGCGGGTGGCGTGTTTTTCGAGTTTTCATTTTCATCGCGTCTTCGCCGCAATGACGGGTGAGACGATTGCGGACCATGTGCGGCGGCTGCGGTTGGAGCGGGCGGCGGCGGAATTGAGGTCGGGCGCGATGCAGGTAATTCAAGTGGCGCTGGACGCGGGTTATGAGGCACATGAGGCGTTCACGCGGGCGTTCAAGGCGGCATACGGAGTCTCACCGGCGGGGTTTCGCCGCGCGACGGGGCCCATCGCCATTCTCGCCGCGCCGTCCGGCGTGCATTTTCGGCCGGGAGTTCCTTTGACCACATTCAACACAAATCACATCACAACAAAAGTTATGAAAGTCATTACGAGGAAAATCAAACCAATGCGCGTGGCTTATTTGCGGCATGTCGGGCCATACGAATACGAAAGTGTCAGCCGCACGTGGAATGACCTCACGGCACGGCTGTCGGCGGACAAGCAGGTTCGCAAGAGTTCGGTGTTCATCGGCATTGGGCACGATGATCCATCGGTGACACCGGCGGCGGAGCTTCGTTACGATGCGTGCATCACGGTGGATGAAGACTATGAGCCGAAGAAGCCGGTGGAGTTGCAGACCATCGTCGGCGGCGATTACGCCGTGGCGAAAAATTGCCCGTTCGGGAAAGTCAAGGACGCCTACCAGTACTTGTTCGGCAAATGGCTCGCGCGCAGTTCCCGGGAGTTGCGGCCTGCGCCGAGCTTTCTTGTGGTGGTGAATGCCCGGGATGCGGCCGAGCGCGCGAAACTGCGGTTTGATATTTACATGCCGTTGCAGCCGAAGGGGCCCCTGAATAAACCGGCTCAAATGAACATCGAAGTGAAGACGCTGGAGCCGCAGCGGGTCGCGTATATGCGGCATGTGGGGCCGTACAATGGCGCCTGGCAGGTCTGGCGGGATTTTACGACGAGGCTGATGAAGGACGGGCTGCCCCGCAAGGATTCGTTGCTCATCGGCGTGCCCTTGGATAATCCGAAGGTCACGCCGCCGGAGAAATTGCGCTATGACGCCTGCGTGACGGTGGATGAGAAGTATGTTCCCGCCAAGCCGGTGCGTGTGCGAACGATAGCGGGCGGCGATTATGTGGTGGCGAGGAATTGTCCGGTTGGGGCGATCGCCAAGGGCTATGAGAAATTGTTCCGCTCATGGCTGCCTGCGAGCGGCCGCAAAGCACGGAAGGCCCGATCGTTTTTGGTGGCGGCGAATGGCCGGGAGGGGATGCCGCCGACGTTTGGGTTCACGGATATTTATGTACCATTGAAAGCGGGGAAGTAAGAATCGGCGGGGTGTTCCGCAATCCGCGCTGGCGTATTCGGGGCGAAGGGGACGAGGCAGCCAGGCTGATCGCATGGTGTTTCCGCCGATCTGAAAATGCAGATGGAGCAGTCGAGCACCGCCCGAGCGACGGAGTCTTGTGCTTCAAAAAACGTAACGGCTGCTGTACATTGAAGCATCAACTGTTGATTATGAGCAAGTTGCGACATTTGGATTCGGTCAGAAGACCGGTTTCAATATAGAACCGCTGTTCGTATTTTAATAGTTAGCCGAAGAAATGGCCAGTAAGCTACCAACACCTATTCCGCAGGTTCCCGTCCGCGATCTTGCGCGAGCGATTGAGTTTTATCAATTGCGGTTAGGGTTCTTGCTCGATTGGAAGTGCGAAGACGGCATCGCGGGTGTCTCGCGTGAGAAGACGCGACTGTTTCTCGACCGAGTTGCCGAAGGTGCGCTTCATCCGGTCCGTATCTGGCTTAATCTCGATTCAGTAGCAGCAGGGCAGACGCATCAAGATTCATGGGGCGAGTGTCGCTTGGGAAACCGTTGGAAACGGTTAGGGATTTCGCAGGCCAGCCGCCACACCGGGCTAAAGCCGCGGTGTTAATGAGAAACGCCAAGATTTAGATGCGCCCGCACAGGGGGTATCAGCATGTCACCTTTCGGTGCTTTCCGGGTACTTATACGGTGATATGATAACAACACTGACAATGCCCGCAACGGAATACAACGATGCCACACTGGTGACGGAGAGCCTGGCCGGCGACCGCGACGCGTTTGGGCGGATTGTGGCCCAGCACCAGGCGCTGATTTGTTCGCTGGCCTACAGCGCCACCGGCAGCCTGGCCCAGAGCGAGGACCTGGCGCAGCAGACTTTTGTGACCGCATGGAAGTGCCTGCCGGGACTGCGCGAACCGGCCAAGTTGCGCCCCTGGTTGTGCGGCATCGCGCGGAATCTCATTGGCAAAGCACTGCGGCAGGACAGCCGCGAACCGGTTCACGCCGCCCGGCCCCTGGAGGAAGCCAATGAGTCTGCCTCGAACGAACCGCTTCCTCTCGATCACATGATCAGCAAGGAGGAAGAGTCCATTCTTTGGCGTTCGTTGGAGCGCATTCCCGGGACGTATCGCGAGCCGCTTGTGTTGTTTTATCGCGAGCACCAGTCGGTGGAGCGTGTGGCGGAGGCATTGGACCTGACAGAGGTTGCCGTGAAGCAACGCCTCTCACGCGGGCGCAAGCTGCTGCAAGAGCAGGTGCTGGCCTTTGTGGAAGGGGCCTTGGAACAATCCACTCCGGGCAAGGCGTTCACCCTGGGCGTGCTGGCGGCCTTGCCGTTCATGGCCACCTCCGCCAAGGCGGCAGCCGTCGGCGCGACGGCGGCCAAAGGCGGCGCTTTGGCGAAGTCGGCCGGTTTGGCCGGTTTGTGCAATGCGGTCCTCGGGCCTTTGTTCGTTTTCTTTGGCATCTACTTCGGCTACAGACTGGACCGGGCGGACGCCAACTCCCCGCAGCGACGCGCATTGACGACCAAATACTATCGCATCCTGGTCGTCTGCATCGTGGTTTTTTTGGCGGCCGTATTCTCGCTCGCGCTGGGGAATGGCGCGTTGATCAAGAACCGCCCCGGGCTGTATATCGAATTGCTGCTTGGAATTGGCGTGGCCTACCTCTTCGTGGTCATGGCGCTCACGGTCTGGATGCGCCGGTCCCTGCGGAAAATTCGCCGGCAGGAAATGGAAGATCATCATCCCGCGTTCACGCTCGTGCCTTTGTTCGAGTATCGCAGCAAGCTTGCTTTGCTCGGTTTGCCCTTGATCCACATTCGTTTCCGGGGCGGACTCGAACGAGGGCCGGTCAAGGCGTGGATTGCCGCGGGTGATTCGGCCCTTGGGGCACTTTTCGCCTTTGGCGGGGTGGCGGTTGCGCCGATCAGCTTTGGCGGAGTCTCTGTCGGTCTGTTGACGCTGGGCGGTTTTGCGGTTGGATTGATGGCTTTTGGAGGGTTCGCCCTGGCGCCGTTTGCGGTTGGCGGCATGGCCATCGGCTGGAAGGCTGTGGGAGGTTGCGCGATTGCCTGGGTGGGTGCGCAAGGCGGGGCGGCGGCGGCCCATGAGTTTGCCGTTGGCGGCGTCGCGCTGGCGCGGCATGCCAACGACGCCGACGCGAAGGCATTCTTCGCGAACAGTGGTTTTTTCCGCACGGTGCTGGCGGCCCTGCCTTACTCCGGCTGGCTGAACTTGAGTTGGTTCCTCGTGCTGCTGCTGTGGTGGAGGCGGAAAAAAATTAAGAGTTAAGAATTATGAATTATGAAGGAAGAAGACAGCCAATGCCCATGGCTTCTTGGGAGGCGAGATGCCCGTTTTGACTTCTTAATTCTTCCTTCTTAATTCTGACTTTATTGACTCAACCTTCAACTTTCTGGGGTTTCCATTCCAGCGATGCGGCCACCACCCGGCGCATCTGGCCAAACCACCATTGCGCCCGCTCCTGGCGCCGTTGTTTTTGCGCCGCGGCGGCGCGGAGTTGCTTCGCTTTCAGACCCAGTTCCATTTGATTTGTATTCATCATGCCGCCCACTGTAGCGAGGGCACCTGGACAAAGGCTGTCCAGGTGAAAATATTTCTGAAAATTTCTGGAGCGCCGTTTTGGGCGTGCCAAGCTTGTTTTGGATGCTGATTGCCTTCCATAAGCCTTACGGGGTGCTTTCCCGGTTCACCCCGGATGGTTCGGGCCATCGCACGCTGGCGGAATTTCAATTTCCTCCGGGCGTTTACCCCATTGGCCGACTGGATGCGGATTCCGAAGGGCTTCTGCTACTGAGCGATGAAGCGGCGCTGAACGCCCAACTGCTGCAACCCCGCCATGGACACAAGCGCGTCTATTGGGCACAGGTGGAAGGCGTTCCAACGCCGGAAGCCTTGCGCGCCTTGTCCCGCGGCTTGGTCATCCAAGGGAGAAAGACATTGCCGTGCCGTGCCTGGCTGATCGATCCGCAACCGGAAGTCGCCCCGCGTCAGCCGCCCATCCGCGCGCGGAAAACGATCCCGGACCGCTGGATCGGACTGGAACTGATCGAGGGAAAGAACCGCCAGGCACGGCGCATGACGGCGGCGGCGGGGCATCCAACGTTGCGACTCATCCGAGTACGGATCGGGAATTTCGATTTGGCCTGCCTGGCCCCGGGCCGCTGGCGCGCGCTCAACGATGAGGAGCGGGCGCTGGTTTGTGGTTCTTAATCCTAATCTTAATCTTAATCTTCTTTGTGCATTTGGGATTAAGATTATGATTAGGATTAAGATTAAGAACGGCTGCAAGAAAGACTTCCCATCGGACAAACGTCATGTTATCAGTCCCAAGCCTATGAAACACAAAACTCGTTCTGTCCTCGGGCCTGCCGTGCTTATCGCCGTCGGGCTGGTCACGGCGGCAACCTGCGGCGCGCAAGGGTCGTATCACTTTTTGAAGGAAATTCCCATCAGCGGCGAAGGCGGCTGGGATTATCTTTCGGTGGACGCATCGGCCCGCCGTCTCTACATGAGCCACGGCGCGGAGGTGGTGGTGGTGGACATTGACGCGGATAGCGTGGTGGGCAGAATCACCAATACTCCGGGCGTCCACGGCCTGGCACCGGCCCCGGAACTGGGGCGCGGTTTTGTCAGCGACGGCCGGGAAGGAAAGGCCGCCATCGTCGATTTGAAGACTTTGCAAATCCTATCAAAGGTGGACACCGGCCAGAATCCCGACGGCATGGTTTATGAGCCGGGCCGGCAGGAGGCTTATATGTTCAACGGTCGCGGCCGTTCGGCCACGGTGATCGACGCCAAATCAGGCAAGGTGGTTGCGACCATCGCGCTGGATGGGAAGCCGGAGTTTCCCGCAGCCGATCCGGCGGCGGGCCGTGTCTATGACAATATTGAAGACAAAAGTGAAGTGGCCGTGATCGACGCGGCGACGCACAGTGTTGTGACCAACTGGCCGCTCGCCCCGGGCGAGGAGGGTTCCGGCCTGGCCATTGATGCGGCTCATCACCGCCTTTTCAGCGGCTGCCACAACAACCTGATGGTGATGATGGACAGCACGGACGGCAAAGTGATCACTTCGGTGCCGATTGGCAACGGAGTCGATGCCTGCGCCTTCGATGACGGTACGCAACTGGCCTTCAGTTCATGCGGCGATGGCACGACGACCATTGCGCATGAAGACGCGCCGGACAAGCTCACCGTGGTGCAGACGTTAAAGACGGCGCGCGGCGCGAGAACCATGACGCTCGATCCGAAAACTCACAGGATCTATCTGCCGACGGCCAAGTTCAATCCGCCCGCCGAGGGGGAAAGGCGTCCCCGGATGATTCCCGGCACCTTGAGGCTGCTGGTTTACACCATGGAGCCGGCACCGGGCCAGTAACGCCCTAGATGTTTCAGGCGATGCATCAGGACGAGCCTGAACTCCCGGGGCAATTATGACTCCGCCTGAAACTGCGTCACCGCGCTCACGGCGATTAAGCCGCCTCTTGGTTGGTTCGGCGGCCCTTGCCATAATCGTCGCGCTTTTCTACACCGAGGAAAACTGGCGCGGTAGGCGGGCGTGGGAGAATTGCAAGCGCCAACTCGAAGCCAAAGGCGTCAGACTGGATTGGACCAATTATATTCCCGCGCCCGTTCCGGCGGATGAAAACATGTTTGGCGTGCCGGAGATGCAGAAATGGTTTATTGCCTGGGAAGAGACGGGATTTTCCAAAACAATTTCTTACCCAGGCTATGACCGGAGCAACAGGACAGCGCGTCTTACCATCGCCGAGTTGACGATTGGTTTGCCGGGGACAATCGACCACAACCATAGCGGGGCTCTCGTGTTGCGATGGGAAGATCCACGAGCACCAGAGAAGGCGGGCAGGTTGATCAAGGACGCTCTTGGTCCGGTTGTCATGGCACCGGCCGGTTTCGATCTCATTCTGCGGCAACCGAAGGAAATCCGACCGGCCCAAATCCATTTGCAGTGCCAAACTGCGCCGGCGGAGAAGGACTTGCTGCATTTTCTGCCGAAACCCATCGCCAACACAATCTTTCCAGATACCGAAAACATCCAACTTGAGTGCGTGGGCAACGAATCCTACAGAGTAACGATGCTCGCTCCTGACACTGTTGCGGAATTCCTGAAGTGGAGTCAGCAGCTTGAACCAGAATTCGCCTTGATCCGCAAGGCATTGCATCGTCCTTATGGGCGGATGGAGGGCGACTATCGTGATCCCGTTGACATTCCCATTCCAAATTTTGTCACGGTCCGGATTCTCGAACAAAGTCTGGCGGCCATGTCCCGAACTTATATGGTCCTCGGCCAGCCTGGGAGGGCTTTGGATGAATTGACCTTTATGCATGAACTGTGCGGCGTGCTGGAAGCCCGGCCAACGGCCCAGCCTATGACTTTGGTGGCAGCCATGATAAATGTTGCCGTGACAGGCCTATGCGTGGACACGATTGAGGAGGGAATACGACTGAAAGTGTGGCAGGAACCACAGTTGACCGCGCTGGAGGAACAGCTCAAGGAAATCAATTTGCGCCGTTTTATGGTGAACTCGATTGAATTTGATCGGGCACGTGCTTGCCGCATGATGGAAATGGCTACGCGGCACGACTCGCAATCCCCATTTGTTCTCAATTGGTCGAAACTCCGCAACGTCTCGCTTTCTGATTTGATGCCACGAGGCTGGGAATACCAGAACATCGTGGTTTATGCCAATCTTCAACAGAAGGTGGCTGAAGGTTTTGAGTCGGCAAATCAAGAAGTGGTCCCAAACAAAATCGAGGCAGCAATGCAGGAAGTGCAAAGCACGATTGCCCATCCATTTTGGTCCCCATTTACACTTCTTTCCGCCATAGCCATTCCAAACTTTGTACGAGCCGCCCAGACTTTCACTCGCATCCAAACGATGGTCAACCAAGCGCGGATTGTATGCGCGTTAGAGCGCTATCGCCTGGAGTATGGCCAGTATCCAGTAGTCCTCGACGCTCTGGTCCCGCAGTTCATCGAGACAATTCCCCACGACGTCATCGGAGGGCGGTCGCCGCACTACTGCCGCAATGCTGACGGCACGTTTCAGCTCTATTCTATTGGCTGGAGCCAACAGGACCACGGTGGCCACGTTGGCGGCCAAATCGACAGTTTCCAGACGAATTCCGATTTCGTTTGGCCGGAGAAGTAACCGTTTGAAAAAGAGTGGCAATGAAATCTGGCATCCGGTAGTCTCAGAGCCGTGATCGGCGTTTATTCAACCTGCAATATTATATGATACGCAATCTTGTCGTGGCATTTTTCGCGCTGACCCTCCTTGTTTCCTGCGCCACACGGGCCGGCAACGAGTCATATCAGCCGGCCAGCAAACCGGAGCAGATGGAACTCTTGCGCTCCCGCGTGGACGTTTATCCGGACGACGTGCGCAAGGAACCCGCGACTTATGCGGGCGTTCCGGTGGTGTGGGCCGGCATCATTCGCAGCACCGACGCGCGTGACGAAGGCGAGAACGGCAAAATCGAGGCCGAGACCGTTTTCGAGCATCATTACTTCAACGGCATTGAGTACAATGACGGCCACCATATTACGCTGTTTGTTTCACCCCGCGGCGAGGGCCTTTTTCGCATCACATGGCACCTGGACAAAATTGGCGCCGCCGCCACAGCCGACAGCGCTGAAGCGTACGCCGCGCCCGGCAAGCTCGCCCTCATCTACGGGGTGCCGGAGAAGGTCAAACCGGACGGGACAGTGGTTTTGAAATACCGGTATCTCCGGATTCTGGAGGCGGGGCAATTCAGCACGAACAAGTTTGATTATGGCCGTTTTGGCGAGCCTTTTGTCATGATAAATGCCGGCGCCAAAACCAACGCGCCGCCGCACTGACTTGCGCTCAAAAAAACCGCAGTTGAGATCTCATCGAAGCAGGGTCTTCCTTGAGCAACAAAATGAGCAGCCGGCGCAGTGATTCGCCGATTGGCAATTGCCTGGATACCACGATTCCCGCATGCTCACGCTTCGCCTCTAGCCATTGTTTGTGGAGTTTGACGAAGTCCCCGACGTTGAACGTCACCAGGCATAATGGGCGCACCGCCTGCAATGCGCGGATCAGTGACAATGTGCGGATAGAGCGTCGTTTTGATCTTCACCCCATCATGATACCACGTCAGTGGAATCAGGCGAGCATCTTTTCCTGGCGGCTTCGCCGCTTCGTTGACACCCGGCCCGCGCAACCGTAGTCTCATGGGGCATGTCAAGGCTGCCTTTTGAGGCCTTTTTAGCGCTTCGCTATTTGCGACCGCGCCGGACTTTTGTCTCGGTGATTACGCTCATTTCCATCGGCGCGGTTTTGTTGGGCGTGGCCGTCTTGATCGTGGTTATCTCAGTCATGAGCGGGTTTGACAAGGAATGGCGCGACAGCATTCTTGGTTTCAACGCTCACTTGACCGTCTTTCCAACCGACCGGGACGAAGTTTTCACCAATTATCAAGCGGCCATGAAACTGATTGCCGCCAATCCCAACGTCGTCGGCACTTCCCCGTTCATCCACAGCCAGGTCCTGGTCAAAACCGAGCCGGACACCGGCAGCCCCGTTCCTTCCGCGCCGTATTTGGCCGGCGTGGACCCCGCCACCGTCGGCACAGTCAATGTGCTGCCGGCCAGCATCAAGGGCGGCTCCTTCGACCTCAGTGACAAGGGGTTGGTCATTGGCTGCGGTTACGCCACCTTCAACGGCTTGGGCGTGGGTGACCGCGTCGCCATCTGGTCCTGGAAAAGCCTGCAAAAAATGGATCCCACCACCGGCAAGACCAATACCGAGGTCACGGTGGGCGAGGATTTTACCGTGCGCGGCATTTTTGACGTCGGCTTTCCGGACTTCAACAATCAATTCATTGTCGCTTCGCTGGATGACGCGCGCGACTTGCTGTCCCTGCCGGACAATTCCGTCCAGGCCCTGCAAGTCAAGCTGCGCGATCCGTTCCTGGCGGACGAAGTCGCCGCCCAATTGCGGGCCGCCTCGGCGCGCGGCCTGACGGTGCGGACGTGGCAGGAGGAAAGCCCGGACATTTTCAACGCCCTGGCCACGGAGAAGAACATGATGTTTTTTCTGCTTTTTTTCATCATGATCGCCGCCGCCTTCGGCATCGTCAGTTATCAGATCACCTTCGTCGTCCAGAAAACGCGCGAAATCGGCATTCTCAAGGCCCTCGGCGCCAACAACCGGCAGATTCTGTGTCTGTTCCTCAGCCAGAGCATTGTGGTCGGGGTGCTGGGGGTGGGGCTGGGCTTTGCCGCCGGCATGCTGGCTCTGCATTACCGCAACCCCTTCCTCGCCCTCATGCGACAGGTGACACACTCGGACTTGCTGCCCTCGTCCATTTATCATGTTTATGATTTGCCGGCGTCGATTCAAACCCCGGACGTGCTGGTTATCTGCGGGACGGCCTTTGCCGCCTGTGTGCTGGCCGGTTTGTTTCCCGCCTGGAAGGCCAGCCGTCTGCAACCCGTGGAGGCCCTGCGTCATGAATGAGCCGGCCGGCGCGCCAGCCATGTTGGCCGCTCACAACCTGCACAAGGCCTACGTCATGGGCGGGCGCAACCTGGAGGTGTTGCGCGGCCTCGATCTGACCGTGCAGCGCGGCGAATTCGTGGCCTTGCGCGGCGCTTCCGGCGCGGGCAAAAGCACCCTGCTCCACTTGTTGGGCGGGCTGGATTTGCCCAACCAGGGGGAAATTTTGTTTGACGGCATCAATCTCCGCCAGCTCGCCCCCGGCGCCCTGGCCCAATTGCGCAACCGTCGCGTTGGTTTCATTTTCCAGGCCTATCATCTTTTGCCCGAACTCAGCGCGATCGAAAATATCATGTTGCCGGCCCGCATGGCGCGGCAGTCCCCGGCAGGGGTGGAGGCGCGCGCGCGCGAACTTCTGGACCGCGTCGGCCTGGCCCGGCGCGCCTCCCACCGGCCCTACGAGTTGTCCGGCGGCGAACAGCAGCGCGTGGCCATTGCCCGGTCGCTCGTCAATCAGCCGGACCTGATTCTCGCCGACGAGCCTACAGGCAACCTGGATTCGCACACCGGCGAGGAAATCATCCAACTCCTTCACGACCTGCTTGCCGAACGCCAGGCCACCCTCGTCATCGCCACGCACGACGCCAAAATCGCCGCGCGCGCCCCCCGCGTCATGGAATTGACCGACGGCCAACTGACGATGTAGAGTTTGTGCGGACTTTCCGATTTGAAGTGCGCGCCCTCCACTGCTAACCTCCGCCTCGTGGTCGTTAAATTCACCAAAATGAGCGGGGCGGGAAACGATTTCGTGATGATCGATAATCGCGCGCAGACGATCCCGCTCGACGCCGCGAGAGCCGCGCGCTTGTGCGACCGGCACCGGGGCATCGGGGCCGATGGCCTCATTGCCCTTAAACCCTGCGCCTCGGGCAAGGCCGATTGGGCCTGGGATTTTTTTAACAGCGACGGCAGCCAGGGTGAAATGTGCGGCAATGGAGCGAGGTGCTTTGGGCGGTTCGTGCGGCGGGTGACAGGTTTGAAGAAGGACTTCACCTTTGAAACCCGCGCCGGGGTCATCAGCGTCTGTTTCAAGGGGGACGACGTCGCCGTCACTTTGACCGCGCCGAGGGATTTGCGGCTGCATGAGACCATTCAGGTGAGCATTGGGCCGACGGCCATTCATTCGGTGGACACGGGGGTGCCACACGCGGTGCTGTTTGTGCCTGACGCGGACCGCGCCATGGTGCAGAGCCTCGGCCGGGAGATCCGGCGCCATCCTCATTTTGGGCCGCGCGGCACGAATGTGAATTTTGTGCAGTTGCAAGGAGCCAACGCCATCCGCGTCCGCACCTTCGAGCGGGGTGTGGAAGGCGAAACGCTGGCCTGCGGCACGGGCGTGACGGCGTCCGCCTTGATCGCCGCCGAACTGAACCAATGGAGCTCGCCCGTGAAGGTGCAGGTGCTGGGCGGAAAGGTGCTGGAAGTGAGCTTTGAGAGAAGCGGCGGGCAATTCACCAATGTCGTGTTGGGCGGCCCGGCCGACTTTGTGTTCGAGGGCGCCATCGAGTTGCCGGACAACCAAGTTGGCGCCGGACCGTAATCTTTTTTGCGTGGCGCCTGCATCGACAGACCAAAACCCCAGCCCTTACGCCATCCTGCGCAACCGGGATTTTTTGTATTATTTGCTGGGCCGTGTCATGGCGTCCTTCGGCCAGCAAATGCTGACGGTGGCGGTGGGTTGGGAGATTTATGAGCGCACCCATTCCGCCCTCGCCTTGAGCTTTGTCGGATTGGCCGCCTTTTTGCCGATGGTGGCGATGACGCTGCCGGCTGGACAGGTGGCCGACACCCGCGAGCGCAAGCAGGTGATTATCGTGATGCAAGGAGCGATGGCGCTGACCTCATTGGGTTTGGCGCTGGTTTCCTGGAAGGGGATGCCGGTGGCGTGGACTTTTATCTGCCTGTTCGCAGCGGGCGTGGCGCAAACCTTTCTCTGGTCGGCCAGCGCGTCGTTTCTCCCGCAATTGGTGGCCCGGGAGGAATTCCCCCTGGCAGTCAACTGGAATTCCACCACCTTCCAGTTCTCCGCGGTGACCGGCCCGGCGGCGGGCGGCGCGCTCATCGCCCTGACCCACAGCGCGGCCACCGTCTATGCCCTCAACGCCCTGGCGGCGTTGTTTTGTCTGGCCATGATTTGCCTCGTCCGCGCACATCACAAGCCCCTTGCAAAGCAGGAGGTCTCGGTCGAATCGCTTCTGGGCGGATTCCGGTTTGTCTTCGGGCACCGCGTGATTCTCGGCGCCATAACCCTGGACATGTTCGCCGTCCTCTTTGGCGGAGCGACCGGATTATTGCCCCAATATGCCAAGGACATCTTGAAAGTTGGGCCGCAGGGACTGGGACTGTTGACGGCGGCCCTGCCGGTCGGATCGATAACCTGCGCCTTGCTCATGGCCCATCGTCCTCCCATGAAAAAAGCCGGGCGCGCCCTCATCGCGGCGGTGATAGTGTTCGGCCTGGCTACCATCGCTTTTGGCGGGTCGCGCTGGTTTTGGTTCTCGATCCTCATGCTGTTCCTCTGCGGTTTTGCCGACAACGTCAGCGTCATCGTCCGCCATACCCTGGTGCAGTTGCTCACGCCGGACGCCATGCGCGGACGGGTCTCTTCTGTCAATAATTTGTTTATCGGGACTTCCAATCAACTGGGCTGGTTTGAATCCGGGCTGGTCAGCCAGTATTTCGGCCCCGTTTTTTCGGTGGTGTCGGGAGGCGTGGCCACGATTTTTGTGGTGCTGGCGGTGGCCTGGATCTGGCCGGAAATCCCGCAGTTCGGGCGTCTCGTGCCGTCGGAAGCGCCGCCCGGCGGCCCCGCCCCGGCGGATGTCCCTCAAAAATAATCGGGCGCGTTGCCCGCTTTCCATTTGATGTTGCATCCCATGCTGGGCGTCTGCGGCTCCGGCGCCGGCGTGCCCTCCAGAACGGCGTCAAGGGCGGCGCGCAAGTCCCGGCCTGTCACCGGCCGGCCGTTGCCGGGGCGGCTGTCGTCGAACTGCCCGCGATAGGCCAGCCGGCGGTTCTTGTCGAAAAGAAAAATGTCGGGCGTGCAGGCGGCGCGATAGGCCCGGGCAGCGGACTGCGTTTCGTCGTAGAGGTAGGGAAACACATAACCCGCCGCCTTGACTTCCTGTTTCATCTTCTCCGGGCTGTCCTCGGGGTAATTTTGCGCGTCGTTGGAATTGATGGCCACGATGCCCGCGCCGCGCGGCTGGTACTCCCGGCCCACCTCCGCCAGGGCGGATCGGATATGTTTGACATAGGGACAATGGTTGCAGATGAAAAGCACGAGCAGGGCCGGGGCCGATTTAAAATCAGCCAGCGAAACCATTTGCCCGCGGGTATCCGGCAGGCGAAAGTCCGGCGCGCTGGTTCCCAGCGCCAACATGGTGGAAGGTGTCAGAGACATACGGTTATTGAGTTGCCAGTCATGCCCGCAAACCTACACTTTCTGGAGGCCTTTATCCACCGGGAACCACACTTTTGTATTATGTGCGACGCAGGAACACCCAATGGTCGGCGGCCTTCCAGACGTGGCTCGGGTCGCCGTTGTCGCTGCTGAGCCACAATTCGTTTTTGTTTCGATGCTCGACGTCGAAGATTCGCAGGTCGCGGATGTCGAGGACCGCGACGTCGATGGGTTCCATTCCGATGAAAAGCCACTCTCCTTTCGGCTGGTTGGTGTACTGCAAGCGCAATTGTGGGCCGACTTCAGCAGGACAGAGAGCCAGGCCGCATTCGATCGCGCGGGCATAAATATCTTTGCGGGTTGCGGCATTCTTGAAGCTTAGCTCGGCGACAGAGAGGATGACCAATTCAATCTCCTTTGCCTCGGACGAGACGGTGAAGGCCGGTTTGCCGAGAAGATCGTTGGCCAAATCGCCGACGCTAAACCCGGCTTCTTTCAAGGCCTTGCGGAACCCATCGGCGTCAGGAATCCCCGTGCCGAGCTTGAGAGTGCGGAAGGTCTTGAAGTTGGGCGCCGGGGCCTTCTTCTCCTCAGGCGAACCAAGAGCCTTTTTGAGTGCTTGTTGCAGGCCCTTGGGGTTTTCAATCCATTGCTGCATGGCGTCCGAGGACAATTCAGGCATGGAAGTGAGGACGGCTGCGGCGAACTTCGCCGTCTGGGCATCGTAAGTCTTCGTATTCATTACGCGATCTCCTTCAATATCGTTGATGTTTATCAGAGGCGTCAAACGATACTTTTGCGCGTGATGGCGCCTGCGGTGGCCGCTTTTGCGGCGTGAACTCTTAACCGGGCCGCCCTTGGGCCCGTCAAATCTCTTGCTGCAGGCAATGATCTTTTCAAAATACCGTCTTACGCGGCGCCGGACAATCCGCAAACATCATTTGCTCTTCCTTTCGCAAATTCTGGTGAATTATCTCTTATACTTCGCCTATAGATTAATAAGCAAAATTTACTCTTTATTTCGCAAATTAGGGTGAGTCGCTGAAGGAGGAATCGCCGTTAGTTCTAACAAGTTGATTTTGATGAGCTGCTGTGCGGCTCTTGAAACAGAACAACCAGACGAAGAACGTCCGGTGGGCGAGGCGAGGCGGTTACGCGCCCGGCACTGAGTAAAGGAGACAGCAGAGTGGTTCGTAATCAGGAAAGACGCGGAGCAGATGACAGTCAGAGCAGTTTTGGCCGGACGCAGTGTAGTTGCGTTAACACTCTTCTTGTTCGTATCCGCCATAGCGCCCACATGGGCGCAAAGCGTTTCGCTGGCTTGGAATCCGAGCCCAAGCCCCGCAGTGGCGGGCTACGAAGTCTGTTATGGATTGGCTGAGGGCCAGTACACTTGGATTCTCGATGCCGGCACAAACACCACCTGCACGGTGACCGGCTTGACCCCCGGACTGATCTATTACTTTGCCGTGACGGCGTATAATTCTGCGCAGGAGGACAGCCCCTATTCGAACGTGATTTCCAACAACATCCCGGCGCCCCCCGCCTTTGCCGCCGCCCCGGCCAACGGCGTCCCGCCGTTGACCGTGACGTTCACGGACGCCTCGACTGGCACCGTCGCCAACTGGTTCTGGGATTTTGGCGACGGCGGGACCAGCAACACCAGCACCTCGAACAGTATTGCCCACACCTACAGCACGCCCGGCGTTTACACAGTGACGGAAACCGTCACCGGCCCAAGCGGCACAACTGCCATCACGCAAACCAATCTCATCACTGTAATGACCCCCTTCGAAGCGTGGCAGTCTCAATACTTCGGCTGCACCACCTGCCTGCAAGCGCAATCCGGCGCCGATTTCGATGGCACCGGGCAAAACAACTACTTCAAGTACGTGGCCGGTCTGGACCCGACCAATACGAATTCGGTCTTTGTGCTCAACATGGTTCCTGTGCCCAACCAACCCGGTTGGATGAACCTTGTTTTCAGCCCCGTCGTGGCTGGACGCACCTATACGCCGCTAGCCAGCAGCAACCTGCTTGCCGGGATGTGGGTTCCGCTTACCGGCATGCCCGCCGTTACCAATGGCACGCAAGTTATCCTGACCGATACCAATGCCATCGGAGTGCAAAAGTTTTATCAAATCGAGATCTCACTGCCCTAACACGGGGATTCATCTGCCGTCCGGTTTTCGGCCATCGTGGAAAATCAGGCCCGCCCCAAGGCCACCCGGGGAACAATCTGCCAGACTCTGGGCAGGGGTGGCAAAGTGAGAAATCCGGCAAAATGTTGCCGATGTGTAGCTTTTCATATTGCCAGCTAAGTCTTGTTCATCAGGACTTGTTGCCGGGTTGCCGATTTTTGGGACCTCTGTAGCGATCTGGCAGAAACCCGCCATGTCCAAATGGCCGTCTGCGACGGCTCGCCGTTATGAATCCGCTGAAAGTATGCTATATTAACCTGGAGGAAAAAGGGATTTCATCGGGGGGCTTAGGTTGCTCAGCCGGGCCGCCGATTTAAGAAATGGGATGTTGGCACCAATGGTTGGAAATGCGGGGTCGGTCGTCCGCCACAAAACAGCGCTGATTGTGGAAGGAGGAGCGATGCGCGGAGCATGGGCGGCAGGGGTGCTGGCTTATCTTCAGGAATGCGGGCGGCGCCAATACGATCTGGTTTATGCGGCCTCTTCCGGCGCCTGTTCGGCGGCCTATTTCGTTGCCGGCATGTGGGAGCCGGGTCTGGCCATCTGGCGCGAACTGGCCTGCAACGTGGTGCGCAAAAGCAATTTCCTGCGCCGCAAACCGATCATTGACCTGGCTTACCTCGTGGATTACATCATCCGCAAGCGCGTTCCGCTTTCCGTTGAAGTGCTGCAAAAGATGACCACGCGCTTTTTCATCGTGCTGACCGACTGCCACACGGGGGAACCGGTTTACTTTCGTGCCTGCGATGACCGGGTCTTTGCCGCCCTGCGCGCCACGTCATCCATGCCGTTGGCGACGCGCGGGTTCGATTACGTGGACGGCAAGCCCTACGCTGACGGCGGGGTGGCGGACCCCATTCCCCTCCAGCGGGCGATAGAGGATGGCGCGACGGACATCACCGTGGTGCTGACACACAATCCCGCCTTCCGCCTTAAGCCTGTCTCGAAGTGGATGGGACGGCTGGCCTACCCGGATTTTCCCAAAGTGGCCGAAGTCTGGACGGCCCGGCAAAATGTGCACTACAACGCCGCCCTCGATCTGATGAAGCACCCGCCCGCGTGGGTCAAGATTCAGGTGTTTCGTCCATTCCGGCCGCTCCCGGTGGGTTCCTTCAGCGTCAACCCGAAAGAAATCGCCGCCGCCCTCATCCTGGGCCACGACGAGGCATTGCGGCAAATGGAGGTCGTGGAGGCGAAACCAGCGGACGGTTCAGTGCCTGACTGATTCGCGGCTGGCGGGAATGGCAGCTTTACCGCGTATTGCTCACAAACGCGATCCGCGCGCTGTCCGGCGACCACGAAGGGACGTTCATCGTGCCTTGCCCGCCATAGACATAAGCTCTCACCTTCGGCTCGCCGCCTTGGATGGGCAGGAGGCGGAGGTAAACGTGCTTGTAATAAGGATGATCCTTTGGATCCACATCCTTGCTGAAGGAAATGAATGCGATCCATTTCCCGTCGGGCGAAATATGGGGGAACCAATTGTTGAATTCGTCATGCGTCACCTGTTCCTGGTCCTTCCCGTCCGGCTTCATTCGCCAAATCTGCATGGTCCCGCTGCGGGTGGAATTAAAATAGATGTGCTTCCCGTCCGGCGTGTATTCGGGGCCGTCGTTCAACCCCGAATTCTCCGTCAGCCGCGCTTCCGTTCCCTTGCCGTCGGACCGTATTTTGTAAATGTCGTACTTCCCGTCCCGTCCGCCGGTATAGACGAGAAATTTCCCGTTGGGCGACCAGCCGTGGCAGTAGGACGGCGTCAATGGCGTGATCGCCTGGGGAGTTCCGCCCTGGACAGGCACCGTGAACACGCGCGATTTCCCGCCGTGAACCTCGCTCTGGTCGCTGATGCCCAGCAGGGTCCCGTCGAACGACAACACATGATCGTTATTATTCCGGATGCAAGGCTCGGTATTCAGAATTGACGGCGTCTTGCTGGCGAGATCGAAGCGGCACAATCGGCCCCGGCGCTCCCCGCCTCCGCTGAGGTTGTAGATCAACGCATGGCCGTCGCGCGTCCAATTGGGCGCTTCGAACGGCTCCTCGGACTCGTAAATCTGCGCCAGTTTGCCGCTCTGCACATCCAGGATTTCCAACACGCTGCCAATGTAGTCATGGTAAGGCACAAACCCAATCGGCGCGGGGCGGATAATGCGCACATCGCGGAAAACGGCCTTCTCCACCACCTCCGCCGTATGCGAGCAGATGAAAAGCCCGGCGTAAACGTCGTCGCCCAGGTCAAAGTTGGTGAGTTCCGCGCTGGTGAACGGCTCCCCGTAACGCGCCGCCGAAAAGATATAAGTGTTCCCCCGGCGCTCAAATTGCAGCACGTCCGCGTTAGTAATGCTGAGGGTGATTTCTTCGGTATTGCTTCCCGCAGCGCGCCGAAACTGCAACGAAGTCAGGCCGCTGCCGTGCTCCGCCGTGTCCGCGTAGGGCGCCTCCGGCGCCAGGCTCTGCCGCACCATCCAGCCGATTTTTCTGTGCGCGATGGCGCCCTGCCCGACGAATTCAACCCGCGTGCGAAGAATGAAGTCCCCCTTCATCTTCCTCCACAGAAAATGGCATTGGTCGGACGCGAACCACATGTTCGAGCCTGCGCCGCTCAGGGTGTATTCCTGGCTGGCGGGGTTCCAGTCGGCCGAGCCGGCCAGCTTCGGCGAGCCAATGTCGCCCTGCGATTCAAATACGCCCAAAGCGGCGTCCTGGGAGCGGGCAGTCATAATTCCAGAGGCAAGAAGAGCGCACATTGTCAGCAATACGTTTTGGCGTGTGCCAGAGTTCATCAGCGCAAAATTGGGCCGCGCACCGCCAAAAGGCAAGCGGCAAAGCAAGTCAAGCGGTTGCATACCGCGGCAGTTTCCGGGCATACTCGCGATATGGAAGGCGATGCCAACAATTTGGCCCGGCGCCTGGGCGTTGTCCTCCTTGCGGCGGGCATCTCCCGGCGGATGGAACGGCCCAAGCTCCTTTTGTCGTGGGGCGGCACATCCATCGCAGGGCATCAAATCGGCCTGTGGAATGGCTTGGGCGTAAAACAAATCGCCATCGTCTGCGCCGCCGGCGACAAAGCGATGCAGGCCGAGCTGGCTCGAATTCATTTCCCGGCCGAAAACCGCATTGTGAATCACGCCCCGCAACAAGGAATGTTCAGTTCAATTCGATGCGCGGCGCGATGGGCCGGCTGGTCAACGGGGCTGACGCATTGGGCGATAACGCTGGGAGACCAACCGCATCTTCGCCCGCAGACCCTGCTCGCGTTGCTGGAGTGCGCCGCAACCTATCCGGGCAAAGTGTGCCAACCCTGCCGCCACGGTCATCTCCGCCATCCCGTGCTCATGCCGAAAACGGTGTTCCTGCAACTCGAAACCACCCCGCAGGCGACGCTCAAGGATTTTTTGGATAAACTGCCGGAAAGCGCCACCGGCTGCGATGTGGACGACCCCGGTCTAAGCCAGGACATAGACACGCCCGCGGATTACGAGAAAGCCCTGGCCCTTTATATTTCGAGGCAAAACAGCTCAAGTTAGCCGGCAACGCCGTTTTAAAAAGCCTTGCTTTGCTCAAGCCACCACACGCGTGCCTCCGCGCCCCTCCAGGGCAACCGCCAGCGCTTCCGGACAGGTGATAAGCGCCTCCCGCCCGCCCTGCTCGATGAACTGAATGCAGGCCTGGACCTTGGGCAGCATTGAGCCGGGCGCGAAATGGCCTTCCGTGATGTACTGTCGGGCCTCCGCCACGGTAATGCAATCCAGAGAACGCTGGTTGGGCTTGCCGAAGTTGAGACAAACCCTCTCGACGGCGGTTGAAATGACGAGGTGGCTGGCGCCGATTTCCCCGGCCAGCACTGCGGCGGCAAGGTCCTTGTCAATCACGGCGGCCATGCCCGTCAGCATGCCTTGATCGTCGGCCACAACCGGGATGCCTCCGCCGCCGGCCGCGATGACCACATAACCCTCCTTGACCAGGTGTTTAATCACTCCGGCTTCGATGATGCGGACCGGTTGCGGCGAGGCCACCACGCGCCGCCAGCCGCGCCCCGCATCCTCCACCATGTCCCATTTCTCCACGCGCATCCGGTCTTCGGCCTGTTCGCGGGTGTAAAATTCACCAATGGGCTTATCCGGCTTGGCGAATGCCGGATCGTGACGGTCCACCAAAGTTTGGGTGATGACCGTGGCCACGGAGTTTTTCAAGCCGCGCCGGCGGAATTCATTTTCCAGCGCCTGTTGAATCTGATACCCAAGCGCGCCTTGCGTGTCGGCAACGATGGAATCCAATGGCACGGGGTGCAGCAAGCCGCGCGAATGTTCACTGCGCAACAGAATGAATCCCACCTGCGGCCCGTTCCCGTGGGTCATGACAATCCGAAATCCGCGTTCCACCAGGCCGGCAATGTCGCGCGCCGCCGCCATCACCGCGGCATACTGATCGGGCACGCTCCTGTGTTGCGCATCTTTGATCAGCGAATTACCCCCGATGGCGATAACGATGCTCTTCATAGTGATGCTCGCCCGATCTTTAAAGGAAGCCATCATGCCACACACAATCACTCCGTTGGCCGTCATGTCAATCGCAGAGGCGAATGCCCGCAACGCGCAAATTGGCTTTACAGATCGGGTTTGGTCGCGCACAGTATCCCAGTGTCTGCGAATGTTTTAAACAACGGCCAGACCTTCACGGCTCCACAGGCGTCGGATGCGGTTTTGTTCTCCCTGCCGGATTTGGAAAACGCCATCGCCCGGTCGCAGAGTTATCTGCTCGGGGAGCAGAAGCAGGAAGGTTATTGGCTCGGTGAGTTGATGGTTGATTGCACGCTGGTGGCCGACGTGCTCGCGTTCCAACATTGGAACGGGAGCGTGGATGAAGAGTGGCAGCGCAAGGCGGTCAACCACCTGTTCGCCCTGCAGGTCCCGACCGGCGGCTGGAATATTTATCCGGGCGGCCCGGCGGAAATCAACGCCACGGTCAAAGCTTATCTGGCGCTCAAACTGGCCGGTGTGCCGATGACGGACCCGCGCATGTTGCGCGCGCGCCAGACGGCCCTGAGCCTGGGTGGAATTCCGCGCCTCAACACCTTTTCCAAACTGTATCTCGCCGTCCTCGGCCTGTTCCCGTGGAAATATGTGCCCACCATCCCCTGCGAAGTCATGCTCATCGGCCGATGGTTCTTCGTTGATTTCTATGAAATGAGTTCCTGGAGCCGCTCCATGCTGGTCCCGCTCTCGATCATCAACCATTTCAAACCCACTCGCGTGCTGCGCTCCGGAACCACCCTGCATGAATTGTACCCGCAGGGCTTTCACGAGCGCGACCTCATGCTGCCGCGCGATCCGCAACGCTTCACCTGGCGCAATTTGTTCATCTGGCTCGACGGCGTGCATAAATTCGCCGAGCACTTTGCCAAACGCAACATCCATCCCTTCCGCAAACGCGCCCTCAAAAAGGCCGAGGAATGGATGGTGGATCGCTTTGAAGGCAGCGACGGCCTGGCTGCCATTTTTCCCGGCGTGCTCAACTCCCACATCGCCTTCAAGGCCCTCGGCTACCCGGACGACCATCCGCTCGTCCGCCGTTGCGAAGAGGAGTTGCAGAAACTCACGCACGAAACCGAGCACGACGTTCGCGTCGAGCCTTGCACTTCGCCGGTTTGGGACACCGCCATTGTCACCATCGCCCTGCATGAATCGGGATTGTCCAGCGATCATCCCGCGCTGGTCAAAGCTTGCGAATGGCTTTTGGACCGGGAAGTCCGTTTCCGCGGGGACTGGCACCACAAGAACCAGGCCCAGGTCGAGCCCAGCGGCTGGGTCTTTGAATTTAACAACAAATGGAACCCGGACGTGGACGACACGGCCATGGTGCTGCTGGCCCTGCGCAAGATCCCGACCTCCAATCCGACCCGGCGCGATGCCAGCTTCCAGCGCGGTCTGAACTGGACGCTGACCTTCCAGTGCAAAGATGGTGGCTGGGCCTCTTTCGACAAGGATTGCACCAAAAGCATTTTGGAAAAAGTGCCGTTCGCCGATCACAACGCCATGCTCGATCCGGAGTGCGCGGACATCACCGCCCGCATCCTGGAACTGCTGGGTTACGAGAATTTCACCGTGGAAGAGCCTCAAGTGCAAAAGGCGCTGGAATTCTTGCGCAGCCAGCAGGAAGCCGACGGCTCGTGGTACGGGCGGTGGGGCGTCAATTATATCTACGGGACTTGGCAGGTGCTGCGCGGCCTGCGCGCCCTGGGGATGGACATGTCCGAGCCGTGGATTCTCAAAGCGCGCGACTGGCTGGAAAGCGTACAGCACGAGGACGGCGGCTGGGGGGAACGCTGCAACACCTACGACGACCCGGTATTCAAAGGCCAGGGGCCGAGCACCGCTTCGCAAACCGCTTGGGCCGTGATGGGCCTTTGCGCCTTTGACGATCCCAACCGGTCCAGCCTGCGCAACGGCATCGAGTATCTCGTCCGCACCCAAAACGCCGACGGCTCCTGGAGCGAGGCCGAGGCAACCGGGACCGGTTTTCCAAAGGTGTTTTATTTGAAGTACGACATGTATCGGAACAGTTGGCCACTCCTGGCCTTGGCAACCTATCGCAACATGCTGCCCCGCGTGTTCCACGGCAACGGTCGGGCGCAACAGCCATCGACCACGGCAGCGTCCTCAGGTTTTGGCGGCTAAACCGCCCGTCACTCGCGAGATTATCGCCCCGGCCCAGTTTTCCCTTGTCGCTCCGCGCCGCATTGCCCATCCTCAACAGCGATGCCGGAGCGAATCGTATCGGATGTGTTGGCCAAGCCGGATGCCGCGTTGGAGATGACGCTGCGTCCGTCGCTCTTTTCCGAGTTTGTCGGGCAGGCCAACGTCAAGGAGCGCCTTGAGATCGCCGTGCAGGCGGCCAAGCAGCGCGGCGAGGCGCTGGATCATCTGCTCTTCAGCGGACCGCCCGGCTTGGGCAAAACCACCCTGGCCTACATCATTGCCAAAAATATGGGCGCGGGCCTCAAATGCACCAGCGGCCCGACCATCGAGAAGGCCGGCGACCTGGCCGGCTTGCTCACCAACCTGGAAGAGGGCGATGTCCTGTTCATTGATGAAATCCATCGGTTGCAAAAGACCATCGAGGAATATCTCTACCCGGCGATGGAGGATTTCAAGCTGGACATCATCATTGATCAGGGGCCCAACGCGCGCAACGTGCGGTTGAATCTGCCCCGCTTCACCCTGATCGGCGCCACCACGCGCAGCGGTTTGTTGACAGCGCCGTTGCTGACCCGGTTCCCCATTCGCGAGCGGCTGGACTATTACCAAGCCGATCAATTGCAGCAAATCGTCGTCCGCTCCGCCAATCTCCTGGCCATCCCCATCGACCCGAAGGGCGCGCGGGAAATTGCCCGGCGCAGCCGCGGCACGCCGCGCATCGCCAACAACCTCCTGCGGCGCGTGCGGGATTACGCCCAGGTGCGGGGCGACGGCAAAATCACCGACGCCGTGGCCGATCAAGCCCTGGCCATGCTGGCCATCGACCAGAATGGCTTGGACGAAATGGACAAGCGGATCTTGGAAACCATCATCGTCAAATTTGGCGGCGGCCCTGTCGGCATCAATTCCCTGGCCGTGGCCGTGGGCGAGGAAGCGGACACACTCGAAGAGGTCTATGAGCCGTTCCTCATTATGGAAGGCTATCTGAACCGAACTTCGCAAGGCCGGATCGCCACGGAATTGGCCCGCCAAAAACTGGGCCTCAAAGCGCCCGGCGGCCAACAAACCAAACTTTTGTAAATCCCCGCTCGTGCTGGAAAATCCAGACAAAACTTCGACGACGGCACAAGACCCAACCTCTTAACCGCCATGAAAAGGCATTGTCCTATGCACATCAATAGAGTGTCATTCTCAATCCTGGCTGCCTTGCTTGCCACCCTGATCTGCCAGGGTGACGCAGAGGGAAAACGCCTTGCCACGATCGATCCTCAATCCGTCTCTTTCAGTTCGCGGGACAGTTTCTGCAAGTCGCCCTTCGGCGCGGTCCCGGCCGGCACGAACATCACCATGCACTTTCTGGCGAAACACGGCGCTCTCCGGTCGGTTACCCTTCAGATCGCAAAAACAACCATTTCCGGCAATGACAACGCGACCGAGCACGCCGGTTATGCCAGTTTCCCCATGGAGAAAAAAGGCGTGACCAACGGCCAGGATATTTTCGAGACGAGCTTTGCTTTGAAGGTTCCCGCCCTTTATGGCTATTACTTCAAACTGACCGGCAGGCATGGGGAAACGAGCTTTTACGGCAACAACAAAACCCCGATCAAGGTCCCCTACCTGCATCTCAAGGGCACCGGCGGCTTGGGCGAGCTCACCGGTGCCGACGAGTCGGTGGCTTATTACACCCTGACGATCTACAGCCCCGGCTTTCAGATGGCCGATTGGACCCGCGATATGGTGATTTACTATATCTTTCCTGACCGATTCAAGAACGGCAATAAGACCAACGACCCCGTCGTGGGTGTCAGAAAGTTCTACGGCGCCAAAAACATCGAGTTTCATACCAACTGGTGCGACCCAAAGCCTTACGTGCCAGGCGATGGAAGAAGCGACGCGGAATACTGCAATGACTTTTACGGAGGGGATCTGGACGGTATCATCCAGAAACTGGATTATATTCGGGCCTTGGGGGCGAATGTTATTTACCTTACGCCCATCTTCCAGGCCCCGTCCAACCACAAGTACGATACGGCCGATTACCTGGCCATCGACCAGGGTTTCGGCACGCTGGATACTTTCAAAAAGCTGGTGGCCGAATCGAAAAAGCGCGGCATCCGGATCATCCTCGACACCTCGCTCAACCACTGCGGTTCAGACTCGCTCTACATGGATCGCTACGGCAAATACCATTCCAACGGCGCTTTTGAGAACGAAAGCATCCACACCAACTCCCCTTATTACGAATGGTTCGAGTGGCACCGCAACGCGAAAACCCCTGACCGGATGTACGGCCAGTGGGCCAGCCCCACCCTTGCCACGCTAAGAGAAGTTGACTCCTATAAACAATTTGCCTACCGCGACCCGCATTCCGTAATCAAATACTGGCTATCCCTGGGCATCGGGGGCTGGCGCATGGACTGCACGCCGTGGAAGAGCGATGATTTCTGGAGGGACTGGCGCAAAGAGCTGAAAAAAGACTATCCCCAAGCCTTCACCATTGCCGAGGTCTGGTTTGACGCCAGCAAATATTTCACCGGGGACATGTACGACAGCACCATGAACTACATCTTCCGCTCGGCCGCGCTGAATTTTGCGAGCGGTGGCAACGCCACATTGTCAAGAGACACTCTGGAGATGCTTCGCGAGAATTACCCGAAGCCCGTTTTCTACCGCCTGATGAACCTCATTTCCAGCCATGACGTGCCCCGCGCGCTTTTCGAGTTGGGTTATGCGAAATACGGCGCGGCCAATTACGGGGAGATGCGCAAGCGGCTTCTGCTCTGCTTCGCCCTCCAGTTCACCTACCCGGGCGCACCCACCATCTATTACGGCGACGAGGCCGGCATGACCGGGGGGGCCGACCCCATGAACCGCGGCCCGTATCCCTGGAAAGAGGACGGGTGTTATTACGGCGACTACAGCCTCATCGACGTCGTCAAAGAATTTTCCAGGATGCGTCACGACAACCCGGTCCTGATCGGCGGTGAGGTTCGCATGCTTCCCGGGGACAAAAATATACTGGCCTATGAGAGAACCGACCCCACATCCCGAGTCCTGGTCATCATGAATAACGCAACCGTACCGAAAACTTTCCGAGCCGATAACGGCAGCGCTGGCTGGAAGGTGCTGTCTTCCGGAGGGCCGGCCAGCATTGGCGATCACGGCGACCTCATCATTCCTGCCACCGGATACCTGGTCCTGAAAGCAAAGTAACTGGCTAGAGGATAACCATTCACCCGGTGCGTGGTCACAGTAATAAATTGATCTGACAAAGCATCCGAGGGGTCCGAGGGGTCCGAGGGGTCAAACCGGATATTTGCTCGTCCGAGGGGTCCGAGGTCCGAGGGGTCAAACCAGATATTTGCTCGTTGTGGTGTCTGCCGTCGGCGCTTTTCACGACGTCAACCCCGGACGGAATGATTTCGAGGAACAGCTTGCAAGGTTCAGGGTTCGTGTAGTTCGCATATTTCGTGGTTAAAACTCTTAACTTTTTGTCAAAGTGGTCGCACCAGAGCTTTGTCCATTTTTATTTGTTCAGATATATTGGCGATGCACTTTCTCTGCGCCAGGCGGCATCCCAAACCAGACCCACAACCCGACTCCGTAAGCCAGACCGAGGCGAAACCCGCTACATGTTACGGATCTGTTGCGGACCGTGTAGCGGGTTAAGTTGTTGAGTAGTGGTCCCGAAAGCCTTCGGGATAGCGAGCTATCCAATCTATCAATCTGGCGCTTCTGCCCATTCTTCGCGGCAGTTCCATGTTTTTGCCCCCATGCATCTGCGTTCGACTGATTTTCCGAATGACAAATGAAAAATTCTCAATGAGAGATTTTCAATTCAGACTCAGCGTTTTGCTTGCGGCTTTTGTGTCTGCTTTTGCGTTCAAATCCTGCGGGTCCAGAGGCGTTCATCCCGTCAAGAAGCCTGAATCCGTGACCATCTGCACGGTGAAATTGAAGATTAATCATTCGGTCAGCAGATCGAGCAGGTCGATGCCTTCCCGGCCGAGTTGGAAATGCGCGCCCCGCCGTGTCACCAGCCGGCGGCAGGGGTTTTTGGTGTATTCGGCTTCATTGACCGAGAGCAGTTGATACCTGGCGGTCCCCTTGAACTGCGAGGCCGGGCGGGGGATCAGCTCGAACGGCAGCCCGTTGAAATCGAATGCCATTTCATAACCGGCGATTTGTCCGCGCGGCAGGGCCGGGTCGTCCCGCACCAGCATGGGATAGCGTCTGAGCCAGGAGAAGTCGGTCTTCCGCACCAGGACACGGCAAATTTCGGTGCGCTGTTGCAGCCAGCGCACGAGGCTGAACTGCGCGCCCTCGTCGCGCTCGGCCAGCAGGATCAGGCGCGGATCGAAGCCCACCAGGTTTTGCCCGTTCCAGATGCCGTGGTCGTCGCGTTCCTTTGGATACTGCTTTTTGTACCAGGCGCTGAAATGGTCGTTGTAAAAAAGATTCAACTCAAAGTGGACGTGGGCGCGTTCCCTGGGAATGCCGGAGCGCGTGTTGGTGGTGCGGCCCATCACGGCGATTTTTTCGCCCGTCTTCACGGCCTGGCCGGGATTGAGGCCGGGGACAATTTCCGACAGGTGGGCGTAGAGGGAATAAACTTCAACGCCGTCAACGACGTGCCGCAAAACAACGTAGCGGCCGTAATTGGAAAGGGAAGGTTTGTTATTCATGTACATCACCGCGCCATCAGCGGTGGCCATCACCGGGTCGGCCGGTTCGCCGCGCTTGTCGCGTTGCAGGCACTTGATATCCAGCCCCTCGTGCATTTGCCAGCCGCCGGAACGCACGCAGCCAAAGCAGCCGCTGGTCCAGGAATGGCCGGTGGTCCCGACAAAAAACCTCTCCTCGCCCCCTGGCTCGAACAGGGCTTGATTGGCGGTGGGCACATGGAACGGTTGCCCCAGGGCGGCAAGCCGGATGCAAACAAAAAGCACTGAGAAAAGAAATCTATTCACGTCCATCAACAGCAAGCCGGCGGGGATTGCCTAAAACTTGTCGCTTTTCTTCGCCTTGGCGATGACGTTTCTCAGTCCGCGCACAATGCGGACGCCCTCCGCGCGCGAGGCGTCCGGGGTGAATCGAAACATGCCGTTGGAGATGCGCTGCCGGATCAACACCGCGCCCAGCCAGGCGGATTCCCGGGTGGTATTCGTGCCCGCGGGCGGCGACGAAACGCTGGACGGCTCCACCAAATCCGAGTCATCCGAATCGCCCGATTTTTTCTTTGCCTCATGCGCCTTTTTGCCGGGCTTGGGGAATTGGGAGAAGACGATGATGTGCCTGCCCTTGTGGTCGGTGCTGTACATGTCCAGCAACAACGTGCCGTGTTCGTTGAAAGTCAGTTGAATGGAATAACCGCCGTCGCCGGACGGGTCATCCACGATCGACGCTTTGGCGAGGTCGCCTTCATCCAGAAACGGATCGCGCTCGACGGTGAAGGGAATCTTGTCCCGCGTGACCAGAACCGTGCCGGAAGTTGTTCTGTCGGCTTTTTGCCCCTCGATGTAGAGGCGGATGGTGGATTGCTGTTTTTTGGGGTTGTCTCCCCCCATCGAGGCGCAACCCCCCCCCAGTGCAAGGCAGGCCAATGCAAAATAGATATTGAATGAACAGCGCCATCTCTTCATAGTGCGCCTTTAGAGAACGCAATTCTTGGAGCAAAGTAAAGATTTATGGGCCAACAAACAAATAAAGTCGTGAAACGCAGCCGCCGGGCCGCCTACATCAAACGGAAAAAAGCCGCGGCCAAGACGAAGAAGCCAGCCCCGAAAGCCTGAGTCCGGGCGAGGGACAACTTCTTCAACGAGAACCCCTTCTGACGAACTGGAGCCGCAAAAACGGCCTCCGCGCCCCGGCTCTATCCACCCAAGGAGGAAAGGGAGGAAAATTTCTATTGTTGACATAATCCTCTTGGCCGATTTTTACATTTTTCGCAGTTTTTCGCGCTTTTCCGGCTCAAAACTTATCCACCATCGCCGCCGGCATCACCCCGTGCGGCTCCGGCGTTGGAGGCTCGCACACGCGCAAAAATAGCGTCAGTATTGATTTTTCCGGCGGTCGCGGGTTGTGAATAAGATGAGGCGATGGTGAATAAGCCTGTGGATAAGATTTAGTATTACTGTCACGGAGAATATGCCATGATCTTTCCAGTTCATTGAAAGAGCTGGAATGAATGCGGTGGACGAAAGAAAGCTGTTGAAGTTCCAAGGATAACCCCGGGTGACCGGGGGAATGGTTGAGTCAGGCTGGTTGGCCCAACCCCTCGAAGTCCGCCTCGCAAGAAGCGGAGACTGGAGGCAGAATTCACCAGTTCCTCTGGCGGCGTTCGCGCGCCGTCAGTAACGCGAGACAGGAACTGAGCGGCAAGGAACGAAAAGAAGCCGTTCCGAGCCGAGTCAAGTAGTTCAGGCTGGTTTCAGGCTTGGGCGAATCGCAGTTACCCGGAGGGTAAGAGGTTGCTACTGTGCATCAGCACGGGGCGGATGGCTCTGGCGGTCTTGGAGACAAGGCCAGCCCAAGGAAAGACGCTGAAAGGCGGGACAAAGTGAGCATGCGCACCGGGAAGGAGACACAGCCAAGGCACGGCTGGTAAAAACCTTCCAAGATGCAGGCGATGTTGCAAACGACACCGCCGGCATGTGACGAAAGGCAACCTGAGAGTTAAGAGGTCAGACCCGTGGCATTGGGCAAACGCATCGCCAAAAGCGGTGGCTGTCCCAAGGCAAATGGTCAAGACGCGGATCCAAGTCGCATACGTGTGTTGACCTGGTTCGCAAGCCGGCGTCCGCAAGCGCCAGCCCAAGCGAGCTAAGAGGCCTCACTCAATAATTCAGCGACCGCAAGGCGCTGGACGGCCCTGCTATGAGGCCGGAAACTCCGCTTGCCGTGGAGAATGGCGTCGGGAAGCTGGCAGCCCCGCAAGGGTGCGCCTAATGTCAGCGTGGGAAAGAGAGCATGGCGAACTCCCAGATCCCAATTTGCCTCTGTTCAGCCGAAAGGCTGGACAGGGGCTTTTTGTTTTTAAAATCGAATTTGACACCGGCATGGTTCTCCGCGAAGTATAGCCCCTCAGGCCAGCGTAGCTCAGTTGGTTAGAGCGTGGGACTCATAAGCCCGAGGTCAGTGGTTCGATTCCACTCGCTGGCACCAGCCTTCGCCCGCGCGGCATTCTCAGGCGCGGGGATGGGCCTGATCGTAGGCGCGCTTCAATCGCTCGGTCGTGATGTGGGTATAGACCTGCGTCGTGACCAAGTGGGCGTGGCCCAGCAATTCCTGCACGCTGCGCAAATCCGCCCCGGCGTCCAACAAGTGTGTGGCGAAACTGTGGCGCAATTTGTGCGGCGTCATGTGCGGGTCCAGTCCGGCTGAGCACAGATATTTCTTCAGGCGCGTCTGCACGGTGCGCGGCGACAGCGGGGTGGTCTTGTTCGGACGCGCGGAAAAAACCGCCTGGCCGCCCAGGACCGGGGCGGTGCGATGTTTCCAGTAGGCGCGGATCGCCTTCAGCGCGGGTCCGCCGATGGGCACGAGCCGCTCCTTTCTTCCCTTGCCGCGCACGCACACCACTTGTTGGGACCAATCGATGTCCGCGGCGCAAAGCCGGCACAACTCGCTGACGCGCAAGCCGCAGGAATAAATCACCTCCAGAATCGCTGCATCACGAAAATAAAGGGCGGCGTCCGCTTCGCCTTTTTCCGCCTCGCGGCGCAATTCCGCTCCAGGCGCTTCGAGCAGGTCCTGCAATTGCTTGACCGTGAGGAAAAGGGGCAGGCGCTTTGGCGATTGGGGCAGCGAAAGATTCCGGATGGGCGAAGCCTCCGCCACGCCGTTGCGAATGAGAAATTTGTAAAAAGAACGCAGCGCGGAAAAGCGGAGTTGAATGGCGGCGCGGCTCAACTGGCCGCGGCCGAGGAAGCGGAGAAAATCGCGAAAGTCGTCCCGCTGCAAGACGGGCCAATCCGGGGCGGAGCCACGCTGTTTTTTGAACCAGGCGAAGAATTCGAGCAAGGCTTGGCGGTAATTCCTCTGCGTGTAAATGGAGGCGTCCTTGTCAATGGCCAGATGGCGGAGGAACTCCAAAATCCGCGCATCGGCGGCTGGCCCCGCATTTTCATCCGGCTGCGACATGGCGCCACAATACAACAGAACAGCCCTGCGCGGAAGAAGGAATGGGGAGTGACACCGGCGGGACGATCACCGTTGTAGCCCGCTATTGAAACAATTAAGGAGACACGAGTTCGTAGAAACGAGCGGTGAGGTTGGTTGTGGCGGAATCAGCGAATGTGCAGGCGCCGGTAAAGTTCGTCATCGTGGCAATCGTTTGCCAGTTTAGCAGGTCCGTTGATCCCATGAGTCGAAAGACATTCCCGGGCCATCCCGTCATCGTCAATTGGACGTTCCCAGTCGGAAGAAGCGCCACCGACGTAATCGCCAAAGGGGAGGCGCTGGCAGAAAGGAGGACAACAAAGATGGTGCCGTTGCCACTGGTTGGAGATCCGTTATAGCCCGCGCCGCCGAAAGTGGTCGTTCCGTAAAGATTGCCATCGTAGCCCTGCACCAAGATGCCTTCTGGTGACGAGCCGTTGGAACCGGAAAAGCAGAAGAGGGTGGTCAACACGCCGTTGGTGGTCATCTTGAACACCGTGCCGTCGCCATAAGCTCCGCCCGTTTCGGTTGTGCCGTAGAAATTCCCGTCACTGGCCTGCATCAGTCCGCCATAGGGTGACGCTCCATTGGTGTTGCCGAAATAGACCAAGGGAGCGATCGCGCCGTTGGTGGTTAAGCGAAACACAGTTCCGGCGCCGCTAGTCCATCCGCCCCAGAGAGTCGTGCCATAGAGGTAACCGTCGCTGGCAGGCAATACTGAGATGGGCGTCGTGGGAGTATATCCATTTGTCTCGAGGAAGGTGTATAAAGTTGTCAAAAGGCCGTTGGTGGTGATCTTGAAGACTGTGCCATAGCCATAGCCTACTTCCCCGTACTGGTCGAGGCCGCCGAATTCCGTCGTGCCATATAAGGATCCGTCGCCGCCCCAAACCAAGCCAGCCTCCGGGCCGGCACCGTTGGCGTAAGTGAAATAGACCAAGTTGGTCAGGGCGCCATTGGATGTCATGCGGAACACAGTGCCGTAAATCCCGCTGTAGGGAGTCGATCCGCCGCCCGCGCTGGTCGTGCCATAGAAAGTGCCGTCCCCTGCCTGCACCAGACCGCCTCGTGGAAAGGCGCCATCGTTGGTGCTGGTAAACGAGACCAAGCTGGTCAGCGCGCCGTTCGTGGCCACCCGAAAGACGGTCCCGCAGGCACTGGATCCGCCGGCGCTGGTCGTGCCATAGAAATTGCCATCGCTTCCCTCCAACAAGATCCCTTGCGGCGCGCTGCCGTTGGTTCCCGTGAAAGAGACGAGGCTGGTCAGCAGGTGGTTGGTTGTGAATTGAAACACAGTCCCATCTCCATTGGCGCCGCCTGCCGCCGTCGTGCCATAGAAATTGCCGTCGCTGCCTTGGTCCAAACCAGCCTGCGGCTTCGCGCCGTCGGGTCCGCCAAATGAGTAAAGAGAAAGCACTGTGGGCGGCAGGTTGGTTGTCACGGTCAGCAGGGCAGGAGCGCTGCTAGTCGTTCCCAGGGCGTTGCTCACTAGGCAACTGAACTGCGCGCCGGAATCGGACAATGGAATATTGTTCAGGAAATAATTTGAAGCTGTCGCTCGCGCGATGGGCGTATTGTTACTCAGCCAGAGATAATAAAAAGGCGTGGTGCCCGTGACGTTTATGGTGAAAAGGGCGCTTCCTCCTGCAGGCACAGTCAGACTCATTGGCGGCACGACGATGACGGGCGGGCTCATTACCGTCAGCACGACGGTGGCGCTGTTCGTGAGGCCCTGCGTCGTGGAAATCTGACAGCCAAACTGGGCTCCCGAGTCAGACGGTTGAGCGTTGGTCACGAGGTAACTTGTGTTTGTGGCGCCGGTCAGAGCCGACCCGTTCTTGAACCATTGGTAGGCCAATGGCAGGAAGCTGACTGCGGTGACGCCAAACGTGGCGGTTTGTCCGGCAAGGATCGTTTGGTTAATCGGCTGCGCCACGATGGCGGGCAAAAGCTCACCGGCGCATTTGCCTGCGGTAGCGGCGTTGTAGATTGCGATGATCTGGTCCGCTGTCAACGCGTTGCCGTAAAGGCTTACCTCATCGATAATGCCGTTGAAGGGAAACCAACCGCCATTGCCGGCCGGCCAATATTGCGTGTAGCCAGTGCCGAGTTGGCAGAAGTAATTGCTGGTAGAGCTGGAGTATTGCGATGTGGTCGCCCCTGCTTTTGCGCCGTCGAGATAAAGTGTTTCGTTGATTCCGTCAAAGGTGACAGCCGCATGATGAAATGCACCGTCATTGACGGGAGTAGTGGTGCTGATTTGGTTAAAGGCTCCGTCCCAGAAGATTTGCGTATAGAGATTCCCATCCGTTCCTACATATAAATCAGGCACCCATCCATTCGGCACGTCCTGCTCTTCGAGAATGACCCCGCCGGTTGCTGTCTCAAACCACAACTCAATGGAGAAGGGGCCGGCGTTGGGGAATGGAAACAAGTTTTCTGGAAGTTGAACGTAACTTCCGTTGCCATTGAACGCGAAGCCGTCCCCATCCAAGCCGTTGGTGAAGCTGGCACCGTCCATCAGGGTGCCGTTGTTGCCTCCAATAACGTCGTTGGCATTGCCTTCACCACGCCACCACGCGACGATGCCCGGAAGCGGACCGATGCACGTGCTATTATTGATGGTCAACGTGGCAACCGCGCTGGTCACGCTGTCGAAGCTGCTTGTAATTACGGCATTATAGTTGCCGACATTCCGGATTCCCACGTTTGTCAGTGTCAGAACATTATTGGTCGCTCCCGGCACGACTACGCCATTGCGGAGCCAGAGATAAGTCAACGGCAAGGTGTTGCTGGCGTTGACGGCGAAGGTAACCGCGCCACCGAGGTTGACCGCTTGGCTCACAGGTTGCGCAACGATGACTGGCAAACCTGGTATCGCCACACGGAAGATTGTTCCATTTCCGCTCCCGGCGGCGCCGTTGTAACCGACGCCGCCGTAAGTCGCAGTTCCATATAAATACATATCGCCGCCTTGCGTCACCGCGGCTTGGGGGCTGGCTCCGTCGGCGCCTTCGAAGGAGACGAATGTATTCACCACACCGTTCGTCGTCGTCTCGAAGAGGGTCCCATTATTGTTCGTTCCGCCGGCGGTCGTGGCGCCATAGAAATTCCCGTCGCTGGCCTGCATTAACCCCGCAACAGGCCACTGACCGGTCGCGGTCCCGCGAAATGGATAAAAAGAAACCACCGTCGTCAGTGCTCCGCTGGGTGTCATTTTGAATACCGTGCCGTCCCGGTAATCGCCGCCGAAGTAGGTCGTGCCATAAAAGTTCCCGTCCCTGCCCTGGACGACGCCGCCTTTTGGGTCGGCCAGAAACGAAAACGAATCGAAGGTGTTTAGCGTCCCATTGGTCGTGACATCGAACACGGTTCCATAAGTGTTCGCGCCACCGCCTGACGCGGCGCCGTAGAAATTGCCATCGCTGCCCTGGATCAAACTGCTGGTGACCATGCTTCCCGAAGCCGGCGGATCGAACGACGTCAGCGTCGTCAGTCCACCCGTAGTTGTTAATCTGATGACGCAGCCTGCATAGGCTGTGCCTCCGCTTGTGGTGGTGCCATAGAGATTCCCATCGCTGCCCTGCACCAGTCCGCCTTCGGGATTGCTGGCGAAGTAGTTGAACAAAAGCAGGCTGGTGAACTGGCCATTGGTCGTCATTCTGAAGAAGGTCCCGTAACCCTGCTCGCCGATGGCAATGCCGCCATTCATCGTTACGCCATAGAGATTGCCATCTCTGGCTTGCACCAAGCCGGCAACGGGATTTGCTCCATTGGTGCTGTTAAACGAAACCAATGTGGTTAGCACGCCGTTTATTGTTAGTCTGAATACGGTGCCAAAACCATACGCTCCGCCGTATTCTGTGGTGCCATAAAAATTCCCGTCAGTAGCCTGCACCAGGGCCGCACACGGATTGGCCCCATCAGGTCCGTGAAAACAATACAAGGGGTTGGCGACAGTCAACAAAGCCACGGAACTGGTGACCGCGCCGTAGGTGTTGGTGATGGCGCAACTAAACTGACTGGCGGTGTCCGCTGCCGGCACATTAGTCAAGACGAGCGTTGAGTTGGTCGCGCCCGAAATGTTGACGCCGTTCTGCTGCCAGAAGTAAGACAGCGGCGTGGCGCCGGACGCCGTCACTGAAAATGCCACACCGTCACCTGCGGCGATTTCCCGATTTGCGGGCGGCGCGATGACCACAGGCGCGCCAAGCACGTTCAAGGTGAAGGTGCGGGCCTCGGCGAATTCATCATTTTGGTTGGTGAACCAAAGAGTCGCAGTATATAAGCCCGGGACAAGGTTGCTGGCTTCGGAATTCAGACTCACAGTCACGGTCGATGACCCATTTAATGGCGCCAACGCGCCGCCGTTGGTGGAGACATTCAGCCAGGGTGAAGAATAATTGACAGTCCAATTCAGCGGCTCCATTCCGGCGTTCGTAAGCGCCATCGTTTCCTCGGTGATCGTCAACGGCCCGCCAGGATTGCCGCTGGAGGCAAAACCGTCGAATGGGGTGATGGCCATGTAATCAGGAATGGCCAGGGCATCGATCAACGGTTGCCCGGCGGGAGTGCCCAGACCCGTGCAAAGATCATAACCGGGAACTGCATAATAAAGGTTGGGACTGCCGACCCAAGTATTATTGCCCGCGGTGATGTCATGAAAGCAATTCGTGTATGAAGGACTTTTGGCAAGGGCATAGAGGGCGGGGTTAATGAATCCGACCGGCGGCCAGCCATACGTATTCGCCTGCTCATTGACCAAGGCCGTGAATCCGGCCCACAGCGGAGCAGCGCAACTGGTTCCTCCAAAGATCATTTGCGCGCCGTGATCGAAGACGACCCAGATATTATCCGCAGTCAGTGCGACGTCGGGAATATTGCGCAGGGTCGTGGAGCCTTGGCAGGCCGACATGTCAATCCCTTGTTGCCAGGATGGGATTGGATACGGGGTGACCCCGCCGCTGCTCCCAATTGATCCCCAATTCCAAACAGTTTCAGAAAGCCAGCTTCCGTCCGCTGCGGTGGTCAGTGTGGTCCCTCCAACGCTCGTGACATTCACAGAGAGCTGGGATTCGTTTCCCGTTCCAGGGGGATAATAGGAGTCGTAGTCGCCCGAAGAGTTGAAGAAGGATTGTCCCTGGGCGGCGAACTGCTGAAATATCTGCTCGGTGTTTTCATCATCGGCCAAGAGCCATGAAGCGCTCAATTGCCGTGAAAGCGGTTCACCCTGCGACGGAGCAGCCATTTCATTCAGGATTTCGTTCCCCGCCCCGACGGTGCCGTAATCCGCTTCATAGACGACAACGGCGTCGAGCCCTGGCGCCATGGACACGGCCATTTCGATATCGAGCGCCACTTCGGAATTGTTGGCTCCGACGGCTCCGTTGTACCCGCCCACGAGAATCGTTGTCAGCGGCACAGGCGCGATGCCGGCCAGCTGTTCGTAGGTAAGAATGTCGTTCGCATAGAAAGCATCAAGCTCCAACAAGCCGACGGTCTGCCCTGAACCGGTCAGAGGCACGCCCGGAACGTACGCGGCGCGGAAATCATTTCCGAGGAAGGCCCCGGCTGGACCGGTGCCAGCCTGCGGCTGCGGGCTGGCGCCTTGGGCGGACGCTGAACGCCGGCGAATCATCGGGCGCGGCAATGTATAATTATTCAGTCCGCTCACCGACAGAATGGGCACGTTCAAGGCCAACGTCGGTTCCTTGTCCGGGGCGTAAAATGTGCGCGGTTCCGTCGGATGCTGATATGTCCGCAAGCTGACATGAAAGGTTTTGTTGACATCTGCCACGGCTCCGTTCACGCCGAGCAGGGTGCGGTTGCCATGGGTGCGCATGACGGTTAACCCGGAGCTCATGGCGTACGCGGCGACGGCCCGATAATCCGCCTCCGTTGGGGAAAATCTCTCGGCGAACTGGGCAGGGGTTAGAAACCGGTGATACTGTGGGCTGTTCGGGTCATAAAGTTGCTGGAGAAGGTTGGTGAGGGCGGGCTTGTTGCGCAGCGGCAACCCGATCACTAAATCCAGCCTTTCAGCCTTGGAGAGCTCTCCGATGGCCTTCAGGTCCGGGAAAATGCAAGGAACACTTCCTCGCAAAGATTGCGCTCCCGCTTGGGAGGGAAGCGGCAGAGCGACAATAGCCATTAAAACTGCGGCCAGTAAGAGAGAGTTCGGTTTCATTCCTGCTCTTATACGGACTCCGCTCCTGTTCACAAACGCGCTACGAAAGGAGGATGATAGGCGAAAACAATCGTAAAGTAAAGCTAAATCTGATTGACGTGGGGTCGTTGTGCGCGGGGTGCGCGCAACCCTCTGCTCGCAATGCGGCGAGGAGTGAATTGACGACGCTGCAAGCCACGAATTGGAGCGGATTGTGAATGACGCGCGGTCGCGAGGCCTGCAAGTGGAAGTCACGGAGTAGTAATGCGGCTTATATCCGCGGCCTCAATTAATGAAGATGGCTTCGTTGGCTTGGAGGAGGGCGTGGGCGTATTTGACCCATGAGCCTATCGGACGGATCTGATTGGGACCCAGACTGGCCATGGTCATGGTGCGGCCTCCCTTTTGACCGGGTTTGTTCTGTTGTTGGCGCTGATTTTTTAAGTGGTCGCGGGTGTTGGCTGTGATTTGCTCGGGCGCGGGGGACTCCTTGATGAAATCCATGCCGAGCTTGATCTCAACTTCGGTGGGTTCGCGCTGGAAGATGCGTTCGTAAAGGAATTTTATCCTGGCTTCTTCGCCAACAAGGTCCTTGAAATCGTTTTCGTTGACGAGTTTGCGCGCCAGTTCAACCACCAACGGATTGTTCATCATGAACAGGGCCTGCTGTGGCACGGTGGTTTCGTAGCGCTTGCCGGTGGTGATGTCGGGGTTTGCAAAATCGAATTGACTGTATAGTTCGGGCAGGTTGCGACGGTCCACCATGCCGTAGATGGTGCGCCGGTGGGAAAAACCGCCCGCGCCCGATCCCAACTCCACCGGACGGCCGCCCAGGGACAAATCCAGTTGCCCGCCCAGGGCGAGGATGGTGTCGCGCACGGCCTCGAATTCAAGGCGATGGATGTTGGCCCGCCAGAGCAGTCGGTTTTGCGGATCGATCTGGGCGTAGCGCGGATTGTTCTGGCTGCTCTGCTTGTAAGTGTTGGAGAGCATGATGAGACGGTGCAACTTTTTGATTGACCAGCCGTCCTGCATGAAACGCATGGCCAGATAATCCAATAACTCAGGATGCCTCGGCGGATCGGACTGCATGCCGAAATCGTCGGGGGTGGTAACGATGCCCTCGCCAAAGTGATGCAGCCAGACGCGGTTGACCAGGACGCGCGAGGTCAGCGGGTTGGCGGGGTTGACGATCGAGAGGGCCAGTTCGAGGCGGCCGCTGCCGTTGTGGAAGGGCACCGGATTCGGCCCGGAAAGAATCTGCAAAAATCTGCGCGGGACAATCTCGCCCTTGTTCTCCTGTTCGCCGCGCAAGAAAACGGGCGAATCATGCGGCTTGGTGCTGTCATACAAGACCGTGGCGCAGGGGGGCGAGCCGGCGTCGGTCAATTCCAGCCGCGCAATTTTGCGGCGCGCCTCAATGATGTCCTTGCGCAAGTCTTTCTTCTCCTGCGCGTCGCCTGCCATCATCTTTCGCTTCTCCTTGAGTTCAGCCTGGGCCTGAAGAATATCCCGATCGAGGGCGTCGCGCTTTTGCAGGAAAGCCTGGTATTCCGGGGTCATCCTGGGCGTTTCCAACGGCGGATCCTCGGCCGGCTCGACCGAACTGTCAAAAATACCGCGCAAGGCATAGTAATCCGTTTGCGGAATGGGATCGAACTTGTGATCGTGGCAGCGGGCGCAGCTTACGGTCAGGCCGAGCATTCCCTTGCAAACCACGTCAATGCGATCGTTATAGATGTCGTTCTTGTTGTCGTTGAAACGCGGGCCGAGGGCCAGGAAGCCCAGCGCGGCCAGTTTGCTGTAGTCCTTGCCTGCCGGCAATTTGTCGGCTGCGATCTGTTCGACCACAAAGCGATTGTAGGGTTTGTCCTCGTTGAAAGAGCGCACCACGTAATCGCGATAGGTCCAGGCGTAGGGAAACAGCGGCACGTCCTGCTGTGCCTTGATGTCGCCCTTGGTGTCGGCGTAACGGGCGGTGTCCAGCCAGTAACGGCCCCAGCGCTCGCCGTATTGCGGCGAAGCCAGAAGACGGTCCACCACCGTCGCGAAAGCGCCGGTGGAATTGTCATCGAGGAAGGCCTGGACTTCGCCCGGCGTGGGCGGCAGGCCGGTGAGGTCATAAGTGGCGCGGCGGATGAGGGTGCGTTTGTCTGCTGGCGGCGAAGGTTTCATGCCTTCCTTTTCGAGACGGGCGAGGATGAAGGCATCGACCGGAGTGGCGACCCAATTGGTGTCCTGCACTTCGGGGACGGGCTGCTTTTTGATGGGCTTGAAGGCCCAATGATCGCGGCGATCCTTGCTCCAGACACCGCCGCCAGCAGCGGCTCCCCTGGCCAGGACACGTGTGTCCGGCGCGCCCATTTTGACCCAGGCGGTCAACTCCGCAATTTGTTCATCGGAAAGCTTTTTGCCCCGCGGCGGCATTTGCAGATCGGGATCCTCATAACGCACCGCCTTGATGAGGAGGCTCTCGTCGGGGTTGCCCGGGACGATGGCGGGGCCGTTTTCGCCGCCTTTCAGAACGGTGTCGCGGTATTCCAGGGACAAACCGCCCTTGAGTTTGGGGGCCTGGGCACTGTGGCAGGGATAACAATTATTGACAAATATCGGCCGGATTTTATTTTCGAAGAATTCGCTCCCCCCGGCGGGCGGCGTGGCGGCCCGGGCCGCGAGTGGAAGCAAGGAAGCCGTCAGAAAAAGAGCGAGGCATGGACGGACACCCTTCATGATAAATCAGGCGAGGATGCCCTGGACAATGCTGCCGGAGACGTCGGTCAAACGGAAGTCGCGGCCATTGTAACGGTAGGTCAGCTTGGTGTGATCGAAGCCGAGGAGGCGCAAGATGGTGGCATGGAGGTCATGGATGTGGACGGGATTTTCGACTGCCGCAGCGCCAAATTCGTCCGTGGCGCCAAAAACCGTGCCCCCTTTGACGCCGCCGCCGGCCAGCCATAAACTAAAACCCTTGGCGTTGTGATCACGCCCCGGATTGGCGTTGCCGTTGCGGTCCTTGGTGGGGGTGCGGCCAAATTCGCCGCCCCAGATGACCAGGGTCGAATCCAGCAGGCCGCGCTGTTTCAAATCCGTCAGGAAAGCGCCGAGCGGCTGATCAATCTGCCGGGCGGTGTCAGGAAGCTTTTTGTCGATGTCCTGGTGGTGGTCCCAGCCGCCGGCCCATACTTGGACGAACCGGACGCCGCATTCCAGCAAACGGCGAGCGATGAGCATTTGGCGGCCCTGCGCCGTGTTGCCGTACATTTCGCGGATGTTGGCCGGCTCCTTGTCGAGATTGAAGGCGTCGGAGGCGGCAGTCTGCATTTTAAAGGCAATTTCGTAGGCCTGAATGCGGGCTTCGAGTTGGGCATCCTTTTGCAGGTCTTGGGCGTGGAGTTCGTTAAGCTGTTGGATCAGGTCCAATTGGCGCCGTTGCTCTGTGTCGGAGACGTAGGGGCTGCGGATGTTTTCGATCATCCGGTCCACGCTGTCGGAGGAGGTATTGATGCTGGTGCCTTGATAGACGCCGGGCAGGAAGGCCGCGCCCCAATTCTGCGTGCCGCCAGGAGGCAAACCGCCCCCGGAATGAAGCGAAATGAAGCCGGGCATGTTTTGATTCTCGGTCCCCAATCCGTAAAGACTCCAGGAACCAAGGGAAGGCTTTGCAATCTGGCGCGAGCCGGTATTCATCATGACCGTGGCAATTTCGTGAGCCGGGATGTCGGTATACATTGAGCGGATGATGGCCAGGTCATCGACATGTTCGGCAATCTTCGGGAAAACCTCGCTAACCTCGATCCCGGACCGGCCGCAACGCTGGAACTTGAAGGGCGAAGCCATGGCCACGCCGCGCCCTCCGGGAATGGGCTGGCCGTCATATTGGGCCAGAGCCGGTTTGGGGTCCCAGGTATCCACATGGGAAGGCGCGCCGGCGGCAAAGATGTGGATCACGCGTTTGGCCTTGGCGGGAAAAGGCGGCAGCTTGGGCGCCAGCGGCCCCCCGGCGGAATCGTCCTCCGCCCCAAAGAGGGCATCCTCCCTGAGCAGCGAGGCCAACCCCAGGGCACCGAAGCCCATGCCGACGCGGGTTAAAAACTGGCGGCGGCTGAAATAGGGGGTCCGCACGCAATTATCGCAGAGATCAAACATACACCATCCTGTCTCGGGTTAGGGCTCAACATTTTTGTCATCTTAAGCATAGTTTATGCAACGCATTCAGGCAAGTGATTTGACGCGCCGCACCGCACGGAAGTTACAGGTTTTTGCGGGACGAGCGCGGGTCCTAAAGACCGCAGATCCGGAGGATTAAGATTAGGTAGATGGAAACCACTACGCCAAAAGTGCGATGTACCCATTACAAAAATTGTAGTTTTTTGGCTGGACTAATCGGCTGGCTCCGGCCACTATCCGCCCATCAACTGAAGAATTACTGAAAAATAAACATTAAAATTTGTGTAGCTTCGGCTACGGGCTTCCTCGAAAACCGCTAATTTTTCTGGCCCGTCACAGTGACCAACCGAAGTTGCGCCCAAGTGGGCGCGGCTTGACGCGCTTTCTGGAAAGGCGCTTCGCGGTGCCTTGAGTCAGGGCGCGTTAAGTCCGCGCCTCTTTGTCCGTGTCCGGGTTCCCGGGGAAAGAATTATGATATTATCAAGCGTTCTGCGGCGGAAAACCCACCAACAGAGGTGTCACCGTTTTGTTCAGAAATTCACGCTGGCTGTCATTTGCCTCTGGGCATCTTCCAGCGCCATTGCCGACTCCCTCTACCCGCCCACAAACTCCTATTCACGTCCCTGGCTTGACCGGTGGTCGTTCAGCAATACAAATACCTGGCAAACCGACCTTGGCGACAGCCCACTGTCATATACAAACCTGGGCGTCTCGTTACTTGGCGACGGAACTGCGGTCGTTGTGGATGACATTACCAATGCTGTTTGGTTGCAATACAATGTTTGGGAGAGCAATGGCACCACAAATCTGACCGTGGACACAGGCAGCGTTATGCTTTGGTTCGCGCCCGACTGATTCCAGGGAGTCGTGGTAAATTTCCGCAATGATTGAGATTATGGATGCTGAATTGACTGTCTGGTAAATTTCCGCAATGATTAACATTATGGATGCTGAATTGACTACTCTCCTTAAGTTGCTCGGCGAATGTGCCCTGCTCGACGGAATGTTTTCAAAAATTATAGCTATACTCCGGGGGAAAAAAGGGATATTCGAGGTTTTTCGTGGCTAACAGAGGCGAAAAAGGGGTAGGAATTTGAAGAAAAGAGAAGAGCTTTTAGGATGGAAATGTTGGGCGGGCCGCTGGCTTTCTTTGGTTGGCTG
>JBEKDI010000015.1:0-66075 GCA_050014435.1 Verrucomicrobiota bacterium | reverse complement strand
TCGACATTTGATTGCAATGTCGCGAAGAGAGCGCGGCTCTCATTTTCGACCTGGGTGATGTCGCTGACCTCTTTGCGAATGGTCAGTGAGAACTGATGGCTGGAATACCCGGGCAAACCGAGCTTCTTCGAATAATTGGCTTCGAGAACGATCATGGTGGTGAATCTCCTTTCGTTGAAACGAAAACGCCCGGTTCATCACCGGGCGCTACGATCCGTGTTTGATTGACGAGCAGCCGCTATGGATCAAGGCGCGGCTTCCGTTTTGCTTAATGAGAATCCGGGGATGCAGCAAAACGCCCCGGTTTTGTGGACCGGGGCGTTTGCTTGCGGGGTTTATGATTTAACGTTTGGGCGGCGGCGGTGGCGGCTCTTCCTTGAGCACCAAGGTCGATTCGGCTTGGTGCCAACTGTCGGAGTCGCGCAGAGCTGATTCCAAGAGGCCGTTTGTCACGACCGTCATGGGCTTCTTTTGTCGCTGGGACTCGTGATACAGCACCGTGATGAGGAACCGATCAATGGTCGGGGAATAATATTTTGGATGTGGCATGGGGATGAAGTGACGGAAAATGAGTCTCGGTCTCAAAGATATATAACGCAGGAACGAGGGCTGTTGCGGGGTGGGGCAGTCGGTGGGGTTTACGACCAGGGTTGAACTCATGTGAGGTCAGCGGAGGGTCCCTGGCTTGAAGGAACCGGGAAACCTCACACACAGAGGGTTAAAAGCCCGCTGTCAAAAATTCATAAGACTGAAGGAAGGGCTGCTGCGGGGAGGCGGGGCAGGGAGCTCAGATGGGTGGAATCAGGTCCAACGAGAGAAGGAAATAAATATTTTTTCAAGCAAATCAAGAAGACAGCCAAATCCGTTGATTCGGAATCAGGAATTCAAGACAAACCAAGCCGGGAAACGCTCCCAGACAAGGTGGAACATAGACGAACACGTTATACGCCAACGTTATACTTGGGTTATTTGAATTTCGGGATGATATGCTAAACAATTGATTATGTGGTGCTTATGAAATTGGAGCGGGCGAAGGGAATCGAACCCTCATAGCCAGCTTGGAAGGCTGGCACTCTACCATTGAGCTACACCCGCGCCATGTCCCCACTATCATAATGGCCGCGCTTGCCTTGTCAATTCGCCTCCGTGTATTCTCCTGCCGATGAATTCGATGCTCCTGACCGGGGGACGCGTGATCGATCCCGCCAACAATTTTGATGCCGTGGCGGATGTTTTGGTTGTGGACGGCAAGATCGCCGCGGTCGGCCCCGGCCTGGCGCCGGGCGCGCCGGCGCAAGTTCAACGTTTCGAAGCCGCCGGATTGGTGGTTTGCCCGGGCTTGATAGATTTGCACGCGCATTTGCGCGAACCCGGCCAATCCGCCAAGGAAACCATCGCCACCGGGACGGCTTCAGCCGCCCAAGGCGGTTTCACTTCTGTCGTCTGCATGCCCAATACTTCGCCCGCCATCGACAACCCGGGAACGGTGGCGCTGATTCGCGAACGGGCGGAGCGCGAGAGCAAAATCAACCTATTCGTGGCGGGCGCCATCACTAAAAACATCGAGGGCGAGGAGTTAGCGCCGATTGGTTCGCTCAAATCCGCCGGCGTCATCGCCATCAGCGACGACGGCCATTGTGTGCAGAACAACGATCTGATGCGCCGGGCGCTGGAATATGCGCGGATGTTCGATTTGCCGGTGATGGATCATTGCCAGGATTATTCCATCGTGACCGACGGGGTGATGCATGAAGGCTACTGGAGCGCGGTCCTGGGGTTGCGCGGCTGGCCGGCTTCGGGGGAGGAGTTGATCGTGGCCCGCAACATCCTGCTGGCCGGGCTGACGGGGGCGCAGGTGCATTGCCAGCATTTGAGCACGGCGGGCAGCGTGCAGTTGCTGCGCGAGGCCAAAAAACGCGGCGTGCCGGTTTCCGGCGAAGCCTGTCCCCATCATTTCACCCTGACGGACACCGGGCTGGCCGGGAGCGAAAAGTTTTGGAGCACGGACGGAGCTGACCTCATGGTTGGCCGGTCCGCGCAACGGCCCCGCTGGCCGTCCTATGACACAAATTTCAAAATGAATCCTCCATTGCGGTCCGCCGCCGATCGCGCGGCGGTCATCGAGGGCCTGGCCGATGGCACGCTGGAGATTATCGGCAGCGACCACGCCCCGCACTGTGACTACGAAAAGGAAGTCGAGTTCGATTACGCCCCGTTTGGCATCATCGGTTTCGAGACCGAACTGCCGCTGGCCCTCATGCAATTGTATCACTCGAAAAAAATGTCCCTGCCGGACGTCATCGCGAAATTCACCGTGGCTCCCGCCCGATTGCTTCGTCTCCCCGGCAAAGGCCACTTGAGTGTTGGCGCCGACGCGGACCTGACCGTGTTTGATCCCGGCCAGGAATGGACCTTTGACCCGGCAACGTCGCCCGGCAAATCGCGCAACAGCCCGTTTGCCGGCTGGACCATGACCGGCAAGGCCAGGGCCACCATCGTCAACGGCGCCATCGCCTGGCAGGAGCGCAATTAACGGGAAGCCGTTTTTTTGCAGGCCAGCATTCCTCAAATGACCGCAGGGAAAATGAAGATCGGCGTATTCGCGATGGAGGGGATTAACAGCCTGGCCACGACCTACTTTTTTTACGACATCTATTTCTACACCCAGGCCCAGTTTAATTTCCACGCTTTGCAGAATCTGTTGCTCGCGGCCACGCTGGGGGCAGCCTATGCTGTTTCCGCTTATTTTGGCGGGAAGTTCGCCCAGAAATTCGGCTACCTGACCTCGGTGCGATGGGGAAGCGGCCTGATGGCGTCGGCATTTCTTCTTGGCAGCCAGGCCAGTGGGGTGACGGCCACCCTTGCTGTCGTCGTAGCGGGGAACATTGCCCTGTGCCTGACCTGGCCGGCCCTGGAGGCTCTGATGAGCGAAGGGGAACCGCCTGTGCGATTGCAGAGTTTGGTTGGCATCTACAATGTCGTCTGGGCCGTGACGGGGGCGTTCGCCTATTTCACCGGGGGCGCAATGATGCAGAAGTGGGGGTATAAGAGCCTTTTTTACATTCCGGGCATTTTGCTGCTTTTGGAAATGTGCCTGGCCTTGGGGCTGCGGCGCGAGGAGGAACAACCCAGGGCGGCGGTGGAGCTGGATCGCGCCCTGCTGCGTCCCACGACGGAAGGCTATACATCGCCCATTCCTCCCGGCGTGTTTCTCAAAATGGCCTGGTTGGCCAATCCTCTGGCCTACCTGGCCATCAACACCGTGGTTTCAACCACGCCCAGCCTGGCCCGGCATTTCCAGTTCAGTCCCATGCGGGCCGGCTTTGTCTGGTCAACCTGGCTGTTCGTGCGGGCGGGCGCATTTGTTTTCCTGCGGCTGTGGCCCAGGTGGCATTACCGGTTCCGGTATTTGGCCGGCTCCTACATCGCGATGATCCTTTCGTTCGGGGGGATGCTGCTGGCGCGTGACCTGTGGCTGTTGCTGGTCTCGCAGGCCGTCTTCGGACTGGCCATCGGATTGATCTATTATTCCTCGCTTTTTTATTCGATGGACGTTGGCGAAACCAAAGGCGAACACGGCGGCATTCACGAAGCGGTCATTGGCGTTGGCAACGCCACCGGGCCGGCCATGGCGGCGGCGGCGCTGGTGTTTTTCCCGGGATTCGCCGGCAGCGGGGCGGTGGCGGTTTGCGGGATATTGCTCGCGGGTTTGGGCGGCCTCTATTGGATGCGCTTTCGCCGCAGAACTTGAGGCCGCCGACTCATGCCAAGGGAAGATTCCTGGGCTTGAGCGTCGCGCCGATAAACAAATTGCAAAACTCGAACGGCAGCGGGATTGGAAAATAAGTCATGTGCGTGGTTTCAAAGTAGGGCTTCAATTCGCCCAGGACTTCCCAGGGAAGATTGATGTGCTCGCGGCTGATAAAAATATGGTAGGGCCTCTTGTAACGCTTTTGAAAGACGCGCTTGGCGGAAATCTCCCGCGCCAGGCTGTAGGCGAGGCTGCCTTCGCACGGAATGACGACCGAAAAAGTGCCGGTCTTCTTGTCGCACAGCCGGTACATCTCGCGGATGGCCGCGGGCAGATTGGGCAAATGCTCCAGTATATGGATGGCGATGATCCGGTCGAAATGACCGTCGGGGAAATTCAACCGGGTCTGGCAATCGCCGACGTAGGTTTGGATTTTGGGACAGTTTTGGTGGAGGCGCTGCGCCATGTTCTCGCGGGTTTCCACCGCCACGTATTGGCGCGCCTGATCGTCCGTCAATGTTTCGTAATGGAGATGTTCCCCCAGGCCCGCGCCGATCTCCAGGGTGCGAACAAAGTGCGCCGGACCATGGCGCACGACATACTCGTGGCCGAAGCGGTCCGCCATGGAGTAGCGGTTGGGGTAGATGTCATGCCAATGCTCCATGAAGTCGTCGCAAATGCGCTTGTCGTCGGGTGAAAGAGGAGGAAATTGCTTGGGCCACTTGCTCATATTGACACGCCACTCTCACAGAAACAGGACTGGAAAGGCAAGTTCAATCCGCCGCGGCGGCTGTGTCACGCAACGGCCATGAACCACGAGAGCGCAACCCTTTAAGTCTGCTCACGGGTAAAGAAGGCGGAAAAACACACTGCCGTTGGTTATGACGACCGGGATGTTGAACAGATTGGTCAAAGTTGACCCTGACACCACCACCCAGTTGGTGCCCAGACCATTGGTCTGCGCTTCCAACCGCCAGCCGGTGTGATTCGAAGGCCAGGACAATGTTAGTTCGCCGTTGCAGCAACTGGCGGTCAAATTAACCGGATTGGTGGCGACAGTGACCAAACCCAGTGTGCCGTTGACGGCCAGATTGTTCACCCAGCCAAAACCCATCGCCGGCACCAGCGGAGCGATGGCCAACGCCCCTCCGTTGGGCAACGGCTTGCTGAACAGTTTGAACGAATCGCCCGCCGCAAGGGCGGGACCAAGGTTAGTGATGGTCAAAACACCTGCGCCGACGTTGGTCAACACGCCGCTGACAGCGACCAACCCATTCGATTGAGACAATGATTTGTTTATTGCAATAAGAAGGTTGCCTGCCAGGGTGAGACTATTGTTGATGGTCAGGGTGCCGACAGGCGCTCCCGGCGACAGCGTTCCACCGCTCTGGACCGTGACCGGACCATTGATCGTGCCCGTGCCGCCAAGCGCGCCGCCGCTCCGGACGGTGACCGCGCCCGAAGCCAGCGAGCCGTTGACCAGCAGCGTCCCGCTCGCGACCGTGGTCCCGCCCGCATAGGTGTTCGCGCCGGTGAACTTGACGAGGCCGCCATGCATACTGTCGCCCACCTGGACTCCCGCTGTTGTGTCCGTGCCGTTTTGCAAAATTCCGCCGGTGAAATCCACCTCGCCGCCCGTCGTCGCCAGCAGTGTCACGCTCTTGCCCTTGTTGGCCGTCCACCCCAGGATAATCGGGTTCGCGTAAGTATTCGTTCCGCTTGTGTTCTGCCCTCCGATCGTAAATGTTCCCCCATTGGTAAAGGCAGCATCCCCATCCGCCACGTAGTTTGTGTTCCTCGCGTTGTTCGTGATCCCACCACCCGGAAAATTGGCGTCGCCCAGCCACACCGCCGCGCTGAAGTAGTTGTTGGAGTTAACCAGAACACCGGCGGGAGCGCTGTAGCCGGATCCTGTAAAGACATTGGTCACCGCGCCTAGAATGAAGGCGCTCAAGGTCAAACCAGCGCCGCTGGAGTTGTTGGTCAGCGCATTGCCATTGTCCAGGACCAGGGCACCATTGGCCACGCAGTATTTGTAGCCGTCGGCAGTCGAGGAGGCGGACGACCAAAGAACCGATTTGCCTTGCAGCGTCGCCGTCGTGCCGCCGGTGACATACACGATGCTGCTGCCGTCGGACACGTTGGTTAAATTGCCCGTGATCGTCACCCTGCCGCCGCCCTGCAAGTTGAGCCATTGGCTCCAATTTCCCGACTGGAACGAGGCAATCGTCAGGCCGGCGCCGTTGGCCAGGGTGTTGATGGCGAGAGCCAGATAGGGGTTGTGACCGGTCGTCGTTCCCACAATCGTTCCCAACGCCAGCGTATAGCTGCTGTTGCCCGTCACGTTGATCGCCTGGGTTGCGCTGTCAAGGAACGTCAATGTGTCGGTCAGCGACAATGTCCCGCCCGTGGCGCCCGTCAGGAAATTGACGTCAAAATTGTAAATATCCGAAGCGTTGTCCAACGTGATGCTGGCTGGCGAGAAAGTCGTGTTGTTGTCCGCGAGTAGCTGGAGGGTCGAGCCGCTGTTCAACGCGAGCGCGCCTGTGAATGCGTTGGCATTGGCCAGTTGAAGCGTGGTTCCCGGGGCCACCATGCAATTGGCCGTCGAGCCGGCGTTGTTGCCAGTGAGAGCGAGCGTCCCGCCATTAATCGTCAGCATGCCGCTCAAGGTCTCCGCGCCGCTCAAGGTAAGCGCTCCCGAGCCGGTCATGGAAAAGCCGGCTCCTGCCACGGAGGCCGAGATGGTGGGAGAACAGTTGGTGGCTACGTTGATGGACGGCGTGTTGGCCAGTGTCAGCGTGTAACCGCCGGCAATGGTGTAGTTGCCACTGCCAGCGGGGTTGAAGGCGAGGTTGTTTATAGTGATGGGCGCGCCCAGGGTGATGGTTCCCGCAACGCCGTTTGACGTTCCCAAAATTGTCGTCACAGGCGCCAGGAGGTTGTTCCAGACGACGTTGCTCGCGCCGTTCCACCAGTTGAAAGTGACACAATTCCAAACGCCGCCGCCATCTTGCGGACCGGACGCGGCCGCGTCGCCGGTCCACACCAGTGACGCAGGAACGACGCTGATGTTGACGGGGTTTGAGGTCACCGACAGGCCTGTGGAATCGGTGGCCACCGCGGTCAGAACGAAGCTGCCCGCCGGCACATTGCTCCAGGTAACGCCGAACGGGCTGCCGGTGGACTCGCCCATCAGTTGCGTTCCTTGGTAAAAGGCGATCTGGCTGATGGCATTGCTGTTGTTGATGACGACGGCCTGAACCGGGAGATTGGTACCTTGCACAACCAAATCACCGCTGGCCAGACCGGTGATGCTCACCGAAGGAAGGCCCGGCGCGATGGTGACGAGTTCAATGCCGTTGCCGGTGCCGAGATTGCGGCTGAACTGTTTGTTGGTCGAATTGTTCCAGTGCTCATGCACCCCAAGGCTCTGCAAACGGACACCGTCCGGCTGATAAACCGTGCCAGAGGGCGGGTTGTTTGCCATTGCCGCCTCGCGCAGAGTGCGGTCGGCATTACTGACCAATCCCATCTCCGCCCACATCAAATCCAGCCCCACCGATTCCAATGCGACCGGGTCCTGGGAGGCGAAAATGCTGCAGGGCCAGTTGGTGTTGAACGGGGCCATCTTCCACTTATACGGACCGCTGTTCCACAAGCTGCCGGAATAAAGGCCATCCAGCAGGGTCAAAACCGTCTTGCCGTTAATGTTGGTGCTGCCGTAAATGTCCACGAGCAGATCATAACTGGCTATCGGTTTCTCCCACGTATGGAGCATCACATGTTGATCCGAGCGATTGTTGCCGATAATCCCCCAATCGCTCTTGAACAGCATCGTGACCGGGGCGTTTCCATCATTGAACGAGTCGCCGTAGGTCGGGTAAGGCTCGGCGTGGCGTTTGAGCAGCGCCATGGTGATGAGATACTTTGTGTTGACAATGGTGGTGGCGAGGGAATTCTCGACCGCGCCGGTGACGGCGCTGAAGTTGCTGGAGTAATTGAAGGCATTACCCGTGAAGTTGCCCTGGTTGTGGTTATAATTGACATTCGGAAACGCCGGGTGGCAGTAATTTGAAACCGCGTAACTCTGGTCCGTCCTTGCCGGATCGCAAATGGTGATGTCGCTCTGGCTCGCGCCAAACTGGTTGACCAGGCCGTCGAGCAAGGCATAGACCGACTGGGGCGAGGCATCAATCAGATTGGAATCGCCGCCGTTATTCTCGTTGATTTTGACGGCAATGGGCTGGCCTCTCACATACGAAGGGGCGGCGGGCCCGCCATTCCTGGCCCTGAACAAGGCATCCCAGGCGTTGCTGACCGTTGTCTGCCCGGCCACGGAGCAGATGACATTGTTCATCAGCTTCGTTATTTTCGCCTGATTATTGAAGTTGGTGGACCACCAAGAGTCCGAGGAGCCATCCCAAGTACAGGCGCTCAAATCGTAGCTCCAGGCAACGCGGCCCGGATATATTCCCCGCGCCGTTCCCATGGGAGAATTCAGGGGGTCCACCGGGGTGAAAGTTCCCGTATTCTCCGTCGCGCGCGCCGTTGATTCGTTCCGTTTTATCACCACCAACGCGCAAACCAACGCGACAAAAAGGCATGCGCCGGCCACAGCATAGCGATTTTGGCGCATGAACTTCCTGGCGCGGCGGAATGCGGAAACCATGCCGAACAAGCTCAGAAGGTAGGTCGCGCCGCCAAATGCGATGGGCGCCGCCACCCGTTGGCATGGGTAAGACGCGCGGGCCGGCTTCGGGATCACCCTGATCAGAAACCAGATCAAGGCGGCCAGCCCCATGATCGGGAACAGCCACTTGCCCCACCAGCGCCTGCGGTTGATGCCAACAATTTTCCCAGTCTTTCGGCAGACTAAAAACAAACCTCTTTCAGCGGGCATTGTCCCCTTTCAAATTGCAAAGCTAATCTTATACAGATGTCATAAATACTTCAAGAAAAATAATAAGCACATACCTCGTTTAGCGCATCGTGACTTCTGCCTTTTTTAAGGGGCTCGTGTTACGTGGAAAATGAAGGCCCACTTGGTGTGGCCTTGATGCGTTTCTTCGAGCACGTAGTTTTCACGCAGCCATTGCATGATCTTCTCTCCCGGCTGGCCGGGATCGCCAAACCGGACTATGCCGTTGTCACGATGATCGCCCCAAATGCAAACTACGTATTCGGGGCGCACCCGGGCCAATTGTTTGATATACCCGTCCTCATCGCCCACAAATTCGGGCATGGGCCTTTCATGCCGGGTGAGATAGTTGATCATTACGCCTTCGGGCAGGACGAGCAACGTGGCCCCGGGCGGTATCGAGCACAGTCGCTCGACACACCAATTGACCACCGAGCCGGTCTCGTCAAGCTTGGGGTTGAACGCGTAAAAACGATCCCCGCCGGAACCGACGGGCTGGGTTTGGACGGCGTGGTTTCTGGCTGATGCCGCAACCACTGCTCCGCAGGCCAGGGCCAGCATGGCCATGATTCCACCCAGCGCCACACGCCGCCCCCAACGGCCGTTGCCGGTCCATCGGGGAATTTCCGAGACGATCACCGCCGTCGCCACCATTCCCGCAAAAGCCGCCTGGATGAATCCGAAATGGTTTATGCGCGCGCGCAATCCCATGCGGATCAGCATGGCGCCCGCCAGCAATACCAACGCCAGCGCCATGACGTTGCGTTCCTGCACGCGTCCGGTTTGACGCAGTTCGCGCATCAAACGCCCCATGACGATGATGAATATAATGAGGATCAATCCCGGCAGGCACGGGCCGATTTCAAATCCTCCGCCCATGGAAACTGAACAGGCCAAAAAGCCCGCGCCCAACGCTGCGGCCAGCCGGACGGGCCAGGGCCAGGGACGGTTGACAAACCAGCCGGCGGCCCAGATCGCGCCGACCGTCAAAACGGCGCAGAGAGTGAACTGCAATTCCCACCAGACGTTGCGCCAGCCATTGTCATAGCCCATGTAGGCGGACTCATCCATCACTCCCGTCCCTGTGTGATTCACCGCCAACAGCCACCAGGCTTGACAGGAGTCAATCAACGCGGATTGCCAGGATTCCCGATGCGCGAACCAGACCGTCGATGCCAGCGTCGGCAATGCCACGCCGGCCAGTATCATCCCAAACTCGGCGAGGCTGACGGGTTGCTTTCGCCCGTAACGCAAAACCAGAGCGGCGATTCCCAGGACGCCGGCGGCCAGCATGAACTCCGGTTTCAACACCGCCGCCACACCCCCGCACAAGCCCAGCAGAAACGCCCCGGCGCGCGACGGTTGGCCGCTCCAACGCGCCATGACAAAAGCCGTCACCAGCAGGAGCAACATGCCGTGCGTCGTTTCGTTGGAGTAGGGGAGGGAATAGTTGTAATTGCCGACTGAGTTCAGCATGGAAAAGGAGAAAACGGAAATAAACACAGCCAGCGCAGCGAAAGCCGCCAGCCGCCCCCAAGCCATCCGAAAGGCGAGCCAGGCCAGCGTCACGATGGCCGCATAGACAACCAGATTGGCCGCCGCCAGCACCATCATGCCCGGCCCGAAGCATCTGAACAGCAGGCCGTTGAACAGGAGGGACAGCGGCCCGTAGTACCAGGTGAAGTCATGATACGGGGCCGCTTCCAGCGACACCCGCCAGACGGCATACCATTGCGGGCCGGAGTCAATAATAGGGTCTGCCCACTTCCGCCAGGACTCATGCACGAACCAAACCGCCAGCAGCGCCAGCAGGCAAATCCCAAAAAGCTCCCCGGCACCGGGCCGCTCGAATCGAGTCCCCGGAGCGGCGCCGCCTGTCGACAATGGCTTCACGGTTCGGCTGTCGAGAAGAGGAAGACTTTCGAGGATTTTCGTTCCAATGTTGATTCGATCTTGAGCACGGCGGAATAGTCCTGCGGTTCGATAATGGCCGGGGCGGTGTCGAATTGATCGGTGATGACGCATTTGCCGGGCGTCTCCGCCGAGATGATCCGGGCCGTCCCGCCGCCGTCCGGAACATCAAGTGTCCGGCTCTGCGGCGCGATGACCTCGTGGCGGAATTCCTGCGGCAGGTCGATCTCGGTGCGGATGATGTTCCGGTCGGCCCGCGCCAGATATAACGGCAGCGCGCGCCGGTCCGCGCCGACGCTAAAAAGGGAGGGCGTGAACGGGAGATCGAAGTAAAGGTATTTTCCATCCACGACGCTGTAGTTATCGACATCCACCGTGAATTGCTCCAGGCCGGGATAAGTGTCAAACCGCGTTTTCAGATCGCCGACGGGGCGCGCTCCCTGCGCCACCTCGGAAACCACATTCTGATAATACCGCCTCCTCTCCTCGGGCGGCAGTTCCGAAAAATACTGGTTTTTCCCGGCGTAATACTCTCCGTAATAATGCCGGGTCACGCTGACCTGCGTCTGGCCGCCATTGGAAATGGAGAGCGTGTAATCGGTTTCCGTCCGGTCTTCGCATCCCTTGGCCGCGTGGATGATTTCTGGCTTCGGCGACGGCAGCACCAGGGCTTCCTTTCCATCGAAGGAAGTTGCGCCCAACTCGGCATATTGATCGGTGTCATTCAAGTAGTAAGTCTCCCCGTCCACGGCGACCCTGACCAGGGGCGATTCAAATGAATTGGGCAGCGGGAACAAGAGCGACACGTTGGTAATGCCTTCAATGGGCGGCAATGCCGAGGCGAGCACGAACTTGGGCTGGAATCCCGCCGCGGCCAGCATGGCGTGCAAAAGGATGGCCCGGTCCGCCGCGTGGCCATAGCCTTCGGCCAGGGTGGTGTCGGCGGCGGAAAGTTCGCTCAAGGGCAATTCCGTGAAGGATGGCCCCGCTTCGCGAATCGACTTGGCCACAAAATCGCGAATGGCCTTGACTGCGTCAAGTTTGGTCTTGCTCTGGCCAGTCAATGTCCGCGCCAGCTCCGCGGCTTTGGCGCTCTTTTGCGAGCGGTCCAGCATCGTGTCGTCCAGAGTTTTGAGATAATCCTTCATGTCGCCGGCAAAGAAGACGACGCCCGGGCAATAAACCCAATCCGGCGGGAGTTGCCCCTCCGCCGGCAGGGCTTTGATTTGGGCAGCCTGCCAGTGGAACAACTGTGTGCCGTCGGCGGACTTCCTTTGCTCCATCGTGAGTTCCGTTTGCCCGCTGATTATCGTCTGCAACGGAAGATTGGAGGGGGCTGTCAAGTTAAAGGATTTCTCCGACAGGGAATCGCGAAGTTGGAAGGGTTCGAATCCGGCGATGAAAGCCTTGCCTTTTCTGGTGATCTGGAACTCGACCTCGATGGTGGAGCCGATATCCACCCCGGGCAGGTTGGCCACCAGTATTTTGCCGCCCGTATAACGTTTGGCGGACGCATTCCAACCGGCGTCCATCACGTTGATTTCGTTGGTGGCAATTTCCTGACGCTGAAGTGATTTGGACGTGACCGTGGCGTGGATGATCCTGGCCTCTTCGCAGGACGGATTGTAATCAACCTTCACCTCGGCCTCCCTGATTTTGCCGGCATAAGTCAGAATTGCCTTGGAGTAGCGCACCCGATAAACGCCGCTGTGCGCGTCTGTCAGTGTGAGTTCCTTGTGGCTTCCCAAAATCTTTGCATCCGATTGGACCGGCGGGGCCGCAGTGGACTGCGCTTTCGCCTCCGCTTCGGTCGCAGCGCCTTGCGCGACGGCCAGCACCGGGACCTTGCGTTCGTCGTACTCCGTGGACTTCAAGGTCTGTTTCAACGTCAAGTACTGTTTGGGCGAGAATTCGACCACCTTGAGCTTCAAAGCCCTCGAACAATCGAGCGATCCCTCCTTGTAGGCGCAATTCTCCGTGTAGCTGATGCAGTCGTCATTTACCGGCGGGCAGGTCGGCATGGAAACGGCGCTCTCAAATCCGCCGGTCATCTTGAGCGAGACGTCCTCCTTCAGCCCGCAGGCCACTTCCGTCCGCATCGGGTATTTCCTTTTGTCCAAGCCGCATCCGCCGAGGATGAAATTCACCACCCCAAAATCTTTGCCGATCCACGGCAGGCTCACCATGGACTTGCCGCTGCCGCTGGCGGTCATGCCGTCCACCGAAAACTCCAGTTGGGCCTGCACCGGCGTGGAGACATCGAGCATGTCCTGCGGCAGAAGTTTGAACGCGGTCAGGCGCGCCCCGGGCATCGCGCTTTTCAAGCGTTTTTCAAAAAACCGCCGCTGATCGTCCGGTTTCATGTGGGAGAACGCGTTGCGATAGGCATCGTCGTTGACCCCGGTGAAATGCAATTCCGACTTCGCTTCCAGCGCGCCGGTCGCCGTCAAAACACCGGTGGTCTTGATGTCCATCATGTGGTCCTCCGGCGGCTCGATGGGGCTGGTCATGAGATTCTCGCCTTCGGGACGGCAGACCAGGTAACTTTGGTCGCAATCATAATAGGGCAAAAGACTGCGGGTGTGTTCATCGGTCGGGTCCATCAGAACGTATTTGCCCTCCAGCTCCACACTGACGATGGCGTGATTGAAAAAAGGATCGGGCGCGTCCGGGTCCATTTTTGATCCGACGTTGATCAGCACCGGATAGGAGTTCAACCCCGCGATCCGGAGCAGCGACACCAGCAGGGCGGCCTTGTCGCGGCAGACTCCATCCTTCTTATTGAAAGTATCCTTGACATCGTGCGGTTCGAAACCGGGCCGGTTTGTTTCCGGGGTGAGGCCCATGTAACGGATGTCCTGGGACACGTAATAGAAAACTGCCTTGATCTTCTCCATGTCGGTTTTGGCCCCAGCGGTCAGATCGTTGACCTTGTTGGTCATGTCCGGCGTGGTGGCTTCCAGATGCGACTCGCTCAGGCCCGAATACCATTTCGACACGTCCTGCCAGGTGGGCGTGGTGCTGACCAATACGCGTTGCAGAACATTTTCCGGGGGCGGCATGGACGGTTCATTAAACATACGCGGCACGTTGTTGACCTCCCAGCGATGGATGATCGCATGGTCCGGTCCGGGTTCGGTGGAATAATGGACAGTGCCGGGAACTTCGTCCCGCAGCACGATGCGCTGCAACGGCCGGTCTGCCGGCGCACGAACTTCGTAGGAGATGTGGCGGATGTAACCTTCGTCTTCAAAAACATTCTCCTCGGCGTATTGTCCGGGCATGAACGAGCGCGAAATCGTCTGGCGGGCGATGGAGTGAACGACGTCGCCAATCTCCACCTTGGGAAGGTTCACCTGCAAAACGCGGCTGTTCGGGTCGTAGATGTTCATCTGCATCTGGCTGTCATCGATGGCTTCCTTCGAGTTGGCCGCAACATCGACCGGCGTCACCGTGCCGTCCTGGCTGATCACCTCCAGCTTGACGACCTCCTCGGTCGAATAGGGCAGCATGAAGGAAAGAGAAAGGGTGCGGTTGCCGCGTTTGCCTTTTTCTGTGAGCACCTTGACATAGGCCTCATCCTGGCATTCGCCGGTGCCGTCGGCGCGATAGACGCGCACCAGTTTTTTCTCCACGGTGGCCTGGTCGCAATCCGGGTGATTGGACAGGGTGATTTCAGCTGCGGCGGCCAGGGCCTTTTTGGCATCCACCAAGGCCCAGACGTCGCCGGTGTAAAGGTTGGTTGCGCCGGAAGCCGGCGCGGCCAGGACCACAATTGAGGCAAACCAAAGACCGCACAAGGCGGGCAAATATTTTATTTTCATAGAAAGCAACAGCGCGGCCATGATATTCCAAAACCAGCATTGCGCCAGCCTGTTCGGCACGGTTTTTCGCCCCCCCTTCCCCCCATACACCCAAGCGAAATTTTTACGTATAATCCGTAAAATGCCTGTCGCCGTCTTTGGTTGTAGATAACGCAAATTGGCATAAATACTAAAAATCCCGCGCCATTATTTGGATTTGGAGGACGAGATTTGCGTTAAGTATATACTCCCGAGTATTTCGGGATTATTTATTTCGCGAGGCAGGCCTTTGCCCCCTTTGCCAGGGCTCGCGGCACTTGGATTTGTCCGGGTATCGGGATATGCTCGGCTCCACTGAAAGAACGTGAAAAAGGCACTCGAACTCGACTTGGAAAAACTCAAAGACCGCGCTTTTGACAGAGCGGAATGGGTGGAGGAGATTCTCCGGCGTTATCATGCTGCGAAATCGAACCTTGGCGAGGTGGATGCCCAGCAATTGCGAGCGCTGTACAACTGGATGTTTGTCCCAACAACGCTCTGGCCGTTTAATGTCCAGGATGTGCTGGAGGATTGCCTGGCCGCTCTGGAAAAGGGAAAACCGCTGAACGCCCGGCACCGTCTTCTCATCGAATTGCTGCCTGAACCACCGAACGAAACCATCTGCGATGCTGTGGCCAGCCACGAAAGCCAGGTTCAGAAGGGCACCTACGAAAACCTTGTCAAAACGCAGGCCAAATATTCCCAGAACGAACTTGCCATCAAAATCGATCCAGAACTTCGCCGCCAATGGGCGCGCATCAAAGCTGCCTTCAATGTCCAAAACTACTGTGACCATAAAGGCGTGATCCGCCGGACAATGAGTGTGGAGCGAAATCTGCGCCCGTCGTTTTCTGTGAACTTGCGCCGCCGTGAGGATGTTTTTCACGCTGCGTTCGATGCCTTCTGCCTGCGCTGGAACCTCTATGGCATGCAGAACGATGAACCGCTCCTGCTGAAACTCGCCGTCAACACCACACCCTACGGGACGATGATCCACATCCCGGCGTATTGGTCATTTGACCCGAAGCGGGACATTCGTTGGGACGCAATCGCCAGACTCCACCGTGTGCGCGTCCCTGGGCGTCAAGGCTCAGCCCTTGCCGAAGGACTGGTCGACCGGATGAAAGCCGCCGGGAAACTTCGCAATCTGGACGAAGAAGCCCTGCGTCTCGGTTTGAAAGGTGAAGAAAAGCACGCATTCTTCTGCGCCGGTCTTGGCTGGGTGCCTGGCACAAGTCCAAAACGCATCAGCAGACTCCGGGAGGAATTCAAGAACAGGCGGGTTGTAGAAAAGGCAAAGTGATCCAGCGCCTGCGCAATGGGTCAGGCATTTTGCATCTCACCCAGCAGGACATCAGCCGGGATACGCAAACCTGAAACCAAGGCACGGATCATTTTGAGGCTGAGGCCGCGGCGCCCGGAGAGAACCTCAGAAACACGGCTTCGACTGCCCAGGAAGGGCACCAAATCTTTGTTGGTGAGGCCCTGTTGCGCCATTCGAAAACGAATCGCCGCCACCGGGTCCGGCTTGTCGATTGGGAAAACCCTTTCCTCGTAATCATGAACCAACAATGAAAGAACCTCCAATTCGTCTCCTTGTGGAGTGCCGGGTTTGGCGTCCATGAGTTTGTCAACCCGCGCCAACGCCGCCGCATATTCAGACTCCGTTTTAATCAGTTTTGTTTTCATTAAATCTCATCCACATTCACGCGATCGTATTCCCGATGCGTTCCTGCAAACCTGACATACACCACCGCGTAGGCATAGTTGATTTTAACCACCAGCCGATATTTGTTTCCGCAAATGTTGAACACGACCCGGCTCCCCTTCAGAATGCTGGCACTGGCGTATTTCTTTTTGACTTGTGCCGGATTGGCCCAACAGGCGGCCTCCGCCTCGTGAAGCCAGGAATTCAGTTCAACTTTAGCCTCCGGGAATCGTTTGGCCAAATCGTTCAGCGGTCGTCTCGATATTACTCGCATATACTTGCACGGAAATCGCCCCAGTGCAAGAAAAATGTTCCCATTTTGGGAAAATCGTGTCCAGCACAAAATTCGCCCTGGGACAGGGATTGGGGACATTCAGTTCCTTTGATCCGCAGTGAAGACAGGTGGATGATCACATCCATGCTGAACTATGATCAATTGCAGGTTGCGGTTGCCGCTGCCAAGCGGCAGTTCGAGCTGATTCGGAAAAAATACCCAGCTCTGAAATCTAAGGACAAGGAAGCCTACTTGGTCCTGTCATTGCCTGGTGGACAGACCGGCATCGACAGTTCCCCGGCACAAATTCTCAGCTATCAGCCCGCACCTTCCTGCCGCGGGTCGGCGCAAACTTCTCATGTTGCTCTGCCAGCCCGACGAAGTCCGCCAACCTTATGTAATCGACGTTGTTCGTAATCAGGTTCTCTTCGTCGGTCACTCCATCCATTAGAATAATCGAGTTGGTCGGGAACGACTGCGAAACTTTCTCGGACGCTCAGGCCGAGGATGACCTGGCAGAACGAGAGGCCCCACATAACTTGCTGGATGCGACTGTAACAATAAATCGCAAATGGAGGAATGGACATGTGTGTTTCACGGGCTGCGAGGGGACTGCTCCTAAATTATTCAATCTCAACAAGTTGCGCTTTAATCGAGCGATTACAAAGATTTTTGCACAATTCTGTAGACAGAAATGCCCGGTACTGATAAATACAAAGAATCAGTCGTGCTAACTCTGAGAGAGAAATATCTAATGCTCTTGTTGTTTTTACGTCTGCTCGTTGCCTTTAAAGTCTATTAAACCAGTTGCTAAGATAACTGTGACTGTGGTGAATGGCGTATTGAAATCTTGGAAGCGGCGATTGCCCGCTGCACCACGTTTGGGACGGATGCATCCGCTTCTTCTGGCCGCGCTTTTCTGTGCCGGCGGGGCCGCAGCCCAGGATGGGTATTGGACCAGCAGCGGGGGCGGAAGCTGGGCAAATGGGGGCAAGTGGGATGCGGCGAACGGTATCGCGACCGGGGCGGACAACACGGCTTATTTCGGATTTGGGCGGGAGGCGGCCATTGCCGGCAATGCGTCGTTTACGCTGGATGGGGCGCAAACGATAGGAAATCTGTGTTTTACAACCCAAGGCAGTCCGGCGAACTGGAGGTTTAGCGCGGGTTCGGGCGGTTCATTGACGCTGGACAACGATTTCGGACCGGCTGAAATCACGGTGACGTCACCCACGCTGCAAGTTTCCCTCAATGTCATTGTGGCCGGCGAGGCGGGGGTGGAAAAGGACGGGCCGGGGACATTGGTGCTTGCGGCGCAGAATACCTACACGGGCCGCACGCTGGCCAACGGGGGCGGGTTGAGCGTGACGGGCTCAATCGGAACAGGCGGCGTGACTGTCAACGGCGCGACGCTGAGCGGCTCGGGAGTGATTCAAGGTCCGGTGATGGTGAGTTCCGGCGGCGTTTTGTCGATTGGCAACTCGGGGCCGTTAACCATAAACAATTCGCTAGTCCTGCTTCCCGGCAGCACGACTGTCGTTACAATTAATCCCGCCGGTGCTGGCCATGCCGCGGTGCAGGGGTTGTCCAGCGTGAGTTTTGGGGGAACTTTGGTGGTCAACAATTTGTCGGGGGCGTTGTCGCTCGGGCAGAGTTTTTCGATTTTCGGCCCGGCTCCTTCCAGCGGTAATTTCAGCAGCATCCAACCGCCGCCGGGGACGTGGTTGCGATGGCGTTTCGACCCGGCGACCGGCCAGATTTCCGTGGTGTCGTCGGCCTCGCAGCCAGTTTTCACAAGCGTGAACCTGGCAGGGAGCAGTCTGGCTTTCCAACTCGCATCCGGGCCGCCCGGATCCGCCTGCTATGTTATTTCCTCCTCCGATCTGAGCCAACCGGTGGCGGCTTGGACGCGGATTGCCACGAATGTGTTTGACATGGGCGGCAATTGCGCCGCGAGCCATGATGTCAGCGCGGATGGCGCGGGCCAGATGTATTTGGGGGCCTTCGTGATTCCTTCACCATGATGAGTTTATGAAACTGATGAAAACTCTTTCATGTCGCTGTGCCGCCGTTGTGGTTGGGGGCAGCCTGTTGCTTGCGGCTGGCCAGGTGGCGCGCGCCGAGATTACGGTGGACAGCACCAGTGCGTTTAATGATGTCACGATTGATCCGATGTCGGGAACCATTCAATACATGGGAGTCGTGCAAAGTTCGGCTTACGGCCAGGCGGGTGGAAACTCCCAATTTAATTCAGTTGACCCCAGTTCGGCCGGCGCTTCAGATGTGCCGGCTGTTGGGGCCTTGGCCACTGGTTCAGGCTCAGGTTCAGCGGGGTCTTTGAGCGGGTCAGGCGGTTCGGCGGGATACGTTCCCGGGGCAACGGACGGTTACGACACTTCCACGGGGCGCGGCACGATAACGGGTGCATTTCAGATTATAGGAACCACCGGGGCGGTGAACGTGACATTCTCCGCAATGGTCAGTGGATCGCTCAACCTGTCCTCGGACATTTACGGAGTGTCCGGACAAGGAGAATCGGATTTTGCGCTGTCCATCAACGGGAACCCGGTGCTGTTCAATGATCAGATATTGAGCATCGGGCCGGCACAGACCCAGAACTGGACCATCTCACAAGCGTTGAGCGCCTCCATGACCCTGACGGCGGACACCACGTATTATTTTGTGGGGGAGGCGGACGCGGAAGCGCAGGTGGTGAATTCAAGCGTGGCGGCGGTGCCTGAGCCGGGGGAAATTGCATTGGTGGCGGAAGAGCTGGCGGCGCTGGGGTTGATTGCATTGGCGGGGAAACGCGGTGGGGCGAGGCAGGCGGCAAATCGGGGATTGTTGATGTTGCTGGGAGGCGCGCTGCTGGGCTTGGCCGCGCCCGCCCATGCGACGTATATCGGCAGCGACCGGCCGGACATCTGCAAGACCTGCGGCGCCCAACCCACCCGGCAGAAGGGCGGGAAGGGGGAGACAAGTTTGACCGAGGGAAACACGCGGATCGATTACCCGGTGGTGACAGTGCAGAGCGCCTACGGCCCCACGCTGCCGTTCTGCCTGACTTATAATTCCTACAACGCCGACGGCTCGAAGATGCAATTGAACACCGGCTTGGGCTACGGCTGGTCGCACACCTACAACACGATCCTGTTCCAGCAACGCGGACAGATGTTCCGGCTCGGGTCGGACGGTCGTGTGACGCAATATTACCAGAATTACTCGGGCGGCGGCGGCAGTTATGTTTCTGACACGGGTTATTTTGAGACGCTGATGAAGCAGCCGGACGGCTCCTATATTGTCACAAATAAATATCAAAGCTGGTGGCGCTACGGCACGGTTTCAAATTCGCCCCTGTTGATCGCGGGGCCGGTGTATCAGTTGCTGCAGATGGGCGACCGCAACCAGAACATCATCACGTTCACCTATAGTAGCAGCGGTGAGCTGACAACGGCGACGGATCCATTTGGCCGGACGCTGCAATTCATCTATAACTCGTCGAACAAGCTGTCCGGCGTCACCGACCCGCTGGGGAGGGTGACAACGTTTCAGTATGACGCGATGTCGCGGATGCCGACGGTGATCACCGATCCGGCGGGCTATACGACACAGTACACTTACAATGCGCAGGATCAACTGACGCGAGAAGTTGACCGGGACGGCCGGATTTATTTTTACACGTACAAAGGGGAGTGGCCCTACATGGTGACGGATGGCAGCGGGCAACCCTACTTTTCCATGGCGGATGCGACGGACTGGGCGGTGAATGGCACCAACCAAACCTACACCCTGCAGCGCCAATACATCCCCAGCACCACAATGAACACGGACGGCAGGGGAAATGTCTGGCAATATGCTTACGACACCAATGGCTATGTCAGCCAGACGACTGCGCCGGACGGCAGCACCACCCGCTACACGTATGACCCAGGCACGCTGAACATTGCCACCAAGACCGATCCCGACGGCAACACCACGTCTTACCAATACAATTCTCAAGGCGACCGCACCCAGATGACAGACGCTCTCGGCAACATGACTGCTTACACCTACGACCCTGTTTTCAACGAGGTGACCAGCATGACGGACCCCAATGGAAGGGTCACGACCTACACTTATGACGGCAACGGCAACCGGATCGGGGAGACGAACGCCCTGGGGCAGGTGCAGACATGGACTTATGACAACCATGGAGATGTCCTGACATCAACCGACAGGCGCGGATACGTCACGACCTTCCAATACGACGCCAGCGGTGAGCTAATTGAAACGATCGATCCGCTCGGCAACATCACCACCTTTACCTATGACGCGGTGGGCAACCGCATCAGCATGACCGATGCGAACACCCATACCACCACCTACACTTACGATCAGGACGACCGGTTGATCCAGACCACGGATGCCCTCGGCCATACCAGCACCACCACCTACGACGGGGCCGGCAACGTGCTGAGCAGAACGGACGCCGACGGACATACCACTATTTACGTCTATGATCAACGCGATCGCGTGGTGTCCACGACCAACGCGGTGGGCGGTGTGACCCAAACGACCTACGATGCCGATGACAATGTCATCAGCCGCACGGACGAGGACGGCCACGTCACCACCTACACTTACGATACTCTCAATCGCCTGCTAACCACAACGGATCCGCTGGGCAATGTCAGCAGCACGACTTACGACGCGGCTGGCAACGTGCTTTCCTTGACAGATCCCAACACCAATACCACGACCTACACCTACGATGCCCTGAACCGCAGGATTTCATCGACCGATCCGCTCGGCAATACCACGACATATCAGTACGCCAACATCGGCGGCATGCCCTGCTGCGGCGCGACTGCGGGGTCTGATTTGGTTACCGGCATGATCGATGGTGACGGCAAGTACACCTACTATCACTATGACGAGTTGAACCGCCGCGTACAGGAGGTCCACAAGTCCGGCAGCATTACCGACACCAACACGCCGAGCGACGCGATCACCACCTACACCTACGACCCGGACAACAACCGCATCTCGATCACGGACCCCAACACCAACACCACCACCTATACCTACGACTCCGTCAACCGCGTCGTTGGCATGACAAACGCCGCCGGGGACGTGACGACAAGCGCCTACGACCCCGTGGGCAACGTCATCCAGACGGTTGACCCGCGGGGAAATGTGACCACCTATACCTATGATGCCGACAATCGGCTGATCCAAAAGACCGACAGCGTGGGCCCGGTGCTTGCGCAGTCCTATGATCCCGTGGGCAACATCATCTCGAGCACCGATGGCGATGGCAACCTCACCACCTCGACCTACGATGCCATCAACCGGCGGATCAGCGCGACCGACCCGATCGGCAACACGGCGACGACGACATATGACGCGGTTGGCAACGTTCTTGCCCAGACTGACCGCGATGGCAACACGACGTCCTACACGTATGACGCGGACAGTCGGCAGATCAGCACGGTCGATGCGCTGGGCAACACGGCGACGACGACGTATGACGCGGTCGGCAACGTCATTGCGGTAACAGATCCCATGGGGCATACCACGCGAAATACATACGACGCCGACAATCGGCTGATCCAGGAAACCTACGCGGACACCCCTGCGGACACCCGCACTTACACCTATGACGCCACGGGGCACCGGGCTTCGCGCCTGGATCAGAACGGCCAGACCACGACCTACCAGTACAATGATTTTTATTACCTGACAAATCGCTCGTATTCCGCCGGGCCGGCGGACCGGTTTACCTATGACCTTGGAGGGCGAGTTTTGGGAGCGACCCGCAGCGGATGGACGGACACGTTTACTTACGACGGGGCCAGCCGCGTGCTCACGGCTGTTCAAAACGGCCAGACTGTCGCCTACATCTACGTCATCCCATCCGGGATTCGGACCATTGCTTACCCCAGCGGGCTGGTCATCACGGAAGATTATGACCTGCGCTCGCGCCTGATGACGGTCAACGACGGGGGTTCCCCAGTGGTGACGCTCTATACCTACGACCTGGACAACAATGTCCTGAGCCGCTCCAATCGAAACGGCACTGTTGCCACTTACAGCTACAACGCCGACAGTTGGGTCACGAATTTGACCCATTCGAACACCAGCGGCCTGATCGCGGGCTTTGCCTACGCCTACGATGACGAGGGAAACAAAGCCTACCAAAAGAACGAGGCCGTCTTGTCCAAGTCTGAGACCTACACCTACGACGCGCTTTACAGGTTGACGAATTTTGATGTGGGGACGCTTTCGGGCGGGGTGATTCCGTTGCCTTCCCTGGCGGAGAGCTACAACCTGGATGCTGTGGGCAACTGGACCAGTTTCGTCAGCAATGCCGTCACCCAAACGCGCACGGACAATGCGGTCAACGAAATTCAGAGCATCGGCACGAACACGCTGACCTATGATGCCAACGGCAACCTGCTGGATGACGGCCATTACACCTACACTTACGACGGCGAGAACCGCCTCACCACCGTGACGCGCGACAGCGATTCGGCGCTGGTGGGCCAGTACACCTACGACGCCCGCGGCAGCCGTGTCATTTCCATTGTCAACCCCGCCGGCACGCCGGAGACGAATGTGTATATTTACGATGGCTCCAGAATGCTGGAGGAGCAGAGCCCCGGCGGCAGCGCCGAGGCTGACTACACGTATGGCAATTACCTGGACGAGGTCGTTACGATGAACCGCGGCGGGCTGACCTACTATTATCATCCCAACTCGCTTTACAACGTGGAAGCCATCACCGACTCCACCGGCGCTCCGGTAGAACGGTACACCTACGACGCCTATGGCGAGCCTACGATTACGGATGGGAGCTATAACCCAATCCCGTTGAACCCATGGGGTTCGCCCCACAGCGCCATCGGCAACTGGTTTCTGTTTACGGGGCGGCAATGGGACGAGGAGTCCGGGCTTTACTGCTATCGGGCCAGATTTTACGACAGCTTGAAGGGACGATTCCTGGAGCGGGACCCGCTCTGGGGCAAGGACGATTTCAATCTGTATGCTTATGTGGACGATCGCCCGACGCATTTTGTTGATCCGCTGGGCGCGGCGAAATGCCCTGCGAACTGTGATTGGCCCTGGGCTTGGCAGAGATTGACCATGGATCTTGACGTGCTGGGGCAGGTTTTGGACTCCTTCCAGGCGATACAGGACATTGCCACACTCGGCGGCACGGTGGTCGTTCGCAAAGTGGGCGATAAGGTTGTCAAGGAAGTGAGCAAGGAAGCCGTCAAAAAGCTGATCAAAGAAAAAATCAAGGAATATGTAAAGGACAAGCTCAAGGGTGTGATCACAGATGCGATCAAAGAGCTGTTGGATGATCCGCTGAATCCTGAGAAGGCTTGCCGCGCCCTCGCGGAATGCGAAGCCAGCCGCGGCGTATTCGGCAAGTCCACCTATGAGAACGCGGTCGGCAATGAAATCCGCAAATGCGAATGGGGGCCTGGCGGTTACGCGTGGAAAGTCTATGGATTAAGGTACACACTTCCGAGGTGGGCGGGCGGATGGGATTGGTAAGAGGCGCTGCTTTGATTAAAAGAAAGGGTTGTTTTCCTTTTCCTCCGCAACGGTAGTCATCGGGCCGTGGCCGGGGCAAAGCAGCGTTTCATCCGGCAGGGAAAAGATTTGTTCACGGACTTTTTGCCGGGCCAGGTCCCAGGATTGGTTGCCCCGACCAATCGAGCCGGCGAAAATCGCGTCCCCCACAATGGCCACGTGGGGGGCGTCCTCGGGCCAGTTGCCAATGATGTAGGTCACCCCTTCCTCGGCGTGGCCGGGAGTGTCGCGATTGGTGATGCGCAAGCTGCCCAAGTGGAGGAAATCGTTGGGCCGGTTGCGATGCTGGGGCGGGGCGTGGCGCGAATTGGAATGCAGATGCAGTTTCGGAAAGTTTTCGCGGACGGCCTCCATCCCCGCGACGTGATCCTCGTGCAGGTGGGTCAGGAAAAGATGACGCAATTCCAACCCGTTTTCCGCGATCAGTTTAAGAACGGGCGCGGCGTCCCAACCTGTGTCAAACAAGGCCGCTTCGCGCGACACATCGTCCCAAACCAGATAGCAATGCACGTCCATGTCGTTGGCCCGGGTGGTGATTTGCCGCAGCTCGCGCCACAGGGAATGGTCCGGCATGGCAGGCTGCCAGCCATTGGCGATGCGCTCGAGTTTGGCGCCGTTCAGACCCAGAGCCTCGCCCAGCGCCGCGAACTGAATTTGCCCCGACGCGCGGCCTGTTTCTTCCAATGAGCTGTAGTCGGATTCGGTGAGGCCCACCGCGTGAGCAGCGGCGGAGGCGGCAGTTCCTGTTGCCTGGCGCCCTTTGCGGAGGACGTCGCCCAAATGATCTTCTAGTTGCACGGGGAAAATACTAGCGGCTGAGAGACAATTACCCAAGAACGAAAGGGACGGGGCTGACGAGCAGGACAGGCGGGGCTTTCAAAACTCTTTTGCCATCTGGCCGACCAGTTGCCGCAAATTCCGTCTTGCGTGCAATTTCGCGCCCGCAAAATCAGCAAGCTCCGTCAATGCGCGCGCCTGGACAAAGCATTGGCGCGCGCTCGCCGCGTCCAGGACAATCCCGGCCACGGCCAGACACGGAATACCCAGATTGAGGCAGAGCCGCGCGACTTGCCCAACGCCTTTTCCCATGTAGCTTTGGCTGTCGATTTGGCCTTCCCCAGTGATGACCAGATCGGCCCGGGCGATGCGATCATCCAACCTGGCCCAACGGGCGAAAACTTCAAAGCCGGATTCCAACCTGGCTTCGGCAAAGGCCATCAGCCCGAAACCCAGTCCGCCCGCAGCACCCGCGCCCGGGGTGTTCGCGCAATCGATGTCATGCTGCTGCTTCAATACCGATGCCAGGCGGGCGAGACACTTCTCCGCCAACTCAAAATCCTGCGGTCGCAGCCCCTTTTGCGGTCCATAGACTCTCGAACAGCCGTTTGGCCCCAACAGGGGGTTGGTGACATCCACCGCGGCCGTGACCTTGCAGGGCACGCTTCGGGCCGGCGGACGCGCGTGAGCCAGATCAGCCAAGCGCCACCATTCCTCCAACTCGTCCCAATCTCTGTTGAAAAACTTCCAGCCCAACGCCCGAGCCATGCCGAAACCGGCATCGTTCGTCGCGCTTCCGCCCAGCCCAACAATGGCGCTGGCCGCTCCCGATTTTGCCGCCGCCACCAAGGCTCCCAACCCGAAACTGTCCAACTGAAAAGGATGGAATTTCCCATGGGGCAACCGGGCTGGACCGATGACTTCAGCTGAGTCAATGAGGGCCGTTGTCGCCGCGTTGACATTGACCCGCCGCCAAATCCCGCGCACCGGCTGGTGCGCCGCATCGATGGTGCGAATGAATCTGGGTTGCGCCTCCATCAATTCCCCCAACACAGCGCCGAAGCCGTCGCCGCCGTCGCTCATGGGGAGGATGGTCACACGGTCGCCGGGCCGCTCCTTGAGCCAGCCCGCTGCGATGGCCAGGGCGGCGTCAATGGCTGTCAAGCTGCCTTTGAATTTATCAGGAACGATCAGGACCCGCAGGGACATGGCGTCAATTACTAAATCGGATTCGGCAAGGCGCAACACAATTTGCGCTGGTTTTGCTCTTTTTTTCCGCACCGGTTGCGGTTAGAAAGGAGCCAGATGCACTTCCGTCGCCTCCTGCCGCCACTGCTTGTTTCGGCACTGATCGCCTACCTCGGCTGGGTCTACTATATCTATTGGCGCGAGCATCGGTTCGACGCAGAGATTGCGGCGGCGGCCCGGCGTTACCAGGTGGATACGGCGTTGATCAAGGCCGTCATCTGGCGAGAGAGCCGGTTTAATCCAAGGGACCGCGGCAGGGCCGGGGAATTGGGCCTGATGCAAGTGCGCGACGCCGCCGCGTTTGAATGGGCTTCCGCTGAACACGTCGCGGGATTCGACTTCGAGACCTGCTTTGATCCGGGCACCAACACGCTGGCGGGGACTTGGTATTTGAAGAAAGTCCTGCTGCGCTATCAGCAGGCCAACGATCCGTTGCCCTACGCTTTGGCCGATTACAACGCCGGCCGGGGCAATGTGCTCAAATGGCGCGCCGGCGGCGGGACAACGAACAGCGCCGCGTTCATGGACCAAATTGGATTTCCTGGCACGCGAGCTTATGTGCAGTCCGTCCTGAAGCGCTACGAGCATTACCGATGAGGCGGGGTGGGAAGGCGCGGAAAGCCTCAATCCGGGCTGATGACGCGCATGGATTGTTCGAGCTTGGATCGTATTTGTTCGCGGTCGGCATCGGTGGCGTCGCGCGGGACCCAAATGGGGTCGTTGTCATACAACTCGCATCTGGCGAAAGGCAGGGGGATTTGGAATCGATCCCAACTGGGGAGGCGGATTTTCCAGCGGGTAAAGTTGGAGATCGGAACAATGGGCCGTCCCGAAACTTGGGCCAGAAAAATAATGCCTTCCTGGATTTGATAGGCCGGCCCCCGCGGTCCATCCGGCGTGATAGCGATGCTGTAACCTTTCCGCAGCCAGCGGCAGGCTTCCAAGAGGGCTTGCGGGCCGCGGCGGCTGGTGGATCCCCGGATGGGATGGAGGCCGAATTTGGCCAGCACGGCAGCCAGAAATGCGCCGTCGTTGCTGGCGCTGACCATGGTGACGAGGCCCTTCTCGTGCCATTTCTGCAGGACATGATCGTCGTAACTCGCCACGGCCAATACCAGATGATTATGCCAGACGCAGTAAATGACTGGGGCTTGCACCCGGGAATTGACCGCAGTGTCCTTCCAGATGCGGCGCCAGGTTTTTATGCAGAGCCAAAAAAACAGGGCGACGGCGGAAGCGAGGAGCCGGCGATGCCAGGGAAGCTGCCGGGGTATGACAAGGCTGGAATTCCTGGACACAGGAACGGACATCAGGCTCCTTTTTTCAGACTGGCGCGGACCAACTCCTCAAGACCGGCAGCCGGCCCCAAGACAGCGCGGGCCGCGCGGACTGTTTCCTGCGCCTCAGCGGGCTTGTAACCCAGGGCCATCAAGGCGAGGGCAGCGTCATTTATTTTTTGTTCGTCAGCTGAAAGGGCGCGTTGCGCGCTGCCGGCTTCCCAGGCACCCGCGGCTCCGATTCTGTCCTTGAGTTCGATGACGATGCGTTCGGCGGTTTTTTTCCCGACGCCGGAAATTTGCGAGAGCATTTTGACGTCGCCGCCGGCGACGGCGCCGCGGAAGGCTGGGACGTTGATGCCGCTGAGGATATTCAGGGCGATTTTGGGGCCGATGCCGCTGACGTTGTTGACGAGCAGGCGAAACATTTCGCGTTCCGCCAAGGTGACGAAGCCGTAGAGGATGTGGGCGTCTTCACGCACCACGAGATGGGTGAGCAGCTTCACCGGCTGGCCGGGTGGGGGCAGCTTATCGAAGGATGAAAGCGGGATCAGCACCTCGTAGCCGATGCCGTTGACCTCGACAACAGCCAGGGTGGGCAGCGCTTCAACCAATTTGCCGTTCAGAAAAGTAATCAAAAGTCGTCAGCCCGGGGGCCAGGCCAGTTTGCGTCCACCCAAAATGTGGCAATGCAGATGCGGCACAGATTCGCCGGCATCGGGGCCGTTGTTTATGACCAGGCGATAGCCGCCATTTTTCAGGCCGGCCTTTTCCGCGACCTCGGCCGCCTTGAGGAGCAGATGACCGAGGATGCCGGCATCTTCCGGTCCGGCCTCGCACAGGCGGGGGATGTTCTTCCGGGGAACAATCAGAAGATGGACGGGGGCCTTGGGAGTGTTATCCCGAAAGGCCACGACCTGGTCGTCCTCATATACGATTTCCGCGGGGATTTCGCGCGCGATGATTTTCTCGAAGACATTGGCGCTCATAACACAACGAGGGCGCAGGATTGGCTGTCACGCTCCGTCTGCCAGCAACTTCGCAAGTAGTCCACGATCTGGTCGTTCAAACTCTGGCAACGGCGGGTCCATCGCTCCGTTCCGGTCAATTGTTTTACACAGCCGCGCAAGCCGTGAAAGCGCAGGACACGGGGCGACTGCCCCATCTTGCTCTTCAGTTCCTGGCGCAAGTTGGGGAAGAAGAACAATTCAAACCCCTTGCCGGCGGAACTGGCCAACTCCTGGAGGTTGGAGTCCAAAACGCTCATGGCCGCAGCGGGGGCGCGGACAGGCTGGCTGTCGGCAAAGACGCTCAATCCGAATCCGCGCAGCGCCTTTTCCAGCGCGACGGCAAACTCGCTGACGGACACAGAATCCCGGAGCAGCTCATGTTTGAAATAATGGAGGACGGCGGCGGAGGCGTGGTGGAGAATCGCGGGATCAATCCAGGAGGCGCCCTCCCCCATGAGTTCAAAGGTGACCCATTCGGCCGAACAGGGGATCTGATTGCCATCGCTGGTTTGAAAGACCAAACAGTCAGGTTTGAGTAGAATCATGGTTGGACTCCAGTTTTTTGACTTCGCTGACAAACTCTGTGGCCTCCTCGAACCGCCGGTAAACGCTGGCAAAACGGACGTAAGCCACCTTGTCAATCTGCCGCAACGCTTCCATGACGCGTTCGCCGATGACCACGCCCGGGACTTCACGATCGTATTTGTCAATAATTTCGTCCACGATCGATTCGACCAGTTCCTCGATAGCCTTCGGACTGATGGGCCGCTTTTGGCAGGCCTTCTTCAGGCCGGAAAGCAGTTTCTCCCTGGAAAACTCCTCGCGGCGGCCATCGCGTTTTATGACCATCAAACCCTCATGCTCAATCTCCTCGTAAGTGGTGAAGCGATGATTGCACTGCAAACACTGGCGCCGGCGGCGGATGGTCGAGCCTTCACGGGAAGCCCGCGAATCGATGACTTTGTCATCCTGATTGCCGCACTTTGGACAACGCATAAAACTCGCATACACCACAACTTAAAGTGGCTGAGGACTAGTTAACAACAAAGGGTTGTGGCGTCAAGCGAGTTCTCAAGGATTTTTTTAAGGGATTAGCGGCTGCCATTTCCCGATTCGTTCCGTTTGGGCTGTTTCCGGGATTCGGGCGATGCCCAGGCGCGGCAACAGTGGGGAGAATTGTTCTAAAGAAATGCGCGAAGTCTGACGATAGGAAAGTGGCAGTCGCATGTGAAATTGCGGGCCGCTTTCTCGAATACCGGCGAAGCAGGTGTAAGGATTTCCAGCCAGAGCGAGGAAGGCATTGAGTTAGAGGCTATGCAGGCGTTGGATAACTATATCAACGGGATCAAGACTTTGCCGCCCGCCCCGCGGGTTCTGTCGCAATTGTTGGTGCTTTTGAATGAGGAGGAGGCCCATGCCGGCCAAATCGTCGAGCTGATAGCGTTTGATCCCGCCCTGACGGCCAAAGTTCTGCAACGTTGCAACAACGCCGCCGCCGGCTTGGGCGGCTCCGTCTCCAATCTCGACCAAGCTGTCACGCAGGTGGGTTTCAACGCGATTTACCGACTGGTGGCGATGGTCACCGGCGAAGCGATTCTTGGTTCAGAGCAACAAGGCTACGGCATCGCCGCGGGCGAGATGTGGGAGCATTCGGTCAGGACCGCCGTGGCAGCCAAAGTGCTGGCCGTCAAGCTGGGCGGAGAGGAGAACCTGGCGTTTACGGCGGCGCTGCTGCATGACATTGGCAAACTGGTGCTGGGCGCGTTTCTGGAGGGTTCGGATGAGACAGTGTTCCGGAGAAAAGGGCCGTCGGGAGATTCGCTCCTGGAAGCGGAGAAGTCGGTTCTGGGCGTGGAACACGCGGAAATCGGCGGACGGGTGCTGGAGGAATGGAATTTCCCCGAGAACCTGGTTCTCGCTGTCCGTCATCATCACAATCCGGCCGGAGCCATGCTGCATCAGCAGTTGGCCTCTTATGTTCATTTGGGAGACATCATCGCCCACTGTCTTGGACTGGGGCAGAAGTACGAAATTTTCGCATCGCGGACCCGGCGCGAGGCTCTGCAAATCCTGGAAATCAGCCCGAAGGAAATGGACACGCTGATCATGGAAACAGACACCGCGCTGGAACAATGCGGCGGGCTTGTCCGAACCACATCATGAGCGTCAAAATACTTGTCATAGATGATAGTGAGATTATTCGCCTCATTGTCACGCGGGCTTTCAAGCTCTACGACTGCATTGTGCTCGAGGCGGAAAATGGCGAGGTCGGCTTGACCGTGGCCAGCCGCGAGAAGCCGGATCTCATTCTACTGGATTATATGATGCCCGTCCTGGACGGGTATGGAACCCTGACGCGCCTGCGTTCCGATGCCGATCTTAAATCCACGCCCGTGATCATGCTGACGGCGGAAGCGGGACGCGACACGGTGATCAAAATCGCGCAACTTGGCGTGCGCGGTTATCTGGTGAAGCCATTCAAAGGCGAGCTGCTCGTGGAGCGGGTTGGCCGGGTGGTGGAACTGAAGCTTAAAAGTCCCGCCGCTCAACAGGGCAAACGATTTGACGATCCCATCGGCATCTTGGTGGTGGATGACAAACCTGCCATTCCCGCCCAAGTAACCGCCGGACTGGCCGACACGTCGTGGAAGGTGACCAGTGCCGGGCAACAGGAGCAGGCACTGGATCATTGCCTAAAAAACGGGGCGGACTTGGTGTTAGCGAGTTTGTCCCTGCCCAAGGACGGGGCCTTTGCGCTCTTTCAGAATCTGCGAACCTACTCTGCCACAGCCTCGATCCCTGTGCTGGGAATGTGCGTCCGCACAGCCGCCGCCGAGCAGTCGCGCGCCCAACAGAACGGTTTTGCGGGCGTGATCAATAAACCGATCGATTGCGCTGAACTCAAGGCCAAGATCTGCCGGACTCTGGCCTTGGAAACGTCGTACAAATACTTCCAGCAGCGGGATGGCATCCTCGCGCTCATGCTGCCGAAGGATTTTCATCCGGCCTTGGCACAGGAAGTCTCGGCCCATTTGCAAGGCCAGTTGGTCGGCACCGTCGATGCGGGCGGGGACAAGCTCATCATTGATCTCACTCCGGTGGAGACCGCCAGTCTGCCCATCATTGAATTCGTGCTGTCCGCCATCCAAGCGGCCAGCAAGCTTTCGCTGCGTTGCGCGATTGTGGGTTCGGACGCGACCCAGAAGCAGTGCCGCAGTTTTGCGGAAACCCAGGCGTGGTTATTTGCCGGCAGTTTTGAACAGGCCCTGGCCCTATTGAAATAATTATGGAATCCACCTTTAAAGCCGAACTTGAATCCTCGGCCGAGTTCGCCAAGTTGACCAAAACACAAAAGCTGGCGGCCTTTCTCCTGATGTTGTCGCAAGAGAATGCCGCGCACCTGCTGAAGTCCCTCGAGGAACAGGAATTGGAGGACGTGTCCTCGGAAATGTTCAAGATGGGCACGGTGAGCCAGGAGATGCAGCACGAGATTCTGCGGGAGTTTTCCAGCGTCGCGGTCGAAGCCGCCACGGCCATCAATGGCGGCATGGATCGCGTCAAGGAGCTGCTTGAAAAGTCGGTCGGGTTGTTTCGCGCCTCCGATATCATCGGCCGTGTCTCGCCGCACCGCGAATTGGTGGGTGCGATGCAGCAAATCGTGGAGATGGACACGCGCCACATTTTCAGCCTGCTGCATCGCGAGCAATTGCAAACCATCGTGCTGGTGATCAGTTACCTGAGCCAGGAAAAGGCTTCGCAGCTTCTTGCCCTGTTCCCCCAGGAAATGCGCGAGCAAATCATCGAGCGTCTCGCCACCATGGCCCCCACGTCGGTGCAAGTGGTGGAAAACGTGGCACAGGGCCTGCAGAGCAAGTTTGGCAGCAACCGCACCCGGTCCTTCAACCAGACGGGAGGAGTGCGCGTGGCCGCTCAAATGCTCAACCACCTGCCACAAAACATGAGCAAATCGATTTTGACGTCCCTGTCCGAACGCAACGCTGAATTGGGGGAAGCCATCCTGAAAAAGATGTTCACCTTCGAAGAATTGGATCGTCTGGATGGGCGCACGCTTCAGGTCATCCTGCAGGACGTGGATATGCGCCTGCTGGCCGTCGCGCTCAAGACCGCGAGCGAGAAACTCAAGAAAGCCTTGCTCTCCTGCATTTCTAAACGTGCGGCCGAGAATATCCTCGAAGAGATCAGCTTTATGGGGCCTCTCCGGCTCAATGAAATTGATGCCGCCAAATCGCAAATCCTTGAAACTGTGCGGCGGCTGGAGGCCGAAGGGGAAATCAGCCTGGACGAACTGCGCCAGAAATCGCGCCTGTCCTGAGTTATTATGAACCCTTCCCCCACCTTAACCGATATGGAACCGGCCCCGTCTGTCTCCGGGTCCAAGGAAATCATTTCACAATCAGAAATCGAGCGGCTGATCACGCAAGTGGAGAGCGTGGCGCCGGCTGCTCCGGGGGCCGAACCGCAGGCCGGCGCCAACCCCGCGGTGCGCGAACTGGTCAGACGGCTGGAATTCCCGAAACTTTCCCCGTTTTCAGCGGCGGAATTGCGCCCGTTGCGGATGCGGCACGAGGATTTCGTCAATGCGCTGGCCACGCGCCTTTCGATCCATTTGGGCCTGGAAGCGATTCTGCATCTGTCGAAACTGGAGGCGCAACCATTTCATCAATTTATTGACGGGCTGGCCAGTCCAACCTACCTCACGATGCTGAAACTGCAGCCACTGACGGGGATTTGCCTGTTGGACATCCCGCCTAAGCTGGGCCTGTGCATTGTCGATAGGGAACTGGGCGGACCGGGACGGGTGACGGAAGAAACGCGCCCGATCGGCAAGATCGAGGAGCGCCTGCTTGGTCCGGTGGTAGGCCTGATTGTCAATGAATGGTGCGGCATCTGGAACGACCTTATGGAAATCCAGCCCGTGGTGCTTGGCAACGAGAGCAACGGCCGTTTTCTCCATACTTCCACCGAGGGAAACAGCATGCTTGTGGTGGGGGTCGAGGCGCGCTTGGGGGAAACGACTGAACAAATTCAATTCGCCTTTCCCCATCCCATGCTTGAACCTTTAACTCTCAAACTGAACACCGGGGCCGGCAGCGGCGGAAAGCCGGACGCGGCGGCCAAGGCCGCGCCCGCCAAATGGAATTCTTTATTTGACGATGTGCAGATCGAGTTGAAAGCGGAGTTGCCGGAACTGCAGCTTCCCGCCGGACAAGTGGCCGAGTTGAAGCCCGGCGACGTCTTAAACTTCCCCGCGGAGTTCATGAACGAGGTGCGGCTGCGCCTGGCCCATCACCCGGGTTTTGTCGGGACCCTCGGCACCAGCAACCGGCGCCGCGCGGTTAAAATCGACAAGTGCCTGAAGAGTTGACGCCGCTCCAATTCCGGCGCGCCCCCCTGAACGATTTGGAGCGCAGGCTGTGCTCTGGCGCAAATTTCGGCACCGCTTCTCAGACCTGCCTGGGCTTCACGAGCAGCAACAGGACTCCGCCAACTAGCGCGAGCGCTCCGACGGCAGGCGGGATGAAATGACTGTCAGTGGTCGCAATGTGCATGCCGAGGAACTCGATGGGTTTTCCCGGGGTGGTGAAACTGAGCCCCGAGTAGGCCAGCACCACAATTCCCAAGGTGACCAAAAGGACGGCAACAATCGTTTTTGTGTTCATATTGAATCTGTAATTTAATTATTGTCGGGCATTGGTTTCGGAGCGGTTGTTTGCCGCCCCGAAGCGAGGTTCGCCCACCCCCCCGTCACACGACTCTTCGGCCGGAGATGAGTCTGAGCAGAATCATCACAATGGCGATGACGAGGAGGACATGAATGAAACCGCCCATGACGGTGCCGGTCACCAACCCCAGCAGCCAGAGAACAATCAGGACCATGGCAATAGTGTATAACATATAATCTTCTTTCGGTTGATCTGCCGGCTGGCGCGTAATGGCGCCCGCCGGCAAAAAATTGACGGTTTAATTGGCGGCCACGGGCACGGCGATGGTCATGTTATTGATTACGCTGTTGACGCCCTTGACGTCGGTGGCGAGTTTGGTGATGAGGGTTTTTTCGGCATCGTTTTTGGCAATGCCGCTCAGGGTGACGACGCCTTCCGACGTTGAAACCGTGGTGTGCAAGGCGCTGGTCGAACGGTGCGACAGCAGGGCCGACTTGACTTGAGCCGTGATGGAGGCGTCGTCAATCTTATCTCCGACGGTTGAATCCGGCGCTGGCGGGGTCTCGGCAACGGTCATGTTGTTCTTGACATCTTTGACGTTGTCGATGTCCCTGGCGTATTCGGTGGTGAGTTCCTTTTGCGCCATGCTGCTCGCCTCACCTTGCAGGGTGACGACGCCGTCTTTTGTGTAGACCGTGGTCCCGAAGCCATTCACATGGCTGTGGAACAACAGGGCGCTTTTCACTTTCATGCTGATCCATCCGTCCGAATGTTCCGCCGGTTGTTCACCAATGATGGTCAGTTGATCGTTCACGCTCGTGACGCCAGGCAGGCTCGCCACGGTATTTTCCGCCAATGTTTTGTGGGACGCTTCGGAGACGGTCCCGGTCAGGGTGACGACGCCGTGTAGAGACTTGGTCTTGATGGAATCGTCCTTGAGGTACGTTTTGAATACGTAAGACTTACAGGCGGAGGACTCAATGCGGCTGTCGGTGTCGGCTGCGCGCAGTGATGTGCTGGTGGCTAAAAAGGCGCCCGTCGTTGCGAAGAGCGCGAGCAAGCCGGTAATTTTCATTTTCATAGTGCTTTTACTTTCAATTGTCATTGTCATTGTGTTTGTTTCCAACATTCGAGTGACAATAAGTGACGCGCCGACTCTTCGCCATGGGGTGTAACCCTGTGGGGTGTTCACCCCATATACAACTTGCAACAATGGCCCGATGCTTACAGTGGGTCGGCGGCGCCCCTTTAAAAGTCCCGTTGAACCAGGCATGAGAGCATGAAACACAAACTGAGCGGGTTGCCACATCAATATGTGACGGCGTTGCAAAAGTACCTGCGGCAAGGTCCGCGGGTGGACTTGCGGCGGGCGCTCGGACTGGGTCGCCGGGCGCTGGCGCTTGGGTTGGAGACGCTGGATCTGGCGCGAATTCACGAGCAAGCGGTCGCCACGCTGGAATTATCCAGCCTGAAAGATGGTTTCATCAAGCGGGCGGAGATTTTTTTTACCGAGGCCATCACTCCGATCGTTGAGACACATCGCGCCGCGCGGCAGAACAAAATTGACTTGAGGCGCCTCAACGACAGATTGAGCCGGCGCACGCTTGAGCTGGCCGCCACCAACCGTCAGTTGCAGAGGGGCGTTGTCCGCCGCAAGAAGGTGGAAGCCGCCCTTAAGAAGAGCGGGCAGCACTACAGCAAACTTTTGAAGAATTCTCTGCAACTACAGGCTGGCTTGCGGCAACTGACGCACCAGGTGCTGGCAGCGCAGGAGGATGAACGCAAGAAGATCAGTATTGAACTTCAGGACGAAATCGCCCAGACTTTGCTGGGCATCAATGTCCGGCTGGGCTCATTAAAACGAGAGGCACGGAGCAATACCAGGGGTCTCAAGAATGAAATTGCCAGCACGCAACGGTTGGTGATGAAATCGGCCAAAACCGTGCGCCGGGTCGCCCGTGGATACGGCAGGCTATGAAGCACAAATTTGCAAAACGCTATCAGGCGGCATTGCTGACCTATCTGAAGCAAGGTCGCGGCGGGCGCCTGCAACCAGCGCGCGGCATGGGCCAGCGGGCGCTCAATGCCGGTCTGCAGACGTTGGACATGGCCAAACTCCATGAGCAAATCCTGCTTACCCATGTGCTGCCAGGCCGGGTGCCCGGCAAACGAGCCACGCTCATCAAGCGGGCTGGGACTTTCTTTACCGAAGCCATAACCCCGATAGAGACAATTCATAGCGGCACGCGCGAGGCCGCGATTCATCTGAATCAAATTGTCGAGATGTTGAGCCAGCGCACCGTGGAACTGGCCGCCTCCAACCTGGTTTTGGAACAGGAAATCACCCAGCGCAAGGCGGTGGAGGAGGCCCTCAAAAAAAGCGAGCGCCACTACTCACAACTGCTGGAACAGTCGGAGTGCCTGCAGGAGCAGTTGCGGCGGTTGTCCCGCCAGATTCTATCGGCGCAGGAAGAAGAGCGAAGGGAAATCAGCCGCGAATTGCATGATGTCATCGCCCAGACGTTGACGGGCATTAATGTCCGGCTGGCAGCCTTGAAAAAGGAGGCCGCGGTCAACACCAAAGGACTGGACCGCAACATCGCCCTCACCCAACGGCTGGTGGAAAAATCGGTGGACATCGTGCATCGGTTCGCCCGCGAGTTGCGCCCGGCGGTATTGGATGATCTCGGTCTTATTCCCGCCCTGCATTCCTTCATGAAAAGCTTCACCGCGCGCACCGGCATCCGCACTCATTTGACGGCCTTTGCGGGCCTGGAACAATTGGACACTGCCCGGCGCACGGTGCTCTTTCGCGTCGCCCAGGAAGCGTTGACCAATGTGGCCAGACATGCCCAGGCCAGCCGGGTGGAAGTGAGCATCCGGAAACTGACGGACAGCATTTGCATGGAAATAGAAGATGACGGCAAATCCTTTCAAGTGGAACGCGTGTTGCGCGGCAAGGGCAGCAAACGCCTGGGATTACTCGGCATGAGGGAGCGGTTGGAGATGGTTGGCGGCCGTTTTGATGTCAAGTCCGTCGCAGGCAAAGGCACTACAATTGTTGCGCAATTTTCGACGGGCAAGGGTGGACGCGGTGAGACATCGTTGATGGAGTCCGTTGAAACCCAACTTAAAATTCCATGAAACTCCAACTTACACTGCTGGCTCTTCTCGCGGCCAGTTGCGGCGAAAGCCACGCAGGGCCGGACCGGACAAACGCTTTTGCTGGCAATCGTATTCTGATCATCGATCCCAGTTCCATGCCGATTGCCTTGGGCAAGGCCACTCTGACCATCGGCGCGCTCGAGCGCGTGGACGGTATTTATTCGGGCGATTACAAGATCAGGCTGTCTCCCTATTTCTTCAAAAAGGAACGGGGCAGGCTGGCCATCGTTGTCTCGGATGGGTCATTGGCCAGGCTCAATCTTGGAAAGGTCACGGCAATTATAGGGACCGCCACCACGAGCGGCAAAAGCGGCGCAAGCCGGCGCATCGATGCCATGGCCACGCCGGCTGACGTCAATCGTGGAACGCTGAAGCTGTGGTTCGCGGCGGGAGAAAGAAAAATGATCTTCGAGCCGGCCTATCACTTTGCCGGGAAAGGGACGGCAGCGCTTCCAGCGCAGGGGAATGAAACAGAGCTCACCTCCAACTTAGAGCGCCGCCTTCCTGTTTCGGATAACGAAGCCCTGGCAGCGGCCGCCAAACACCCATGAAAAAAATCACTGTACTGCTGGCTGAGGACCATACGATTGTGCGCGAGGGATTGCGTAGGATGCTCGAACTCGAAGACGACCTCGAAGTGGCCGGTGAAGCGCAAGACGGCCGCCAGGCGATTGCGTTGGCCAAAAAACTGCGTCCCAACGTGGTGTTAATGGACATCGCGATGCCCTTGCTCAATGGATTGGAGGCCACCCGCCAGGTGCTCAAAGCCCTTCCCTCCACCAAAGTGCTCATTCTATCCGCGCACAGCGATGACGCGTATGTCAAAAACGCCAGCGAGTCCGGCGCGATGGGCTTCCTCCTCAAACAAACTTCCGCCCAGGATGTGTGCCGGGCCATTCGAGAAATCCAAAAAGGAAACACGTTTTTCAGCCCCACAATTTCCAAGCGTTTCGATCATCTCAATCCAAAATCGCCCAACCGCTCGGGAGTGCTCAAAAGGAATGGCGTCAAACTGACTTCGCGCGAGATGGAGGTGCTGCAGTTGATCGCCGAAGGCAAGGCCAACAAGGAAACCGCGTCGGAACTCGGCATTGGCATCAAAACCGTCGAGAAGCATCGCGAGCATCTCATGCAGAAGCTCGGCATCCACGATACCGCCGGACTAACCCGCTACGCCATCAGCACCGGCATCATCGAGAACAGCGTGCAGTTGACCATTGTCGGAGGCTGAAAGCCCTGCTGATGAATAAAGCCAGTCTCTCTTTCTGGATGACTCTGGCCGGGACGGTTTGCTGGGGTGTTTGTTTTTGGTGGATGCGGCGGCTTTCCATCAAACAGAATTTTCTTTTGGACCAGCTTCGCGATCAGGGCAAACGCATCGAAAAGCTGTCCAGGATCGAGCATGATCTCATCAAGGAAGTGCATCCCCAGGTCAACGAGATCAAGGAGGGGATGGAAGAGATGATGGCCGTGGTCAAAGAGAAATCGAACAACCCGCCGCCAGCATCCAGGAAGAAGAGACTTTGGTTCGCCAAGCGGCCGGCAATTTGACCAGGAACGTCCAGGATGGATTCGATATCCTAACGTCACATGGCACTCCTTATGCTAAAAATGCCGAATCTGAAATCCGGCCGTTGCCGTTGTTATTCCTGTCCCGGTAAGCCTGCCAGGGTTGGATTCATAAATGTTGGGTGGGGAACATCTCATGCCGTCCGCGTGCAGATATGCGTTTCAACCAAGCGCCTTGATTCTGAGCAAGCAAAGGGAACCGCGCCGCCGCCGAGCTTCAATGACGCTGAAGACGCTTCCAGTATTCTTACCACTTCCAAACCCCGGGTGCCGCAGCTCAGAGGGCTTTTGTCCTCCTGGATGCACTCCACGAAGTGCAGGCATTCCGCTTTGAGGGGTTCTTCCTGCTTCAAATAGGGCGAGTAAATGTCGCCATAATGGTAGGCATATTGAAATTCCGCGAAAGTATCATAGTGTGGCGGACGTTCCACGCGGGCGTCGAATATCCGGATCTTCTCCAGCGGGGCCACATCGTCATACAGGATCATCCGCTTGCTCCCGACTATCGTGATTTCCCGGACCTTTCGGGGATCCAGCCAACTGCTGTGAATGATGGCCGAACGATCTTTGCCAAAGTTCAGAGTCATGGAGGTCACATCCTCAATCCCCGGGGTGATGTGAGTGCCGCCGCAGCAGTTCACGCTCTCGGGTAGTTCCTGCAAGAGATGAAGGATGATCGAAATGTCATGCGGCGCCAGGTCCCAAGCCACGTTGATGTCTTTCTGATACAGGCCGAGGTTCAATCGCCGCGCGCAGATATAGCGGATTTCCCCCAAATCCCCCCGGTCAACAATTTCTTTGATTTTTTGGACCGCGGGGGAAAAAAGAAAGGTGTGGCCGACCATAAGCACGAGCCCCTTTTGGCGGGCGATCTCAATCAACTCCTCACATTGGGCGGCGGATGCAGCCATCGGTTTTTCGATCAATACGTGCTTGCCGTCGAGCAGGGCCGCCCTGGCCATGGGAAAATGCAGTTTAACAGAGGTGGCCACCACCACGGCATCCAATCCCGCGCCGTTGAGCATGTGCCCGAAGTTCCTTTCCGCCGCGACGTTGGGATACAAGATTCTGAGGCTCTTGAGCCGCGCTTCGCTGATATCACACATTAGTTTCAGATTGCATCCGGGCAAGGATCGAAAATTGCGGATCAGATTTGGCCCCCAATATCCGCATCCGACGACCCCCACGTTGATTTTTTTGCCCATGTTCCCTTTATGTCAGGGCAGTTGGCGGAGACTACTGAGTTTCAGGAGCTTAGCAGCGCCGATTCCAACCGGTTGTGGCGAGCCAAGCCGAGCGCGGCTGTTTCCGCCGCTGCTTTCCGCCCCATCTTAATGTCCAGGACTTGAATGAAGATCGCGGGAACAGTACAAGCCATGATTTTGAGATCCAGAAACGGGGATTTACTTTCTACGTAGGCCAGATCCAGTTCCATCATCTTGCCGAAGGTGGTTCTGTTCTTGCCGTTGACCTGCCATAGGCCGGTCAAGCCCGGCAGCGTCTCGCATCGCCGGCGATGATGCGGCTCAAACATCTCATACTCGTAGGCAACGCAGGGCCGCGGCCCGACCAGGCTCATCTCGCCACGGAGGATATTGATAAGCTGGGGCAACTCATCCACTCCGAAAGACCGCAGCCATATTCCCCCCGGGATCAGGCGCGCATCTCCGGCGCCGTCCAGTTTCTTCATCGGCTGGTTGGAAGTCATCAACTGGTTCAAATGTATCTGATGAACGTCTGTATCAGCGTTCACGGTCATGGTCCGGAACTTCAGGCAGCGAAATTTTTTACCCATGTGGCCGACGCGTTCCTGTTTGAAAAGGATGGGACCGGGTGAAACGATCTTAATGATCATCCCGATCAGCAGCCACGCCGGCACCCACACAACCGAACCGGCCAGGACGCAACTAATGTCAAGCATACGTTTCCACAATGGAACCCGAAGGCGCGCCGCGGCGACGCTGGAAGGACCCCCGAAGCTTTCCAGGGAAGGTTGATCCACATGGAAAGAGTTCATCGCGCGATCTTGCGGTCTGGCGGCGCCATGGAATCCAAGACTGGTTTTGTTTCGGGAGCATTCTCTGCATTTCATGCGGCGAGACTAGTTCGGCAGACGGGCGTCTGCCATGGGGTGTTTACCTGATAGGGTTATACCCCATATCCAGTAAACAGCCCGCGGCGTATGAAGGTGAGTGGAAGAATGGCTAAAGCCATGCGAAGGCATGATTTTAACGTGCGAAAAGTGATCAATTCAAAACGTATGAAAAACAATATGAAACGCAAAAGGAGAACAATACCAACCCTGTGTGCAGCGGCATTCTGTGCCGTTGTCCTGGCTGCCCCCAGTGCAAAGGCGAATTCCATCACAGGCTCCATAGGCTTCGGCGCATCGGGAGTTACCGTCAACAGCGCCAATCTGCAAACCGCCACCGACTTTAGCGTGACCGGCCCATACACCGACGTGGAACTCGGCAGCTATGCTGCTGTGCCCACGTTTACGCCCGTCACCACCTTTAACGGATTCACGTTTAATCCGCCGGTGGCGTCCGTCACGCCATTGTGGTCGTTCCTCGTGGGCTCGGTTACGTACAGCTTCGATGCCACCAGTGTCACGTCGTCCTTCAATTCCAGTTTGGATGAATGGGATATCGGTGGGCAAGGCATTGCGATGATCACAGGTTACAGTGCGACGACGGGAACTTGGAACATCAACCTGAGCCAGAGCGGAGAGTCCTTCGTTTTCGACTCATCAGAGGCGGCGTTGCCGCAAAGCGTGCCAGACGGTGGCTCAAGCGCGGTTCTGCTGGGCAGCGCCTTCCTGGGATTGGCCGCAATTGGCCGCAAGTGCCGTTGCTAGAAATGCCATTTAAATACGGAACTGGTAAGGCAGGGCGGCGGCGCTCTGCTTTCATGAATCAGGAAACATACGATGAAGCAATTAGAAGGGCTACGGTCCACTGGTGGCTTTGGATCGCCGGACCTGGCGGACGCCGCAGTCTGTCAAAAATTGAACCCACGTTTCGGCCTCCCTCGATTCCGCTTCAAACGGGTTGAGCAGGTGCAGAGAGGTGCCGCCTTCCGCGCCGATGATTTCCCAATCGATGTAGTAGGCGCGGTCCTCTTGCTGAAGCAGGCGCATGGCTTGGGAACGAATGGCGGCCCGGGTGTTGGCCGGCGCGGTGGAGGCGGCCTGGGCGATTTCCTTGCCGGGGATTTCCCAGGCGGAAGGCGTGCGGGCCAGCGCCAGTCCCAGACTGCGCGCCGGATCGATCTGATGATATTCCAGGTCCTGCGATTTCAGCCACGGATGGCTCCAGGGAATGTCTTCCTTCTCGCAGAATTGGCGCAGCAGCCAGCGTTTCGTGATCCAATCCACCTGGCCGACGAGGGATTCAGGGTCGGCGGCGAGGGCGGCCAGGAGTTCGCCCCAAATTGTCAATAATATATCCGTTTCGGCGTCGCGCCCGCGCAGCTCGGCGCAGGCCGCTTCCTGGTATTGCGACAGCAACTGGAGCGCATCGGCGCAATGGCCGCCGGCCAGCCGCACCAGCCAGGGGCCGTCGGGCTGATGGGACAAATGGCGGAAGGCGGCGACGGTGTCGGCCAGGGTCGTTTTGGGCAGGCAATTGAGTTCCAGAAGATCCAGCACCAACGAGGTGGTGCCCACCTTGAGCAGCAGGCTGGCGGGCAGGACGTTGCTGTCGCCGTGCAGGAGGTGGAGCCGGCGGTATTTGCGCGCGTCGGCCAGCGGTTCATCGCGGGTGTTGATGATGGCGCGGTTGAATTGTACCCATTCGAAAAGATCGTTGTTGATGTAATCGGCGCGCTGGCTGATTTGGAAGAGGTTTTCCTGCCCGGGGCGTGTCAGTTCCCCGCGCGCTTCGGCGGCGAGGGTGGCCCCGACCCGCCCCGCGCTGATGTAGAGCATGCGCAAGGTCAAAAAGGCCAGCAGCGAATTCTTGTTGGCTTCGGTCAGGGGCGCGGCGCGGCGCACCAGGTAATTTTCATGGCAGCCAAAAGTCGCGCCGGAATAATGATCAATGTTGTTGCGGATGAATTGAATCTCCCGCTCCAGCCGGATGGCCTTGACCGCTTGCAGCAGGAGCGCGTCGCCCGCCGCATCGTAGCGATGCACGTCGAGCAGGCTCATGCATTCCGGCGTGCAATATTCCAGATGCCCCATGTCGATGTAACAGCGGCCGCCGTTGAAAAGAAAACCGCCGTTGCCGGCCGGCTCGTCCCAATCGCGCTGATGCACGTCGATCAGGCCAAAGCGGTTGTCCTTGAAAATCCAGTCGCGCACCCGGGTAATGGCGCTGGGTGTGCCGGGAAAATCGCTGGTCAAGCATCCGTATTCCGTCTCCAGGCCGACGATGCGATTCATAATCCAAGGTCGGAAATGGTTTGGGCTTGATATCTGGCGGCGCGGGCGCTGTGCCGGGCCAGCCAGCCGATCTCGATCACCTTGCCCTTGACCGCCTCGCGCCAGCCGCCCCGGCGCGCTTCCTCGGAGGGGATTTGATCGGTCAAAGGCTTGTTTTCCGAAATGCACCACCAGGCTTGGAGAAGAATGTCAGCCGCTTCGCTCCGGTTTGTTTTCCCTTGCAGGGCCTCCTTCAGCCATTTCTGCCCGGCGGCTTCCGGCTCGGGCTGGCTGGCCGCGAGGACGGCCCCGCCCGATTGCGTTTGATAGGAACCATCGTAGTGCAGACGGAAAAACAGGTCGTGCGCCGGTTCCGCGCCCAACTCGGCCAGGAGCAATTCCACTAAAAAGGGCGCGCTGAAAATCTGTTCGAAATTGGTTTTCAGTTGCGGGCTCAGCCCAAAGCCGACCAGGCGGCGCAAACTCACGTCTTCCGGCGCACGGGTGAACGCCTCAATATGCGCGGCATCGATTGCCGCCTGCCGGATTTTTTCGATGTCCGCAGGATGACCCAAGCCGGCCAGGGCGTGACGGTCGAACAATTCGAACACCTTGGACTGGCCGCTGCCCACGCCGAGCAGAAGAATGCCGTCGGGCAGGCTGGCCGCGAGGACGGGCGAGCCGCTCTTGAGCTGTTCGCCGACGTATTCGCGGCGATTGGCGATCGCTTCCAACCAACGATATGGCTCCTCGGTCATGGGCGCAAAATCTCCTTTTGTTGCTCGTCAGTTATCGTTTCTACGCCGCCGGGCCTCAGCACTTTGATCGTGGCAAAGGTGTTCGTGTCCGGATTGACTCCGCCGGTGGCCGAATCGAATTCCGAGGCGGTCGAAAGCAAGCGCGAGGCGAAGCGGACGGCGTCGGGCAGATTCATGCGGGACGGCAGGGGCTGGCCGAATCGTTCCTGAAAACTGAGGATGCTGCGGATGGTGCCGGAACCGGAGCCGGAGGCGGCGTAACCCACTGCTTGAAATTGCGCGCCCAACGGATCGTAAAAGTAAATCTGCGCCTTGGGCGGCGACGCGGCGTGGTCCACCCCGGCGAAAAGAGGCACGACAATGCCGATGCCCTGCATGGTCATGGGCAGATTCTCGCGCAGCAACCGGGCCAGTGCCCGCACCCGCGCGGGCAGGCTCAATGGCTGCAACTGGCTGCGGCGGTAGTATTCAAAGGAGGTTTGCAGGACCCGGGCCATTTCAAACGCGGTGGCCGGCACGCCCGCAACCGCCAGCAGCGACGTCGAATCGATCTCGATGATCTTCTCCACCCGGTCGGTCACGATGATATTTCCAGCCGTGGCCCGGCGGTCGCCCGCCATCAGGACGCCGTCCGAGAAGTGAAAGGCGAAGACGGTGGTGGCCTGGGTTTGGACCGGGGAGGCGCCACCGGCATCGACCCGCCACAATGCGAGTTGGTGCTCCGCCAGGAGCGAGAGGAAATCACCGGCAATCGGAGTGGAATGGCTCATTGCCCCGTGCGCTGGCGGTAACGCTTGGCCTGGTCGGGATCGACCTTGCGCATGCGTTTGAGCAATTCCTCCGTATTGGGTTTATCCACTTTTGGGGCGCTGGGGCCTTCGCCCCCGCCGCCGCCGCTCGGGGCCACGGGCCTGTTCTTTTGAGCTTGGTCTGGCATACAACTATTAACTATTAATTATTAATTATTTTTCTGTCTGACGAATCTGCACACGCCTCAACTTCGCAGAAAAATGGAGAAACTCAAGTGGCGGCGTTTTCAGCCTTGATTCTTCACGGACAACAAGCTATTTTCTATGGCAAACCGATGAAAACATTGCATGAAATCGAAGAGGCAATCGAGACGTTGACTCTGCCTGACCGTCTTCGACTCTACAAAGACATGCCGCAATTAATTGGGCGCGACGCTGAAGACCTCGATTGGCAGCGGCTTGCACTGGAGAATTTTTTCCAGGACGATTCACCTGACAAAACTGATTACGATTGATCATCGGTTGGTTCACCACAAAATCGGTTGTCTGCATTTGGACGACGGCCGCGCTGTGGCGCAAGCCTTGCAACAATTGACAGCTACGATTATTGCGCAGTTAACCACATGATTCTTCCTGTTTGCAAAATCGGGATCTGCACAACGTTTCTCACTGATCCTTTTGCATGAGTATCCCTCACCCGCAGGTGCAAACCAAATTGCGGTCGCCCCAGACGTTGTCGATGCGGCCCACTGCCGGCCAGAATTTATGTTCGACAGTCCACGGGGTGGGGAAGGCGGCTTGCTCGCGCGTGTAGGGATGCTTCCAATCGCCGGCCGCCACGGCCATGGCGGTATGGGGCGCGTTTTTGAGGACGTTGTTTTGCGCATCGGCGCGGCCGCCTTCAATGGCCTGAATTTCACCGTGAATGGCGATGAGCGCATCGCAGTAACGGTCCATTTCCTCCTTCGATTCGCTCTCGGTCGGCTCGATCATCATCGTGCCCGGGACGGGAAATGAAATGGTCGGGGCGTGAAAGCCGTAATCCATCAGGCGCTTGGCCGCGTCTTCGACGGTCACGGTTTTGAACTGGCGCAAATCCACGATGCACTCATGCGCGACGAAGCCGCTCCTGCCCTTGTAAAGAACAGGAAAGAACGGTTGGAGCCGGCGGGCCATGTAGTTGGCGTTCAGGATGGCCGTCTTCGACGCCTCGGCCAGCCCGGCCGCGCCCATGAGCGAGATATACACCCACGAAACCACCAGAATGCTCGCGCTGCCCCAAGGCGCGGCGGACACGGGCCCGATGGGATCTTCACCGCCGAGGTTGACCACCGGATGCCCCGGCAGGAATTCAGTCAGATGATCCGCCACGCAGATCGGTCCCATGCCCGGCCCCCCGCCGCCGTGCGGGATGCAAAAAGTCTTGTGCAAATTAATATGGCAAACGTCCGCGCCGATGTCGCCGGGCCGGCACAGCCCGACTTGCGCGTTCATATTGGCCCCATCCATATAAACCTGCCCGCCGTGGTCATGGATAATCCGGCAGGTTTCCGCGATGGCTTCCTCAAACACGCCATGCGTGGATGGATAGGTGACCATGAGCGCCGCCAGATCGTCCTTGTGCGTCTCCGCCTTGGCGCGCAAGTCCGCCACGTCGATGTTGCCCAGGGCGTCGCAGGCGACCGGCACAATGCTCCAGCCCGCCAGGGCCGCGCTGGCAGGATTGGTGCCGTGCGCCGAAGCCGGGATGAGGCAGACCCGGCGTCCGGGCTGTCCGCGGGATTCGTGGTACTTTTGAATCACGAGCAAGCCGGCATATTCGCCCTGTGCGCCGGAATTGGGCTGGAGCGAACACCCCGCCAGGCCGGCGATTTCCGAAAGCCACTCTTCCAGTTGCCGGAAAAGGATCTGGTAACCGCGCGTTTGCGGTAACGGCACGAAAGGGTGAAGGCGGGCAAAGGCCGGCCAGGAAACCGGCATCATCTCGGCCGTGCCATTCAATTTCATCGTGCAGGAACCGAGCGGGATCATGGAAGTTGTCAACGATAAATCCCGCTGTTCCAGCCGCCGCAGGTGGCGCAGCATCTCCGTTTCGGAATGGTGTTTGTTGAAAACGCCCTGTTGCAGGAACGGGCTGGTTCGGGCCAGGGGCGCCGGGTAATCCGCATCGGCCCTGGCCGCCAGCTCCGCGATGGATACATCCGGCGTCGCTCCGCTGTTGAATACGGCCAGAATGTCCATCACGTCCTTTTCCGTGGTTGTTTCATCCAGCGAGATGCCCAGCGTCCGCGGGTCCATGATGCGAAAATTCATCTGCCGCGCCTCCGCCGCCCTGGCGAGGGCAAGGCTGTTCCCTGCCCCGACGTCGATTTGCAAGGTGTCGAAGAAGGGCAGGTTGCCGGAGGGTTTCGCGCCCTGGCCCAATTGTTGCAGTCCCTTGGCCAGGCCCAATGTCAACAACCGAATTCGCCGGGCGATTTTCTTCAGGCCCTCCGGGCCGTGCCAGACGGCGTACATCGAAGCCATGCTGGCCGGCAGCGCCTGCGCCGTGCAGATGTTGCTGGTGGCCTTCTCGCGCCGGATGTGTTGCTCGCGCGTCTGCAGGGCCAGGCGGAGCGCCGGCCGGCCTTGCGCGTCCTTCGAGACGCCCACCAGACGTCCGGGAATCAGCCGCTTGTAAGCCTCGCGCGTGGCGAAGAACGCCGCATGAGGGCCGCCGTAACCCAGGGGCACGCCGAACCGTTGCGCGCTGCCCACCGCCACGTCCGCCCCAAATTCCCCCGGCGGCCGCAACAAGGCCAGCGCCAGCAAATCCGCCGCCACCGCCAGCATCGCCCCCGCCGCATGCGCACGGCCGGCAAACTCCTCATAATCAAAAATCGCGCCGTCGGTCGCGGGATACTGCACCAGCGCGCCGAATACCTCGTCGTGGAATTGGAATGCGCGGTGATCGCCCGTCACGAGATCGATGCCCAAAGCGCGGGCGCGGGTGCGGGCCACCTCGATGGTTTGCGGATGGCACTTTTCAGAAATGAAAAACACTTTCCGCTCCGGCTTCATGCTTTGGCACAGGTGCATCGCCTCGGCGGCGGCGGTCGCTTCATCCAGCAACGACGCGTTGGCCACGGGCAGGCCGGTCAGGTCGCTGGTCATGGTTTGAAAATTGAGCAACGCCTCCAGGCGGCCCTGCGAGATTTCGGCTTGATATGGCGTATAAGGGGTGTACCAGCCCGGATTCTCCAAAACATTCCGCTGGATGACCGGCGGGGTGATACAATCAGAATACCCCATTCCGATGAAAGGCCGGTAAACGAGATTCTTGGCGGCAATGGCCCGCAACTCGGTCAAAACGCCGTGTTCATCCCATCCCGCAGGAAGATCCAGGGCCTTTTTCAGGCGAATCGATGGCGGCACCACCTCGGCGATAAAGTCATCCATCCGGGCAAAGCCCAACTCCTGCAGCATCCGCGCCTTCTCATCGGCATCGGGGCCGATGTGGCGGGTGGCGAATTCATGGGCTGTCTCCGGCCAGGTCGTCAATCGATCAGACATGCCGTAAAGGTAAAAAAAGAATGACTAATGTCAAAGCACAATGACCAAGGAATGCCAAAAACGGACGGAAAAACTGAAAGGCGTGATACTTATGCTTTCCCCGCGGGAATCTGTGTCGCTTCGATGCAGGCGGCTTTATGGGCCAGCATGGCGGCCAACATTTCGTGTTCTTTGCCCTGCGCCTTTGCTTTCATAAAGTGTTCGGCGGCATCCCGCGAAACGCCAAAAGTCACAGCCCGGCCGTACTGGGTAACGACCGTCACGCCGCGCCGTTTTCTCAACAGCACAGTTTCCGCCGTCGGGTCTTCCGGCGCGAATACAGGAATCGCGTGTCCCATCACAGGGGAATATATAGCGTTATCTCCATCCAGGTCAACACCAATCGGACACAAAACTTGCCTTGTTTTGCGCCAGAGCCTATTCCTTGAGGGATGCGCACGGTCGATGTTTCGCTTGGGTCTCGTAGTTATCCCATTTTCATTGGGAGCAATTTGCTGCCCCAGCTCGGGCAACACTGCTCCAAACTGGGGCTCGAAGGGCGTTGCGCGGTCATTTCCGACACGAACGTGGCGTGGCGTTATGCGAAACCAGCCATGGCTTCGTTGCGGGCCGCAGGCTTTGAGCCGGTCCTCATCACGGTTCCCGCCGGCGAAACTTCCAAAAGTCTCAAGACCGTTCAAATGTGTTGTGAGCAACTGGCCCGGCACAGGCTGGAACGCAAATCGTTTATTGTGGCGCTGGGGGGCGGAGTGGTTGGGGACCTGGCCGGCTTTGTCGCCTCGGTTTATTTGCGGGGAATCGCCTTCGTGCAGGCGCCGACCACCTTGCTGGCGCAGGTGGATAGTTCGGTGGGCGGGAAGGTGGGAGTCAATTTGCTCGCGGGGAAAAACCTGGTGGGCGCGTTCTACCAGCCGCGCCTGGTGCTCTGCGATCTGGGCGCGCTGTCCACTTTGCCCATGCGCCAGTTCTGCTCCGGCCTGGCCGAGGTCATCAAGTACGGCATCATCCGCGACGCGGCCCTTTTTGGCCGGTTGGAGAAGAATTTGGAGCCGCTGCTGAAACAGGACCCCGCTTTGCTGGCCGAAACGGTGGCCCGCTGCTGCGAGATCAAGGCAGAGGTCGTGGGGCAGGACGAACGGGACACCGGCGTGCGCGCGATTTTGAATTTCGGCCACACCATCGGCCATGCCATCGAGGCGGTTTTCGGCTACGGAAAATTTTTGCATGGCGAGGCCATTGCCGTGGGCCAGGTGGCGGCCGCAAAACTGTCCGTTGCGGTTTCGGGCTTGTCCGCCGGCGAAGCCCGGCGAATTGAGTCCCTGTTTTGCCGGGCGGAATTGCCGGTGGCCATTTCACTGTCCGCACGGCTAAAGGCGCGGTTGTTTGAAGCGATGCGCCTTGATAAGAAGGTGAGCGGGGGCGAAGCGCTGTTCGTCCTGGCCCGCCGCATCGGCCGGGTTGAACCCGGTCAGAGGGCGCCGCGGGCCCTGCTCGAAAAAGTGTTGCAGAATGGCCGGCGTTCCCGGAACAATTCCTGAATCATGGCAGCCGTCAGCGAAACCATTGTCCGGGAATACTTTGAATTGCACGGTTTTTTGACGCGGCAGGACCGCAAATATTCGGGGCGTGGCAAACAGGAAAAGGACGGGATTGATTTCTTTGTTTGGAACCCCCAGACGCGCGACGGCCAATCGCCCGTGCCATTTATAATACTGACGGCGGAGGACTTGGCAGCGGTGAAGCGCGCCATCGTGGTAGTGCGCGGCTGGCATACCGAATCATTTGGGCCGGCGTTGCTGGAGAATTCGCCCGAGATGTTCCGGTTCGTGGAACCGGCCGTTTTTGAGCAGGCCGCCCGGTCCTTCAGTCCGGACGCGGCGCCGTTGAAAATCTTGGTCGTGCCCGCGCTGGCGCAGACCGCTGCGGCGCGCGAGCAAAGCATCCGCGTCCTGCGCGCCAAGGGAATCGATGCCGTGATTCCCTTCCGCGCCATGCTGGCCGACTTGATCGCGCGGACGGAAGTCAACAGGAATTACGACAAATCCGATCTCCTGCAAATCATCCGCGTGCTGAAGAATTATGAATTTCTCAAGGAGCCGCAAATGGAGCTGTTTCGGCTGGGCCGGCGCGGCAAGCGGCCGGTGAAAGCGTAGCGCGCCGGCGCGCTGGAGGCTGAGGCATTTTTTCCGCGTTTCTTCATGACTCGGCAAAAAATGTCCATCTAATGGACAGACGCGCCTCCTCGAAGAATGGCCCGCCAAGCGTAAACCCTTGAAGCATTGATAGATAACTCGGCCATGGCCCTCATGGCATATCGAATGCTTCACGTCAGACAGCAGGGGTGTAAAAAGCAATCTGTGAATCCGGGTGTTCATCATATTCGATGCGGCCAAGGATCAATGGGCGCTGGAGCAACACCAGTCCAGCACCGGCACGCCGTCAGGATCGGACCTGCAGCCCTACCTCGGCCACGGCTCGGCGGGCGAATTGCCGTCGTGCCCGGCGGACAGCTCGAAAACTTGGGCCTCCAGCTACGCTGCCGCTCTCGGTAACGTCGCCACGAAGCCACTCTGCAGCATCGTGAGCTCGAGCCACGTTCTGCCCTGAACCGTGGTTCTGCCATGGATTGCGGTAAAATCATGGCCAGTGGGGCGCCTTGCCAAAAATCCCCAAGGCCCCCTCAAGATTTTCAGTCGAAAGGCCGATGAAAAGAACATAAGCAAATGTCAACTGCCGACACAACGCCTGAGGGAGAAAAATCCGCGGTTCCTGCAGCAGGACCGCCGCCGGTTCAGCCGGAGGCGAAGGATGCGGCCGGAGATGCCTCGGGGGCGAAGAACGGACGCATTCTGATTGTCGATGACAACCAGGCAATCCACACGGATTTTCGCAAAATACTGTGCGCGGACCACGGGTCTGAATTAAAGGACATGGAGGCGACTCTTTTTGGGCAGTCGGCGGCCAACCGGCGGCCAGGTTATGAAATCGACTCCGCCTTTCAGGGCCAGGAAGGCGTGGCTTTGATGGAAAAGGCGCGGGCGGAAGGCCGCCCATACGCGATGGCGTTCGTGGATGTGCGCATGCCGCCCGGCTGGGACGGCGTGGAAACAACCTCCAGAATCTGGAAGATTTGCCCCGACACCCAGGTCGTCCTTTGCACTGCCTATTCGGATTATTCCTGGGATGAAATGATGGCGAAGCTCGATTATTCGGACCGCCTCGTCATTTTGAAGAAACCGTTCGATGCCGTGGAAGTGCTGCAACTGGCATCGGCCATGACGGAAAAATGCCGTCTGTCGCTCGAGGCCAGGGACAAGATGGCGCAGTTGGAATCCAAGGTGGAGCAGCGCACGCAACTGCTGCGACAAACCAACGAAAACCTGCAAACGGAGATTCGCGAGCGGCAAAAAGCGGCGGACGCCCTGCGGGAAAGCGAAGAGCGCTACCAATTATTGTTCCTGGAAAACCCCCTGCCCTTGTACGTCTTTGATGTCGAGACGCTGGCCTTATTGGCGGTCAACGAGGCCGCCCTCCGGGGTTATGGCTATTCGAAGGAGGAAATGCTGGCCATGACCGTGAAGGATTTGCATTGCGCGGAAGACAAGCCGGTGCTGGAGGAACGTTTGTCCGAAGCCAACGTGCGGCGTCCCGTCAACAGTTTCATCGCCCGGCATCACCGCAAGGATGGGAGCGTCCTCACGGTGGAAATCTTCGCCCGCCTCATCACTTTTGCCGGACGCGAAGCGAAATTGTCGCTGGCCAATGATGTTACGGAAAAGAAAAAGCTCGAGGCGCAATTCCTGCGCGCGCAACGCCTCGAAGGCATCGGCACGCTGGCCACAGGCATGGCCCATGATTTGAACAACACCCTGGCCCCAATCCTCATGTCTGCCGGTACCTTGCGCTGGGACCTGACACCGGAGGAGCAGGAAAGGGCCATCAGCCGAATCGAGGTGTGCGTCAAACACGGGGCTGACATCATCCAGCAGGTCCTGACTTTTGGCCGGGGACTTAGCGGGGAACGGGTGGCCATCCAGGCGGGGGAACTGATGAACGACGTGGCGCGGATCGCCGGCCGCACCTTCCCCAAGAGCATCGTCATTACCGCGCAAGCCGAGGACGGGCTTTGGACGGCAAAGGGCGACCGGACGCAGATCCATCAAGTCCTGCTCAATTTATGCATCAACGCGCGCGACGCCATGCCCGGGGGCGGACGGTTGGCGATGCGGGCGCGAAACGTTATGTTGACAGAACCAAGGCCCGCCCTGCCCGCGCCCGCGCCGCCCGGACCCTATTTGCTGTTGCAGGTTTCCGACACCGGTTGCGGGATCGCGCCGCAGGATCGGGAACGGATTTTCGACCCGTTTTTTACCACCAAGGAAATCGGCAAGGGAACGGGCCTGGGATTGTCCACCGTGCTGGGCATCGTCAAGAGCCACCAGGGCGCCGTCATGGTGGAGAGCGCCTTGGGCAAGGGATCGACCTTTTGGATCCTGCTGCCGGCCTCACCCCAAGCAGTGGAGCGCGCCGCGCCCTACACGCCCCCCGAGATGCCAGGCGGCGACGGGGAGGCTGTGTTGATTGTGGATGATGAACCGGAGGTCGTTTCCGGCATGAAGTCGCTGCTGGAGAAGCAAAATTACCGGGTTTTAGCGGCGAGAAATGGACTGGAAGCCCTGGCCGTGGTTCACCGGCACGGGCCGGCCATTGACGCCGTGGTGACTGACGTCGTGATGCCGGAGATGGACGGCGTGGAGTTGATCCGGGTGCTGAGGAAAATGCATCCGCGCCTCAGAATCATTGCTTCGAGCGGCTTGGGAACAGAGCAGGGCGGGGGGACGCGCACGGAAGAACTGGAGGCCCTCAGCGTCAAAACTTTTTTAACCAAGCCCTACACCGCTGACAAACTCCTCGAAGCCCTTCACGGCACCCTGCGCAACGACAGCTGCCTTTGCACCGTCCCGGCCTGATCGCCACTGTAATCCATTCCCATCATTTTGCATCCCCTCCCCCAGCCGTCAGGCCGGTGATCAATTTCCTTGGACGTGCTGTTGCGCCCGTCTTTCAGCCTGCGATATCAGGATGTTGGTTTCCAACGAGCTTATGGTGGATCTTCGTTCTTTGTAGATCTTCGCCGGGGGAGAAGGGGGGCGAAAAGGAAGAACTTTCTCACCGCCCTTCCCCCACCCGGCGGGGAGAGAGAACAGTCATTTGGAATTGACACTGGTGCAGCGCGATTCTAATTTGAGGTTAATGATAGGAATATATGGCTGATATAACCCCCATTCCGACTGGCGGCTCCTTGCCGCCCAAACCGGCTGAAGGCGCCAAGGTTCAACCGAAGAAAGAAACGGTGCGAATCAATTTGCCGCCGAAACCGACGGCTGCGCCGACGATTAAATTACCTACGCTGGCCCCGGGCGGCCCCGCCCCCAGCATGGCCTCGGCATCCGCCGCCGCTCCGCCCGCGACCCGCTCCGGGTCGCCCGCTCCGCCCCAGCCGCCCACGTCGGGAGCCCCGTCTTCCCGAGTCGCCGCCCCGGCCCCAGCCCACAGACCCGGGCCTTCCGCGGCAGCGCCCCGCCCCATGCCCGCCGGTGGAGGCGAGCTGACCATGCTGGATAAAGGTTTGGCCATTGCCGCCGCCGTGGCCGCCGTGGCCGGCGCAGCGGGCTTGGTGTTCCTTAAATTTTTCCTGACTGACACAACCGGGTCTTGATCCCGGCCAATTCTGGCTTCCCCCAATACCAAACCTATGTCCTCTCCGAATACTCTGAAATTAAACCAGGCGAATTTTGCAACCGAAGTACTGGGCGTGCCCGGGCCGGTGGTGGTCGATTTCTGGGCGGAATGGTGCGGCCCCTGCAAAATGATCGCCCCGTTGCTGGATGAACTGGCATCCGAATACGATGCCCGCGTGCGCATCGGCAAGGTCAATATCGACGAGGACCAGTCCCTGGCTGCCGAGTACGGCGTCCGCGCCATCCCCACCCTGCTTTTTTTCAAAAGCGGCGAAGTGGCCGCGCAGATCGTCGGCATGTGCTCCAAACGGGACTTGAAGGCGAACATCGACAAATTGTTGGGCGGTTAAGCGGCCCATGCCACTGATCATCACCCCGCGGCAATTGAACCAGCGCGCGGAGCTGTACCATCAATTGGGGATCATGATCACCGCGGGGCTGACGATCCATAAAGCCCTGGAACATCTCCAGACCAACCCCCCCTCCCTTTCCTTGCGCGCGCCCATCACGCAATTGCTCGAGCAATTGGACCAGGGCCATACCGTGAGCGATTCCGTGCAGCAATTGGGGAGGTGGAGTCCATCTTTTGATCTGGCCCTGATCGACGCGGGCGAGCGCAGCGGCCGCCTGGACGCCTGCTTCAAACTCCTCGCGGTCTATTACCGCGAACGGGCGCAGATGATGCGGCAGATGATGTCCGACATGGCGTATCCGGCCTTCCTGCTTCACTTCGCCATTTTTCTATTCCCGCTGATCAATCTGGTATCGACCGGGAATTTCACGCGCTTTGTGTTGATGACGGCGGGGTTGCTTTTGCCGCTGTATGGTTTGGTCTTTCTCATTATTTACGCCTGCCAGGGGCGGCGTGGCGAAGAGTGGCGCAGCAAGCTCGAGAGCGTTTTGGCCCGCGTCCCCATTCTCGGCACCGCCCGTCAGGACCTGGCCCTCGCCAGGCTGGCGACGGCCCTGGATAGTTTGCTCAACGCCGGCGTGCCGATTGTGACAGCGTGGGAACTGGCCGCCACCGCCAGTGCTTCGCCCGCCCTGGCCCGCACGGTGCATAATTGGAAGGAACCCTTGCAGAACGGTTCGACCTTCTCCGAGCTGATTTCGGCTTCGGGCCGGTTCCCCGTGCTTTTCACCAACCTGTATCACACCGGCGAAGTCAGCGGGACGACCGACCAAACCCTCATCCGGTTGCACGATCTTTACCAGACCGAGGGCCTGTCAAGAATGAAGGCCCTGGCGCAATGGACGCCGAAGCTGGTCTATTTTGGCGTCGTTTTCTTCGTGGCTTGGAAGATTATTTCGTTTTATTTCGGGTATTTTCAGGAAATAGACAAAGCGATTGATTTCAAATGACCATCGAGGAGATTCTGTCGAACGAGGAGTTGCGCCGGCACGAGTTTCCCGTGACCTGCGAAAAGGTTTTCCTGGCCCATGCGGCGGTTTGCCCGTTGCCGCGGCGGGTCGCGGAGGCGGTGCGCGATTATGCGCTCAAGAGCACTCTCGGCGAACAGGAGGAGTCGATGCCGGCGGCGCGCATCCAGCAGGCGCGCTCCCTGGCGGCAAAATTGCTCCACGCGCGGGCGGAGGAAATTGCCTTTGTCGGCCCGACGTCGCTGGCCTTGAGCTTTGTCGCCAGCGGGCTGCCCTGGCGCAAAGGCGACAACCTCCTGGTCTATTTCGAGGATTATCCCTCCAACGTTTATCCATGGATGGCGCTGGCGGAAAAGGGCGTCGAGGCGCGCCTGCTCAATATCCGCGAATACGGGCGCATTGATGTTGCGGATGTCATCGGCCAGGTCGATGAACAGACCCGGCTGGTGGCCCTGGCCTCGAATCATTTCGTGGCTGGTTACCGGCTTGATCTTGAGGCCGTTGGCAAGGCCTTGCGCGAGCGGAATATTTTGTTCTGTGTCGATGGCATCCAGACTGTCGGAGCATTCCCCACCAGGGTCGATCACGTTGATTTCCTGGCCGCCGACGCTCACAAATGGCTGCTTGGCCCGTGCGGCGCGGGGCTTTTTTTCGTGCGAAAATCGATGCAGGAAAGACTTCGCCCCGCCGTGTATGGCTGGCACAACATCCGTTGCCCGAATTTTGTCGCCCAAGAGCAATTGGTTTATCCCTCCGATTCCCGTCGTTACGAAGCCGGCTCCGCCAACCTGTTGGGCTTGGTGGGATTGATTGCGGCGATGGAACTGAATTTGGAAATTGGCGTGGAGAAAATTGCGGCGCGGGTGCTGCATCTGCGGGGATTGCTGGCGGCGGCGTTGCAGGAAAAAGGCTGGACGGTGTTGCAGGCCGGCGCACCGGCCCGGCACGCTAGCGGCATTGTCAGCTTTTACCGGCCCGACGCCGATATGCCCGCGTTGCACAAGAAACTCACGGCGGCGGGGGTTGAGACATCGTTGCGCACGGACCGCACCGGGCGGCATTACATCCGCGTCTCCCCCCACTTCTACAATACGGACGAGGAAATCCAGCGCCTGCTGGAGAAACTTTGAGGCTTCACTTCGCGCGCAGGAGGAGAACCGGCACCTTGATGCTGTGGCGGACGTGCCTGGAGGTTGTGCCAAGAAAAAGATCGGCCAGGAACCGGTGCCCGTGCGTGCTCATCGCCACCAGATCGCATCCTTTTTGCTCGACCCATTTCACAATTTCCTTCGGCGGATCGCCAAATGCCAGTTCCGCCTCGGCGGGAATCCCGGCGGCTTCGAACTCCGACCGCACCTTTTGCAAATAAGCCGTGTCCTCGGTGATCTCGGGGCTGATCGCGTCCGGTCCAAAGGTGCGCGCCGCCCAGCCGTCCGCGACGTGGAGCAACACGACGCGGCTTTCCGCCAGCTTGGCGAGGGATTTGACGTGTTCGATAATGGCGCGGTCGGTGGGCGTGCCATCCAACGTCACGAGAATGGTCTTGTACATGCTCAAGCTTTATAGTTTACCCGCCGCTGAGAACATGCCAAGCCTGTTTCACGGCGTCCGGCAATCCGTAAAAGTCGAAGACCGTGATCAGCAACGCCGAGCCCCAACCGGCGATGAGGAGAAACCAGCCGATCCGCCATTGTCCCATCCGCTTGCGGGAACTGGCGAAGTGCAGCAGGGGGAACATTGCAAACGGCAACTGCAACGCCAGCACCACCTGGCTCAAGACGATCAGATCGGTGATGTTATTGGCCCCGCGGATGCCGATATAGACAGCCGTGGGGATAATGGCCAGCGAGCGGGTAATCAGCCGCCGCAACCACGGCTGGATTCGCCAGTGCATAAAGCCTTCCATCACCACCTGGCCGGCCAGCGTGCCGACAATGGTGGCGCTTTGCCCGCTGGCCAGCAGGGCCACGGCGAAAAGCGTGCCTGCCGCCGCCGTGCCTAGCAGCGGCGCCAAAGTCAAGTAGGCCGCCTGGATCCAGTCGGTTGAATTGTTGAACTGGACCACCTGTCCGCCGGCGACGGTGACGCTGGTCTTGCCGTAAAAGATGAGCGCGGCCAGCACCAGGATGGCGGCGTTGATCAAGAAAGCGACCGATAGATTGGCGATGACGTCATACGTGTTGAAGCGGATCGCCTTTCGGATGGATTCGTCGTCCTTCTGGAATTTACGGCTCTGCACCAGGGCGGGATGCAAATACAGCACATGCGGCATGACGGTCGCGCCAATGATCCCGATGGCCACATAAATCATGGTGGCTGAACCCAAACGGGGCATGATCATGGCCCGGCCCATTTCCAGGAAACTGGGCTGGGTCTGCGGCAGGACAAAAATTTCGATGAAGTAGCAAACCCCGATGGTCCCCACCAACAGCAGCACGATGGCTTCGATGGTCCGCATTCCGAACCGCTGCATCGCCAGCAGCAGCAGCACGTCAACGCCCGTGATGATGACCCCCCAAAAAATGGGGATATGGAACAACATGAGCAGCGCCACCGCGCCGCCCAGGACTTCGGCCAAATCGCACGCGATGATCGCAAGTTCCGCCATGAGCCAGTTCGGCACCCGCGTCCACTTGGGATACCAATCATAGCAGCATTGGGCCAGGTCGCGCCCGGTCGCTATGCCGACCCGCGCAGCGATAATTTGTAGAAAGATCGCCATCATGCTGGCCAGGCCGACCACCCAAAGCAGTCCGTATTTGAACTGGGCGCCGCCCTGAAGATCGGTTCCCCAGTTGCCCGGATCCATGTAGGCCACGCTGACCAAAACCGCGGGGCCGAAGAAGGCGGCCATTTGTTTCCAAAAGCCGGCTTGATGATGGGGCACTTTTACGCTGTTGTGCAATCCTTCCAGCGACATGGCGCCGGGCTGCGAAACCACAGCGACTCCTTCCTTCGCCGGTACCTGCAGGCCCGTCGCGCCGGAATTGTCCAATCGTTCACTCATGCCAATGGCCGAAAATTTTCCACCGGTGGTTAAGATACCCAAACGATTGTTTTTGTCAATTAAGAAAGTTAGTCGCCTCTAATATCCTGGTGATGGCATTCCGGATTGTGTCCAAAAAGAAAGGGCGGCCTCAAACTTTCGGAGGCTCTTCGCCGCGCGCGGCAAACCATCGACGCAGGAAAAGCAAATCCCCGGCATCCTTCTGGCGCTACGTGACAATCTTCATGCGCCAAAGGAACGGATACACAGTCTGTCCGGCTTTGACAGGAGGCGGCGCGGGCGTACACTGGGAAGCGCCAGTATGAATCAATCGTCTGAAATGCCCAGCAGTTGGAATCTGCCTTTCGTCGAGGAACTCTACGGGGAATTTGCCCGCGATCCGGCCTCCATCGACCCGGAATGGCGGCGTTATTTCGCCGGATTGAAAAATGGCGGGCCGACGGACGCCCCGACCGCCAGGCCTGCTCTTCCGGCGGCGCGCATGTCTGATCCGCGTCCGCCCGCAAGCCTGCTTGAGCATAAGGCGGAGGCCGGCAAAATCATCGCCCTGCAGAATCGCGTCATCCAGTTGGTCCGCAATTACCGCGTGCGCGGCCATAACATCGCGGCCCTCGATCCGCTGGGCCTGCCCCGCCCCATGCCGCCGGAGTTGGAGTTGAGCTTTTACGGGTTCTCGGAGGAGGAGATGGATTGCGTGATCCAGGGCGAACCGTTGCAGTGCGAAGGGCCGTTGACCGTCCGCCAAATTCTGCGGCGCTTGCAGGACACGTATTGCCGTTCGATCGGCGTGCAATATATGCATATAGATAGTTTTGAGATCCGGCGCTGGCTGCAGCAGCGGATGGAGGGCACGGGGAACCGTCTGGAGTTGAAACGCGATGAGCAGATTCGCATTTTCACGCGCCTGACCGACGCCGTGACGTTCGAGGAGTTTATCCGCAAGAAATTTGTGGGGGCCAAGAGTTTTTCGCTGGAAGGCTGCGAGAGTCTGATCCCGTTGCTGGACCTGGCCATTGAAAAAGCCGGCGAACAGGGCGTCAGGGAGATTGTCCTCGGCATGGCCCATCGCGGCCGCTTGAATGTGCTGGCCAATATCCTGCGCAAAAGCCCGCGCCTGATTTTCCGCGAGTTTGCCGATGATCCAAAGCTGTTCCGCGGCCACGGCGACGTGAAGTATCACCTTGGTTTCAGCAATGAGTGGACCACGTCGTCCGGCCAGCCCATTCATCTCTCGCTTTGTTTCAATCCGAGCCATCTTGAATTCGTCAACGGGGTGGCCCTGGGCCGCGCCCGGGTCAAACGGGACCGCCTGCAATCCCGGGAGGCGGCGCCGCCCTCCGGGGCCGGGGCCTGCCTGGCGCTGCTCATTCATGGCGACGCCAGCTTTGCCGGCCAGGGTGTGGTGCAGGAGACGTTGAACATGAGCCAGTTGCCCGGCTACACCGTGGGCGGGACGGTCCACGTCATTGTCAATAATCAGATTGGATTCACCACTTCCCCCGGCGAAGGGCGTTCCTGCATTTATCCCACCGACGTGGCGCGCATGTTGCAAAGCCCGATTTTCCACGTCAACGGCGAGGACCCGGAAGCCGTCGCTTTGGTGGTGCGGATGGCCATGGATTTCCGCGAGATATTCCATCGTGACGTCTTTATCGACATGTTCGGCTACCGGCGGCTGGGCCATAACGAAGGGGACGAGCCGTCGTTCACCCAGCCGGTTTTGTACAAGGCCATCGAGCAGCGAAAATCCGTGCGCGAAGGCTATCTGGACCACTTGTTGAGCCTGGGTGGTTTGAGCCGCGAGGAAGCGGCCGAAATCACGCGCCGCCGCCACGAGGCGCTGGAGCAGGAGCTTTCGCAGGCGCAGGGGGAGGGCAGCCAGACGGCCCTGGTGAAAAAACGGGGCATTTGGACGCGGGGCAATTACACGGGAGGGCCGGAAAAAAGCGCGGAAGACCCCGCCACCGGCGTCGAGGCCGGACGGCTGGCCGAATTACTTGTCAAACAAACGGAATTGCCGGAAAGCTTTCATCCTCATCCGAAAATCAAAAAGTTCCTGGAGGGCCGGCGCAAAATGGCGGCGGGGGAACAGCCGCTGGATTGGTCGGCGGGCGAGGCGCTGGCTTTCGCCAGCTTGAGCGCGGCGGGCGTGCGCATTCGCTTGAGCGGGCAGGACAGCGCCCGGGGCACGTTCAGTTCGCGCCATGCCGTGCTCTACGATTATGAAACCGGCCAGGCTCTCACGCCCTTGCAGCATCTGGGCGCGAACCAGGGGCCGGTCGATATCATCAACAGCCCGCTTTCCGAAGCCGGCGTGCTGGGTTTCGATTATGGTTACAGCCTGGATTGCCCGGATGGATTGATTTGCTGGGAGGCGCAGTTCGGGGATTTTTGCAACGCCGCGCAGGTGATCATCGATCAATTCATTGCCAGCGCGGAGGACAAATGGAACCGGCTGAGCGGGCTGGTCCTGTTGCTCCCGCACGGTTTTGAAGGACAAGGGCCGGAACATTCCAGCGCCCGCCTCGAACGCTTCCTGGCTCTGGCGGCGCAGGACAACTTCCAGGTCGTTTCGCCAACGACCCCCGCGCAGTATTTCCATTGTCTGCGGCGGCAGGTGCTGCGGAACTGGCGCAAGCCGCTGGTGGTCATGACGCCGAAAAGCCTGCTGCGCGACCCGCGCGCGGTCTCGACCTTGCAGGAATGCGCGGAGGGAAAATTTCAGCGCGTCCTGGCCGATCCGATTGAGCCGAAAAACGTCCGACGCGTGCTGCTTTGCACGGGCAAGATTTACTACGAACTGTTGCAGCAGCGCGAGGCTGTCAAGAGGGAGGACGTGGCCATTATCCGGCTGGAGCAACTTTACCCGTTTCCGGACGCCGCCCTGCAAGCCGCGCTGTCGCCGTATCCCGCGGACACGCCGGCTATGTGGGTGCAGGAGGAGCCGGAAAACATGGGGGCCTGGAGATTCCTGCGGGCGCGTTTCGGCGAGAGTTTGTTTGGCACCCATTCCTTCGGCGGCATCCGCCGACCGGTCTCGCCCAGCCCGGCGACCGGTTCCGCGCGCATCCATAAAAAGGACCAGAAATACCTCATTGCCCAGGCCTTCGCGGATGCCTGATTAACGCCATGACGGAACCGTCCCATTCACCGGAAAATCATTCAGTGCCGCTGTGCGTGGATTTGGACGGCACGTTGATCAAGACCGACTTGACGTGGGAACACTTGGCGCGCCTGCTCAAGCGGAATCCGGTCTGGTTGTTTGCCGTTTTGGCGTGGTGGATGCGGGGCCGCGCTCATCTGAAATGGCAATTGGCCCGGCGGGTCTCGGTGGACCCCGCCACACTGCCTTACCACCAGGCGTTTCTCTCCTTTTTGCGCGAGCAGAAAAGCGCCGGAGGGAAATTGGTGCTGGCCACCGCATCAGACCGCGGCATGGCCATGCCCGTCGCCGACTACCTCGGCCTGTTTGACGAGGTCGTGGCCAGCGACGGCATAATAAATTTGCGCAGCAGGCAAAAGCTCAAATTGCTGACGGAAAAATTTGGCGAGCGCGGGTTCGATTACGCCGGCAATGCCAGGGCCGACCTGGCCGTGTGGGGCGGCTCGCGACAAATTATTGTTGTCAACGCCCATTGGCGGCTGGAGAAACAAATGCAACGCCGCGCCAACACCGTCCGGATTTTTGGGCGGGAGTGACGGCGGAATGTTGCAAAATGACGGTTTTGGCTGGAGAGTTATCCGCATGGCAGTCGAATTAAAAGTGCCCTCGGTGGGAGAGTCCGTGACCGAGGTTGAAATCGGACCGTGGCTCAAAAACGAAGGCGATGCAGTCAATAAAGATGACAACGTCGTCACGCTGGAATCGGAGAAAGCGACGGTTGAACTGCCGTGTCCCGTCTCCGGCACACTGGGGAAAATCGTCAAGCGCACGGGAGAAAAAGCGGCGGTGGGCGATGTCATTGCCCTGATCGAGCCGGCGGGCAAACCGAAGGAAGAAGCCAAATCCGCGCCCAAGCCGGCGGAACCCGTTGCCGCGCCGGCCCCGGCAGCTCCAGCGGCCCGGGTCGCGGAGCGCAAGAAGGAGGAGCCTCCATTGCCGGCGGCACGGGAGACGGGCGCGCCAGGCCGCCAAGAAGAGGCGGTTCCCATGACCCTGTTGCGCCGCACGGTCGCGCAACGCCTTGTCGAGGCCCACCAAACCATGGCCATGTTGACGACGTTCAACGAAATCGATCTGTCCGCCGTCATGGCCTTGCGCAAGCAATATCAGGAAACTTTCACGCAGAAATACGGCGTGAAGCTCGGATTCATGTCATTCTTCGTCAAAGCGGCCGTTGAGGCGCTCAAGGCCATCCCGCAGGTCAATGCTTCGATTCGCGGCAACGACATTGTTTATCATCATTATTTTGACATCGGCGTGGCCATCGGCGGGGGCAAGGGGCTGGTGGTGCCCGTGCTGCGCAACGCGGAGAAAATGAGTTTTGCGGAGGTGGAAATCGCCGTGGCCGGCCTGGCCGCGCGCGCCAAGGCCAATCAGCTCAAGCCCGATGAATTGCAAGGCGGCACTTTCACCATTACCAACGGCGGCGTTTATGGTTCGCTCTTGTCCACCCCGATCATCAATCCGCCCCAGTGCGCCATTCTGGGAATGCACGCCATCCAGGAACGGCCCGTGGCGGTGGAGGGCAATGTCGTGGTGCGCCCGATGATGTATGTGGCCCTGAGCTACGACCATCGGATTGTGGACGGACGCGAAGCGGTGACATTTTTGATTCAGATCAAGGAAATGCTCGAAAAACCCGCGCGCCTGTTGCTGGAAATATAGTCTCTTCCGCATAATTCTGGCGTCTTTGAGCGCTCAGAAACGCACGAGTGATAGAAAGGGGGGGCTGAAACGCGCTGTGGCCGGTGTTTCATTTTTCTTAATTCTGACTTGGTTCAATATGCACGAGCACGTCATAGACTGACGGCACGACAGCACGGACTTTGTCCTTCACGTTGTGGGCGATTTGGTGGCCCTGTTGCACGGTGATGCGGGGATCGACTTCCACGTGCATATCGACAAAGTGCTGGAACCCCATCTTGCGCACGATGCACTTTTCCACGGCGTTGACGCCTGGAACTGCGCCGGCGGCTTTTCGGATGTCCGAAACCAGCGCGCCATCGGGCGCGGCATCCATTAACTCCTGCAAGGCCGGGCGCAGCAGCCGCCAGCCGTTCCAGGCGATGATGGCCCCGGCGATAATGGCCGCGCCGTCGTCGGCAAAGGCCAGGCGCTGGCCGCCGAACAAGGCCAGGGTGATGCCGAGACCCGCCGCGAGTGAAGTGATGGCGTCAGTACGGTGATGCCAGGCATCGGAAAGCAGCGCAATACTTTGCAACTTGCCCGCTTCGCGCGACACAAAACGGAAGAGAGCCTCCTTGACCACGACGACGGCAATCAAGATGCCGAGGGTGAAAGCCCGCGGCGGCATTTCCCGGTATTCGAAAAGTCCCTGCGCCGACCTGGCCATGATGCCGACGGCCGCCAGCAGCAGCATGATCGCAACCGAGGCCGCCGCCAAAGGTTCCGCCTTGCCATGGCCGTAGGGATGATCGGGATCTGCCGGTTCCGCCGCCACCACCAGTCCGCGCCACATGATGATGGAACTGAAAATATCCGCCGTCGATTCCACCGCATCGGCGGTCAGGGCATGGGAATGGCCGAGGATGCCGGCGGCGAATTTTGACGCAGTCAGCACCGCGTTCACGGCCATGCCCACGAAGGTGGCCTTCAGACTGCGATCCAGTCGGTTCATTGGCACGCCGAATTAGAACAGCGCCCAAGAAAAGATTCAACCCTTCTTGGCAGGACTATGGCCCGGCGGGAAACGCGTCCTTGAATTCCTTCGTCTGGCGCAACACTCCGAAACCCGGCTCGTGCAGGACATGTTCGCGAACATTCGGCATTTTGGGATTGTTCTGAATCTCCCTAGGGTTCAAGGCAAAGGCTTTCTTGAGCGAGGCCACTGCCTGGGCTGATTCACCCCGATCCGCTTGCACGAGGGCCAAATCGTACCAGGATCCGGACGAGTCGGGGGCCATTTGCGTCAACCTCTGGAATGCGTCCTCGGTTTTGGCCAGGTCGCCCAGGCGAAGGTACTGGCCGGCTATGCTCATTATCATGTTAGGATCGGCCGCTGGAAAATGCAGAAGCTGGTCCAGCATCTGTTCGGCGATGTTGGTTTGCTTGGCTTCGATGGCGCGATCCACCTGGGCCAGGACCTGGCTGATCTGCTGCGCGCCGTTTCCTGTTTTGCTACGTTCCAATTGGTCGATCCAATTGTCGATTTGGCCATTGTAGGGGTCGAGCTTGTGGCAGGTCTTGAGAACCAGCAGGGCATCATCGACGCGGTTGGCGCCGAGGAGCTGGTTCATGAACTGAAAAACCGCTTCCACGCTGTAGGGACAATAGGCAAAGGCCTGTTTCAGGGCGAATTCGGCCTCCTTGTTCACGCGATCCCTCTCGGCTGAATTGCGGGTATTGCGGGCGCGCCATTGGTAGATGCTGGCCCCAATTGCGCTGCGCATTTTGGAAAAGGATTTCTGGGCATCGTCATCGCGCACGAACTTCCGGTCGCCCCTAAAGCCGCCAAAGTAATGGCGCAGATAGACGTTCTCCGCCCAGGCGCAGACATCCTTCACACTCGTGTCATAGGTGATCCAGTTTCCGATGGTCCGCTCCGAAAACCGGCTCCAGAAGGCGTGGTCTTTGTCAATTATATCCTGTGTGATCTCGGGCACCGGCTGGCGGTTGATCTTCATGATCACCCCGAACGGCGTCAAATGTGGATACATCCAGTCCAGCGGAAAACTTTCCTCCTCGTAGAATTCGTGTCCCGGGTTTTTGTCAAATATTACCTTCGTCAACAAACCGTTGATGCTCATGACCGTGGTCTGCCCTCCTCCGACCTGAATGCGGCCGTTTTCGACCCGCACATCCTCGCCCGGCTTGATCTGGCGGGGTTCGTTGGGAAATTCGTTGTCGTGTTGCAGCCTTCGGGCGGTGTCTTGATAATAATCATTGATGCATTGCTGCGAATCCCCCGCGCTCGGGGTGGCGATTTCGGTGTCCGGATAAACGCCCCCCAAACTCCTGACGATGTCGCCGGGATAGGCCTCTTCCAGCAGCCGGCGGTTGAGCCGGATGGTCGTCGCCGGAATGTTGTTCCAGCCCATCGCCTCCACGATCAGCGGCGGCACCTTGATCCCCTTGAACCGCTCCGCTTCATAAATCGAACCGTCCTTCAGAATGGCATTGAAATCCTCCGCCAAGTCTTGCCGTAATGCCCTCTCCTCACCCTGGCCATCCACCAGCGCCTGGGTTTCCTTGCTCAATTTTCCATAAAGGTATTTGGACAAGGCATCCTGATGATCGGTCCGGCGCAATCGGGCCGCCAGGTCCCGCGCGTTGCTGAACTGGTCCGCCTTGAACCAAGAGGTACCAGTGCGGCGGTGGAATTCAATGTCAGCGCCGATTGAGGCAAAAATCTTGTCCAGCCAGGCCAATGAACGCGTCGGTTCGTGAAAAATACTGGGCAGCGCGAAAGGCAGGAAATTTTGGAAGAAGGGCGGATCAATTTGCGCGCTGCGATTGAACTGTGCGCGGATATAGTCCAAATAAACGAGATCGGCCAGCGCGTTTTGGGTGATGATATAAACGTCGCGGCGATCAAAGTGCTGGTCCTGCACCGGCTGGCAATTGTGCGGGGTGAAACTTTCGCAAAAAATCATGTAAGTGGGGCAAAAGCGGCCCGGGTCGGTG
>JBEKDI010000014.1:0-74995 GCA_050014435.1 Verrucomicrobiota bacterium | reverse complement strand
CACCCGAAAGCGTTACCCTCAAGAAATTCCTCGCAACCAAAATCAGCCCCGCCCGCTGCGGCTACGCTGAAATCCTTGAACTGGAAAAGGCTGCATGAACGTTCCACTGTCCAGTATGAAATAACAGCGAACAAATACGGCTTTCGAAAAATCGCACTTTTCAAACACGCAATTGCTGAACTTCACATGTTCCCAATGGCTTCCGGCAAACCGACACTGCGTGAATGTACAGTTCGAAACCAGAGAATCTTTCACAATGGCAACGAAATCGCAGCGCTGAAAGTGAAGCTTCGGCCCCGTCAGAAGCCACTTTACGACCGCCGCCTCGTTTTCCTCAGATACAATTATGCGGTCAGCCAAGCCACTGGTGCCCTCGACGGCCTTAAAGTTAACCTTCAGGGTGGGTCCGTCCCACCCCGGCTCGAAAGTCATTTCCCAAAAGTTTCCACGCGCCATAAGGTACAATGCTACAACCTGCACATTTGAACGCACGTTAAAAATTGCAACGAGATCGCATTTTCGATCGGAAATGAAACAGGTCCGAGCTCGTCAATATTTTGCTGCCTCGGCCTCATGGAAACATACGAGTGTCCGATTTGGAATGGCGAGTTGGACAGTTTCTCGCTCGTACGGCTTAAAAGCCATCTTTCCAACGATGACGCCGCTGCCTTCCTTGAGCAAATCGTGTCGGCGGAGTTGCGGCAGCTTTACCTCGGCCACATCAGCCGGGAATGCAACAAACCGGAACTGGCCTGCCTGGCGGTTCGCAACTGTCTCCAGCGCATCGGCGCGACCCATGTGAGCGTCGAACACACTCTCCAGAACGTCCCCTGCCCCACCCTGGTCCTTCAAAGTCCTAATCTTGATCTTAATCTTAATCTTAATCTCGGTCCTAATCCGTAACAATTTAGTTGCGTTGCAGGACCGCTATCTGCCTCAAAGCCGTGAACCGGGAGGTTACAAGTTCTGGATGAGTTTCAGCACATTCTGCGGATTTTGATTGGCCTGCGACAACATCGCCGTGCCGGATTGTACAAGTATTTGATACTTGGCGAAGTTGGTGCTCTCCTTCGCCACATCCACATCGCTGATCTGGCTGTTGGCGGCGGTTAGATTTGTGCTGAGCGTGCTCAATTGTTGCGAAGTATACTCCAAACGCTCGAGGTTTGCGCCCACCGTTGCGCGATCGGTGCCCAATTCCGCAATCGCACCCGTCACTGCCGCCAGGGCAGTTGACGCATCGTTTGTGCTGAGGAGGTCGTAGGTGGGGCCGGCCGGGCTGTCAATCATCGGAACATCGGTGCTTACCACGCTGCTCACGGTGGCACTATCACCCGTCGGTTGCCCAAACCACACCAGCGACGTGGCATACAAAAAGTTGCTGCCGCTGTTGCCAGGGTTGCTCAGCGTAATGTTACCTCCGGTGCTGGTCAGAGTGACTTTGCCGGTCGAGGTGCTAAAAGAACCGCTCACCGCGCCGCCTGTCGCTGTGCTGATCGCAGAGAAAACGTTACTCATACTTTCGCTGGCGGTGAAATTGACCGTGGCGGCATTGCCGGCCCCAACCGCGATTGTAAAATTGCCGTTGGCAACAGGCACTCCAGAATTCGGAATCTGGCTCAGGAGCGGGTTAGCGGTATAGGCCCAACCACCAACGCTGCTTGAAGTCAAATTTGCCATGGCGGAACCTGTGCCCACGTTAATGGCCGCCATGGTGTAGCCGGTGCCGCCAACTGTCAGGCCGGGTGTGCCCGTTGTCGAGGCAAAAAGGCTCACCCCATTGAAGGTTTTCGTTCTCGCATCAGTGATGTAGGAGCTTAGGGCGCTAAACTCCGTATTGTAATCTGCCAATTGGGAACTGGAGATGGTGCCGTCCTGCGCTTGGACGGAGAGGGCCGCCATTTGATCGAGGGCTGAGCCGACCTGTTGCAAATAGCCATCCTGGGTTTGCGAGAAAGAGATGGCGTTGCCCACGTTGCCGTTGGCCGCATTAGTCTGGCCAATTTCCGCATTGAGGCTGATCGATTCCGCCAAAGCAGCGGGATCATCAGACGCATTCACCAACTGTGAACCTGTGGACAGGCGCGCCAGCGAAGCGTTGAGCGCGCTGCTGGACTGATTGAGATCATTGGCGGCATCGAGCGCCGCGATATTCGTATTGATCACCATAAGACTCTTTCCGTGAATCTGCCTCCTTAGGCTCCACTCATGGCAGCGTTCCATGCTGCCATTCGGGCCGTTTATCGGCGCCGAAATCTTGCGGACGGAGTTGCGTTTCCAAGGTCATCCTCATCTCAGTTTTGCAGTCCTTGAGAGAGTCCGAACTCCTTCCTACAGATATCTATCGCCACGAAGTGCCCGACACTTGAATCAATCCTGTTCTTAATCTTAATCTTAATCTTAATCTTTCCCCTCCCCATCCGTCAGCCCGCGCAGTTGCAATTTGCATTATTTTAGTGACAAAACCAACCCATTCGGTATTATCCTCCTTAATCGAGCCCGGAATTTGCGACAATGAGCCTACTGGTGGTCAACCCCGGCACGGCGCAAGCTTGGGAAATCAATCTCAAGCCCGGCGCCAATTTGCTGGGTCGCGCCGACTCCAACGACTTCAAAATCAACGATCCGAGCGTGTCCTCCTCCCATTGCCAGATTGTGGTGGACAATAATCTGGCCGTCCTGCGGGATTCTGGTTCCACCAACGGCACGTTTGTCGCCGGCTCTCAAATTCGCGAGCATCAACTCCACCACGGCCAGGCCGTGCGCCTCGGCGGCGTCGAAATGATTTTCTACTCGGACAATAGCGCTGCCGCCCTGCCCCCGAACAACGCCTCGCGCCCCACGGTCAAAGTGTCCGACATCCTCCGCTCCCCCCCGGTGCCAAGGCGCGTCCAAGTCCGGCCCGTCACGTCAGCCGTGCCAGCCCCCACCCCATCCATCGCTGCGGAAAGCGCGACGGAGTTTTTGGCGGGGCCGCGCTATTGCAAATATCATCCAGCCTCCCCTGCCCGTCATCTGTGTCCGAAATGCCAACGCGCGTTTTGCGATCTCTGCATCAACCTCACCCAGGCCGCCAACCAGGCCTCGCGCCAATGCCGCTCGTGCGGGGTGGAAGTTGTCCCGTTCCAATTTCGCCTTCCGCCGGCCAAGAGCTTTTACAGCAAACTGCCCCGAGCATTCAGCTATCCGTTCAAGGGCGCGGGCATCGTCATTCTGATTTGCGCCACCATTGCCTTCGCCGCGCTCAATTTCATCAGCGTGGGATTCTTCGCCCTCATCATTAAATTCGTGTTCTACGGCTTTCTCTTTCTCTTCATGCAGAACATCATCCTCAGCACAACGTCCGACGAAAAGCAGAGCCTGGATTTTCCCGACCCCAGCAGCCTCTTCGGCGGCGCGGTGCAACTGGCCGGCACTGTCCTCGCCTCGTTCTGGCTCGCCTTCGCGCTCGCAATTGCCAAATACAACGAAGTCCCCGTGCCCACGGAGGCCATCCTGGCCAGCGTCGTTCTGGGTGGAATCTATTTTCCCATGGCCCTCTTGGCCGTGGCCATGAAAGACACCGTCCTGGCCGCCAACCCCCTCCTTGTCATCCCGGCCATCGTGAAAGCTCCCAAGAAATATTCGGTCACGGTCCTTCTTGTCCTGCTCGTCTTCGGTATCCGCCGGTTCGGCGCATTGGCATCAGGCGTCGCCACCACCGTTTCGCTCCACACCCATAACGTGCATACGTTCATGGTGGCGGCCGCCCTCCAAATGGTGCTGGCCTTCGTCAGTGTCTATCTCCTGACCGTTACCATGCGCATCCTCGGACTCTTCTACAATTCCAGCAAACAACAGCTCGGCTGGTACAATTCCTGACCGCCCGCCTCACGGCCCTGACCCCGCAAGGTTCCAAGTCACCGGCTGCAATTCCAGAAAACCGCTCTTGCGAGCCAGCTTCTTCCATTTCCCTTCCAGCCGCGCAATGCGTTCTTCCGTCGCCGGATGGCTTTGAAACGCCTGCGGCACGGCCTTGTGCAGCGCCGCTACCCCTGCCCCTTCCGACGCCTCCAGCTTCTGCAACGCCCGGATCATGCCGCGCGGATCGATGTTTGCCGCCACCAGATAACTCCAGCCCGTGACATCCGCCTCCGTTTCGTACTCCTGCGAAAACCCCTCGAAAATCATCAGCCCCGCCCCCGTCCCTAGCAGGTTCCCCGCCCCGCTGCCGCCGTGCAAAAACACCCCGAATATCACCACCGGCCCGGCCGCGGCAACGATGCGCCTGATGGCGTGCCGCTTGGTGAAATGACCCAACTCATGCGCCAGCACCCCCAAAAGCTCCTCCGGCTGATCAGCCAGCCTCAGCAATCCAGTATTGACAACCACATTCCCGCCCGGCAGGGCAAACGCGTTCGGCATCGGGTCTGTCACGATGTGGAACTTTACATTGCGCCGGTCCGCGGGCAGCACCTGGATCAGCGGCGCCGCCAAAGCCGTCAATTGCGCAACGCTGTTCGAATCCTCCAACAGGCGGCCGCTGCTCCGCAAATGCTCCATCTCCTCCTCCCCGATTCGTTCCTCCCATGTCAGCGGAACCCGCGCCACCACCGCCCCCACCATCGCGCTCACCGCCATCGAGCCAAGCCACGTCGCCACCACGCAAGCCGCGGCGAAGTAGAGCGTCAGCCAAAACGCCCGGCCCACTTCGCGCTGTCCCAGCACGGCCGCCACCTCGCGATTCGACTTGATCGCCGGATGCCGCAGAATCGCTTGATCCCGTATGAAGATGCTTGCTCCCGGCCGTGCCGCGTCACTGAAAAAGATTCCCCGCCCATCCTCCTCAAACTCCACTTGCAGCTTCTCCAATGGAATCTCCATGGAAACCGACTCCGATTGAAACAGCATCCGTCTGGTTCCAAACAAAATCGTCCCCCCGACCGGCTCGTTTCCGAAATCCGGATGCAACAAGCTACCCTCGAAAGTATGGAGAGGTTGGCTCAAGCCGCCGCAAATCCTGCCATCCCCGCCCCTCCGCCGCCACCAAAAACACGCCCTCTTCACTTTTACGAGCACATCTCGACTCGCCACATCGGGATTTGCTAATTCCCTCGCCCCACGCAGTGGGGAGAGGGTCAGGGAGAGGGGTTTGTTCCATGCGCCCCCACTCAACCGGCGTAAGACAGATTTCTTCGCGGCTACCTTGCGGCTGTCATTAACATCCTGCTTCAGAGCTGTGTCCGACTAGTCCGACCCGTCCTACCAGTCCGACTCGTCTGATCATGCCGCGTTTTGTCACCGCGCTCAATTAACAGAGTCAACCTCTGGCAATGAAACCTGGAACCCCAGTCTCTACCACCGGGTTGAGCCTCTTTCTGGTTTGAATTCGGTTGATCTCGTCAACGGCAGCTTCTGGAATCTCGGAGATGTTGTAGTTCTCGCGAGCGCGCTCCAGAGTTTTCGCAGTGGTCAGGACGGCCGTTCCACGTTGGATACCCCACGCGATCAGGACCTGGGCTGGAGTCAGAGAATTTTGCCGGGCGACCGCCAGAACCGCCGGATCTTCAAGCGGGCCGGATCGTACTCCATGACCAAGTGGCGCGAATGCCAATAAAACAATCCCCTTCTCCTTGCAGAACTCCAATAAATCCGTCTGAGGCAGATACGGATGCGATTCAACCTGGACCACAGCCGGTTTGATCCTCGCGGCCTCATAGAGGGGCGCCAGGTTTTCAAGAACAACGTCCGATAATCCAATGGCTCTGCACTTGCACCCATCAGCGAGACTTTCCATCGCCCTCCAAGTCTCAAGAAGACTGACACCACGGTCATAGATGATGTTCCCGCTTGGGTCGCGCGGATCCAGGTTGTTTCCCGGTTGAAACGCGAACGGGGTGTGGATCAGGTAAAGATCCACGTAACTGATTCCAAGTCGCTCCCGACCCGCCTCGAACGCCGGTTCCACACGCTCCGGCCGATGGTTGGTATTCCACAGCTTCGTCGTGATGAATACATCCTCACGGGCGACTGCTCCAGTTGCGAACTCTGCCTGCAACGACTCCCCCACCTCCCGCTCATTCCGGTATCGTTCCGCACAATCAAAGTGCCGAAATCCAACCCTTAATGCGTTCGTGGTTGCGCTCTTGGTTTCAGCCGGGTCCGGGATCAAAGTGCCGAAACCCAGAGCGGGAATGCTCCCGGCCCCGGAGTTTAGCGGTATTCTCGCAAAGCGAAGACTCGAAGGGTCGTTGGATTTCATAAAAAAGATTAAGTTCTCTCGCACTCGTTTACGTCTGGGACCGATAGCCGGTCGCATTTATCCTGCGTCTAGCGCACGAAATCAAGAACTTCCTTATAAAAGTTATTCACATCCTCAATAAGCTGGCCGCATGGATGCTCTCAGGCTGGACCTCACGACCCCGTCCCTCCCGTGAACCGCACTTCCCCGCTCTCCGTTATCTCATTCGTCCGACCGGTCCTACCAGTCTGACCCGTCCGATTACAAAATGAGTTTAAAATAATTGTTGTTTTAAAGAATATCTATGATATTGTTGTATCTTGATTATTCCCTAAATATGACCATGATGAAAAACTACAACCCTGAACCCACCCCAAAACTATGAATCCCCGCAACGGCAAAATCGCCCATCTGCCCCGCTCCATCCGCGACTCGTTGAACGAGCGCCTCGACCGCTCCCAACCCGCCTACCAAATCCTCCCCTGGCTCAACGGCTTCGAAGAGGTCCAGGAAATCATCAAAGAGGACTTCGACAGCGTCCTCATCAGCGAACAGAATCTGAGCCAGTGGCGTCAGGGCGGTTTCCAGGAATGGCTGGTCCGCCGCGAACTCTGCCTGGAGGCTGGCGACGTGACGGAGTTGGCCGAAGGCATGCAGGAGGAGACTGGGCAAGGCGTCCTGGCCGATGCCGTGGCCGTGGTGCTGGCCGCCCGCTTTGGCACTCTTCTCGCCAAATGGGACGGCGAGGTGGACGCCAACTTCGAGGCAAAATCCCGCGCCCTGAACCAGATCTGCCGCAGCGTGGGGCAGTTGCAGCACGGCATGCACCGCGCCCGGCGTGAGGCTTTCGAATATACCCGCCAGTGGGAACAACAGCAGAAGACGGAGAAGGAAGAAATGAGGCAGCAAGTGGTACAGCCCTTTATGGACGCGGCGAAGGTGCCATCGCTTGCCAGCGCTTATGGTGGCGGCAAGTTGGGAAGAAAAATCGCCGCCTATGTCCTGGCCGTCAAGCGGGGCGACACGGATGCAAAATTGGACATCTCACCCGCCGACACCTTCGACGACGAGCAAGTCAAACCGCCCCGAAAGACGAGGGTTGCCAAAAAACCCAGGAAACACACCCCCGCCACCAAGTCTAAACCCTTGACGCACAAGAAGATGGCGCGTGCCCCCGGTCAAAGTCCAGCCACCCCGCCTCCGACGAACTCAAAGCGACTCAAAGTGATTTTATGCCGCCAAAATCCTCCGTCCATGCTGCCCACCCAGTCCATGAAGTCCATCCTTCCGTCCCCGTCAGTCCCATCCGTCCAATTCCTCCCATCCCCCGACAGGCAGCACCCTCGGCCGAAGCACCCCTCGCCGCCTCCCTTCCTGATCTTAATCCTAATCTTAATCTCCCAACCCCAGCAGATGATTTTCCCCCCATAAATCCCATTCTTCCCATGGCTCCCATCTCCCCCGGAGTGTCCGAGGCCCGGGAAGTCCAACACGAAACAGAATTAGCCGAACAAGGCCATGCCAATAGCGCCTATTCCCTGGGAGTGCGTTATCGGGATGGGAATGGCGTTGCGAAAGACTTGGTGAAAGCGCGGGAGTGGCTGGGCAAGGCAGCCTCGCAAGGCATCGGCGGCGCAAAAATCGATCTGCATGCCTTGGCGATGCGTTTCGGAGATTGAGGCCGGCACATAACTCAACATGAATAATTCACGTAACGAACCTTTGTGCTCGTTGTGCCTGGCGCATGTGGAAAGTGCCAGATCGAGATTTGCCGATCCCCTCGCCCCACGAAGTGGGGAGAGGGTTAGGCAGAGGGGTTTGTTTCATCCAATGGTGGCAGCGTTTGAATACGCCCCCAATTGCCCCATGCCGTTAAATTTTCTTCCCTGCCTCCAAAATTCCGCCATCATGGCTCTTCATGCTCTCTGATATTAAATCTGTCCATTTCATCGGCATCGGCGGAACAGCCATGGCCGCCGTCGCCGCCGCGCTCCGCGACCAGGGCTACGCCGTCTCTGGCTCGGACCAAAATGTCTATCCCCCCATGTCCACTTTCCTGGCTGCGAAAAAAATCGACGTCATGCCCGCTTACGCCGAATCCAACCTCGCCTCAAAACCGGACCTCGTAGTCGTCGGCAACGCCATTTCCAGAGGCAATCCCGAGGTGGAGGCGGTCTTGGAACACAAGCTGCGCTATTGTTCGCTGCCCGAATTGCTCAAGGAGTTTTTCATTCGCGGCAAGCGTTCGCTCGTCGTCACCGGCACCCATGGCAAGACGACCACCACCTCCCTGCTCGCCTGGGTCTTCGAGCATAACGGTTTGAATCCCAGCTTCCTCATCGGCGGCCTGCCCAACAATTTCGGCGAAGGCGCCCGTTTCACCTCCAGCCCCTGGTTCATCATCGAGGGCGACGAATACGACACGGCTTTCTTCGACAAGCGCAGCAAGTTCGTCCATTACCTGCCGGAAGTCGTCATCATCAACAACCTGGAATTCGATCACGCGGATATTTTTGAAAACCTGGCCGCCATCCAAACCTCCTTCAAACGCCTCATCAATCTCATCCCCCGCAACGGCCAGCTCCTGGCCAACGGCGACGACCCAAATCTGGCCCCGCTGCTCGGCGTCACGCATTGTCCGGTGAAGCGCTTTGGCTTGGGCGAAGGCAACAGCACTAAGGGCTTCAATCTGCGTTATGGCCCCACCGCCACCGAGTTTGAAATTCCCAGCTTCAAATTCCATCTCAACATGGTCGGGGAATTCAACGTGCGCAACGCCCTGGCCGTCGTGGCCTGCGCCAAGCATTGCGGGCTGTCCAACAAGCAAATCCAGGGCGCCTTTGACACCTTCAAGGGCGTCAAGCGCCGCATGGAAATCCGGGGTGTCGTCGGTGGCGTGACAGTGGTGGATGATTTCGGGCATCACCCGACCGCCATCCGCGAAACGCTGGCCGCCCTGCGCTTGAAATACTCGCACGACCGCATCTGGGCCGTGTTCGAGCCCCGCTCCAACACCACCCGCCGCAACGTCTTCCAAAACGAGCTGGCCCGGGCCTTTCACCAGGCCGACGCGGTGGTCGTGTCGCAAGTCGCCCGCCAGGAACAGCTCAAGCCGGAGGAAAGGCTCGATCCGCAAAAGCTGCTGCAGGACATCCAATCGGACGGCCGCAATGCCGTGTATTTGACAGACGCGGACGCCATTGTCGCGCATTTGAAAAAGGAGGCGGCGGGCGGCGACGTCGTCTGTATTTTCAGCAACGGCGGTTTCGGGGGCATCCACGAGAAGCTCCTCGCCGCCCTAGGCGCGCGCCGCTGACGGCCCCGTCAATCGCGCGTGATGGTGCCCTCGATTTGTCCGTGCGGCTCGTCCGTCGGCAGGAACAGTTCGTTGCGGTTCTCGAGGCCGAACGGGGCCAGATTGATGAGCAGGCAATGCTTGTTCGGCATGGCCAGCGTGATCTTTGAAATCTCGGGCGCAGCTTGCAATGCGGCTTCGCCCATTTGAAAAAGCGTCGCCTGCACCGAAGGACTGTAGGTGCAGGCAAACACCTTCATCATCGCCTCCAGAATCCGCGCGTTGGTTCGGGCATGGCTCGCCGGCTGCCGCACATAAAACCAGGCCACGCGCAGTTGGGTGGCGAAGAGCCGGTCCTTGGTTTCACGCAGCGTGGTGAGCTTGTCCCTGATATCGTAACCTTCGAATCCTGACTGCGTGGTTTTAAGGATCAGCAAATCGTTGATGCCGGATTGCACGGTGGTTTCCTTGCGCGAACAGTTCACCTCGGCGAACGGTTTGGCGGGGCCTTTCTCGGTGAAGCTATGGGCGTGCGGCCGGCCTCGCACGGCGATGCGCTCCCAACACCGTTCCGTCAATCGCACCTGGACCGTCTCCACTTGGGGATAGGTCTTCAGAAAATGCCGCCCGACGACAACGCCGAACGCCTCCGTTTCTTCGCCCAGCTTCTCCTTCGCCAGCACGTTGACGGTATTCTTCATGGTGTCGGTCGGAACGACCAGGCGGTTATCGCCTTTGGTATAGGAAGCGTCAAAGCGCCCTTGCAGCATGACGGCGATGTCAAGTTCCTTCAAGGAATGCCGCCCGCCGCGCCTCGTGACTTTCATGACCCGGACCCGCGCCTTGCCATATTGATTATGCAGAAGTTTCATATAGCTTTGCCAGATGACGTGATTATCGTAAGGAAGTCGTCGCGAATGACACGCTAAAAACGCAATCGGATGCAAACAAACCACACCATGGCTGAACTGAACGCGCTCAGCGCCGGGGACTTTGTCCGCGTGACGGGATCGGTATTTGAGAATTCGCCCTGGATCGCGCAGGAAGCAGCCCGCCTCAGGCCCTTTCCCGGAAGTGCCGGAATGCTCTTCGCGATGTGCGAAGTGGTGCGAAAGGCTCCCGATGACCAACAACTGGCTTTGATCCGCGCCCACCCCGACCTGGCGGGCCGCCTGGCGCTGACTGCGGAATCCTCGTCCGAACAGGCCGCCGCCGGGCTGAACAGCCTGACGCCCGGGGAGACTGCGCTGTTTCAAAGGCAAAACGACGCCTACCGGCGCAAATTTGGTTTTCCGTTTGTCATTTGCGCGCGGCTGAATAATAAAGATGCCATTCTTGATGGGTTTGCGCGGCGGCTGCAAAATTCGCGCGAACAGGAAATCCGCGCCGCGCTGGAGGAAATTTTTAAAATCGCCGGCCTGCGACTGGGCGACTTGATTGTGGAGTGAACCATGCCAGCTAAACTGAGTACTCATGTTCTTGACACTGCCCGCGGCCTCCCGGCGCGGGACATGCAGATCCAACTCTGGACCCTGAACGGCCCGCAGCGCCAGTTGCTCAAGACGGTCCGCACCAACGCCGACGGCCGCACAGACGCCTCTCTGCTCGGCGCTGAAGAATTGCGTCCGGGCGAATACGAACTGGTGTTTTTTGTCGGGGACTATTTCGCAACGCAGCCCGGCGCGGCGGCTGGTCCCCGCTTCCTGGACCATGTGCCGGTGCGCTTCGGCATCGCGGACGCAACCGCTTCGTATCATGTGCCGCTGCTGTGTTCGCCGTGGTCTTACAGCACATATCGCGGAGCTTGAGGACGCATGAACTCATTGGACCTGATCATCCGCAACGGATTGGTTGTCACCGAGACGGCGGTGGCTCGCGCGGACGTGGGTATTGCCACAGGCAAGATCGCCGCCGTCGAAACGCGCCTCGCCGGCACTGCCCGGCAGACAATTGACGCCACCGGATTGCATGTTTTTCCCGGCGTCATTGACGCACACCTTCATTTCAATGAACCCGGACGAACGGAGTGGGAAGGGATCGACACCGGCTCCCGCTCCGTGGCTGCGGGCGGCGGCACGATGTTCTTCGACATGCCCCTGAACGCGCATCCCCCCACTCTCGACGCCAAAAGTTTTCGCGAAAAACAGGCTCTGGCGGAGCAGAAATCGTTCGTTGATTTCGCGTTGTGGGGAGGGTTGGTCCCGCACAATCTGGACCAACTGGATGAGCTGGCCCGGTGCGGGGTGATCGGCTTCAAGGCCTTCATGTGCAACAGCGGCATCGACGATTTTGCCTTCGTCGGAGATCGTGTTTTGCGCGAAGGCATGAAACGCGCGGCGGCCCTGCAATTGCCCGTTGCCGTCCACGCTGAAAGTGAGAGCCTGACCTCGCGTCTTGCTGCCGATGCCATCTCTGCGAACCGCCTAGGGATTCGCGATTATTTGGCCTCACGTCCCGTTGAAGCCGAACTTGACGCCATCCGGCGCGCCATCGATCTGGCCGGCGAAACCGGTTGCGCCCTGCACGTGGTGCATGTCAGTTGCGTGGCAGGGGTGCGCTTGATCGTGGCCGCGCGCAAGGGCGGTGTCGATGTCACCTGCGAAACCTGCCCGCATTATCTCGCGCTGACCGACGAAGACGTTGAAAAAATCGGCCCCCTGGCCAAGTGCGCGCCCCCATTGCGGTCCGCGCCGGAGCGCGAGCAGTTATGGGGGGAATTATTGGCAGAAAATATTTTGACGGTCGGCTCTGATCATTCGCCCTCGCCGCCGGAAATGAAACGGTCATCGAACTTCTTCAAGGTTTGGGGCGGGATTTCCGGCGCGCAGCACTTGGTGCCCCTGCTGATTACGCTCGGCCATTTCGAACGGCATGCGGATTTGCCCCTGTTGCTGCGGCTTTGTTCAGCCAACGTGGCGCGCCGCTTTAAATTGCCCGGCAAAGGCCGCATCGCCGCCGGCAACGATGCAGACCTGGCGCTGGTCAGCCTTGACGAAAGCTTCGACGTTCGCTCGGAAGACTTGCTTTATCGCCACCGGCAAAGCCCCTACGTGGGCCGTCGCTTGCGCGGCTCCGTGCGTCGGACATTGCTGCGAGGTCACACAGTGTTCCAAAACAGCCAGTTTGTGGCAAAACCGAACGGCCGTCTGATCCACCCATTTACATCCCCGCCAATATGAGCCTATCGCCCGGCGCAGCAAAAAAACTGCTCGTTGCCAATCGCAACGAAATTGCCATCCGCGTGTTTCGCGCAGCCACCGAACTGGGGTTGCGCACCGTGGCCATTTACGCCCAGGAAGACCGTCTCAGCATCCACCGTTTCAAGGCCGATGAAGCGTATCTCGTCGGCGAGGATAGAGGCCCCGTTGGCGCTTACCTCGATATTCCCGGGATCATCGCGCTGGCCAGGGAGAAGCAGATCGACCTTATCCATCCCGGTTACGGCTTTCTGGCCGAGAATGCCGTGTTCGCCCGTGCCTGCGGCGAAGCGGGCATCACCTTCGTCGGACCCCGCCCTGAAATCATTGAGTTGATGGGCAACAAAGTCGCCGCCCGCGCCCTGGCCCGCAAGGCCGGCGTGCCCACTTTGCCCGGAACGGAGGAACCGGTGACGGACCGCGCCGCAGCCTTGAAGATCGCCCGTGAAATTGGTTTCCCGCTGATCGTCAAAGCTGCGTTTGGCGGCGGGGGACGCGGCATGAGGGTGGTGCAGAAATCGGCCGATCTGGCCCATCTGCTCGATGAAGCGCAAAGCGAAGCCGGACGCGCCTTTGGCAATCCCGCTGTGTTTTTGGAAAAGTACATCCCGCGCGCCAAGCACATCGAAGTACAGATCCTGGGCGATCGCCACGGCAACGTCCTGCATTTGCATGAACGCGATTGCTCGGTGCAGCGCCGCCACCAGAAGGTCATTGAAATCGCCCCTGCCGCCGCCTTGCCAGAGGCCGTTCGGGCCGAATTGTGCCAGGCCGCCGTGCGCCTGGCGCGAGCCGTCCGTTACGACAATGCGGGCACGGTGGAGTTTCTTTATGATCTTGACAAGCATCAGTGGTACTTCATCGAAGTCAATCCGCGCATCCAGGTCGAACACACCGTTACCGAAGTCATTACCGGCGTTGATTTGGTGCGCTCGCAAATTCTCGTCGCGCAGGGCTGCGCTTTGCGCGGCCCGGAGATCAATCTTCCCGAGCAGGAGGAAATGCCGCGGGTGGGCTGCGCGGTGCAGTGCCGCGTCACGACCGAAGACCCCGAGAACAAATTCACCCCTGATTACGGAAGGATTCTGACCTACCGCTCCACCGGTGGACAGGGAGTTCGTCTCGACGGCGGCATGGGTTACGCCGGCGCGGTCATTACGCCTTTTTACGACTCGTTACTGGTTAAAATCACCACTTTCGGCCGGGATTTCGAGCTGGCCTTGCAGCGCATGGACAGGGCTTTGCGCGAATTTCGGATTCGCGGCGTCAAGACCAACATTCCATTCCTGGAGAACGTCATCGCCAATCCGGTCTTCCGCTCGGGCCGGGCGGCAACCACGCTCATCGACACCACGCCCGATCTTTTCAAATTCCTGCCCCGCCAGGATCGCGCCACCAAACTGCTGGCTTTTCTGAGCGACGTTATTGTCAACGGCAATCCCCAGGCCAAAGGCTGTGTGCTCAACGCCGCCCTGACCCCGGTGGCTCCCCCGTCCCATGACCACAAGGAACTCCCGCCGGACGGCACGCGCCAACTCCTGCTCAAATTGGGGCCGAAGAAATTTGCCGGGTGGACTCTGCGCCAGAAACGCCTGCTCATCACGGACACGACATTTCGCGACGCCCATCAATCGCTTCTCGCCACGCGTGTGCGCACCTATGACATGCTGGCCGTCGCTCCCGCCATGGCGCGGCGCGCCTCCGAATTATTCAGCCTTGAAATGTGGGGCGGCGCCACCTTCGACACGGCCATGCGGTTCCTGCATGAGGATCCTTGGGACCGCCTGCGGCTCCTGCGCGCGAAAATTCCCAACATCTGCTTCCAGATGCTCTTTCGCGGCGCCAACGCCGTCGGCTATTCCAATTATCCGGACAACGTCGTCGCCGGCTTCGTCAAACAAGCCGCCGACGCCGGCATTGATATCTTCCGCATTTTCGATTCGCTCAATTACACCCCGAATTTGCAGGCGGCCATGGGCGCGGTCCGCCAAACCGACGCCGTCTGCGAGGCGGCAATTTGTTATACCGGGGATATTCTCGACCCCCGGCGGACCAAATATTCGCTCAAATACTACGTCAAGCTGGCCAGGGAATTGGAAAAAATGGGCGCGCATTTTCTCGCAGTCAAAGACATGGCCGGCCTGTGCCGGCCCTTTGCCGCTTACGCGCTGGTCAAGGCACTTAAGGAGGAAATCGGCCTGCCCGTTCACTTTCACACCCACGACACAAGCGGCGTCAACTCCGCCTCCGTCTTGAAAGCCAGCGAGGCGCGGGTCGATGTCGTCGATCTCGCCCTCGCCTCGATGAGCGGTTCCACCAGCCAGCCCAATCTTAATTCCATCGTGGCCGCCCTGGCCCATACTCCGCGCGACACAGGCCTTGACATGGCCGCGCTCAACGAATTTTCCGACTATTGGGAGGGCATCTCCGCCTATTACGCGCCCTTCAACACCGCCCCGCGCGCAGGGACGGCTGACGTTTACAACCACGAAATGCCCGGCGGCCAGTACACCAATTTGAAGGAACAGGCCGCCAGCATGGGCTTGGGCCAGCGCTGGCCTGAAATCGCCCGCACCTACGCGGAAGTCAATAAGCTTTTCGGCGACATCGTCAAAGTCACTCCCAGCAGCAAGGTGGTGGGCGACATGGCGATGTTTCTCATCTCGCGCGGCATCAAGCCCGCCGACGTTTTGAATCTTGAACCCGGCAGCGTTCCCTTCCCCGCTTCCGTCATCGACATGCTGATGGGCCAGCTTGGACAGCCCGCAGGAGGCTGGCCCAAGAGGCTTCAAAAAATCGTCCTGGGCAACCGCAAGCCGGTTCGCGGGCGCCCTGGTGCCGGCCTGAAACCGCTCAATCTGGGAAAAATCAGGGAGGACCTTTCCCATAAGCTCAAGCACGAGGCCACCCACGACGACTTATACAGCCACTTAATGTATCCGGAAGTTTTCGCTGAATTCGCCAAGTTCTGCCGTGATTACAGCAACGTGGCGGTCCTCCCAACGCCCGCCTTTTTTTACAGCTTGAAACCGGGCGAAGAAATCTCCGTCGATATCGAGGAGGGAAAAACTCTCTTCATCAAATTCATTCACCGCGGCGATGTGGACAATGACGGGCGGCGCGCTCTTGTTTTTGAACTCAACGGCATGAGCCGCGAGGTGACCGTTCTGGATCGCGCCGTCCAGCCCAAGGCCATCGCGCGCCCAAAAGCTGATCTGGCCGATCCGTTCCAAGTCGCCGCGCCCATTCCCGGTTTGATCACTTCGCTGGCCGTGGGCGTCGGGAGCAAAGTAGGCAAGGGCGATAAATTATTGACTCTCGAGGCCATGAAAATGCAAAGCACCCTTTACGCCTCCGGCGAGGGAACCGTGGCCGCGATTTTTGCCCAGGTGGGCGAGACGGTGGAAAGCAAGGACCTCTTGGTCCAGTTGCGAAAATAAGGCACAATACAAATATGTCGTTACTTGCTGGAAAAATCGGTTTAGTCGTCGGCGTGGCCAACAAAAGGTCCATCGCCTGGGCCATCGCCCAGGCCTGGCACGAAGCCGGCGCCACGCTCGCCTTCACCTACCAGGGCGAGCGGCTGAAGGACAACGTCGCGGAACTGGCCGCCGTCTTTGGAGCGGATACACTCCTTCTCCCCTGTGACGTCACCAAAGACGATGAAATCGCCCGTGTTTTCGCCGAAGTCGGCGGCAAGTTTGACAAGCTTCATCTGCTGCTTCACTCCGTGGCCTTTGCTCCGCGCGAGGCGCTGGAAGGCGATTTTTTGGGCACGACCCGCGAAGCCTTCCGGGTAGCCCACGATGTCAGCGCCTATTCGCTCGTGGCGCTTGCCCGCGGCGCAGCCCCGCTCATGACCGAAGGCGGCAGCATCGTGGCGATGAGTTATTATGGATCGAGAAAAGTCGTGCCTCATTACAACGTGATGGGCGTGGCCAAGGCATCCCTCGAGGCCTGCGCCCGCTATCTCGCCTACGATTTGGGTCCTAAAAAAATCCGGGTCAACTGCATCAGCGCCGGCGCCGTGAATACTTTGGCGGCCCGCGGCATAGCCGGCTTCACGGACATGCTCAAACACTACGAAGCCCATGCCCCGCTTAAACGCAATGTCCTGCCCGATGAACTGGGCGCGACGGGAACCTTTTTGGCCAGCGACGGCGCGGCGGCGATCACCGGCCAGGTCCTCTACGTCGATTGCGGTTACCAGATCATGGGCATGTGATCTCGACCGCTCCAAAGCAGCCCACTACGCCGGAGGCGCGCCAGCAGCGGGTTCTTCGTCCTCTTCCTTTTCCTCGCTGATGACCGGGGCGATGGCCTTCAGTTTGTCGGGTCCTTCCAAGTCAATTAGTTTCACGCCCTGAGTGTTGCGGCCAGCTTCGCGGATATCGCTCACGCGCGTCCTGACCATCTGGCCGGTCACGGTGATGAGCATGATCTCGTCCGCATCCTTGACGGTCAACGCGCCAACGACGTTGCCCGTCCTCTCGTTGGTCTTCATCGTGATGATGCCCTTGCCGCCGCGGGACTGAGGGCGGTACTCCGCAAAATCGGTGCGTTTGCCGATGCCATTCTCACCGGCGACAAGCAATGTGGCATCCGATACCACCACCGCCAGGGCCACGACAGCATCGGATGCGCCGAGGTTGATGCCGCGAACTCCGCCGGCGCTGCGGCCCATGGACCGGACGTCCGATTCGGAGAATCGAATACTCATGCCTTCCCGCGTGATCAGCACCACGTCGTCGCCGGGATTTGTCACTTCGTTGGTTTCAACCATGCCGCCGCGGGTGAGCTTGGCGTCAATGAGGGCGTCGCCCTGTTCAATGGTGATGGCGATGATGCCGCCTTTGCGCACGTTGCCAAATTCATTGAGCGAAGTTTTTTTGACAGTGCCCTTCTGCGTGGCAAAAAACACTTCGCCCGGCTGCGTCCAGGTGATGTCCTCCTTGTTCGGGCCGGTCTTGGAAATGACACGAATGAGCGCGGCGATTTTCTCCTCGGCCTTCAATTCGAGCAGGTTGGCGATGCTGCGACCCTTGGCAGCGCGACCCATGTCCGGGATTTCGTGGACCCGCTCCACGTACACCCGGCCGGTGTCGGTAAAAAACATCAGATAATCGTGCGTGCTGGCGGTGAAGAGATGCTCAATGAAATCCTCTGCCTCCCCCGGCGTGGCCGAGGCTTCGCGCGTGGTCATGCCGATCACGCCCTTGCCGCCACGGCGCTGGGCGCGGTATGAACTGACATTGGTGCGCTTGATCAACCCCGCATGGGTGATGGTGATGATGACCCCTTCATTGGCGATCAGGTCTTCGATGGCGATGTCGCCCTCGTCGGGAATCAACTCCGTCAAACGCGGCGTGGCGTACTTTTCCTTAATCTCCTTCAATTCCGCCTTGATGATGGCAAAGACGCGCGCCTCCCTGGCCAATATGTCGAGCAAATCCTTGATGCGTTCGAGCAACTGGGTGTATTCGGCCCGCACTTTGCCCGTCTCCAACGCGGTCAATTGATAAAGGCGCAGGTCCAGGATGGCGTTGGCCTGGGCTTCGCTGAAGGAATAGCGCCCGCTCGTCAGGCGCTCCTCGCTGCGGATGATCACGCCGATGTTTTCCACTTGCTGGCGTGTAAAGTCGAAGGCCAGCAGCTTGATCTTGGCCTCTTCCCGATTGTTCGACTGCCGGATGATGCGGATGAATTCGTCCAGGTTGGCCAGGGCGATGAGATAGCCGTCCAAAGTCTCGGCGCGCTCCTCCGCCTTGCGTAAATCGAAGCGGGCGCGGCGGATGACCACTTCGCGGCGGTGCTCGATGTAGCAATTGATCAATTCCTTCAGACCCAGCGTCTTGGGCCGTCCGTGGTCGATGGCCAGGGCGTTGACCGCAAAGCTGCTTTCCAGCGCGGTGTGCTGGTACAAATTATTTATGACAACCTTGGCGATGGCGTCGCGTTTGATTTCAATCACCACCCGCGTGTTTTCGTCGGACTCGTCGCGCACGGCCGTGATGTCGGTGATGACCTTCTCATTGACCAGCTCGGCGATGCGTTCGACCAGCGTCGCGCGGTTGACGTTGTAAGGTATGGCAGTGATGATGATCTGTTCGCGGCTGCCCTTGAGTTCCTCCACGCCCACTTTGCCGCGGATTTTCACACTGCCCCGCCCCGTCTTGAAATAATCCTTGATCCCTTCCAACCCGCAGATCATGCAGCCGGTCGGAAAATCCGGCCCCTTGATGTGTTGCATCAATTGCTCGACCGCAATCTCCGGATTGTCAATTTGCGCGCAGACACCGTCGATCACCTCCCCCAGATTATGCGGGGCCATGTTGGTGGCCATGCCCACCGCGATGCCGGTGCCCCCGTTGACCAGCAGGTTGGGAAAGGCGGCCGGAAAGACGGTTGGTTCGGTGCGGGTTTCATCATAATTCGGGACAAAATCGACCGTTTCCTTATCCATGTCCTGCATGAGCGCCGCGCCCAAATGAGTCAGCCGCGCTTCGGTATAGCGCATGGCCGCGGGAGGGTCGCCCTCGACCGAACCAAAGTTTCCCTGCCCGTCCACCAACGGCTGGCGCATGGCCCATGGTTGCGCCATGTGGACCAGCGTCGGATAAATCACCGCCTCGCCGTGCGGATGATAATTGCCGCTCGTGTCCCCGCAAATCTTGGCGCACTTGCGATGTTGCCGGTTGGGATACAGCGACAAATCCTGCATGGCAAACAGGATGCGCCGTTGCGAAGGCTTCAACCCGTCCCGCACGTCAGGCAGGGCGCGGGATATAATCACCGACATCGAGTAATCCAGAAATGAATTCTTGATCTCGTCGGCGACGTTGATCTTCTCAATTTTTTCGTTGGCCGCAAAAAGCGGCGTAGTCCCGACCGGCAATTGGTTTGTCTCGTCGGGTCCGTTTTGACCGGGTTCGTCTGGCATGGATTGTAATTAAAGTGATTGGCGCGCGCGGCGGTTTTAAACGTCCAGGTTCCGCACATTCAGGGCGTTGTCTTCGATGAATTGGCGGCGCGGCTCCACTTCGTCGCCCATCAATTTGGTGAACATTTCCTCGGCCTCGACCAGGTCAGTCATATCGATTCGCAGGAGTTTGCGGTGCTCCGGGTTCATGGTCGTTTCGAACAATTCTCTCGCGTTCATTTCACCCAGCCCCTTGAAGCGTTTGATCTGGAGGCCGCGTTTGCCCGCCTCCTTGACCCCGGCCAGGATTTCAGCAATGGAAAAAAGCGGCTTCGAGGTGGCCCGCTCGCCTTCGCCCTCCATCAACTCGAACAGCGGCTTGTCCTGCGCGGAATAATGCTCCACGTTCAGGCCCTTCTTCTCCAACTGGGCCAGCAAATCCATCACCGCCTTGGTTTCGTGCAGCTCAACGTGCCGCGCCCGGCGCGTGTTGCCGTTTCTCGGCTTGTCGCTCTTTTCCCGGTCGGCCTTCTCGATCATCGTCGTGTCCGTCTCTTCGCCGAATAATTTCAAGTCCGGGTTCGCCGTGCCAAACTCGTCCAGTTCCTTCTCGGTGTGGAAATAATGGACGCTTTCGTCATTGCCATCGCGCACCTTGACCAGGTGCCGCGGCAGTTCATGCGTTGTGCCATGGCGGTGCTCGATGTAATCGCCAAATTCGCCCCCATGCCGCCGCAGGGCCTGCACGTATTTATCCAGCGACGCGAGCAGATCGAGGATTTCCCCCAGTTGCTTTTCAGACATCTCCTTGTTGGTTGCCAAATCGCGCAGGCGCACGTCCTCCGTGCCAAGCTGGATGAGGATTTTGTTCAGCTGCGCGTCGTCATCCACATATTCCACCCGCTTTTTGCGCGCAATCTGATAGAGCGGCGGCTGGGCGATATAGACATAGCCCTGCCGCACCAGTTGCGGCATCTGCCGGTAAAAAAACGTCAATAATAACGTGCGGATGTGCGAGCCGTCCACGTCCGCATCCGTCATGATGATGATCTTGTGGTAGCGCAACTTGGACCCGTCAAACGCCCCCTCCCCTTCCCCGTCGCCTATCCCCGTGCCGATGGCCGTGATCATGGTGCGGATTTCCGTGTTTTGCAGCACCTTGTCCAGCCGCGCCTTTTCCACGTTGATCAGCTTGCCGCGAATGGGCAGGATGGCCTGGAATTTCCGGTCCCGCCCCTGCTTGGCCGACCCGCCGGCCGAATCACCTTCCACTATGTAAAGTTCAGTGTTGGCCGGATCGCGGTCCGAGCAATCGGCCAGTTTGCCGGGCAATCCGCCCCCGGTCAGCGCGCTTTTGCGCACGGTGTCGCGGGCCTTGCGCGCCGCCTCGCGCGCGCGCGCCGCCATCAGGCTCTTGTCGATCACCTTCCGCGCCACGGGCGGATTGGCGTCAAAGAAACTCATCAACCCCTCATAAACAACCGACGAAACGATGCCTTCGATCTCCGTGTTGACGAGCTTGACCTTGGTCTGCGATTCGAAACGCGGATTGGGCAGCTTGACACTCAACACGCACACCAGCCCTTCCCGCACATCGTCACCCGAAATGGCCGGGTCCTTTTCCTTCAGCATCTCATTCGAGCGCGCGTATTGATTGATGGCGCGGGTCAGTGCCGTGCGAAAGCCGGTCAAATGCGTCCCGCCGTCCGAATTGGCAATCGAGTTGGCGAAGCACAGAATTTGATCGGTATAGCTGTCGTTGTATTGCATGACGCAATCCACGATGACCTCCTCCTTTTGCCGGGCCAGCACGATTGGCTTGGGATGAAGCAACTCTTTGTTGCGCCCGAGCTGCCGCACAAATTGCTCGATGCCCTCGCGATACAGGAACGTCTCCCGCTTGTTCTCCACCCGCTCGTCCTTCAAATTGATCTCCAGGCCCGGATTCAAAAACGCCAGTTCGCGCAGGCGGTTGGCCAGCAGGTCGAACTTAAACTCCGTCGTGATCGTGAATATCGTCGGGTCAGGCTTGAAAGTGATGAGCGTGCCGGTGCTCTTCGATTTGCCGATGACCTCCAGCTTCTGCTTGGTCACGCCCCGCTCGAACGCCATATAATACACAAGATTGTCGCGCGACACTTCCACCTTGAACCAGTCGGACAACGCATTGACGCACTTGGCGCCGACCCCGTGAAGCCCGCCGGAATATTTATAGGCCCCCTGCCCGAATTTGCCCCCGGCATGCAAATTGGTGAGGACCAACTCGACCGCCGGCATGTGCCATTTGGGATGATTATCCACCGGAATGCCGCGTCCGTCGTCCCGGATTGAAATCGATCCATCCACATGGACGGTGACGTCGATCTTGTTGCAAAAGCCGGCCAAATGCTCGTCGATGGAATTGTCCAGCACCTCGAAAACAGAATGATGCAGACCGCGTTCATCGGGATCGCCGATATACATTCCGGGTCGTTTTCGGACAGCTTCCAACCCCTCCAACTTATCAATTTTAGACGCGTCGTATTTCTCGGTTTTGTCTGGCGCGGTATTCGTCATGTAACAATTTCCCTCATCAAATTTGCGATTAAAAACACTCGTTGCGCGATGGATTTTGGGTCATCCCCGCAACCCTGAAAATTTACGAAAAAATGGGAAAAGACACAACCCTTAATTTGAGGTTTTTTTGCCCCGAAACCACAATTACTGGGGGACTTATTGGGAACGCCCCACCAAGAATTGTGGTCGCGGAGGTGGTGAAAGGCAAAAGGAAAAAGGCGGTATTAAGAAGTCAAAAAGGCATCCTCACATTTATTAATGTCCCGTTTTTACATTAGACTATGGCGTCAGCGGACGCACAGCCTGAATCCTATAGAATCGATCCGGCTCGCCGGAATCGGTGAGGCCGCTCGTGGTGCTCGATCCTTGAGGCGAAATCAATCCCACACTATTGGTGGTCCAGTTCCCCAGGCCGAGTTCCAAGTTCTCCTCGATGTAGTAAAAGCGCGTGGGCACACTGTTCCAAGTAAGAGTGGCGCTGGTTCCTTCGGTCGAAAAGTTTTCAGCAGTGATTTTCAAAACGCTGCCGGCCTCGTTCGGATCCGTGCCTGCCAGGTAGTCCTGTCCGATGGTCATGCCTTTGCCGGTTGGGTCGGCATTGGCATTGACATTGGTGGTGCCAAAATACCCCAGCAGCCAGGCGATAGGCAGGCCATCAGGCGCCAGGGCGCCGGGCGAGATGGTGTCCGTTTGCACATAAGCATAGGCGTTGTCCAGGCTGATCCAGCCGCAATTGGCGCTCCACACATAGCCGCTCATCGCGCCTGTGACCATATTTATGGCAGGCGCACCGGTGTTTTCGAAGTTGATCCAGCCGATGTTCGCCCCGTAAGCGTAACCGCGCAAGTTGCCCAAGCCGTCTTGATTCACCCCAAAATCGTTCGCGGAAAGATTCTGATAATGAATGCCGTTGGCGGGAGAACCGCTGCCCAGATTGATCCAGCCGACGTTGGCGGAATAAATGTATCCGGAGCAAACATAAGCGCCGACGACCGCGCCGCTGGCGCTTTCGCCGGTCCCCCCGGACCAATCCATCCACCCGATGTTCGCCCCATAAGCGTATTTGTTGACCGGGTCGATTGTGGTGGCCGCTTGAACAAAGGCGGACTTAAGAATGAAGAAGGAAGAAACCAACATCAACGAGGCGGGAAATGGATTTCGGCGTTTCATTTTCAATTCTTCCCAGGTTCTTTTTCAAACTCACGGCATGTTATACTTGTTGACGATACTCCCGTCCCCAGAACTGCTGTAACAGGTATTGGCAATGGTGGAATTCAGCCCGATGCCGCCGGAACTGCTCCCCCAACACGTATTGGCAATCGAGGCTTGAAGACCGGTGCCGCTGCTGCTGGTGCCATAACATCCAGTGGCAATGTTAGCGGCAGATAGTCCTTTGCCGGTCGTGCTGGTGCCGTAACAGGCCGTGGCAATGGAGGCAGATAATCCCGTGCCACTCGTGCTGACACCGGTGCAATTATTGGCGGTGGTGGCAAATATCCCGTAACCGCTGCTGCTGGTGCCGCTGCAATTAATGGCCGTGGTGGTGTTGATGCCGTCGTAGCTGGCGGTGCTTAAACCGCTGCAATCGGATGCGTTGACCGCGTCAATGGCGTCATCGCCACACTCATAAGCCGCTGAATGGGAAACGGTGGCGGCAGAAATCCCGACCCCGCCAACCATCCGCACCGTGCAGGACTCCACTACCGATGAATTGTAGATCCCGGCGTCAATTCCCTGGTAAAGACAGCCAGACACTGAGACCCCGGTGATGCGAAAATTGGCAGGTGAAGGCTCCACATCCCCAAAATATATAACGCCGTAAGCAAAGCCGTTGCCAGAATAAACTCCATTGCTGTAGGTCACGCCACCCGCGATATGACCGTTGCAAATGGTGATGTCGCCGAGCGCGTCGTTGTTCACTCCGATTCCCACATAGCCAACGGTCGAAGAGATGGTGAACCCGTTTAGGTCGAGCGTGACGTTGTTGGTGTCGATGTCAATGGCATCGTCGTCAACCCCGGTTACGATGATGTTCGTCGTCAAGTAATATGAGCCGGGCTGTGTGATGATGAAAGGCGTGGAAGATATGGGTGCGCGCGGCTCGATTTGCACCAGCGTCTTCATGGTCGCGGCGGGGCCGCTTGGCGGCGTCAGGCTGCCCTGGGCAAAACCGGAAGTCACCGTGAGGAAAAGGCCGCAGAAGGAACCTGCGGTGACAAGCGCATTTATGATTTTCATGGTAAAAATCTCTTGGTTCGATTTTCAGCAACTTTTATGGATTGTACGGCCCCATAGCCCAGCAAGTCAACCTTTTCTTGTCATCACACGGACAATATTTGCAAAGCTGAGGGCCTAAAGTGATTTCAACAAAACTGCCGCCGCAAGTGATTGCTCTTCCCGCGGAGCGCAGTCATCTTGCCCGCACCGTTTGGCGTCCCGCCAAACCTAACCCAATGGGCGGTCCTGTCACGTCTCTGGCGATGGCGACTCGCGCAACCGGCGCGGCAGGTTCCGGGCGCCGTGCATAAGGCGGATTGCGTCCAGCACTTCATCATTCGCGCGATAGAAAATCAAAAGATTCTCGAACGGATGTTCCACTCGAGAAGAGCGCAAACCCTGCAGCTTGGGATGACGGAAATGGCGTGGCCGGCCCAAGTCTGGGCGCGCCGAAAGTTTCACCAGCGATATGTCCAAGGCTGTCTGGAATCGCCAGGCTATTTCGACGCCAGCCCGCTCAAGATACCAGGCAAACAGATTTTCAAAATCCGTTGTGAAATCGCGAGCCTTCTGAATGGCCCGGCTCATTTACCCTGTTTGCCCTTGATGATCCGCTCCCCGATGGACTGCATCTCTTGCGACGAATACGGTGTAAACGGCCCCTCCAACCCCTTGAGTAATTCCGCCTCGAGTTCCAGATTGTCCGTCTCCAAGTCCAGCGGCTTTTGCGTGTCGAGCCAGACCTGTTTCTCGCCATCGGTCAGAACGATTACCGCCCCCTGATGCGCTTCGGCAATCAGTTCGGCCAGTTGCCCCTGGGCTTCTCCGACAGTCAACGTTTTCACGACCACAACATATCTTAATCTGTTCCGATCAACAAGCCCAAAACCCACAGGCAACAAGGGGGATTAATATGTCCGTGAACCTCAACCGGCCTGACCCCTGCGGATATCGGCTTCTCTTCAAAAACTCACCTCTTTCCCATTCAAAACGAGTTGCTCAACAAGCGGTCAAAGTGTGGTATAATATGCCCCGTTTAAAAGGCACCGCGCCGCATCGTAAGTGAACCTCCCAATCTGATCAAAATACAGAGTAACCTGTGATCTGCCTTTGATTCGCTGCACGCCATATTCATGTACGCAAAATCTCGGCGTTCGTAGCTTCACCAACCAAAGAACTCCTCCTCCCAAACATAATCCAAGTATGCCAAGCAGAAGAAAAGACACCCATTCGCTCACGGATAGCCCGCTTATCGGCAGTGCAAATATCAGGAAGATGGCGCGCAACCGAAAACCACCGCTCCGAATATGGAAGCTACCGGAGAATAATCGGCACACCTTATCGAAAAAACAAGACTGCCCAGATCGCGCGTAGAGGCCCCCGACGGGCTTGGCGATTCGATTATCGAAAGAGCGTCAACACCCCGCCGCCGGAGTTCGGCAATGGCAATGTCAAGAACTTCCGGGAGCCAATCATCAGGTTGCCCAACCATAGCCAATAGTTGGTCCGTTGTTTTGCCAGCCACTTGCGCTGCGAAATTTTGGCCATCGTTCATTCCGATACGGAGACGCTGAATCCATAAACAACACCTTGTCAAGCCATGAGTTTCCGATTTAAGAATCTGGTTTTACGCCGTTGGCAGTTTTTCTCCGTAAATGCGCTGGAAGAGGCGGCGTTTGCGTTCAGCATCCGTCAGGCCGGGAGGAAACGAGGCCAGCACCATCCGCCGCGCCGCCTCGAAGCTTTCCGCACCCATGCGCATTCGTTCCGCGCCGGACAACGCCATCAGCCGGACCCGCACCATCTCGGCGATTTCAGGCGGCGTATCAGTCATGGCTTGCATTCCTGCCGTTTAACCATCGACCCGGTGAGCATGTAGGCAAATCCACCCCGCTCCAACCAGGTTGAAACGTCCGGAACGATGTCGATTTCGTTTTGCATGCCAAATCCAAATTGATTATTTCAGGCTGACTTCTGATGAAGCCTCCACCGCCGCAGGCCGCTTCAAAGCCAACCGTTGACACGATTGATCGTCGCGATGATCTGCCTCCTGCGCTCGGCGCTGACCGCGCCACGCTGATTCACCAAATTCACTTTTTGGATTGTGTAGAGCAAGTCACACTTGCACAGCGTCGGCCAGTCCAGCCCGTCGTTCGCATCGAGAATCACTTCGTTGGGTTCCGGCTGCCGGGTGGACTTTCGCGAGGCGCAGATTATCACCGTCACGTCCGGTTTGTTGGCCACCCGGTCCGGGTGGGACACAATGACCGCCGGATGCGGCTCCGGCCAGCCGGGAGCCTGCCAACTGAAAATGTCCCAAGCTTTCATTCCGCCTCCGGGGGCGGGGAGGGCAGGCCGGCGAGGTGATGTTCCAGCGCGTCAAATTCGCGGTTCGGGTGCTGGTAACAGCGGCGGGACTCCGCTCTCGACAACGGCTTCAAGTTTCTGAGCGGATCGGGGGACAACTGATCGCGTAGTCTGGGCAACCCCAGCTTCATGCTTTGCCGCATGATGTCCGCCATGGACAAACCCAAATCCTGAGACGCCTGCCGCACCTCCCCGATCAGATCCGGCGGCATGGCCAATGGATACGTATCGGTCTTCATGGATGAATCTTACATCACTCCATCACCCTGTCAACACCCTTCCAGCGTCGCCCCAATAATGCCGGGGTAATGCCAATGACGCAGGCAATCCATTCCATGGTTTGTCAACCGAATAGAGGAAATATTTTAAAAATGCCAAAAACGCCAAAATCCGTGCAATGCACTGGACAGTTTGTGATGCCTCCAGACCCCCGTGAACCTGCCACTCCCGCCGTCCTGTCGTGGTTGCTCATGAATCCCGACCGTGAAATCCTTAAAGCCCGCACCCCGGCCTTCCTTGGCAGTGCCAGACCTGGGAATCGCGCATTCTTGGCAAAGTTTTCCGAACCACTTTCCCTGATGACAAATGAGAAATTCTCAATGACCAATTCTCAATTCAGACTCAGCGCTTTGCTTGCGCCTTTGCGTCTTGGCGCGATCAGCTTTTCCGATGTATCCGCCGGTTTGACCGGCTCACCCGCTCTTCAGGACCTGCTCTGTCAGTTCCAGGTCCTGTTCCAAGGGCAGCTTTGGGGTGATCTTGCGGGATTGCAAGGCGCCGTGATAAGCGCGCACCGCTTCTTCGGGCACAATCTTGCCGTCTGTGATCAATCTCAGCATTTCGATGAAGAGAAGTTGATGCTCGGCCTGGTTGATTTTTCGGCCGAAAAGGGCAACGCGCGCCCCGTGCTTCTGCGCGTCATGAATCAGTTTGAAGGCGTCGTGCGTTGTGCCAGCCGCACCACCCAGGATTCCCACCACCAGATTCGGATCGTACTGCGCCAGTTCCTCCATGCAGCGCGGGCCGTGATAGGCGATTTTCAAAAAGAGAGGCCGCCCCGCCCCGGCCACTCCGGCCAGGCTGCGAAGGATCATGTCGTTGATGAATTCGCCGGTTTTATCGGCGGGAATGCCAGTCGCGGTGTTGGGATCGAAAACTTCCAGGAAATATCGGAAACGTTTGCGTTCCGCCTCTTCGCGAAACTCCTTGAACGCCAGCAACGTCTCGCGGTCCCGCGTCAGATCGTTGGTAAAGGTGACGGAATACAGGCCCAGATCGGCCCCGGGCACTTCGCCTTCGCCGCCTCTGTGCTCCAATCTGCCGTATTGTATGTGGTCGATGGAGGCGGAACGAAACGGTTGCGACGGATGCCGGGTGTAACTGCCATGGCGCACCGCCCAGATGTCCGTCGTGTCGTTGGCCCGGGCCGCCGGGGTGACATGCGTGTCGCGGAACAAACCTTCCTGAATGGTCAGCCGCTCGTTGACCGAGGCGGACATGAGCATGAGATCAACGACACCCTGATTCACCTCTTCGCGGATAATATCCAGAAATTCCGGCAAATTCCGATGACCAAACTCCTCCCGGCTCCAGATTTGGGGCGAAAAATGTGCCGGCTGCGGCCCTTCCTCCGACAAGTAGGCGCGCGGTCCGGGGGCGCGCACGCCAAAGGCCATGTCCCCATCCTTGGCGTCAGCGATGATGAAAGCACGGGAGGCAGGGTCGGCCTTGATTTCCGCCAGCTTGGTGTCGAGCGACTTGACGAAAGGCATTCTCTACCCCCTTTGCTTGGTATTGACACTCCCGCAGCGGGGATCGGGAATTCCGAGGCTCTGCTTGATGGCGAGCAATTCCTGCAACTGGGCGGCGGAAAAAGTCTTCAACGGAGCGCCCAGTTGGGACGCGATGACAATCGTGTGGCAATAGGCCTCTACGATTTCCATCTTGAAATAGGCGTCTTCCAGGCTGACGTGGCTCCAGGATACCACACCGTGATTGGCCATCAGAATGGTGTTGTGATGATCGGTCAGGCCGGCGACGAGTTTGCCCATTTCGGGCGTGCCCGGTGTGCGGTAGGGCGCAATCGGCACTTTGCCGATGAACACTTCGAGTTCCGGCAGCATGCAATTGGGCGGCTCCACCCCCGCCACGGCAAACGCGGTGGCGTGAGGCGGATGACAATGGACCGTGGCCAAAGCGCGGCTCTGGCGTTTCATAATTTGCAGGTGCATCAGGATTTCGCTGGTGCGCTTCTTGGTGCCTGCAAGCTGGTTGCCGTCCAGGTCAACCAGGCACATGTCTTCCGGCTTCATGAAGCCTTTGGAAACGAGCGTCGGCGTACACAGGGCCAGATTTTCTCCGACGCGGATGGCCATGTTGCCGCCGTTGCCATCGACATAAGAGCGGGACCAGAGGCGCCGGCCTATCTCGCAAAGCTGCAGCTTGAGCGCCCGCGTTCCGGGAGAATTGAAGAAGGCCTTGGCCGATTTATTCTTGACATTATTCATGGCTATAATTTCACCTTGTTTTCCCCGCCAAGAATAGAATGAGAGACTGGAAACCGCCATTCAAAAGAATGCAGCGCCTCCCAAACCGCCGTCGCGAGCAGTGCCTCAAGGCCGGCCGGATCGCGCAGGATTTTCATGCGTGGGGTCTGCGGCCTCCAGGTTGTCAAGTCGGATTCCCCCCAAAGAACCACTCCCGGCAAATCCAGCGCCGCCGCCAGGTGGGTGATGCCGGAGTCGTGTCCAATGAACGCCGCACAGGCCTGCATCCGTCGGGCCAATTCGGGCAACGGCAAATTCTGGGCCATAAGCGCGCGGCCTGCCGGCAATGCGGACGCCAGGCGCGCGCAGCGGTGCCCTTCCGCTTCGCCGCCGATTAGCAGAAAGCCGCAGGAGGATTGGCCGGCCAGGCGCCTGAGCAGTTCCGCCCATTTGGCTTCAGACCAGTTTTTCCTTTCACTGCCACTGCCGGGATGGAGCGCCAGGCGCGGCGGCGCGGCGGGCGGAACGACGGGCAAAGGAAGGCGCGGAAGCGCATCGACCCCGCGAATGTCGAGCGCCTGCAATGGCAGCAGCAACTGTTCGGCGGCGTGGACCCCCGCCGTCTCATCGGGTCGATGCGGCCCCGCGATGAACAACGTGGAAGAACATCGCGCCACGTTGGAACGAAAGACGCCCTGCGGATCGTGCAAATAGGAAACGATGCAGCCAAACCCCGAGAACCACGCGCCGGCCTCGGCAGGCCAGGAGCCGTTGGTGACAAAGAAACCGGCGAAGCGGGGGGATTCCAGCGCGGTGGCGTCATCCGCCAACCCGGCTGCCACAGCCAGCGAGGCCACGGACGGGTAACCAAGGATTTCCAGCCTATGCCGCGGATAACGGCGGCGCAAGGCGGCCAAAACCGGAAAAGTCAGGATGAAATCTCCCAACGCGCCACCGCGAATCACCAAAATCCTTCCATCTGCCGCATGATCCAGACTGGTCATTGTCTTGCTTCAGGATGCCTCCGAGGGAAACAGGCATAAAGCGTTTCCCATGAAATACCACTCAAGTTTTACGCGCTGCCGCCGATGATTAAAGGTAAATTGTAATGTCGCATGAAAATCCAATCTGCGGCCCTGTACGCCGGGGCAAAGCCCCTTGGCCAAAGGCTTCATCCCTCCGCAGCTTGGGCGCTCAGAACAAGGCGTGGATGCGTGGCTCGTTATGAATGCCGATGAGATAATTGCCCAAGTAAAAGATTTGCCGGTCGTTTCGGAAACCGCCCGCAAGCTGGCCATTCAACTCAACCAACCCAACCTGCACCGGGACGAACTCGTCGCCACCCTGCGTTGCGACAATGTCCTCACCGCCAAGCTGCTGCGAGCCTGTAACTCGGCGGAGTACGGCGCGCGCGAACCGGTCGTTTCTCTCGACCAGGCCCTGTTGCTGCTCGGCGACAACATGATTTTCCGCATGGTGTGCTCAATCGGTTTTGGCGGCTCTTTGGGGGCTTCGGCGCCCGGTTACGATACCGAAGCCAACGGCCTCTGGAGCCATTCCCTCAGCACGGGGGTTGGCGCCGAATATCTGGCCGGGGTTCATTCCTACGGCGATTTTCCCCAGGCCACTGCTTTTACCGCCGGCTTGCTGCATGACATCGGCAGGACTGTCATTTGCAAGATCTTAACACCCAAGACCCGGGCCGACATCCGGGCCAAAATCTTCGAACAATCACTCTCGAGGGTCGAGGCGGAAAGGGCCGTATTGGGGGCCGACCACAGCGAAATCGGGGCCTGTTTGCTGAAAAAATGGTCTTTGCCGGAGCCAATCATCGAAGCCGTGGCCAACCATCATTCTCCTGTTGTCGAGCCTTCCATTTATCTATCAGCAGTGGTGTATCTCGCCGATTGCGCCGCGCACCTTTCCAACTCCGCCAGCACGTGTCCAGGATGGCAAGCCCAGGCCGATCAAGCCAGGAGGACGGCCGCTGAAGCCGTGCGCATGGACGTGGAAAAAGTCGAACAATTAATCTCAGGGATCCACGGCGCCATGCACTCGCTTTCCCAGCTCGTGGCCACGGCATAAGACATCCTACATGTTTGGATTAGAGCGCCTCAGGATCAGACCGCCATCGCCGCTTCGGCCTTCTTCATCGCGGCGGCCAATGCCTGTGCCGCCGCCGGCAGCACAACCCCGAGATCCTCCAATTTTTCCCCGATCTGCTTCATCACGGAGTGGGCCTTGCATTTGAGCAACTGCCGATACCATCCCAAGAACTCCTGGCTGACCAACCTTTCGTTCTGTGGCGTGAACCTCCGCCGGCACTCGCCCGCGAGCACTTCGCAAAGAGTCAGGGCCGCCAAGTGTCGCGCGGAATTGGGATAATGGGCGCGGGTCCACACAGGCAGAGCCAATGCCACCTGCTGATGCAGCGTCAAAACCTCGGCGCGTTGCAGGAGGATGCCGGAGTCGTCGGGCAGATGTTTCATGGCCTCGCCAGTCCAGTCCTGGGCAAACTCCAAGAATTCAGGCTGGCTCAGGGCAATCTGGCCGCCCAACAGCCAAGCCTGAACATCCCGGCCATTCCCGGCCACCAGTTCGTTCAGCAGTTTCAAGGCCTCGAGCGGCCGGCCCTGTTGGAAGTGAAACTTTGCGAAATCGAAACGCACGGGGCGTGATTGGGGATCCTCGGTCAGCGCTTCACGGAAGGCCTTGTCCGCTTCAACCTTGTCTCCCAGTGCTGCCAGGGAAAGAGCCAGACAATGACGGGGGCCGGCCTTTCGGATTTCTTTGTGAATGGGTGAGAGCGCGGGCTGGCCGCGTTTGGCCAGGCATTGGCGCATTTGCTCTGCGGCGGCGTCCGGCTGCTTGAGTTCCATCCGGGCCAGTCCGAGCATGAAATGTTGGGAAGCCGTCAGCCCGGCGGATTGGGCAAAGGGCTGCTGCCAGAGTTCCACGATCTCGCTGAACCACCCTGCGCCCAGCAGGTGGGTCGTCAGTTGAGTCAGAAGGGTTTCGCGCAATTCGGGCGCAACCTGCCGGGGGGGCAATGCAGACATGAGTCGCAACGCCTCGCGATATTGTTCCAGGCCCGCTTCCACTTGGCCGGACCGGGCCAGTTCCAAACCGAGGTTCATCACCAAATTGGGTTCGCCGGGCATTTCTTCCAGGGCCAGCCGCAGCAGGCGCAGGTTGCGCTCGGATTTGTGGCGGCTGTCAACCACTTCCTTTTTATAGCCCTGATGCAGCAATGCGGTACGGCCCAACCGGTTTTCCAAACCCCATTCCCTGGCGCGCACTTCCAGGCTGCTGAATATTTGCTCGTGAACCCGGCCCACATAGAAAAGGCCCGGGGCATTGCGGAAAAGGCGCGGCACATAGCTGCAACCCTCGTCTTCGAGGCCCTGGTCAATGATCGGCAGCCGGTATCCCATTACTCCGGGGGCTTGCATTTCCTCCAGGATCGTCTGGCGATGCTCAGGTGACAGTTCCTCGTCGGCATCCAGGCATAAAACCCAATCCCCGGTGACATACTTCAGGGCCTCGTTTCGGGCGGCGCTGAAGTCATCGTTCCAGGCAAAGAAATGCGTCTCGGCATTGAATCGTTTGGCGATCTCCACCGTTCCATCCGTCGAACCGGTATCGACCACCACAATCTGCCCGGCGATATCACGGACCGATTGCAAACAGCGCTCAAGAAATTGTTCCTCGTTTTTTGCGATCAGACAGACGGTCAGTCGTGGCGCCTTCCCGGCCTTTCCAGTTATTGTTGGCGGAAGAACAAACCGCCCGGGCTTGCCGTTTCCGCGCGAATTGGCCTTGAGGAATTGTTGCGCCGGTTTCCAACGCGGCGCCAGGGAGGCTGCATATTGCCCACAGCGCCGCGCAGCGTCGAAATCACCCGCCGCCCGCGCCACTTCGCCAAGAAACAGGCAGGCTTCGGGATGAAACGGACGCGCCTGCAGAGCCGCGCAGCCGGAGTTCCATGCAGCCTTAAAGTTTTTCACTTTCAACAAGCCGCGCGCTTCGCCCAAATAGCCAACGAGGGAGCAAGGCGGGAGTATGATCGGCATTGCCGCCTTGGCCGGTTTCGGAATGGCGGCAGCAGCCGCGGGGGCTTTCGCGGCCTCGTCAAGAAACCGGAAGAGGAGTGCCTCCCATTCGTTCCATTCGCGTTCGCGCGGATATTCGCGGGCCGTGGCGAGCCCGCCTTCGACCAGCTTCTCGCGCAAGGCATGATCGCCAATAAGACGTTCCACGGCTTCGGCAATCGCCTGGGGCGATTTGATCGGAACCAACAGCGCGTTTTCGCCGTCGCGGCAATACTCCATCGCGCCGCTCGTCGCGGTGCAGACGACAGCGCAACCGGCCGCCATGCCTTCCTGCGGGGGACGCGGGCACGAATCATAGTGGGACGCGTAAATCAGAATATGCGACGTGCCGAACAGGGCTGTCTTCATCTCGTCTCCCGGCGCGATGTAGAATTCGCACGGGAAATGCGAAAAAATATCCGGCCCCGTGGCGGACATGCGCACAGCGGTGAAATGCGGATTCTTGCGCGCCAGAATCTGCAACCCATCGTGAATGTCCTGGATGCCCTTGAACAAAAGCGGTTCGGCCTCGGTGCCGCGCGAGTCCGGGCCGACAATCAACAGGCGGAACCTCGAGCCGGGCAGCGAGCGCTGCAATGGGCGGAAAATCGTCTGGTCGGTGCAGACCGGAAGGATGGCGTCATGGTGGCGTCCGCACAGTTTTTGAACGGCGTCAGCCAGGTTGCGCGAGTTCGGCACAAACCGAATGCCCGGCAGCAGATAAGAAGCGCGGGACAGCTCGCGCCATCGGCGATTTTGCGGCGTGTCGGCCATTGTCGCGTCGGCGAACACGAATTGGTCCCCCTGCGCGTAATAGATTTTGACCGGCGCTTTGATAGTTGCCAGCTCATGGGCGTTGGTAAAATAAGTGGCCACGACAATGTCACTAGTCGGCACCGAAGCGGCGAGAGGCTGGCCGGCGGGCGCCTGGATGACGCGGGTTTGGAATTGGAACCAATCCGGGCGGGCCGTATGAGTCACGATGGTCACATTATGACCGCGACGATGCATTTCTTCGGCTTGCCGCAGCAACGTCTGGTTGCCGCCCGTCACGCCAAGAATGCTGCTGATGAGATAGGTGATGCGGAGGCGCGGCTTGTCAGAGTGGCCAACGCTGGAAGCGGTGGCAGGCGCGGCGGCCTTGGCCCCCGCATGGCGATCCAACAACTCCTCCGCCGATTTCCGGGTCGCTTCGTTGTAAAGCTTGGGATGATTTAAGACAATTTGCGCGATGAGCCGTTCGCGCTGTTGGTTCGCGTTGCTCAACATCGACCCTCCACTCTTGCGATACAGGAACAGCGGTTCATGGAGGCAATAGCCCTCCCATCCGTGTTCGGCGCAGCCAATCCAGAGATCCCAATCCTCGTATCCTTGGGGACGCATCGCCTCGTTGTAGCCGCCCGCCTGTTCCCACGCGGACCGGCGGACCAGCGCGCAGACGCAGGCGATGTTGTCTTTGGTAATGAGTGTGGCGCGGTCGAAATCGGGCAGCGGAAACTCCGTATCGATCTCTCCGAAATGCTGGATGTGCGTGTAGGCGAAACCGACCTTCGGCCGGTTGTCAAGAATGGGCACGAGCTTCGCCAGAAGCGTCGGCTTGATCTTGTCGTCAGCGTCCAGCGGGAGCAGATATTTGCCACGGGCGGCGCGGATGCCGGCGTTGCGTGCGCCCGGCAAGCCGCCGTTGGACTTTTCGATGAGACGGATTTGTTTGCCAGGATGTTTGGCGATTAGTTGATTCGCTACGGCGCTGGTGTTGTCCGGACTGCCGTCGTTGACGATGAGAATTTCCCAATCGGAAAACGTCTGCTCAACCACGCTCTCGACGGCCTCAGGCAAAAAGTGCGCTTGTTTGTAACAGGGAATGACCACCGAAACCAAAGGAGGCTCCGACTTCGGGATCGCGGGTTCCAGGACAGCGGGCGGTGCGGCAAGCGCCGGCGCCGATGACAAGGAAGCAAGGAGTTTGGTCGCGGTTTGTTCCGCCGCCTGGTGGCGGATGGATTTGGCCAAATCCAGGCCGAGCTTCAAGAGCTTCACTGCGCGACCGGACTCCAACGCGCGCATCTCCTCTCCGACGCATAGAAGGGCCTCCAGAATGATCAGGGGATGCTGGCAGCCTTCCAAGGATTTGACCGCTTCATCCAGGAGGCAAATGGCGGCTTTGGTTTGTTTTTGCCGAATGAAAATCTTGGCCGCTTCCAACTTGGAACGCCAGGCCACACAGACATTTATCTCGACGGAACCGAATGAGCCCCGCCCTGGCAATCGGTTCAACCACACATGCTGGCCTTGGGCAAAAAGCACAAAGTTGCGCAACGCTTCGGGCACGGCGTCCAGGTAGGGTTGGATGCTGAGCATGGCGTTTTGATAGCCGCTGGCCGTCCGAGCCGTGCTGTCCGCGCTCTCGCGATGCCAAAAGAGAAATTCGGGAACGACCGTGAGCTTGAACCCCTGGAGGACTGCTTTCGCATAAAATTCCCAATCCTCGTGAGTCACCCCGTCGGACTCGGTGAAGCCGCCTGATCGCTCAAAACAAGAACGACGCACCAGCGCGTTAGCACCTCCAAAACAATTGCAGAAAGCCCCCACGGCTGCCGCAGCACCCAGCGGAAGCCAGCGGCTTTTGGAAGCGGCCTGGGTGTTCGGGGCCTCTGTGCCGGAAAAACAATTCATTCCGCAGGTGACAATGTCTGCGTTTGAATGCACCGCCGCTTTGACAAGGGTGGAAAGTCCCGCCGGATCGGCAAAGTTGTCGTCATCCATGAACAACACGAAGTCGCCTGTGGCATTTCGAACGGCGGTGTTGCGAGCCGCGCCAGGGCAGCGCTCTTTCTGACGGACGATTTTCCAGCCGCGCTGCGCAAAAGCAGGCTCAAGCTCCTGCAATGCCTGGATGGCCGCAGGTTGTGTGCTGCCGGCGTCAACCAGCACCACTTCATAGTTCGAATAATCCAAGGCGTGGAGTAAGGCCAGGGACTGCCGCAAAAACGCTGGCTGATTGCAAGTTGCAAGGCAGACACTGACTTTGGGCAAATTTTGGGGATGCGCAGGCAGTGCGCCGCTTTCACGCCCAGGTTCCAGAACCAGATTCTCGTGCCATGCGATCCACGACTGTTCATTCGCGCATGCATCCATTGAAGGCTGGGCGGCGCGAAAACCTTGAGTAAGTGCGGCAGACAATTTGGCAGCCAACTCTTCCGGTGCTGCGTTGAAACATACTCTGACCGCGTCATCCGGCGCGATTAACTCGGGGATGCCGCCGACACGACTGGCGACAAAGGAGATTCCCAGCCCCAGGCATTCGCAGATGGTGTAGGGAGAATTTTCCACCAAGGATGGAATGACCGCCAGTTGCCCTTTCCTGCCGATAAATTCCATCGCCTGCGGTTGATCCCGGTTTGAAATGATTTGAGTCTTCCACGGCCATCGTTTGGAGCGATTTGTGATATAAAGGCGGGCCCGAACGCCATTCACGCTCCCTTCTTTGCCCATGAAAACAACCCCCTGGATTTTCCTGGCGGCAGAATCGTCGATGCGATCCAAGGCATCGCAAAAAAGCGCCACTCCCTTGCGCGTTTCGAGGCGGCCGAAAAACACCAATGCGTTAATGTCCTGTAACTGTTCTGAGACCAGCTTTTTTTCCGATCTGGCGGAATGAGGGAGGATGTTCTGCTGCACATAGGAGGCCGCGGGAACTTCCCAGCCTCGTTCCACAACCCAGTTGATCAAATACTGGCTCGGACTAAAAACTGTATCGGACATCGCCACAGACTGGCGTTCCATAAAGTCCTGTTCCAATTCGCCCATGTCGGCCAAGTACCCGTCGTTAGCCATTTTCAGCCAATCGGTTCCGCTATGCAGTCCGACACAAAAGGTGGTCCGGGCAAAGGCCAGTCCCTGCCGCTTGGCGGCGATGGCGTAATAGCCGGAGCCGTGCCACTCCGGAAAATGAATGACATCGAAATGGTCGTTCTTCTTCAGCCAATGATAAACCTCATAGGCTTTGATGACACACTCGGAATTGTCCAGGCGGGGGTCTTTAGTCTCGGGCAGAAACACCAGGGCCATGCCGCGACGCTTAAAATCATTCACCCAATAATCGATATTGTGACTCGCGACAGTCTTGCCCCCCAAGTACAGGCAAGTCACATGGTGTCCCGCCTCCACCAGAGCCTCGGCCATTGTGCTATAAGCTGTCCCAATCCCTCCATTTTGAAAAAGCCCGACGAATTCTGGGCTCGCAATGCAAACTCGCAAACGGCCCGGATTCTTTTGGACGCCGCCGGAGGGCAAAGCAGGAAACAGGCGGGGTTCCTTTCGCGCTCTCACAGAGAGTGTCGCACCAGGCTGGACACCGGGAGAAACAGCAGCGGGGGCGGCAGAAGCGGCTGGTCTTTCAACTTCAGCGGTCTTCGTCGCGGCATAACTGGCGGGGATGCCCTTAGCCGATTGCCGCGTGGATTCGTCATAAGGCTTGGTCTGCGCGGGTTGGTCCAGATTCCGCTGGGACAGGTTGTGCGTGACCGCGCCGAGGCCGGACTGGATGGACGGCTGGAAAGAATCATGGCTCTTCATCGTCCTCAAGAAAAAGTCCCGATGGCACACCGCCATAAGCTTCCAGTCAAAAGTTGATTTGACTGACTCGCGGGCCGCAGACCCGAGACGAACGCGCAGCGCCGGGTCGTCGCGCAGTTGCGTGGCGGCCTGAATGAAGTCCGGCAACGCCCGCCGCACGATCAACGCGCTCCGGCCGTGGCGCAGGTATTCCGGCACGGCCCCATTGTCGGTCGTGATGATGGCGCGCTTCATCGCGGCTGCTTCCATCAGCGAATTGTTGTTCCCCTCGTATTCGGAGGCGCACACGTAACAGTCCAGGGAATTGTAAAAAGCACGCATTTCCTCCAGCGAAAGATTTCGATCAACATATCCGCAAAACACCAGTTCCACGCCGGGCAATCTTCCAAGCGGTTCAATGATTTCACGAAATCCCTTGTTCGACCAAGCTCGGTTTCCAGCCCAACCCAGGCGCAGCCTGGCGCCCGATTGATCCGTGCTGGTTGCGGGAGTAAAGAACTCCGTGTCCACCCCGTGACTGAGCCATTCGACGGATGGCAAAACGGGCTGAAAGATCTTCTCCAACCGCCGGGATACCACATGGACGCCTTGGAAATACCGCGCCAACTTCTGCGCGAAAGGTTGAAGGTCCTGATGTTGCCACGTGGTTTTGAAAGTGCGGAAAAAGTCCACCAGTTGCCACGCGGCATGGGAGCGAATGCCGGTGACATATTTGCGCGGATCACGGATGCGCTCGGCGTCCACCACATGAAACTCCAGTGGATAGATCAGGTCGAAATTGTCTTCGTCGTAGTTTTCCCCTCGGAAGCCCATGGTGAACTCGAACTCGTCGCGCAGGAACAAGTGCAACGTTTTGGCATGGCGCTCGAAAATCCAGTTTGGCATATCGGCCAGTAGCAGCACACGGGGTTTCCGGGATACCGGCGCGCGGTGGACCGGATGGGCAACCGCAACCTGTTGCGAGGCTACATACACCGCCTTGGGGGTGCCTGTGGACTCGCGCATCACGGCCGTCAAGGTCATGCCTTTGGCCTCGAAGATTTGCCGGACTTGCGCTTCGGAGAACCGGTGTTTGTATTCCGACGGACGCCGCTGCGCAACGGGCTTGCCCCAGTCAGCCGTATGATACTGATTGAGAGGCGACAGGTTGTAAGTGGCGTCAATAATATCAACAATAAACACACCGTCCGAGGCCAGATGCGGCATATACCGGTCCAGCAGCCCTTCCAGGGGGAACTTGTCCTGTGCGCAAACCCAGATCAGCGCTTCGATGACGGCGAACTTTTTCGCCGGCAACCGCGCTGGTTTCAGGGCGTCATCCACCCAAAGCCGGACCGGAAGTCCAGCTTCCCGCGCAATGTCCTGCCCGGCGGCGATGGCGGATGCATTTACGTCCAGCCCGTGCAATTCGCTGAACCCGTGCTGCGCCAGCCAAAAAAGGTTATAGCCGACGCCGGTGCCCAGCGAGAGCACGGGAGCGCCCTTCGGGAAGTGTCTGGCGATCCATTCACACGGGCGCCAGCAATCCCATCGGCTGGCCCGCTCCCGGAAAGCGTACTTGAACCAAGGCTCCACGCCATGCCGATCCAGCGCCGCATCGACCAGCGCGACTGGCAAATTCACCTCGGGAGCGCAGAGGGATGTTGATGCGCTGATCGTTTGCGGACTCGCCGAATCAGAAGTGGCGGTCGCGCGGTTGGATGCCAAGCCGGCCATGTGGTGGCGGTAATACTCCGTAAGAGTGCAGAATTTTATCCCCAGCTTGACCGCCAGGTCAAAAACCCGCTCCAGCATCTGCAAATAGCGCTCCACCTCGGCCTCCGTCCGGGGATATGGCGAGGCGCCGGCGATAAGCTCCACATTGTGAAACATCATGACCAGGGGGCGACACAAGCCGTCCGCCGCCTTCTCTCCGACGACATAACGCAGAACATTGCAGAGCGTTTCACCATCGGAATACCAAGGCCGGAACCAGATCGGATCGGGCGCCTTGTTGGCGGGAACCGTGCCGGCCGGGAGAATGGTCACAGGCACCTCCAGAAAATCCGATTTCCCCGGTGTCCAGATGTTCCCATCGGGAGCCACCGTGTAAGGCCGTTCGGGAAAATTGCGGAAGTCCGGGCGCTTCTCTCCCACCCAACTGTTCCAGCAAATATGCGGTGTAACCGAGGAATCGACCAAGTAGCCCAATTCACGCAGCCAGCGTCCGGTGTGCGGGCTGATGCCAAATCGTCCGGCGCGAAAACTCGTCGGGGTTCGGCCAATCTGTTGTTGGAACAGCTCGGTCAGCGCAGCCAGCTTGGCCTGTTCCAACTCCGGCGGATATTCCCACTGCATGTCATGGGTGGTCGTTCCCGCGAAGTTCCACGTTTTGATTTGCGGAGTCATAAACTCCCCGTGCAAGTGCGTGGTCAGCTCAACATCCGACAGGGAACGCAGCACTTCGCAACTTTTCGGGTCCGTCATGACTTCCGGGCTGAGAAGATAAGTCGGACGGACACCCGCGCGGCCAAACAATGGCTGCAAACGGTTAGGGATGGCGTGGGTTACGCCAGTGAAGCGCAGCGGATCCGAGGTCCTCCAATTCGCGCTTTTGTCACACTCAGTATCGATCGTCACAAGAAGGAAAGGCGGGCATGAATTCATGAAATAATTGATTAGGCGGAAGTTGCGATCTGAGGCGGATGGCATGATGTCGTGGCCGATGCCGATTGGCCGGCGACAGGTTTCCTTGTTGATGCGTCTGATGTTGCCAGCGCCTCGAGGGCATGGCGAAAAACGGCCCGCCACGGCGCGCCAAGCTCGCTCCAAGCCCGTGTGCGCAACATGGTTTGCGCATTCTGCAGGCCCGCCTCGCGCACACGCCTGATGTTCACGGCACACCATTGAAACGCAGCCCGAAAGGCTGCCGGAGTGCGGTTCACCATCAAACCATTGTGCCGGTGGGTCACCAACTCAGGGACAATTCCGACATCCACAGCCACGGGAAAGCACCCGCACGCCATGCCTTCAATCAGAGGAAGCGGCTGGCCCTCGGCGTTTGAGGCAACACAGATAATGTCGATGGCATTGTAGAAATCACACATTGCCGCGGCATCGAGGCCGCCTCCGGCCACCTGCAAGTCAAAATCCGGCGCGGCGGCCGGCTTCAGGATATCCTCCAAGCCCTTGCAAGGGTCCTTGGCATTGCCAGCCCAGCCGATGCGCAGGCGTCCACTGGAACGATTCCTGACCATGAACTGGGTGGGATGGTAACCATTCTGAGCAAGCCACACCGGGCGGAAAGGGGCAAAAAGCGCCTGAAGCCGACGTGAACTCACGATCAGCGTCCCTGCGTCGGACAGGTACCTCGCCACCATCTGCTCAGGAGTCACGCGGCCATAAAGGTCCTCGTTGGCCCAACGATGGCTCCTGATCGCTTTGATGACGCGCCTCGGATCACGCACGAATCGCTGGTGATACGTTTCCCCCCAGAAGAATACATGGATCAAATCAAACGGCCACGCGCCAAGGTTGGGCTTTTGCCAAACGTATTCAATGCGGAACTCGAATTCATCGCCCAACATCCTGGATATCGCCTGCGCCGCAGCGTCGTACGCCCATCCTGGGCGATCCACCAACAGAAGTACCCTGGGCCGCAATGGCGCACCATCCGCGGCAGACCCGGCTTCACCACAGCTCGCCAATATCCCGTTGGCGTCAGCGGCGTCCGTTTGATCCTGTAAGTGAGGCGAGCCAGAGTGCGCTCGGGACTCCTTGAATGGTTCTGTATCCATAATCCTTGCTTCTCGCCGTCTGTTCGTGCTGATCATACTTGCTGCCCGGCATGCTACGGCGGCGGGCGCTCAGGACAGGAAGTTCAGCAATGAAACGCTCATCACCATCTGCCCGCTTTCCAGCGCCGCCTCGTACGCCGTCTGGGTCTGGCTTAATTCCGTCAGCGTCTTGGCCATGTCAGCACTGGTGTCTCCCGAAATTTGGGTGGTCAGATTGGTGCTTTGCGCGGTGGCCAGACTGCTCGCCGCGCTCAACGCCGACTGCGTCACCCCATTGGCGCTGATCTGATCGACGATATTGTCCTCGTCTGTCTGCAGCGCCGGCGTATCGGTGGAGTTGATGGCGCTGGTGTCGCCCGATTCCAAGTTCGATTGCAGCGAGAGCATGTCATTGAACAAGTCCGCGCCAGTAGTGGTGTTGGTAAAAAGACCATCTGTGCCCGAGGCTAGAACCTGCGCCGAGACCTTCGTATTTGGCGCGATTTCACTCTGCGCCAGCTCGGTGCCGTCCACAAGCGCGCAAGTGACGGCCGTGATTTTGCCATTGGTCGTGGTGGTGGCAAACGGCTTGGTATCGGAAGCTGTGCCGCTGAAAATATAATTTCCGTTCTCATCCTGCGTGTTGCCTAGTTGCACGGCTTGCTGGATCAAGGACTGCACCTGCGTCGCATAATCGGAAAGCTGCGCGGAAGAGGTCGTTCCGTTGGAGGCTTCCGTGGCAATATCGCTGACCTGGCTGACAAGCGTCTGCAGGCTGTTCATCGCTGTGGCGGAAGTCGTGGCCGTGCTTTGCAGTTGCGTAATGTTATTCTGGTAGGAGGCGTTGGCGGCAGAGTCCGATTGCAGGCTTAACACCTGGGCCATGACCGCGGGGTTGTCCTCCGGCAACGACACGGACAGCCCCGTCGTGGACTCCCCCTGCAGCGTTTGCTGTTGCTGCTGCAATTGCTGCACCTGATTGAGAAAATTATCCGTAAAGCTCGTATTGGATATGCGCATATTCTCGATGGGTTAATGGTCTATTCCGTCTTCATGTTGACGACTGTGGACAACATTTCGTTTACCGTGGAGATCAATTCGGCCGAGGCCTCATAAGCCTTTTGAAACTGCAGCAGATTGGTCATTTCCGTGTCCGTGTCCACTCCGCTGGCCGAAGCCCGCTGGGTTGTGAGCATTTGCGCCACGGAGGTGCTGTTGGTCAGTTGCTCGTTGACCGACTGCAAGGAGGATCCGAAGGACCCCACGGCCTGTGAGTAATACTGGCTCATTGTCTGGTTGTTAAGGTCCGCTAACGGCGTGTCGGCCAATTGCGCCATCGCCAGCACCACTCCATTGTCGCCGGGCTGCCCTGTGCTGCTGGCTTGAAAAGCCGAAGGATCATTCACCAAAGAGCCGTTCACGCCGATGGTCGCCGCGTCGGAACCGGTGAAAAAAGGCTGCCCGCTGTTTCCGTTCAAGTCCGTTCCGCCTTCATACACTCCATTGACCTGGGTGATCAGTTGCCCGGCAAGGGTGTCAAGCGAGTTTTGCAAAGTTGTCACCGTTCCGTCGCGGGCCGTGACGCTGCCCGCGATGCTGCCGGAGGTAAGCGTCAACTCGCCGTCGTTGACCGAAGCAGCGTAAATCTTTCCATTGGAAGTGATCGTGTCCAGTGTGTCTGTCACGGTATCGCCGTTCACCATGTTTATTCCGCCAACATCGACGTTGACTGCGCCGTTCGCCTGCGCCGAGGTCGTCAGATTCACGTATCCGGCCAGGTTTTCAATCGTTTGCTCGCGCTCATCCTCCAATTGATCAGCCGTTCCGCCACTGCCTTGGGCCACCATGATTTGCTTATTCAATGACGCAATCTGGCTCAAGTCCTGATTGACGGCGGTGACGCCGTTTTGAATGGAAGTGTTCAAGTCGGATGTCACCGTGCTCAACCCGGAGGACACTTGGTTAAATTGCTCCGTCAACTGCTGCGCGCTTTGGATGACGGCCTGCCGATCCGAGATATTGCTTGGATCCGTGGAAAGTGTTTGCAGCGAACTGAAAAGACTGGACAAGTCCGCCGTCAATCCAGTCGAACTGGAGGCGGCGGAACTGCTGGAATTGTTGCTTAACTGTTCATTCAAATAAGCTTCCGCGTTCTGCAACGCGCTCTGTTGGGCCGTTAGCGAACCAGTGACGCTGCCCTCCGCCGCGACTTGCGCGTCCAAAAGCGCGTTTCGCATCGAGGTGATCGAGACCGCATCCACACCCGTCCCCTCCTCCCCGATGGCCGTGTCCAATGGCGTGGACTCCTGCAACTGCAATTGCTCGTCGGCATAGGCCGGATTGTTGACGTTGGCCAGGTTCTGACCCGCCAGCGCCGTCGCATCCTGTTGCGCGGAGAGCGACTCACCACCCATGTTCAATACGCCAAATAGTGACAGCATAATTCGATGGGGTCAGCCGAATGCCTCATAGGAGGAGCGCGGACTGCAGCGGCGAAACTTCATCGCCCCGCGACCGTTGTAGATGCGCGAGATGCGCGACGGAAAAAGGGAGCTGAGCAAACTTTGCATCAACTCTATCGACCGGCTCAAGCGCAGGTGATTTTGCCGCGCCCGCTGCCCCAGGCGCGCCAGCAACTCGTTATTTTGCCTCACCAGCCCAAGAAGCGAAGGCCGGCAATCCGCCGGCAGCAGCGCGATAAGCTCGGCTAAAGACAAATCCCTGGCCCGCTGCAACGTTTGCGCCAGTTGGGCGCGGCATTCTTCCCGATGTGTCCGGGCCTTCTGGATGGCAAGTCCCTGCTGCCTGACCGGGCCGATGGATTGATAGACGTCTTCGGCGCTCCGCGTCCCGATCTGTTGCTGCTGGCGATCGAGCAAGGCCAGCATTTCACCGTACTGGGCCAGTTCCTGGCGCAGGGCGTTGATTAGATTTGCAATGCGCTCCGTCATGATTTAATGACCCCCGGCTTCGCGACCGGCGCAGTTGATTTGGGCAGCGCCTGGTGAACAAGTTGCTTCTCCAGACTCTTGGCCAGTCCAAACGACCCGGAACGGCTGATGCTGTCAGCCATCTGATTGTCGATCATGTCGTTGTAAATATCCTTCTCGTTGGACTCTTTTGTCTCCGAGGACTTGATGACGGTCTTGCGCGCCTCGCCCAAAACTTGTCGCAACAGGATTGCCTCGAATTGCCGGCACGCTTCCTTGACTTTGTCTTCCTTCGACACATTTGGATTTGCGGCCAACTGCTCGAATGGGATTGACGAAGCCTTGACGTTGGAATGCAGCGCGGGGATTTCCATGGCTCACCTGATGATCAATTCAGCTTGCAGCGCGCCCGCTTCCTTCATGGTTTGGAACACGGACATCATGTCCCGCGGCGTTACTCCCAAGGCGTTCAAGGCGGAAGCGACCCTCTCGACCGTGGGCAAATCGGGCAGCGCGACCATCGCGGCCTTTTCTTCCTTCACCTTTGTGTCAGTTTGCTGTGTAACGGCGGTCTGGCCGGTCCGACTGAAAGCGGTGGGTTGTGACACATTCTGTGTGGAAGCAATGTTGATGGTCAGGTTGCCGTGGGACACCGCGCAACTGGAGATTTGAATGTGCGCAGTCGTTACAATCGTCCCGGTCCGCTCGTTGATGACAATGCGCGCCGGCATATCCGGCTCCACCTCCAACCCCTCCAGGATTGAGATGAAATCCACCGGATCGCCTTCAAACTCATCCGGCACCCGCACCCGCACCGTGGCGGAATCAAGGGCCAGCGAGCTGCTGGCGAACCTGTTGTTTAGCGCCAAGGCCAGATGGGACGCCGTCGTAAAATCTGCTTCGCGCAAAATCAATTGCAAATGGTGGTCGCTGATAATCTCCGCGGGAATTTCCCGTTCCACTAATGCCCCGTCGGCGATCAAGCCCACCGTCGGATGGTTCTTCTGCACCGAGGCTCCGCCGGCGCCTTCGGTGCCCGAGGAGACGGATCCTAGAACCAGCGCGCCCTGCGCCACGGCGTAAACTTTCCCGTCCGCCCCAAGCAACGGGGTTTGCAACAGCACGCCGCCCTGCAAGCTCTTGGCATCCCCCATCGAAGCCACATTCACATCCAGCCGCGTGCCGGCCCGTTTGAAAGCAGGAATGTCCGCGGTGACCATAACGATGGCCACATTCTTGGCCGTCATGGTCTGGGCCGGGACGGTCAACCCAAACCGCTGCAATACATTGGCGATTGTTTGCAGGGTCTGGACGGGATTCTTGTCGCCGTCCCCCGCCAAGCCCGCCACGAGACCGTAGCCAGCCAACTGGTTGTCCCTCACTCCGGCGATGATGGCAATGTCTTTGATACGGACCCCACCGCCCATGGCCGCGCTGGCAAGCCCCAGTAGCAAGATCGCAACCAGTAAATGGAGAGAGAGGCGCATTTTAATTCTCAGAACGGACTCAACTTGTCCCAAACCTTGGTAAACCAGCCCTTGCGCTGGGCGTCTGTAATCGTGCCCTTGGACATGAATTGAATGGTGGCATCCGCGATGTTGTAACTGTAGAGGGTGTTATTAGCCATGACGTCGTCTGGTCGCACTGTGCCGCGCACGATGGCATCCTGTTTCTCGCCAGAGAACGCTGTGTGCAACTGGCCTTCCACGACCATGTTGCCATTAGGCAGCACATCCACCACTTTCACCGACACTTGGGCGGTGATGGTCTCGGCGTTGTTAATCGATCCCCCTCCGGCAAACTCGGCGTCTGAATTGTAGTTGATTGCAGGCAGCATGCCTTTCTTTGTCAACAATCCGGACGCCGCCGGACTATAAAGGGCGCTGGTAACGGCGGCGTTGAGGGACGTTTTCTTGGTAGTTGTCGTGTTGTTTGCCCGGGTGGCGCCGTTGTTCTCCTGAACCAGAATGGTCAGGATGTCGCCGATCATCGCCGCCTTTTTGTCGCCGCAGATGTTGCGGGAAACGCCCTGTTCCCACAAGGAATCCGCCGCCACATTGCACAGTGAAACCGCCATCAGGGCCACGCCCAGAATCGTCGGATTATAGATTGATACGAATTGTTTTTTCATTTTCAACTGTTCCATGTAATTCACGCCGGGTCTTTGGATTGCGCACCCGCACCGCCTGGCCGAGGGAGCCGTCCTCCAGGGCCTCCACTAAAAGCGAAATGCCCAAACTGCCCTCTTGAAAAACGCCTTCCACCATTTCACCGCGCCGGACCAGCGGGCGGGCGTGAATGCATCGGGTTAGAATCGGTTTGCCCGCGGGAATGCCTTCGGTTAATTCGAGGGTGTCATCGCTCGTTGGCAGACTCAGATACGCATCGCGTTGCATCAGCACGTCAGATCGTTCCATGGTCACATCGGCGTCCTTCACCGATTGGCCTCGCAGCAGAGTCGTGCGCGCCACTGGAATGTCGCGCCACACCGCCGCCTGCACCGCCGCCTTCCAGTCGCCTACGCGCTCCTTGCCGTCCCACAACTCAAACGACACCACAAAACTCGGGCTGATGCCCGACGAGGGCATTTCGGTCACTTTCAATGTCAGGGGTTCATCAGGCGCCAGCGGCTTCGGCCCGGGGCGTGTCATGCGCAATTCCAGTTCCCCCTGGTTTTTGACCTGTTCCTTCTGCAACGTCGCGGTCAGCAGATCGAGCAGATCAGAATCCTCCAATACGCGGGCGCGGCGCGAAACGCGGACGGTTAGGGCGCCGCTCCAGTTCTTGACGAGCAATCCAGCCTGACAGCTCTGCGCCAGGCCCGTCACGTCGCCCCGGGAGAAAATGACCGCCTGGCCCGCATGCGGAGCGCGGGCCAGGCGGACGTGCGGCAGGACTTGGGTGGTGTCGGATGCCACCGCAAGCTGATCCAAGAAAACCCCCGAACCGTCCACCTGAGCCTGCGGCAGCAGTTTCCAGGTGGCCGGTTCGGCAGCGCTGCCCGCCTGTCCCCAACTCATCATTTGGGGCAGGCTGATCAACAGCGCAAAAATGGCCTTCTTACTCATCATTTTTTGAGGTTGTTGCTTTGTTGCATCATTTCATCCGATGCTTGCACGGCCTTTGAATTCACTTCGTAGGCCCGCTGGGCCACGATCATGTTCACCATTTCCTGAACCACACTGACGTTGGACATTTCCAGATAGCCTTGCTGCAGGCTCCCATAGCCATTTTCGTTGGGATTGCCCGTTTCGGGCGTGCCGGAGGCGGTCGTTTCCAAATACAGATTATGCCCAATGTTTTGCAAACCCGCCGGATTGGCGAATCGAGCCAGCGTCACTTGAAAGTTCTGTGAGCCGCTCGACGTGGTGGTGGTCACCTGGCCATTGGCGGAAATGTTGACCGCCGTGGTGCCGGCAGGGATGGGCTGAAAGCCACTTTGAACCGTCAAGCCGTCGCTCGTCGTGACGGCCCCTTGCGCATTGAGCTTGAATGAGCCGTCCCGCGTGTAGGCCAGCGTCCCATCCGGCATGGTCACTTGAAAGAATCCATCGCCCTGAATCGCCATGTCCAGCCGTTCTCCCGTCTGGGTCAATTCGCCCTCGGTAAAGATTTGATTGGTGGCCACCACGCGAGTGCCGTGGCCGATGCTCACTCCGGTGGGCAACTGCAAGCCATTCCCCTGCTCTGCTCCAGGCGTGCGGATGTTGTCATACAGCAGATCCTGAAATTCAATTGCGCTCTTCTTAAACCCCGTCGTGTTGACGTTCGCAAGATTGTTGGAGATCACGTCCAGGTTGAGCTGCTGTGCTTCCATCCCGGTGGCGGCTGAATAAAGGGCGCGTAACATAGATAATTATTAGCTTGGGCCCGGATTGCCTAGGTCGTTGATGACTTTGCCCAGGCGTTCGTCCTGGATCTGAATCACTTTTTGATTGGCTTCAAAACCACGCTGCGCCGTCATCATGTTGGCCATTTCACCCAACGCAGTCGTGTTGGCCCCTTCCACATAGCCATCCCGCAAGGAGCCGGTGGCGGGTTTGCTGACCAGGCCTGGATCGGTGGCCAGAAAAAAAACGCCATTGGTTTGGGTCAGCAGCTCGGGATTCTCATAATCCGTCAAGTTTAATTTCCCCTTTACATCGGACCCTTGGGACACCTCGCCGGTCGTGGAAATGGAAATCGGATCATGATTGTGAAAGTCCAGTTGAATCGGGCCGTTCTGCCCCAGGACCGTGTAACCCTCTTTCGTCACCAACTGGCCGCGCGAACTGACGTGGAATTCACCATCCCTTGTCACGGCTTTGATGTTATTGGCAAGCTGCACCTGGAAGAAGCCTTTGCCTTCGATGGCGGCGTTCTTGTCGTCGCCGGTGTAGTTCAACTCGCCGCTCTGAAAGCTGGTTGATAACTTGGCCTTGGGAACACTAAAATACTGCGGTGATCCGCCGTTGGCGGACAGCAACCCAGCCTGGACCGCCGCCGTGGTCAATGATTGCTTCCTGAAGCCTGGCACCGAACTCGAAGCCAGATTCTCCGCAATCACATCCTGCCAGCGGCTGTTTGCGTTTAATGCCGCCGCTGCTTGGTAAAGGCTGACATTCATCCGGGACTCTACAAGCAACGCCTGTGCCACAGCGGCAAGTGCTTCATTTCCAGGGGTCTAGGCGCCCGCGTCGCGCGCAACCGGCAAAATCTGCCGTCAAACCCGGGAGAAATCTGCCCTGTTATTCGAATCAGGCGCATCTTAATAAACGCACGACAGGTCAACCACTTGCCCGCAGCCGCATTGAATTCGAATCCCGGACACGATCTCGCCGTCGCGGCGCAGGGTCACAACCGGTTTGGAACAGGCTCCCCCGGCGCCGCCGGGCCCGGGAGCCGCTGGCGCCGGCTTGGGCAGTACCTTTGCAAGAATGGATGTAAACGCCGCCTCGTGCGATGTGGCCGTGGCAGGCACCAATGGGGTAAATGATTCAGACATGGCTGTGTATCTGTGACAATTATAAACTGGCGGCTTTAACGTTGAGCAAAACTGTGACGCGGCGGTTGATCTCGTTGGCGAAATCCGTGTGGGGCATGGGAACGGTGGAGCCGAAACCGGCCACCTTCCTGATCTGGCCGCTTACGACACCGTGCTCCAGCAACTTGCGCCGCACGGCATTGGCGCGGTCGGCCGAAATCTCCCAATCCCCGTAATCCTGCCGCAGCTCGGGATGGCCGCTTTCCGTGTGGCCCTCCAGCTCGATGGATAGGCTGCTGTAACGTGAGATTTCCCAGGCCAGTGTCGCGAAAACCCAGTCGCCATACGCGGTGAACTTGGTCGATTGCGCCTCGAAAATCGGTTTGCGCGACAGGTCAAAGACATTGATGGAGAGCCCCTCCGGCGTCATTTCCAATTTCACCGAGCTTTCCGCTCCTTCTTCCGCATCGTTCTGCAATGATTTCAACAAATCCTGGTTCAGGCGGCGCAGCATGGTCAGCTCAACCGCCGATGCGGAATCGAAATTGCCGCCGCTGGCTTTCACCGCTTGCGCGTCCTTGTTCGGGATCACCCCCGTCGAATCCTTCGTCACCGAAGAGAAAGGATTTCTAAACGCGCGTTGCACCGCTTCCTTGATCCTTTGGTCCTGCGACGTAAGCCACAGTACCATGAACAACGCCATCATCGCCGTGACGAAGTCCGCGTAAGCCACCTTCCATGCTCCGCCATGACCTTTCTTCTTGCTCATCGCTTTACTTGGCCGGCGCTTGGTTGAGAGCCTTCAGCATGGTTTCCAAATCATCCGATGTCGGTTTCACATCGCTGCTCAAGCCACGCCGCGCCACTTCCACCGCCATGATCGGAGACATACCGTTGGCGAAGCCGATGACCGATGCCGCAATGCAACGCACATAGGTCATCTGCGACATGTTGATGAACTCCATGTTCACCGCCAGCGGATTCATGAATCCGTACGATAGAAAAATCCCCAAAAACGTCCCGACTAGCGCGGCGGCCACCTTCTCCCCGATTTGCTCGATGGGTCCCGCAATCGAAGCCATGGTGATGACGATGCCCAGCACCGCCGCCACAATGCCGAACCCGGGCATCGCATCCGCGGATTTGGTCATCACTTCGACCGGCTTCTCGTGCTCCTCCTCCATTGCATTCAGCTCGATTTCCAAAAGCAATTTGAGCTGGTCCGGCTTGATCTTGCCATCTATGATCGGCCTCAGCCCGTTGCAGAGAAATTGAATGGCGTGCTGGTTTTTTTGGAATGAGGGATACTTGCCGAAAATGGCGCTGCTCTCTGGATTCATCACATGTTCTTCCAGCGCCACCATCCCGCTGCGCCGCCCCAGCATGAACAACTCATAAAGCGCTTTGAACAAATCGTCATAGGAGCTCTTGTTGTAGGGCGCGCCTTTCAGCGTCCCCACCGCTTGTTTGACCAAATCCATCAAAACCTTCCGCGGCGACATCAGCACCAGCGCCCCCAGGGCCGCGCCCCCTATAATGATAAATTCGGATAAATGCAGCAACGTCACCACGCGCCCGCCGGCCATCATGAAACCGCCGCCGACCGAAGCTAGAACAATGAGTGCGCCAATGATAACGATCATGATTTCACAGTCGGACGATGGCCAAACACGTCAGGCTCCTCCTGCTTGAGCAGCGCTTTGAGGGCCAGGATCGCCTTGCCATGGATTTGGCAGATGCGCGACTCTGTCACGCCAAAAACCTCCGCAATTTCGCGCAGACGCAAATCTTCCAGGTAATAGAGCGCCAATACCTCGCGCTGCATCTTCGGCAGTTGCTGCAGCCGCTCTTCGACCAGCCCGGCCAGTTCCCGCGTGGCCGCCGCCGCCCCGGGATCGGCCTGCCCGTCGTCCGCCACAATGTCATGGCTGGGACCGGCGGCTTCGACCCCATCGTCCTGCACGGAATCCAAACAGACATAGGAGGCCGGCCGGATTTCCTCCACCAAGTCCTCATAATCGCTCAGGGAAAGTTGCAATGCCGCGGCCATCTGCGCGTCGGTCGGGAGGCTGCCCTGCCGTTGGGCCAGCTCCTGCATCATGCGCGCCACCTTTTTGGCCTTGTCATGCACCGAACGCGGCACCCAGTCCAGCCGGCGCAGTTCATCCAGGATGGCGCCGCGGATCCGGACCCGAGCATAATGCTCAAACGAGGATCCGCATTTCCGGTCAAAGCGCCGCACCGCGTTGAGCAGTCCCACCAACCCGGCGCTGTAAAGATCGTCCGTATTGACATGAGAGGGCAATGTCATCGCCAGCCGGCCCACCACAGTTTTCACCAGCGGCAGGTATTGTTCGATCAGGCTGTTTTCCGACGCGCTTCCGGCGCCGGCCTTGGCATAGCGAAGCCAAAGCTCCTGCCGTTTTGCAGGCAGCTCCGTCGCGGCCGATGGCGCCCTTTCAAGGGTGGATGAACTCATGATTTATTCACTTTGGAAAAAGTAGGGGCATGCAGCGGTGGTTCCGGCCGGGCCTGGCGCTCGCGCAATGCGTCCACCAAGTTTCTCCGCCAGGCCTCTCCCCACCAACGCACCAAGAGGGCAGCCAAATAGGCCGCCAGACACGCATGCCAAAGGCATGAGCCGCCCGAACTTTGTTCGGCCCAGCTGAAAAACAACCCAATGCCGAATCCCAGCAGCCCTCCAATCAACATTAATAGTCTCATAACTAGTTCAGCCCGGGATATGGTGAGCAGTTATGTTGCCAGACTGTTTCGCCGGAAATTGCCGGGCAAAAATCATTCTGGCCGATGCTTCGCAGAGGTCTCCCGGAATATTTTGCCCGGCGCTGAAGTGGCGAATAGAGCAATTTGTGCCTAATACCAGGTTCCAAATCTTTCCCCAGCAGTTTTCCTCGTCCAGGTGCGTCACGACCAGATCCTCAATCGGCAGCACCGCGAAGGCCCGGTATTGCGCCAGCAAAATCGATATGTCGTAGGCCCCGTTCAATACCAGGTGAATACGCGTCGGACCGAATTCCTTGATCAAACCGGCCTGCTCCTGCATCGCAGCCGGCTTGCGCCAATCCACTCCGGGCAAATCGATAAATCCAATGTCTTCTGCAATCGCTGCGCCGCCTGGATGCCAGACGCGCTCATTAGGCACTCCAAGAACTTCACAATAAACGCTCAGGGACTCCGCCATGTTCGCGGTCGCGCCATCCAGGCGCCACACTCGCGCCAAACGCCCATCCACCAGCACTGTTTGCGTCAGCCATTTGCAGAGGTACGTGGTCTTGCCGCACCCGGCCGGGCCGACCAAGACGTGCAGAGACTTCGCCTCTACCGGCGAAGGCTTGCGCCACGATGCAGCCAGCACCTCTTGCGTGCGGTTGATTTCCTCGCCCAGAGACGAAGGCGGAATCTCTCCGTACTGGGCTTGCAACCGGTCAAGCACCTGCTGCGCATGCAACGGTAGCAGCCCGCTTTTCCGCAGTACCGTCCCGACCCGCCAGCGCCCGCTGTTCAAGTTTTCTTCCTCCGCTGTCCACGAAGGCGCAGGATTTTCAGCCGCGGGCCGGCTGGCGACTTGTTGCTTGATCTCCGCCAGCTCCTGGCGAAACTCCGCCAGCGCCTCAGAAAAGGGAGCGGTCTCGGCAGTGGGCGCTTCCGGCTTGCAGGCCAAAACTTCGATCATCGGTTTCTGCCAGAAACGGACCAGGCCCTGGCGTGGCAGCCGCCGCACGTTCAACACCACGGCTTCCGGCCCCAATTTCGCCCGAATCTGCGCCACAGCTTCCTCGGCCGATGCGGCCATGAACGATGTGGGTTCCATATATTGGCGTATAATTAGTTAATCCAGGGACGGGACGACCCCGGCGTTTTGAATCTGGACGCGCGAAGGCACCTCGGCATAGGAGAGGACCGTCAGGTCGGCAAACGTCGTCTCAAAGAAGCGCCGGAAAGCCAGGCGTATCTGCGGGGCGCACATAATGATCGGCGGCTGTCCTGCTGTCAATAATTGCTGCACCTTCTGCGAGAGCGTATCGACGACGTGCCGCGCCAGTTTCGGTTCCATCATCAGGCTGATCTCTGTCGGCGTCTGCCTCACTCCCTGCGCGATCTGTTGTTCAAGGCGGGGATCCAGCGTGATGGCCTGCAAACTCCCGTTCTCTGCCTGGTAAGGCTTGACGATTTGCGGCCCCAGGGCGCGTCGCGCATACTCGGACAGTTCGTCCGGGTTTTTTGTCACGCCGGCGTAGTCACTGACTTTCTCCAAAATGCCCGCCAGATTGCGAATGGAAATGCCTTCGGCCAGCAAATTTTGCAGGATGCGTTGCACCTGGCCGACATTGAGCTGGGCCGGAATCAATTCGGTGATCACGGTCGGATTGGTCTGTTTTAAATTGTCCAGCAGGTTCTGTACGTCCTGGCGGCTGAGTATATTGTGGCAGTTCCGCTTCACCGTTTCGGAAAGATGCGTGACGAGCACGGAGGAGGCGTCCACGACGGTATAGCCGTTGATCTCGGCGTTCTTGCGTTCCACGTCCGTGACCCACGTAGCCGGCAGCTTGAATACCGGCTCGACCGTCGGCACCCCCTTCAGCACGGTCTTGCTGTTGGAGGCGTTCATGGCCAGCCAATGGTCCGGCATCAATTCCCCTTGCGCGATGGGATTTCCCTTCAGCAGGAACCGATATTGGTTTGGCTCCAACTGCAAATTATCCCGCAGCCGAATCGGAGGGACAATCACGCCCATTTCCTGGGCAAAAGTTTTGCGCACCCCGGTCACCCGTTCCAGCATGTCTCCTCCTTTGCGCGCGTCGGCCAGGCTGACCAGCCTGAAGCCCAGTTCAATCTGGAGGACATCAAGATTGAGCAACGGTTCAAGTTTGTCGGCCACCGCGGCGTTCGCAGCCTTGCCTGGGGCGCTGCCGCCGCCGGCCGGCGTTTCCACGCCCGGATCGTGGAGTGACGAGGCTTTCACCAGATTCTCTGCCCCGGTCAAGTTATAGGCCAGGAATCCTGTCAGACCGGCGAGAAAGAAAAACGGAATCATCGGCAGCCCTGGCACCAGCCCAAATATCGCCAGCATTACCGTGAGGATGGTCAGCACTCGAGGATAGGCCAGCAGTTGCCGCGTCAATTCGGAGCCCAATTCCTCCTTGGCTGCCGCGCGCGTCACCAGAATGCCCGCCGCGGTGGACGTGATCAGCGCCGGTATTTGTGAAACCAATCCATCCCCGATCGAGAGCAGCGTGAACCGTTGCAGCGCCTCGCTCACGCTCATGCCCTTTTGCATGATGCCGATGGCAAAACCGCCCAGCACATTGATCAGGGTGATCAGGATGGCCGCGATGGCGTCGCCGCGCACGAACTTGCTGGCCCCATCCATTGCGCCGTAGAAATCCGCCTCCTGCTCGATCTTCCGCCGGCGTAGTCGCGCCGCGTTCTCATTGATCATCCCGGCATTCAACTCCGCATCGATGGCTAGTTGTTTGCCGGGCATCGCGTCCAAGGTGAAGCGCGCCGCCACTTCCGCAATGCGCCCTGCGCCCTTGGTGATGACGATGAAGTTGATCAAAACCAGGATCAAAAAGATCACCAGGCCGACCACGTAATTGCCGCGCACGACGAAATTTCCGAACGCCTCGATGATGTGTCCGGCGTAGCCGTCGAGCAAAATCAGCCGCGTGGACGCGATGTTCAGGGAGAGGCGGAAGAGCGTAATGAACAAAAGCAGGGTCGGAAAACCGGTGAAATCAGCCGGCTCCTTGACGTAAAGGATCGAAAGCAAAACCAGCAGGGACAGCGCGATGCTGATCGCCAAAAACATGTCCAGCAGCAGCGGATGGATCGGCAGGATCATCAGCAGGATGGTCACAAACAGCGCGCCCACCAGCAGCACATCGCCGTTCTTGAACAACCTGGCTAGATTTGATTTTTGCGAGTTTGGCTGTGCCATTGTTTGCTTCTTCTAGTTACAAGCTGCGTTCCCTGTAGTACCGGTAAGCGTTGACGCGATAGACCCACGCCAATACTTCCGCCACTGCGGCGTACAGTTCAGCAGGAATCTCGCCACCCACCCTGCCATATTTGAACATCAACCGCGCCAGCGGCGGATTTTCCACAATCGGCACTTGATTCTGCTCCGCAATTTCACGTATGCGCAGGGCGTTGAGACGGCTGCCCTTGGCCACGATTTTGGGAGCGCTCATCGTCTTGGCGTCATAGCGCAATGCCACGGCAAAATGGGTCGGATTCACCACAACCACATCAGCCTTAGGCACTTCCGCCAACATCTTGCGCTTGGCCATCTGGAATGCCCGGCGGCGCCGCTGCGATTTGACTTTCGGATCGCCCTCCGTGTTTTTCATCTCGTCCTTGACCTCCTCCTTGGTCATTTTCATGTCTTCGTTGGTGCGCCAGAACTGGTAGCCGTAATCAGCCGCCGCCAATACAACCAGCGCCATAGCCACCCGGGTGATCAGCCGGAAGGAAGAATCAGCCATGAAACCGGCAATTCTTGCCACGTCCACCGACGCATGGAATATGGGGTCGGCCAGGATGCTGCGGATCACCCCATATGTTAATGCTATGATAACTGTTACTTTTAAAATATTGATTCCAGTCGGCACGGCCGAGCGCATGGAAAAAAGGCGGCGGAAACCTTCCACTGGGTTCAGCCGCTCCCAGTTCGCCTCCAAGGCTTCGGGAGAAGTGCTGAAGCGGGTTTGAATCCCGCCCGCCAGCAGGCCCGCCAGCACCGTCGCCGCCAGCACAGGCCAGACGCAGCCTCCCAGCACCAGAGCACCCCGGATGGCGTAGCCCTGCATGGCATTAATGGTCAGCGGCGTGTCGTGAAGATGGCTGAGAATGCTCACTTGTGTGTTGGCCATGAGCCGCCACATTTCGCCGCCTGAAAATGTCATTGCCGTCAACGCCGCCATCAAAACAAACGCCGTTTGCACCTCCTTGCTGCGCGCGAATTGCCCCTTAGCGTGCGCCTTTTCAAGCTTCTTCGGGGTTGCTTGCTCTGTCTTGTCGCCAACTTGTTCGCTCACGGCATTCAGTCTCCGCTTTAACGCGCCCCAAGCATTTGCGCCACGCTCAGCATGTCTTCAGGCAGGCGCCGCAAGTAATTGCCGATTTGCTCGGACATCAACTGCAGCGTCAGGCCAAAGACGCTCAAGCCGGCCAGAATGCGGACGGAAAAGCTCTCGGCAAAAACGTTCATCTGCGGCACGGCCCTGCCCAGCACGGAAAAAACCAGAGTGACGATGAAGGAAACCGCCATGACCGGTGCGGCCAATTCCAGGGCAATTACGAACACCTGGCTGGTGCGCGCCACAACGTCCGTCACGCAAATGGCCGTCAAATGCGCCCCGCCTACCGGCAGCCATGTATAGGTCTTCATGAAACCCACCAGCATCCACTGATGCAGGTCCAGGCTTAACCACAGCATCGCCGCCAGGTAATACAGCATGGAGCCGGGCGCGGTCGTCTGCACTCCGCTCAGGGGATTTATGCTGGGGGGCAGCGACAAACCAATTTCCGTCGCCACAATCGCGCCTGCGATCTCCAGCGCAAAAAAAAGCATGCGGCAGACAAACCCGAACAGCAATCCCACCCCCACTTCCATCGACATCAACCCGACCCACCCCCACACATCCTGCGCGTGCGCCGCCCCGTCCGGCAAAGACGGTCCGATCATTCCTGCCAGCAATGCCCCCAGGGCCAGCCGCAACTGCACCGGAAAATTCGGCGCTGAGAAAACCGGAAAAACCGCCAGCAGGGCGCTGGCTCTTAGAAACACCATCAGCCCGTTGTTGAGCGCGCTCATTTTTGCGTTTACTGGGTCATTTCGGGCATTTTCTGGATCACCGCCGTGGCAAACTCCACCAGCGTCCTCAACATCCACGGCATCAACAGGACCAGCAACGCCACGATGCCCAGCGCCTTGGGCACGAACGTCAGCGTGGATTCCTGAATGGATGTGACGGATTGAAATATGCTGATGGCCAGCCCGATGACCAGCGCCGTCAACAATATCGGCGCCGCCAGTGTCACCGCCTCAAACATCAGGCTCTTGAGCAATTCCGTGGCAAATTCAGTATTCATAATGATCAGGTTCCGAAACTTTGGACGATGGAACTGACCACCAGGTGCCAGCCGTCGACCAGGACAAACAACAGCACTTTCAAGGGAAGAGAAATGGTCTGGGGCGGCATCATCATCATGCCCATGCTCATCAGCACCGTGGCCACTACCAAATCAATAAGAATGAACGGCACCAGCACCAGGAACCCCATTTGAAATGCCGTGCGCAGTTCACTGATGATGAAACTCGGGATCACGATTTTCAGCGGCAGTTGCTCGGCCGGGATGGGTCCTGTCTTGGCCAGGGCCACGAATAATTCCACGTCCTTCGGTCGGGTCTGTTTCAGCATGAAATTCCGGATCGGCACGGTGGCACGGTCCAGGGCCTCCTGGCTGGTGATTTGCTTGGCGCGGTAGGGCGTCAGGGCCTCCCGGTCAATCCGCTCCCACACGGGCGACATGATGAAAAAAGTCAAAAAAAGCGAAAGTCCGATGAGAATCTGATTGGAAGGCGTGCTTTGCAGCGAGAGGGCCGACCGCACAAAGGAAAGCACAATGATAATGCGCGTAAAGCAGGTCATCAAAAGGATGATGGACGGGGCCAGCGTCAACAGGGTCATGATTGCCAGGACCTTGACCGCGCCATCCACGTCGGCCGGCTGGTTCAACCCGTTGAGGCCAATGCTCAAATTAAACGAGTTGTTGGTCTGCGCCTGCGCGGCCCCCGTCGCAAGCCATTGGCCAAGGATCAGCCCGCACAGAAGCCAGCGCCTGCACCGCCCGATAGAATATGGAGAATTCATTGTCTCTGGCTCAGGACATGTTTTAAGGCGTCCGCAAAACCCACATTGGCGGTGGTCGGGGTGTGTTCCCCTACTTCGGCTGAAGGCAAATGGCTGAGAAAGGCCACGCCGGCGGGCGACGAGGCCAGCAACATTCGTTGCTGTTGGTAGCCGACCACATAAATGGCGTGGCGTTGCCCCAATGATTTGACCTCAATCACATTGAGTTTCGCTCCACCGTGCTTTTGCGCGGCGAGGCGCTGCCAGTTCCTGAACAACCAGACTCCTGCCAGAAAGAGCGCCACCACCAGGATAAAGGCCCCACAAATGCGGAAGATCGACGCGCCGACATCCGGCATCACGCTGGGAAGGGTGGCGCGATGGGACGGGTCCGACGATTCTGCGGAAACGTCACGAGCCGCGAGGAACATGACGCCCCACCAAGCCAGTGCGCTGCCCTGCGCAAGGGCCTTGATCCGGGCCATGGCGGACTCCAGGATCATGGATTGACTCCAAACAATTCGGTAATTTTGATGCCGTAAGAATCGTCCACCACCACCACTTCGCCGCGGGCGATGCGCGTTTGGTTCGCGTACAAGTCCACTGGCGACTGCGCGGTTTTGTCGAGCTTGACAATCGAACTGACATTGAACTGGAGCACATCGCGCATGGCCAACTGGCAGGAGCCCAGCTCGACGGTAAGCTTGACTTTGACGCCCAGCAGAAGATCGAGGCCGGGAGGGGTTTTTTCGGTTGATTCCATAAGATAAGTTAGCAGTTGACCGCGTGGGTTAATTCCACCGCCCATTGGCCGGCCTGAGTGCCGGGGCGGCCTTGAAATCTGAGCAGGTCCGCCACGCGGACGTTGACCTGTTGCGTGCGCTGCGCATCCAAAGGCAGAACGTCGCCGACTTTCAGCGCCAGGATTTGACGGGCGGTCAGTTCCAATCCGTCCCATTCTGCCGTCACTGGGACGCGAACGTCATCAAAACAAGAATTCCATTTCCAGGCCGCCGCAGGCGGAGATGGCGCTGGCGGAGCCGGACTCGCCATCGGCGCGGCGCTTTTGCAAAAGCGGCCGATTAAGGTGTCCACAGTGGTGTAAGGAAAACCGATTTGAATTTGCCCGCTGCAGTCGCCAAAACCCGCCTCCATGGAAATGACCAGCATGATGGCCTCCGGCGGGGTATTTTGAACGATGCCGTCATTGCTTTCGTAACCAAGAATGACCGCTTTCAATTCCTTGACGTCGGACCAAAGGCTGCACCATTCATTGAGGAGCAGCTCCACAGATTGTTCCAAGAGCACCTTCTCGATATCGGCCATCTCCTGATCTTTTGGCGGCGCCTGGCCGGGGCCGCCCATCAGACGGTCCACCATGCCCAAGCCGAGCCGGGAGGACATTTCCAGGATGGAAACCCCCCGCAAGGGTTCCATTTTAAAAAGAGTGAGATGCGCCGGGCGGCTCCAGCTCTCCGCCAGCTTCTGATAGGCGAGAGTCTTGACGCCGATCAGTTTGAGCGAAAACTCCAGACCCAATTGGACTGAGAGCCTGCTGGCCGCGCGCTGGACGAAATGTTCCTCGTGCTCTCGCAATCGGCGCAATTCTCCGGGGCCAAGCGGCATGGGGTTGCGGAAATCATGGGTCTGCGCGCCCTCCGTTTTGGGAGCGACCGTGTTTCCCGCCGCTTGCCGAGCAGCATGGCCTGCGTCCGGCTTGAAGGCCGAAGGGGCCGCTGCCTTTTCGAGCCTGGAGACGGGAGGCTCTTTGCTGAAATTGTACTTGGGCTGGCTGTAACTCTGCCCGACATCAGGAACAGAGACCGTTGGTGTCCTGCTGAAATTATAGGTGGGGCAGCGGTGCGTTTGTTCCCCGTCGAGCACGGAACCAGGAGGTTCTTCAAGTTCTGCTGTTGAGTTGTCCGTGTTCATGGGAGCCTATTGAATGGCCATTTCGGTGATATAGATTTCCTGTATCACCGGCCCCCCGAGCGCATTGTTGAACACCGTCATCAACTCCGCTCGGATCACGTTGCGGGCGCCCGGCTTTTCCAAATCGGATATGGTCTTGCTGCTGAGCACGCCGGTGGCCAAATCCATCAGCTGGTCCTTGCTATCGTTGATCTTGGCGGCAAAATCAGACGTGGAGCCGGCCAGGGTTACGCTGGTCATCAGATACCGCGTGCCCATGGTGCCGGCCACATTCACCAACATTTTGCTCAGAGTAACTGTTGCTTTTAGCTTCTCAGAGGCCTTGGCTTTGCCGCCCGCGCCGGGCTCCGCGGCGGATTCCTGCGCCGCTGGCGCGGGCCCCGCCAGTCCACGCTGCAGCTTTGGCAGCAAAACAAAATGCGTGGTGGCGAAAGCCAGAGCCGGCATGGCCACAGCGGCCACGACCAGCGGAAGCCAGGGTTTGAACCTCCCGCCGCTTGCCGGGACCGTCCCCGCATTTTCCTTTTCCTTTTCCTCCGCAGCGGTTGGTTTGCCATTCTTCTCCGGCGCTTTCGCCGGTTCCTTGGCGCCACGGGAGGGTGAATCCACAGTGTTGCTGGCCATAAAGACTTAACGGCTAACTCTGTTTCATCTGCACCAGCGTTTGCAGCACTTCATTGGTGGTGGTGATGATCTTTGAGTTCGCCTCGAAAGCGCGCTGGGCGGTGATCAAATTCGCCATCTCGTTGGAGAGATCCACGTTGGAAGACTCCAATGCTGAACCTTGAATCTGCCCCGTGCCAGAGGCGGAGCTGCCAGGGACGGCCAGGGCGGTGGCGCCGGCGGCGGCTAAGTTGGAGTAAAGGTTGTTGCCCTCGCTGATCAACTGTTGTGGGTCAACAACATTCGTTAACAACACCTGGCCGGACACATAGGTGGTGCCGTCGGATTGTTGCACATTGATGTTGCCCGCCGAATCAATAGTGTACGAAACCATGCTGACGGTGGGTTTGGCGGGGTCGCTGTTGACTTTGACACTCCCCAACGTGGTGCCACCGGCCGTATAACCCTGCACTTGGTAACCCCCGGTTGTTACCAGATTGCCGGCGCTATTCACGCTAAATGTGCCGTCGCGCGTGGCGAAAATATCCGTGGGGGTTGAGGGATCCGCGACCTCGAAGAAGCCATTGCCATTTACAGCAAGCTGGCTGGGCACCCCGGTGCTCTCGATCGCGCCCTGGCTCCAGTTATTATCAATGGCCGTCAGTTGCACTCCCGTGCCGACCTGCTCCGCATCCGAGGTTGAGCTGGCCCCTCGCAGCGTGTTGCTGAGCGTGTCAGCAAACTCGACCGTTCCAGCCTTGAAACCGGTGGTGTTGATGTTGGCGATGTTATTTCCGATAACGTCCATGTCTTGTTGGAAACTTTCGAGTCCGCTGACTCCTGAACTTAATGAACTAAGCATAATTTTTTATAGAGTTAATTTTGAGTTATGGGTTACTTGACGTGCCGGAAGCATTTGATGACGTGGAACTGGGGGTAATGGATAAAATCTGACTCAGCCCATAAAGCTGGCCAGCGACCTGTATTTGCGGCGTGCCGGAGGAAATATCCACATCCGTCACCACCCCTGTGACATCCTGGCCGCTATTGGCGGATGACGCAACTTCCACCGTGGAACCAATCAATGAGCTGGCCTGCATCATGGACATGGAGCCGGCCATGGTGGTGGCTTCCTGCAAGGAGCTAAACTGCGCCAGTTGCGCGGCAAAATCGGTGTCGCTCTCAGGGTTCAGCGGGTCTTGCGACGTCATTTGCGTGACGAGCAATTGCAAAAAATCGGCTTGATTCAACGTGGAGTTGGAGCTTGAACTGCTGGCGGTGGCGGCGGTGGCTGACATATGTTTTAGGCCCAGGACTCCCAGCCTTGCTGGGAGACAATCCGGGTGGTTGCTTTCTCTGTTACGGGAACGGTTTTGACAATGGTGTCCGGTGACAAATCCTGCCGTGCCTCGCGGCTCTGGCGTTGCGGATTTTGCGGCGATTGATGGAAATGCGATCCATTCGTGGGGTCGGAAGTGTAGTTTGAAACCGCCGGACGGGCCGGCAGCCTGGTTTCAAGCGGCAACAACTGGACATTCTGCCGCGCGAGCGACTCCTGCAAATCTTTCCAATGGTTCTCCAGCCCCGTCACGGAACCCCGCTCCCAACGAACAGAGGCTTCGATCTGGCCGTTGTGATTGGTCAGTTGCAAACTCAGTTCGGTGTGCGGATCCAGCTTGAGCGAAACCGCGATGTTGTTCGCACCCGATTGACGGATCATCACTACTTGCTGATTTAACAGATGCCCCACTCGTTCAGCCTGGATCGCGGCGTGATCAACGGTTTGCGCGGCCCCCGTTCCCGTTCTTGCATCCGAATTCGCTGCGCTGGCTTGCGCCGGCAAATTTATCACCACGGTGGAATCAATGGAATTTTGCGTGGGACCGGAAGGATTGGAACTAGATCCAATCCTGGAGTCGCTTGCCGATCTGACGGGCAGGTCAGTTTTTGACTCGGTCGGCAATTTTTGCTCAGCCGGCCCGGCAATTTCATTCTTTTCCGTGGCAAACATCATTCTTTGACTACTAAGAGCACCCCCTGTGCCATCAACGGCATCTGCGGTATTTAATCCCACCAGTGGGGTGATCCCTGCCTGTGCCGCTACTGGTTGTTGTGGAGACCCGGCCTGTTCCGCCCGGCGGATCGCTGGTTCCGAATCCTGAGGATTGTTCGCCGGTGAAGGAGGCAACTCCACCTTTGCCGCGTCACCTTTCGGAGCAACCTCACTATTGACATTCTGCAAGGCTGGCGCCTGGCCCACTTCCTCATCCACCGTCTGAACTTGATTTCCAGCCTCAGCGAGCTTGCTAGAAACAGGAGGCTCCAAGTCAGCCGCTTTGTCCGACAGACGGGCAGGACGTTCCGGCGTTTCCATCGCAGACGCCTTTTTCTCTTCGGTCTCCGGCACAACCTCTGAATTCAAGGGCTGGGTGGTCGCCGGTTTGCGAAACTCATGGGCGATAATCTGCGGTTGACCCGCCATGGCTGTCATTGTGCTAGCCGCCACTACGCCGTGGTCAGTCGTCTTGACCGGCGGGTCAATCGAAGCTTTTGGCACTTCCCCGGGGGACGCATCTTTATCGGCGATTTCTGTCAAGGGCTTGGCCCGGTCCAACTGCATGGCCGGCAAATCTCTCGTCTGCCCAACGGATGCCGATGGGCGAGAATCCATCAAGGCGTTTCGCGGCGACTGGTCCGATGGATTGGCAATGGGTATTCGCGCCTTTGTCACGACAGCATCATCATTTGAATTCCCGGTCGAAGGCTTGGGCTGACCCCATTCAACAGCCGACAAATCTTTCGTTTCACCAGCGGATGCCGAAGAGCGAAAATCCGCTACGGCGCCAGGCGGCGACTGACCGGATGGACTGGCGATAGGTATCGGTACCTGTGTCGTGAGAACAGGATTATTTGGATTCTCCGTCAAACCCCTGACTTGGACGCCTTGCCCAGCCGGTAAATCTTTCGTTTCCCCGGCGGATGCGGGCGTGTGAGAAGCCACAGCGGCGTTTCGGGACATTTGGCCGGATGGACGGGCTATAGGTATCGATGCCTGCGTCGCAACAGCAGGCTTATTTGAATTCTCCGTCAAACCCCTGACTTGGACACCCTGTCCAACTGTCACCTTCTGAATAGTCACTGACTGAGCGGATGCCAGGGTGCTGGATTTCACGGCAGCAACCCGTGACGCTTTGCCGGGCGGGATGGCTTGGCGTTTTGGCGCTTCCGTCGGAGATGAATCATTGGTGGCGATCACAGCCAAAGGCTTCGCCAGGCCTCCTTGGCCAGCAGGGATATTCTTGACGCTCGCCGCGGGAGCAGACGGCGATACGGAAGAAATCACGGCAGAAATGCGCGGCGCTTTGCCCGCGGGGCCGACGCGCAGGACTGTTGCGCGCGTCGGAGAGGCGCCATTATTCGAGCATTCTGGCAAGAACCTGGCCTGGCCCCCCATCCCAACCGGCGCACTTTTGGCATTAGCCGCCGGAGCCTTGGATTCCATGGTGGCAGTTCGCGGTTGGGCCATGACGGACATGAGCGCACTGGTCATGGAAGGCAGGATGTCAACCGCCTTGCCCGACGGATTGGCGGGCGGTTGCAATAGCGTGGCTGGGGACGAACCGCCAGACTTCGCCTCAGCGGTAAGCTTGGGAAAACCAGCACCTCGCAAGTGGGACATTACGCCCAAGAAACTCTCCATGCCGGGGAGCACTGCGGCGGATTGGTCCGGAGCCAAAGAACGCGTCTCGCCCCCCGGTACAGCCGGAGTGAGGATAGAAAGCAGAGCGGATTGGGTCGTCATTTTGTATTGCTGCGGAAAGAGGCAAGGCGAAGGCGGTCGGAAAGCAGGGCCGCGCGTTTGGCTTGTGCGTCGCCTTTCTTGGCCAACGCCTCCCAAACGGCAGCCGTTTCCATGTCCTTCATGAAGACCATGATTTTGATGATGGAAGTGTCATCCATTTCCTCGAAAACCTTGGCGGCATTGGCCGGTTCCATGGCCGCGTAAATCTTGGCCAGCTTTTTCAGATTGGCTGTTTCCTCCTCGGTGATCCGCAGCACATTCTGATCGAAATCCGTTTGCAACTGGCGCACGGATTGGGTGACCAAATTTAATTCCGACCGTTCCGACTGCAAACGCGCCATCAGATCGTTAAGATCCTGCTCCTTTTTCCCCAGCGCCTTCTTTTCGGTCTTGAGTTCCGCGATGAGTTGGTCCGCTTCCGGACTCGTAAAGTCCCAGGAAGGCCCGGCCTTCTTTTCGCCAGCGGCGGCGGACGCTTTCGGGCCTGGGGATGGAGGGATGGGAGTTTTCCAAACCGCCACGGTGGTGCCCAGGTAGAGGACGATGCCGACCAGGGCCGTCGTCCAAGGTGAGGTGAGTAATTTAATCATAACGGAGATTCCGCCGACTTCCAGGCGAGGATGGAGTTGCCCCGGCGGCCAGCCAGGTCATCCAGGAATTTTTGTTCACCCCGGGCCACCTCGCGCTGATGGCGGGCCTTTTGATTTTCGAAACATTTGTCCACGATCTCTCGCTTCTTCCGGGCCACAAGCATGGCTTTCAAAGTGGCATTGACGCGTCGCTCCGCGGTGGCCAGAGCTTGGGCGCATTCGTCCCGGATCTGGGCAAGCGATCGTTGATAAGCGTGGGCCTGGGCCGCTTCCGCCGCGGTATATCCGGCGGCCAATCGGCCGCGCCATTCCTGCCAGCAGGCGCTCAACTCCCGCTCCGCCGCCTCGAGCTTTTCCACTGCCTGGCGGCGCACGATCAAACTTTGCGCGTAGTGCTCCATGGCCTTCTGTTCCTGGCGCTGGCGGACCGTGCCTACAGCCTCGAGAGTGAAATGGAAAGCTTTCATGCGTGCTTAGCCGGATTTCCTGACGGCGCCCGCGCTTTGTTTTTCAGGCAGGGGGGTGGCCATGGTCTTTTCCAACAGCGACCAGCTCTCGGGAAGGGTGCAGCCCTGCTCCACCGGCTGGCACAAAAATGAATTCAACGGCTCATGCAAATGGATGCTCGAATCGATGGCCGGATTCGTCCCGGGCGGATACGCGCCGATGTTGATCAAATCCTGATTCTTGCGATACGTGGCCATCGCCCGGCGGGCGCGCGAAGTCAGGTCCTGCTGCTCTGGCGTGCTGAGGTCGCGTATCAAACGGCTTACGCTCTCCAGCACGTCAATCGCAGGATAATGGTTCTGGGTCGCCAGCTCGCGGGTCAGCACGATGTGGCCGTCCAGGATCGACCGCACGGCATCGGCGATGGGGTCGTTCATGTCATCGGCTTCGACTAGCACGGCAAAAAGTCCGGTGATGGACCCCCGCTCCCCCGCCCCGGCGCGCTCCAACAACTGCGGCAGCAACGAAAAAACGGACGGCGTGTAGCCTCGCGTCGTGGGCGGTTCGCCGACGGCCAGGCCGATCTCCCGTTGCGCCATGGCGAAGCGGGTCACCGAGTCCATCATCAACAAAACGTTCTGGCCGGCATCTCGAAAATGTTCGGCGACGGCCATGGCCACAAAAGCACCCTTTAAGCGCGCAATGGCCGGTTGATTGGAGGTGGCCACCACTACAATGGATTTGCGGCGGCCCGCGTCATCCAAATCTTTTTCCAGAAACTCGCGCACCTCGCGTCCCCGTTCGCCAATCAGAGCGATCACGTTCACGTCCGCCTCCGCCTGGCTGGCGATCATGCCCAACAAAGTGGATTTGCCGACCCCGCTCCCGGCAAAGATGCCCAGACGCTGTCCGCGCCCGCAAGGGGTGAAGGTATCAATTGCCTTGATGCCGGTGCGAAAGACCTGCCCGATGCGCTGCCGTTTCAGCGGATGCGGCGGAGGCTGGTTTAAATTAATCGCCGACCCGGCTTCAATCGGCCCCTTGTCGTCCAAAGGATTGCCCAACCCGTCGATCACGCGGCCCTTGAGGGATTCGCCCACCGGAACCTGCAAGGACGTGCCCATCGCAATGACTTCGCTGCCGGGATGTATCCCGCGCAATTCCCCCAGCGGCATGAGCAGGACATGATGGTTCCTGAATCCCACCACCTCGGCCAGGGTGAATCCGTCGTGGCGCGCGGATTCAATTTTGCAAATTTCGCCGACGGCCACCAGCGGCCCCTCCGATTCTATGACCAGGCCGATTAATTGCACCACCCGTCCGTGATTTCGAACAACTTGGGTTGTCTGCACTCGTCGCAGCAAGTCTTCAACCCGGTTCGTGCATGATGGTCTGTCGTGCGTGATCATTGGAGCAGGTTCTTTTTGACAAGATCGAATTTGGTTTCGCGCCGCGCATCCACCGTCCCGAAACGAGTCTCGACCAGGCAGCCGCCACGGCTGACTTCGACTGAACCGAGAAAGCGACAATCATTCGGAGCCTGCTCCGATCCCAGCACGGGAGAACCCGCCTTTTGCAACAAATCCAAGTCAGCCGGATGCAGCCGCACGGTGACTTGGGCCGAACTTTCCACATGAGACAGCGCGTCGCGGACGGCGGCTTCCACCATCGGCACGGAAATGGGCATGTCCGACACCAGTTTTCGCGCCACTTCAAGAGCGAGCGAAACCACCATGTCTTCGGTGTCGTGGACGACTTGTGGTATGGCCTGGCGAAGAGAGTTGAGCGTGCCCTGGAACAGTTCGTTCAACTCGGTGCGCTGTTTGAGCAATTGCTCGCTCAACGATTTTTCGCCTTCGAGATGGCCCTGTTGGTACCCCGCCTGCCATGTGTCCTGGAGCGAGGCATCCATCGGCGGCATGCCAGGAGGAAGGCCGGCCGGAATTGCGTCTCGTAAAGGCGCCGAAAGGGGGATCGTTTCCGACCAGGTGTTCATCGCAAAATCCTAGTTATTGGGTTTGGCGCGGTTCATCCAGGTGCGGACCGCCTGGGTCATGTTGGCCGGGTTCTCCCGAATCAACTGATTCAGGACATCCACCGTCACCATGCGAGAACCGGGCGCGCCGGGCGCGCCGTAATGTCCGTTGCCATTGCCATTGCCGTTTCCGTTTCCGATGGGAACTCCGAGCGGGATTTCCTCCACTTTGGTGTTCTTTACCATGCGCCAGAACATGAAAATGATTCCCAGGGCCAGCGCGGGATACATCAGTTTCTGCGCCAGATCGAACCAAACCTGCCGCTTGTTCTGCTCCTCGAATTGCTGCGTTATTTCGGTGGCGGTCTGATCGTTAAATGGCGTTTCTTCCAGCGTAAGCTCGTCCTTGCGGGTAGGGTCGCTTTCCTGGATGCCAAGCGAGCTTTTCACGATACTTTTGAGATCATCCAGTTCCTTGGGGGTTCGCGGCACAGCTTTGCGATCTGCGCCTTTGCCTTCGAAACGTTGCGCGATGAAGACCGCGCTGGAGATGCGTTTTACCCCGCCGGCAGCTTGGAGAATATTGCTCGTGATCTTGTTGATCTCGTAGGTGCTGGTGGTGACTTTTTTCTTGGTGCGGCTGGTGTTGACCGGGATGGCGGCGGCAGCGGGCGTCGTGTTGGTAGTTCCGTCCGCGGCCACGTTGTTGGCGCTCAGGCCCGGCGCGCCCCCGGCCGCGGCGATGTCCGAATCTGTCTCTTCATCGTTGATGGTGCTACTGCGGGCAGTCTGGCCGTCCGGATCATATTTCTCTTCGGTGCGGGTGATAGTGTCCCAATTAAGATCGACCGCCACACGCACGACGGCCTGGCCGGGACCCAGCACCTTCTCCAGCATTCCTTCAGCTTTCTTGGACAGATATTGCTCGCAATTGCGCCGGGCGCTGAGCTGGTTGTTGGACAAGCCGGCCACGGAATCATTCTCCTGGTTCTCCGAAAGGACGTTGCCCTGGTTGTCCACCACGGAAACATTGTTGGCCTGCAATCCCTCCACGCTGTTGGCCACCAGAAAACGAATCGAGTTAATGGCTGACGCGGGCAATTGGGCGCTGCCTTTGACGCGGACAAAGACTGAAGCGGTAGGTTTGCGCGAATTGTCCGACAGCAGCCGGTTCTCGGGCATAACGATCATGACGCGGGCGGATTCGACCTGATCAAGCTGGCTGATGGTGCGGGCCAGTTCGCCTTGAATGGCGCGGGCATAGTTGGCGCGCTGCACGAAATCGGAAACGCCAAAACTAGCCTTGTCGAAAATCTCAAATCCGACCCCTTCTCCGCGGGGAATCCCCTTGCCCGCCATTTGCATTCGCATCTGGTACACCTTGTCCGATGGGACGAGAATGGCCCCGCCGCCACGGCTGATTTGATAGGGCACCTTGGCTTCATCGAGCGCGGCAATGACTTTGGAGGCCTCGCCTTCGTCCAGTTTGCCGTAAAGCAGGGCGTAATCCACACGGCTGGACCACATGGCCAGCCCGGCCAGGCCGGCGAACACCACCACGGTGGCGGCCACCACGCTGATGCGCTGGCTCAGCCCAAGCTGCTGCCAGATGGCGGCCAGTTGCCGGGCGATTTGAGAGAGGTTTTTGTTCATGAAATAAAGGCGCCGGCGTCAACGGCCGGCCTTGGCAAATGATTATGGGTTGTTATAAAATTTGGTCTGTCAATCATACCTGCATCCGCATCATTTCCTGGTAGGATTCCAGGAGTTTGTTGCGCACTGCGACCATCATTTGAAAGGAAACGCTGGCTTCCTCCATCGAGATCATGGCCTGGTGCAGCGAGACGTTCTTTCCGCTCAGCAAACCGGCCATGTCATCGCTGGCGGCGGCCTGCTTGGCATTGACCTCGCCCACGAATTTGCCGAGCACATTCTGAAACGAGTCGCTCGGCGCCGCCGCGGTCGCGGACTGGGGGCCGAGGTCGGAATTGAGCTTCTCCAGTTCCTGCGGCGCGATGGACGGCACGATGCCGCTTTGCGCGGCCGTCCCGCCCAACGGGCTGCTCATCTGCGTGCCCGCCATCATTTTTATTGCTGAAAGAGCGTCCATAGATGCCGGGTTCGGCTATCAGTGTTTGCCGATCGAAAGATCCTCCATGGCCATGGTCCGGGCATTTTTGACCACCGCGATGTTGGCTTCGTAGGCGCGCGAACTGGCGATCATATCGACCATCTCCTCATGGATGTTGATGTCTGGCATGGCCACCATGCCTTGCGCGTTGGCGTCAGGATGCGAGGGGTTGTAAATCATCCGGGGCGGGCGATTGTCCTTGGCAATGCGAACGACCTGGGTTGTTTGCGGCGCCGCGCCGTTGCGGTCGGCATTTTGTTTTGCGTTCAGCACGGATTGAAACACCACTTCCTGCCGCTGATAAGGCTTTCCATCAAGGCCCTTGGTGGTGTTGATGTTGGCGATGTTCTCGGAAATCACGTCCATGCGAATCCGTTCGGCGTCCAGGGACGAGGCGGTGCTATCGATGCCTGAGAGGAGTTGGATCATAGATTAGACATTGCCGGTGATGGCCTGGCGCAACTTCGTGAGCTGGGCGCTGACCAACTGGGTTTCAAGCGAGTGTTCCACCATGTTTTGGTTGAGCTTCAACATTTCGTCTTCCAACTGGACTGTGTTCCCATCGCTGCGCCCGGAAACGGCTTGACTATCGACGGCCAACCCCGGTTGCAGGGCGGCGATTTGGCCGGCATCCCGGCTCGCCACAGCCTGTTGTAACTGGCTCTCGAAGGTGGGGGATACATCCAGGCGCTTGTAATTGGGCGTTTCAACATTCGCAATGTTGCTGGCAATGGCTTCATGACGCAGGACGTTGATATCCAGCATCTTTTTTGCGGCCAAATAATTTGAATCGCAGAATAAAGCATCAATCATAGCCATAGACCATTGCCAGATTTAGCAGCCGCTATGCCAGTGTGGAAAAGGCTTGAAAACAGGCTATTTAGCGTGATTGCAGGTTGTTGAACGGGAAATTATTGCCCTTTGCCGTTGAACGTACAGGCAGGAATGACCCAAACCGTCTGACAACTTGCCGCCCTGTTTACAGGAAAGATCACGCCGAAATCGCGACGCTGGAAAGGTTGGATCGAGGCCGGACGCCTTTGCGGCGTCCGGCTAGCAACAAACTTTGTTACTCGACCCTATAACCCCGGAACAGCAACCGAATGGGAAAAACCATAAAAACCCACCCGGCCCCATTTCCGAGGCACCTTGATTTGACGGGCTCCCGCAACGAACGTTCAATCTTTCTTTGAGGCTTTTCGAAAGGGAGCCAGCCTAGGCCACAGCCGAGCCTACCGAGTCGTCAAGGCTGCCGGCCAGTTCAGGAAAGTGATAGTGAGAGGCATATTCGTGCAGCTTCTGCGCGCGCCGGTCGGCATCCAGTTGCAATTCGGAGTGCCGGACAAGGCGGGACATCACCGCTTCAATCAATTCGTCAGCCGTAAACGGCTTGACCAGGTAATCGTCGGCGCCGCAGACCATGCCGCGCCGAAAACCGTCGTGGCTGACCGAACCGGTCATGAGAATAAATGGAATCGTGGCCGTCTCGGAAGATTCCCGAACGGCGTTGAGGGTTTCGTAACCTCCCATCGCGGGCATCTTGATGTCGCAAATGACCAAATCCGGCTTCTCTGCGGCAATCATGTCGATGCCCATTTTGCCGTTCGCCGCCTCGCGCACGGTGAAGCCGTAATTGGTCAGCACGGTCGCGATGAGATTTCTCACGTCTTCCGTATCGTCAATGACCAAAATGTTTTTCATTGACAGCCAACATATCAGGAAACGTGCCAAGGCTGAAAAATGCTGAAAAAGCCCGTTTGTCTGGCGAAATGTGCCGGGTCTGGACTGTCAAGAAGCCGTTTTTCGCCCGGCAGCCGGGCAAAGTCTTCCCATCGACTATTTGTTGTTCAGGCAGTAGTAGACCACCTCGGCCAGCTTGCGCGCATGGAAGGGTTTCTGCACAAAATTCACCCGCGTGCCCGGGGGGAATTCCTTGGCCAGCCGCTCGGTGTTGTAGCCGCTGGTGTACAGCACCTTTAGCGCCGGCTTGGCCTCCTGCAGGATCCGGGCCAGTTCCGGCCCGGCCATCCCGTCCGGCAAAATCAAATCTGTCAATAATAAATCAATCTTGGCCTTGTGCCCCTCCCAAAGCTCCAGGGCCGTCTTGCCGTTGGAGGATTCCAGCACTTTGTAGCCGTAGCTTTCCAGGATGTGATGCATCAGCTTGAGCAACGGCGCCTCGTCCTCCACCACCAGAATGGTTTCCGTCCCGCCCATGACTTTTTGTTCCCCCTGCGACACGGGCAGCGCCCCGCTTTTTTCGGCCGAGGCGGGGAAATAGATGTTGAAGGCAGTCCCCTGGCCGACTTTGCTGGTCACTTCGATCCAGCCGCGATGCTGTTTGACGATGCCATAGACGGTGGCCAGACCCAAGCCGGTGCCGCGGTCCAGCGCCTTGGTGGTGAAAAAAGGCTCGAAAATGCGCCCCAAATTCTCCGGCGCAATGCCGCATCCTGTATCGCTGAAGGTCAGGCGCACAAATCTCCCAGGCACGGCCTCCGGATTCTGCCGCGCTCCGGCGGCGTCCAGGGCGACGCAGGCGGTGGCAATGCGCAATTTGCCGCCGCGTGGCATGGCGTCGCGCGAATTGACCGCCAGATTGAGAAGCACCTGCTCCACCATGCCAAGGTCGGCTTTGATCGGGGGCAGCTCCTGGGCAAAATCCGCCTCCAGGGCGACGTCTTCCCCCAATATGCGCCGGAGCATTTTGCTGATATTGTTGACAATGCCGTTCAAATCCAGCGTTTGCAGATTCAAGTCCTGTTTGCGGCTGAAGGCCATCAGCTGGCGGGTGAGCGCGCCGGCACGCCGGCCAGCTTCGGAGATTTCCTTGATCGACTCGGCTGTTTTGGGGCTGAGCTTTTCGCCAGTCATGATGAGGCCGGCGTGGCCGTTGATGACGGTGAGGAGATTGTTAAAATCATGGGCGATGCCGCCCGCCAACTGGCCGACGGACTCCATCTTTTGGGCCTGGCGCAATTGGGCCTCGAGGTTCAGGCGTTCCGTCACATCCACGGCCAGGGACAGCCACCGCTTCTCCGCGCCCAAAGGGTGCGAGGTGATCTCCATTTCGACGAGCTTGCCGCTCTTGGTGCGATGCCGCCAGACGCCCGAATAGGCCGCGTCTGGCGTCCACTTGGACAGTTTGTCAAGGAAGCCGGGAATTTCCTCCGGCAAGGCAATGTCGCGCAAGGTCATGTTCAGGAACTCGCTCCTGGAATGCCCGTAATGCTGCACGGCCGCTTCATTGACGGCCAGAAAGGCGAGCGTTTCCTGGTCAAAAGTGTAAATCGGCGTGGGATTGCTTTCAAACAGAAGCCTATACTGGCTCTCCGAAGATTTGATTTGGGCAATCGATAGTTCCAACTCTCGCGTACGGGCTTTGATCAGGGCTTCGAGATTGTCAAAATGGGATTCTGATTCGCGGGCCAGGCGCCATTTTTCAGCCAACGCGAAGCCCAGCAGCCGCACTTCGATGCCGTCAAAGGGCTTCTTGAGCAGCAGCACCTGGTCCGCCCGGTGCAGGCGGCGCACAATGTCGTCGGCGGAAAACTCAACGAACGCGGTGCAAATAACCACTTGCAAGGAGGGGTCAACCTTCCAAATATGCTCGATGGTTTCAATGCCGTCCCAGCCAGGCATGCGCATATCGACAAAAGCCACGGCGTAAGGCCGTCCCTCTTGGCAGGCCCGGACGACCCTCTCTAATGCCTCCTGGCCGTTGGCGGCGGCATCGACCGTAAAGCTGGGGAGCCTGGCGGGCGGCTGCGCCCCGGCCTGGATCTCGTCCCAAGTCTTGTCCCTGGCCGGCGCGTCATCCACAACGAGGAGCTTCTCATACACCTCGTGCATTTCAGGGGAGTCATCGACACTAAGAATCCGCACCAACTCCTTGTCGCTCATGGCCGCGCCTCGCTTCCCCGCGCCAAGGTGGTTCTTCCCCTGCCCTCGTTCTCCGAGTGGAGGATGGGTCCGGAGTTTGGCATGGAGCCCTCGGTCTTCATCTATGGCGAGCATTGCAGCACCAAACCGCCCCTGCCTTCAAGGTAAATCCCTGTTTAAAAATGGATAATGGACAATTGATAATTGATAATGTCTGTCGAGATTCTTTACAACTTCGGCAGTCCGCCACTTGGAAATAAAATCGCTTTGAGTCGGTTTGAGTAGTATGACCGGCTCAACTGTTGGTTGTTTTGTAAAACGTTTCTGTATAGATGCTTGCATGCAATTTGGTCCGCAGAGCACTGGTTTGATTCGGTTCTAACTAAACTAATCATGATTTGACCCCATGGAGGAGTGCTGAAGGCTGAAGTTCTGAATAAACACCAAGGGAACGAAGCAAACGAAGGTGGGCGATGGGATTAAGATTGAGATGCACGGATTTTGGAATCTTTGGCATTTTTAAATTATTTCCTCAATTCGGTAGACAGACTGTCCGATTCCCCCGCGCCGTACCCGCACGACACGGATTTAAGTGCGACTTGCTGTGACGCCATGAAAAGATCACTGCGATTTGGTGCGACCCGGTGCGATTCGCTTTGAGTGGGGTTTGATCCCGCATTCGAGCCAAGCATTCGTGGCTTCCTCCTTCGCCAAGACGCTACGGACGGACAAGTTGGCGGACAAGCCCGCGGACACGCAGGTGGACTTTCAAGTCCGGGTATCGTCTTCATAACTTTCGTCAGTCCGCCAAAGCCTCTTCGGCTACGGCGGAAGCACTCTGCCTTTCCATCCTCATGGCCGTAATAGATCATTCATTGAACGAAGCTTATAGTTTAAACATTGTTTCGTCAACTGCTTTTTAAAAGAATTTTCCAAAGAATTGCGATTTTGGGGGTAAAACAGGTCAAAAAGCCTTGCGCAGCAAAGACTTGGGAATAACGGAAAGACACGCAAATTCTCGACAGGATTTCTGCATTTTGCATTACTTTGCGCTGCTTTATCGCTTTGTCCGGGAGAGCAACCGGGCCATCTGGCCGATGAATTCGTTCCGCCCTTCATGCTCGAGCCGTTCGAAGTGGGCGTAATCAAAAATCGGCGACTTGACCGACATCCCACTGGC